>CAZVHC010000030.1:0-23211 GCA_964627005.1 uncultured Desulfurococcaceae archaeon
CACCAGTTATAAGTGCATTATACTCCCTATACATGATCGCTGCCAGTATATGGGCTGCAGTATGGAGCCTCATAATCCTATACCTACGATCCCAGTCAATAACCCCATGGACAATATCCCCTACTACCAGATCATGGTCGCTTGTGTCGAGTCTATGGATAACCTCACCAGATCCTTTATCAATATACACCTCCACAACACGGTATTTCCTACTTATTCCTAATAAGATACCCAGTATCACATGATAAACCACCAGCCCTTGGATTAAACATGGTCTTATCAAGAATGATCCTGTCACCATCAACACATGTGATCCTAGCGTCAAATTCCCTCAAATAACAGTCTCTTTGATACAATAACTCTGTCAAATATACTCCCCAGATATATTCTTTCACTAGGTATGGGTTAATACGTTATGTTAGTTAGCTGAAGTTAAGAATATTAAGTTATTCGATTATGAGACTTTATCTGAATCATTATCCTTTTATAAACATAATTTATAATTTATTAGAGATATTATGACACCTACATTATTTACTGCGTTAACATCCACATACATATCCCATGATTTACCATCAAGTTTCATAGCGACACCTACTCATATCTTCCTTATTATGGATCACATGAAAAAATTTTATATGCTTAAACGTAAAATACTATTTAGGGTGATATATGGCTTGCAGCTTCTCCAATGGATAATTAATATAGGTCATGAAAGAACACTCTTATGGAGAATACATGCACATCTTAATGGATGGACACCTTATGCATTAATGCTTAGACACGGCTTTCTATCTACACATACTGGTGATATTGGAGCTGATCAAGCAATTAACTATTTGATCAGAAAAAGCTGGTGGAATTGATAAGTTATATGAGTTTATGAAGAATATCTTAGAGGAAGAGCTTAAAACAATAGTTAATAAGAAACTGGGATATGCAAGATCTATAGCTAGGACATTAAAAGAACTTACGGCTTTAGCTGAAAAATACGGTATCACTAAGGGATCTATTACAGAAGCAGATATCGATTCTTTCTATAATGAACTGGAAAAAGTATATGGTATTGGGAAGAAACTTAAAAATCTGATAATGTATGATCTAATACGAATATATTACTTTCCCGTACCAAGTAATCTAGAACTACTAGATGAAATTCAAGACAAACTAAAGAAACTAGGTATAAGTACTTCCCATATAGACAGGAAAGACTACCCATGTATAGATGCTGCCCTATATGATCTTAGCATATAAAGAAACTGTTTTTAGTTAATTATCATAAATCCGTTAAATAATTACAAATACAAATAACCATTACATAACTGAGTCCATTATACTTCAAACTTCCATGATATTAGAAGCTCTAATACGATCTTAAGCTTATCCTGAAAGTCTATATTACTCTCCAATACCCAGCCTAGATGATGTAACAAACTCAAAGGCACATACTACTACTTAATAAGGATACGTATGGTTTCTGCATAATATAATAAACTTGAATTATGAGCTTTGATGAAGTAATGTAAAGTAAGTCTATGAAATAGCGCCGGGGGCGGGATTTGAACCCGCGCGGGCGCAGTGCCCACCGGCTCTCAAGGCCGGCCCCTTAGACCGCTCGGGCACCCCGGCATCTAGTTTGGAAGTTTGTTTTCCTGGGGTTAAGTGTTTTACTTTATTGATCGGGTAGAAGGTGTTTATCTTATGATCTCTGCTTCCATCCATATTTCTGGTGGTACTCTTATCCTTATGAGTTGTCTCATTGCTCTTTCATCTGCTGCTATATAGATTATTCTCTTGTGTATTCTCATTTCCCAGTGTTCCCACTTCTTACGTCCTTCTCCATGGGGTAGTTTTAGTGTTGGTACTACTAGTCTTTTTGTTGGTAGTGGTATGGGTCCCTTGATCTTTACACCTGTGCGCTTGGCTATATCTACTATTTTTGATACGAACTCATTTAGTTTCTCTACATCTGTACTCCATATCTTTATCCTTACCATTGACATTGTCTAACCCACCCATTGCCTCCGGTATTCACATGGTGGTTTTAGGGGTAGAAAAACTCTTTGGTATAGATTAAGTATGCCAATACATCTTTGGTAGCTAGGGAAAAACACTGGCTTATTACTTCTTCCTAATCTCTATCTGCTTAGGCTTTACGTCAACAACTACTCCAATACCAATAGTCTTACCCATATCTCTCATAGCGAATCTTCCTAGTGGTGGGAAGTCACTATATTTCTCAACAACCAGTGGCTTGATGGGCTTGAACTTCACTATAGCGGCATCACCACGCTTTAGGAATGATGGGTTCTTCTCAATGACCTTACCAGTCCTCGGGTCGAGCTTAGCCTGTATCTCAACTATACGGCATGCTACGCTAGCTGTGTGGATATGGATTACTGGTGTGTATCCGGGTGCAATTGCTGTTGGATGCCATATTACGAATATACGTGCTGTGAACTCATCAGCAACTGTTGGCGGGTGATCTAGGTGTCCAGCTACATCACCACGCTTGATATCACGCTTACTTACACCACGTACATTGAATCCAATATTGTCTCCAGGCTCAGCCTTCTCAATTCTTACGTGGTGGGTCTCGATACTACGTACTTCACCAACTACTGCTGGAGGCATGAATACTACCTTGTCACCAACCTTCAATACACCAGTCTCTACACGTCCAACTGGTACTGTACCAACACCACTGATTACATATACATCCTGTATTGGTAGACGTAGAGGCTTATCAATAGGCTTTGGAGGAGGCTCTAGTAGATCTAGTGCTTCAACCATTGTAGGACCATCATACCATGGCATGTTGACACTACGCTCGATCAGGTTGTCTCCAGTCCATGCACTAACTGGTATGAATGGTATCTTACTTGGATCATAGCCTATTGACTTTAGGAATTTGCTGAGAACCTCAACAATCTGCTTATACCTCTTCTCACTCCATGGTGGATCAGTTGCATCCATCTTATTCACAGCAACAATCAACTGGTTAATACCCATGGTCTTTGCTAGGATAGCATGCTCACGAGTCTGTCCCTCAGCACTCATTCCAGCCTCAAACTCACCCTTACGAGCACTAACTACTAGTAATGCTGCATCAGCCTGGCTAGCACCAGTGATCATGTTCTTGATGAAGTCACGGTGTCCGGGTGCATCAATAATTGTGAATATATACTTCCTTGTCTCGAACTTTAGGTAGGTTAGCGCTATCGTTACTCCACGTTCACGCTCCTCCTTAAGCTTATCAAGTAGCCATGCAAACTTAAAGCTCTCCTTACCCTTCTTCTTAGCCTCTTCCTCTAGTGTCTTAATGGTTTTCTCATCAACTAGTCCTAGACGATATAGGATATGTCCAACCAGTGTACTCTTACCATGGTCTACGTGGCCAATTACCACCAGGTTTAGGTGTGGTTTTTGAGAGCTCATCCCATCCTCACCTAGTCTATATACCCTTATTTACTGTTTCCAAGACTGTAATAGATAACGAGAGAGGTGTCTTATAAGGTTATCTAGGGCTGTGAGTAATAGGGTTTTACATAATGGTTTTAGGAGGATATGTAAAAGCTATCTACTACTTAGAGCTATTCTCTCAATCTCCTCCTTCCTCTGTATAGCATAGCTACGTGGATCGTTTTCAGCTGCAGCAATGATCTCTTCTGCAAGAGCCTCCTCAATAGGCATTGGGTTATTGAATGCCTTGTTACGAGCACCCTCGGTAAGGTGTTTCAGTGCTAGATCAACTCTCCTCTGCGGAGATACATCAACAGCTACATGATACACTATACCACCATACATAATCCTTGTGGTCTCCTCACGTGGTGCAGCATTCTCTATAGCACGTACGAGGACCTGTAATGGGTTCTCACCAGTCCTTAGATATATTAGGTCAAAGGCTTTCTTAACAATATTGTATGCCAGATGCTTCTTACCCATGTTACGTCCTGGACGCATAAGCTTATTCATAAGCCTCTCTACAATGGGTACCTCTGCCTTACCGAAACGTCTATGCTCATGCCTCCCCCCAGTATGGGGGAGAAACACTGGTTTCAACGATATATATTTCTTAAGGCTTGGATCACGAACTATTATCCCATCATAACTCCATTTACCGAAGAGCCTGATCTCCCTTACCTTTACAACAACACTCTCCTCACTAGCCAACTCGTTACCCACCCATACACTAGCCTCATTACATACCATATCCACAGACTAAACCCCATAAAAACCTTACCTTCTAATAAGGCGGTCTATATCCCACAGCTATATAAGAGTGTTATTGATAACAGAATATATGCACCAAAGCAGGTACTGAGGAAGGGATTGTCTTGAGAGATTATGATGAAGAGGAGCTTATAAGAGTATATGATGTAGATGCATCGATAACATTTATAGAAGCCATAATCGATGGAATACCGTATCCAGTACCACAGAGAACTCTTATCACATGCCAGTTAGAGGATGGACGTGAGTTCCGCCTCTACTCTGTACCAATAGATATTGTTGAGATGATAAGGAAGATCAAGGGTTACGATACATATATGGAGGAGGAGTTCAATGATGATCGAGAGACACTATATGATATACTTCTCACAACACCTAATGCTGTAGAAGCATTAGGTAAGCATTTGAGGAGAGTTATCATAGACTCCATAAACCCTGAAACCTACACCTATTCAGCTACAGCTGAGTTTGGGGAGGATAGCATGATTATACGTAGGAAGATGATTCCTAGTCACGCTATACTACTTGCACTCATAACTCATAAACCAATATATGTTCGGAAAATACTTGTTGATCAACAGGAGGAGCTTAGGGAGGACTCTGAGGAAGAAGGGGATCTAGGTATTTTCTAGCATTACCTAATTGGCTTCTGCTTCTTACCAAGCCATAGAGCCTTGAGAGATACACCATTAACCTTTATAACCTTGTAACGTACACCAGGTATGTCACCCATTGAACGTCCACGTGGCCCGCCAATACCCTCAATAACAACTTCATCGTGTTCATCAATATAGTTTATACCACCATCCCATGGAACAAATGCTGTCACAACCTTACCATTCTTAGCAAGCTGTACACGTACACACTTACGTACAGCAGAGTTTGGCTGACGAGCCTCAACAGCAACTTTCTCCAACACTATACCACGAGCCATCGGTGCTCCTTCAAGTGGATCCACTTTCTTCTTAAGCCCCAGCATCTTGATCTTGAATTCACGCTGGCTCCATCTAAACTTTAGTCTCTTCCTACGTAGCTTCCTAGCAGCATATAGTCCGTTAGGTGATTTCTTACCAGCCAATTCTTATTCTCCCTCACCAGAGTATCTATTGTATATGGGTGTTGTAGGGGGGTCTTTAAATATTTGTCTCGTGCTCATGCTATGATCACGTTATCCACTCCAAAGTATCTCTTAAGAAGCATCCTTGCACGTGCAACGTTCTTACCATTCTTACCAATAGCTATACCCTTATCACTAGGCTCTACACTCACATAAATTGTTTTCTTACCACCACGCTGTACAACACGTACATCCCGGACACGGGCTGGTATCAATGCATACTTAGCCATTTCCTCAAGCTTATCACTATATCCTACAACCTCTATGTTACGGCCAATGATCTTCCTTAGCTTCTGTACATGTAAACCCCTGGGACCTATGGCCTGGCTTATCTCATGGGGATTAACAACAAATATTATACGGTTGAATTCATCATCAATAATACAGTCTCTCACATGGACCCCCGTAAGCTCGTGTAGGAGGGCCATATACCTTAGTTCTTCAGGTGTTAGCTTTACCCCAATACCCACTTCTATGTCTTCACCTCACCACGTTCCTTTATTAGCTCGATAATATTTGATTGCCCCGGATCAATTATAGCTAGTGCAGATATACTAAAAGGTTTCCCACATACAGCTCCAAGCTCCATGTTTGTTCCGGGAAACTCGTAGACAGGTATGTTTGCTAGCTTTGCATAGTATACCAGGTCCTTTTTAACCTCTGGAGGAGCATTCCTTGCTATAACGACAAGCTTTGTCTTACCAAGTTTAGCTAGTTTTATAGTCTTCTTACTACCAATGACTACACTACCTGTTTTCAAAACCATCTGGAGTTCACGAGCGAAATCAGTTATGCTGAGACTCATTCTTTCTCACCCCTTTCCTCCTCACCACTAGGCCTCATATACAGCTCGACTATACCAGTACCTAGAGGTATGGGTTGCCCTATTATTACATTTTCCGTTACACCAACAAGTGGATCTATTTCACCAGCTGTAGCTGCCTCAGCAAGTTTCTGTACAGTCATCTCAAAAGCTGCACGAGCAAGTACACTTGGTTTCTCACCAGCTACTCCATGGCGGCCAACTTGTTTAACTGTACCACTCCATGTCATTATATCTGCTACAAGCATTACATGCCTTATATCGACATCTAGACCTTGATCCTCAAGTACATCCATGATCTCCTTGATAATGGCCATACGTGCAGCTTCAATACCAAGTACTTCCTCAACCTCCTTGATATTGTTTGTAAATACCCTCCTAGGATCTACTCCGGGTATCTTCATAGCCTCCGCCAAGTTACTCCCTTCAGCAATCAATACATACTCCTCTTTCTCAGTCCCATCTGGTTGTGGCACAGCTCTCTTCTGTATAATCACCTTATTGATCCCCTTAACACCCTTAATCCTTGCACTTAGTATCTTCCTCCTGATCCTCTCGATCTTTGTATAGTCCGGAGATACCTTCCACTGTATAAAGACTATGCCTGCATACTTATCAACATCTATATCCCCCAGCTTTAGTTTCTCAAGAGCCTTACGTACATCCTCTATAGATACACCCTTATCCTCCATCATCGTCTTGTCAAGCTCTATAGTTACTCCCGTCAATGGATCAACATCTACTCGTCTAGCAATATTCTCAATAGTTGTTGTCTCAATACGTCTCTGTACCTCACGTGCCTTCTCCTCACTATACTTATGCTCATCATCAAGATGTATCTCCATAATAGGTGTACCAGGCTTCTTACGTGCATCAACAATCTCTATAAGCCGTGGTAGACCAAGTGTAACGTTGAACTCACGCACACCAGCATAGTGAAATGTACGTAGTGTCATCTGTGTAGATGGTTCACCAATACTCTGTGCAGCAACAGTACCTACAGCCTCACCAGGTTCAACTAGTGATTGCTCATACCTAGCAATTATCTCCTTTATAATCCTGTCAAGCTCCTCATAGGTCAGCCCATACCTCTCCCAGGCCCGGGTAAGCTGATCAACAGCATCACTATAGACGGCTTCACTAACTCGTCCACGCAAATTCTTCTCAAGATAACCTATCAATTCATCCCTTGACTCTATAGGCCTATCCTCTAAACTCATATCCTCCACCCAATAACCTTCTCAATAACACGTTCAACCTTAACAGCCTTACCATGGTCACTCCACATGGGATCAACACCATCCTCTCCATAGCGGAACTGCACGATCTCTCCAGTGGGCATACGTACCGTACCATCATATTCAACCCTTAGATCCTGTAGGGCATTAATAAGCCTACGCTGCATGTAGCCACTCTGACTAGTACGTACAGCTGTGTCAACAAGACCCTCACGACCAGCTGCTGCATGGAAGAACATCTCCACAGGTGTAAGACCTTCAGCGAAACCATGGGCTACGAATCCACGGGCTTCCGGACCAAGATCTCCTGGTTTGAAGTGCGGTAGTGTACGGTTATAGTATCCACGTGTTATACGGTGTCCACGTATAGTCTGTTGGCCAAGGAGTGCAGCCATCTGTGTAAGGTTCACAGGGTTACCACGTGCACCAGTACGGGCCATGACTATTACTGGGTTACGTAGGTTAAAGTATGGCGTTATGGCCTCTGCTACAGCATCCAGTAGCTTTTTAGACAATAGATCAATTATCTCCTCCTCAAGAGTTTCCTCAAGAGTTCTACCCGGCTTAGGCTCTAGTTCACCACGCTTATACTTCTCAATAAGCTCGAAAACCTCCCTACGCTTCTCCTCAATAATCTCCTTAACTCTCCTCATAGCCTCAGGAGGTAATACTACATGGTCATATGATAGTGTTAAACCATGCTTCTCAGCATAGCGTATAAACATCTTATAGACATTATCCATGAACCTCCTAGCAGAATCCTCACCATACTCCTTGACAAGCCAGTGCAGTAGACTCTCTGGTTCCTCCCTACCAATACTAGCCTTATCCAGTACACCCTCCATCAATATACCCTTCTTAATAACTACGATACTATCATGCGGACAATCCTCATCAATACATGCAAGTGTAGCAGCCTTACCGATCGTTGCTCTCCTCTTGTAGTTTAGATCCTTTGGTAGGAAGAGACTTACAAGCTGTTTACCAGTCCAGTATGGACCAGGCTTCAATATAGCTGGTTCAGGTAGTGGTCCACGGTATCCAGCTACACCAAGTAGGTCTATGACATCATCTCTTGTGAGTAGTGTTGACTTAGCTGTTAACAGGTATGCCCCACTAATATAGTCTTGGAGACCACCAATTATTGGTCCACCATATCTTGGGCTTAGTATATGTTTCTCAACAAGCATTAATACACGAGCCTCAGCACGAGCCTCCTCACTCTGTGGTACATGGAGATTCATCTCATCCCCATCAAAATCAGCATTATATGGTGGACATACCAGTAGGTTTAATCTGAAAGTCTTATACGGAAGTACCCTAACCACATGAGCCATTACAGAGATCCTGTGTAGTGATGGCTGACGGTTGAAGAGTACTATATCGCCATCCATAAGATGCCTCTCAACAATATATCCTGGAGCTAATGCTTCAGCCTTAGCCTTACGATCTACGAAACGTAGGTCTATACGGCGTCCATCAGGTGTTATGATATAGTTTGCACCAGGCCATTTCTCGGGTCCATTGAGTACTAGTTTTCTTAGGAAATCAATATTCCATGGAGTGACCTTCTCTGGTACAGTCAGTATCTTAGCAACATCAATAGGTACTCCAACCTCATCAATACTCAAGTTAGGATCGGGGCTTATGACTGTGCGGGCTGAGAAATCTACACGCTTACCACTTAAGCTTCCTCTAAACCTGCCTTCTTTACCCTTAAGCCTTTGTGCAATACCCTTCAATATCTTACCACTACGGTGTCTTGCAGGGCTAATACCGGGTACTTCGTTATCAAAATAGGTTGCTACATGGTATTGTAGGAGCTCCCACTCCTCCTCAATAATAGCATTTGGAGCACCACTCTCAATGTGTTCACGTAGCCTATTATTTACACGGACTATATCTACAAGCTTATGTGTTAGATCGTCTTCACTACGGATACCGGTCTCCAAAAGTATTGATGGACGCACAGCCTTGGGTGGTACTGGTAGTACTGTTAGAACCATCCATTCAGGACGTGCCTCCAGAGGATCTCCTCCTAGGAGCCGAACATCATCATTAATGATCTTCTCAAGCCTCTTCCTTATATCCGATGGTGTAAGTCTTACAACGCCTTCCTCCCGCTCCTCATAGAATACATAGGGTTTCTCAAGCCTGATCTTGTACTGTTTAGCCCCACAGTGTGGGCACACTATCTGCTTGGAGGCTTTCCTACGAATATACTCTATAAGTCTCTTCTTCAATGGCTCGGCACCGATCTTTTCAAGGCGGGACAGTAGATCAAGGTATCTCTGGATCTCGCTTGGCTCAAGGAGTATACGTCCACATCTCCTACATGTTGATTTAAGGTATATGAGTATATGTTTAACGAAGCTTACATGGATAACTGGGCGTGCAAGCTCTATATGGGCAAAGTGTCCGGGACAGTTATCCCTTGTATTACCACATACAGGACATACCTCACGTGGTTCTATAGCACCAAGCCTACGATCCATTATACCTCCATCAATAGGCATTCCATCATTATCGTAGACGTCCGGCGTAAATATTGTTGTGACACTTATTTTCCTAATCTCATCCGGACTAAGTATACCGAATTTTATAGCTCCAATCCTACGTGCACTAGGCACTATACTCACCCCTCCTACCACGTACAATATCCTCTAGCTTTAAACGGGGCATGATACACATGCTCATAAGCTCCTGTAGGAGAAGCTTAAATGCGTATGATACCTCTACCGGGTAGAGCCTACCCTTATCTCCATGGACTGGACATACATACTTACCCTTATTCCTATCATACCAGCCTATATGACCACATAGCTCACATACATAGATGATCGTCCGGTCACTCTTATCTAGAAGCTGTTCCTTAAGAAGCATTGCAGCCCCATGGCCAACGAGACAATCCCTCTCCATCTCACCCCAGCGTAGACCGCCCATACGGGCACGTCCCTCAACAGGCTGTCTAGTAAGGATCTGTACTGGTCCACGAGCACGTGCATGTATCTTATCAGCTACCATATGATGTAGTTTCTGGTAGTAGACAATACCTATGAACACTGGGTTCTGTAGTAGCTCACCAGTTCTTCCATCATACATGGCCTCTACACCAGTATCTGGGTAGCCGAGCCTCCTAAGAGTAAGCTTGATCTCCTCAATAGGCTCCTTATAGAATGGTGTTGCATCTATTAACCTGCCCTCTAGAGCTGCTACCTTACCAGCAATACTCTCGATCAATTGTCCAACGGTCATACGGCTTGGGAATGCATGTGGATTAATTATTAGATCCGGTACAATACCCTCCTCTGTAAATGGCATATCCTCCTGAGGCACAAGCAACCCAATAACACCCTTCTGTCCATGGCGGCTGGCAAACTTATCCCCGAGCTCCGGTATCCTTAGATCACGTACACGTACCTTGACAAGCTTGTTGCCCTCCGAATCAGTTGTTATTAGTACCGTGTCTACAACACCTTTCTCACCATGTCTTGTAACAATACTTGTATCCTGTCTCACAAATCCTGTCCCAACACCATACTCCTGTACAGTTAGGAATCTCGGTGGACTAGTCTTGCCAATAAGTACATCTCCACCCTTAACAGGTGTTTCCGGCACAACTATACCGTCTTCCTCAAGCTTCTCATAAGCCTTAGGCCCACGGTACCCCTTGACATGAGGCTGTGGTATCTCAATACGATCCTCTTGTCCACCGGGATACTTGTACTCTACAGTACTGTATAGACGGAAGAAAGTGCTCCGGCCGAGTCCACGGTCTACGCTACTCTTATTCATTATCAATGCATCCTCTATGTTGTAGCCCGTGAAACTCATTACTGCTACAACCATGTTTTGCCCAGCTGGGCGGGCGTTAAAGCCTATGATATCCATTACACGTGTCTGTACGAGTGGTTTCTGTGGATAGTGTAGGAAGTGCCCACGTGTATCCATGCGTCTCTGATAGTTAGCAGCGTATAGTCCTAGGGCTTGCTTAGCCATTGCAGCTTCATAGGTGTTACGTGGGCTCTGGTTATGCTCTGGATACGGTATTAGTGATGCTGTTATACCTAGGATAGCTGGTGTCCAAACCTCCATGTGGGTATGCTCTGGAGTGATCTCCTCGGGATCAAGTGCTATATAGGCATTCTCCTCCTCATCAGCATCTAGGAATTCCACGATACCGTTTTCAACTAGGTCTGAGAAGCTCCACTTACCCTCCCTTAGCTTCTTTATATGCTCTGGCTTTAGCTTTAACTCACCATTCTCCACCACGAATAGTAGTCTACGGATACGCCCTGGATCAGTATTTACGAATACCTCGTTAGTATGCTTAGTGACTATATGGGCTACATTAACCTCTGGACTAATCTCACCACGTCTCCTAAGCCTACGTATTTCACGTGCTAGCCTTGCACCATCTGGGTGATAGCCTATGAGCTTACCATTAAGGTATACACGGCTCCATGAGAGGAATGCCTCTGGACCCTTCTTCTTAGCCTCCTCAATAACCTTATCAATGGGCAATACACCTAGATTCCTAAGTATGGGCTCAACAGTAGACTCTGGTACACCAACGCTAACGCTAGCCATTAGTGCTAGGTTCTTAACCAACCCGATGTTCTGTCCCTCTGGAGACTCAAATGGACATATACGTCCCCACTGTGTTGGATGGAGTTCACGGGCTTCAAAGTGTGGCTGACTACGTGCTAGTGGTGATACCACTCGTCTAAGATGGCTTAATGTGCTCATTAGATTAGTACGGTCTAGTAGCTGGCTTACACCAGTCTTTCCCCCAGGCCAGTTTCCAGTAGCCATTGCATGTAGTATCCTATCAGTTAGTATACCAGGTTTCAATGCACTCCTGAGATCTGCTTTACGGTGTTTACTGAATGTTTTCTCAATAGTGTTCTTAAGCTCTCTTATGAAGTAGTTTGTTAGGTGGTAACGTAGTAGTTGTGCTAGTAGTTCACCAGCCAGTTTAAGCCTCTTATTCTTATAATGGTCTTTATCATCTGGTTTCCTCCATCCCTTGACTAGCTCTAGGAGTTTACATGCCATCTGCCCTATGAAGTATGCTTTCTTCATACGATCCTCTGGCTTATTGCCTAGATGGGGTAGTAGGTGTTCATCAAGCATTGTCTTTGCACGTTCTATACGTGCTGCCTTAGGCTGTCCAATAGCTATACGTGAGCCTATATAGTCTAGTGCATCCTCTACAGTCCCTATATCACGTGCCTTCATAAGGCTTGGAAGCATTTCCTTCTGGATCTCTGGATCGAGGCTTACAGCGTAGACTATGTCCTCGTCACGCTTAAGCCCTAGAGCCCTCATAAGAATGGTTATGGGTATCCTTATACCCTGTAGATTAGCGTAGAGTATACCGTCCTTCCTCCTCTCAATAACTAGTTGGCTCCTACGTCCACGTGCAACGCTAATCACCTTAGCTATATGTGTTGCTGCACTACCCTCTGAAGCCTTGTCTACGAGAACGTTATTACTAGCTAGATCCTCTTGTGCTATTAGTACACGTTCACTACCATTAATTATAAAGTATCCACCAGGATCCTTTGGATCCTCACCAGCTTTAACAAGTTCCTCAGGAGTCATTTGGCTAAGTGGATCTATCTTTGACTTAAGCATTACAGGGAGGTTCATAAGCAGTATCTCGTGTGGACCATAATAGTCCCCCTCGATCTCTACATGGAATTTAAGGTATACTGGTGAAGCATACGTTAGGTTTCTGAGACGACACTCTATAGGCTTTACCTCCTCCTCATAACCCTCGACTTCCTTAACCTTAGGCTTATCAATCCTTATATCATCAATTACTATCTTACCACGTATCTGTGGTACTGGTATCTCACTATACTCACGTATAATCTCATGTATACCACGTTCTATGAAGTCATTATAGCTGTCAAGATGCTGTCTTACAAGACCCTTCTCACGGAAATAAGCTTCTATAACAACCCATCTATCTTCTGGAGTAGGGAAAACCTTTTGAGATGAAACATTACCCAACTAGTACACCACCCTCCAAAACCTACTCAACAACCACATACCTATACACAATTATCTCTCCAGCTGTAGGGCTTTTACGACGTATACGTATAATGTCACCCACATGAGCACCAATAGCCTTAACCACGGGATCATTAATACTTATCCATGGAAGCTGTGTGGGTTTAACACCAAGTTCCTTAAGGACCTTAGCAGCCTCCTCAGGACTTAAAACCTCGTGTTCCGGAACCCATTCATGATCTAGAATACTGACTCCCTTCCTCTTAGACCTGGGCATAGCTTTTCAACCCTAACCTATACAGTATACACCAAATTATAGTTTATCCCCAGTAAGTATATACACGAGCTATGAGCTAGACACCCGTATATGTATACTGGTTCTTAAGCCTTACCATCATCCAGTTTAAAAGGACATTGAAAAAACATATGTAGGCTATAACCAATAAGTAAATTAATCCAGATAAGGAATCTCTAGATAAATAGAATAGAAGGGCCCGTAGCTCAGCCTGGTAGAGCGGCGGGCTTTTAACCCGTAGGTCCCGGGTTCAAATCCCGGCGGGCCCGCTCACTAATGATTCTCTGTATGAGTCTTCTACTGGTTGTTGATGCCAGCGTATCGGCTATCCGTAGTGGTTCTGGTTCTGGCGAGTAATACTGTAGTTTCCTAAGTATTTCACGGGCTTCTAGGGGGTCTATGTGTATTGGTGTGTATTCGTAGATCCCCCACATACTATCCATTCTAAACCTTTGCCTCAATACCCTGGCTATAATCTCTAGTCTAACCATATGGTCTGGGAAGTGTTTTAGGAGTGCATTCCTTATCCTCTCTAGTGATAATGGGTGTCTATAGAATACTATACCGGGTATACCTAGTTCGCTATATACCCTATAGGGGTCTATTATGTTGAAGCCTGCATAGGTGACACCATCATATAGTACAAGATCCCCTTTAACCATCCTTAGAAGCTCTATAGCCTTAATGGTAGCGTCAAGGCCGTCGACCAATACTGGTGTATAGGCTACTGCATCAACTGATCTATTCAATAGATCGTATTTAACAGCTACTAATAGCGTATACCCCTT
Source organism: uncultured Desulfurococcaceae archaeon (assembly GCA_964627005.1). GTDB lineage: Archaea > Thermoproteota > Thermoprotei_A > Sulfolobales > Desulfurococcaceae > CAZHDB01. The sequence continues at coordinate 14,516 of CAZVHC010000030.1, forward strand.
CCTAGACTTATAGTATGGTGGGAAATAGCCGTCATCAACCCCCACTATATATTGTATCCCCATCAATTCACAACTTCTCCGTAGAAAGCATCTTCTCTATAACGGGAAGTACTGCCTCATCAACTCTTATCATCTTAGTCTTACCATAGCGTCCACGATTAACAACAACAGCATTTACTAGACCCAACATATCAAGTTCATTAATTATCTCACTAACCCTCCTCTGAGTCAATGGCTCATATCCTAGGCTCTTAACCAAAACCCTATATTTCCCATAGGTTTCACCAGTTGTTGAATACCCCTTCTCACGTGCAACCAATAGTATTGCCTTTAGGACAAGCTTGGCGTGGAGAGGTAGTGTTGATACCACCTGCTGGATCCTCCCATACTCGATCTCCATGGAGGCCCTCCTAACATGATCTATTGTTACACGCTCAGCATCTTCTCTCTCAGCAATCTCTCCAGCAACCCTCAGTAGATCGAGTGCTCTACGTGCATCCCCATGTTCACGGGCTGCTAGTGCTGCACAATACTTTATGACATCAAGACCTACAGCACCTGGTACAAAGGCATCTTTAGCACGATCCCATAGTATATCCTCTAGTTGTGTAGCATTGTATGGTGGGAATACTATCTCTATCTCCCCAAGACTGCTGCGTACACGTGGATCTAGGTTTTCCACGAAGTTTATGTCATTTGTAATACCTATGAGTGATGCCTTGCCACGGCTTAGCTCCTCATTGATCCTTGTTAGCTTATACAATAGATCATCTCCATGCCTACGTACATAGTAGTCTATCTCATCAAGCACAATCACATGGACACCAGCCCAGCTATCAAGTGCTTCAATGTATCTACGGTAAACCTCAGCTATAGCTAGCCCAGTATGGGGTATCCGAAGCCCTAGGCTACGGGCTATCTCAGCTATTACACGGTATGTGGTATCTGTCTTACGTGTATTGACATAGGCATACCTAAACCTAAGACCTCGGGTTCTAGCACGATCCTCTAGTCCCCGGAGTACGAAGAGTGTGACAGCAGTTTTACCGGTTCCCGTTAAGCCATAGATCAGTATGTTGCTTGGCCTAATCCCCTCAAGGCCTGGTACGAGTATTGAGGCTATACGCTTGATCTGTTCTTCACGATGGGGTAGTTTCTCGGGTATATAGTCTGGATGGAGTTTCTCCTTATCAAGGAATACCCTGTGCCTCCTATGTAGCCTAGACTCTATTATTTCATCGAGTATATCCCTGCTCAAAACCCCATCAATCCCCACAGTAGAACCAGTCTCTCCACTGGAGATATAGTTGGGTAGTTCTAGGATAAAAACTAGAGTACCCTATGGATAGAGTGGTGGATTATTATGGGTCTAGGGGAGAGCGTCTATGGCGCTATAATTGGGCATATCCTTGGTGATATAGCTGGTGTCCCCTATGAAGGCTCTAGGGGGAGGGGTAGATGTGCAGAGGATGCATGGTTTTTTAAATGCCTTAGATACCGTGGGAGATGTGTATGGAGTGATGATACAGCATTAACACTGGCTACAATAGATGCACTGGTAACCCATGGATATAGCTTGGAGGCCATAGCAGATAACTTTATCCAATGGTATGTAGGGGGCAGGTATAGTTCCCATGGGAAACCATTCGGTATTGGACGTACTATTAGGAGAGCTCTAGAGAACCTATTAAAGGGTATACCGCCAACATCCTCTGGTTTAAGGGACGAGTTTAGTAATGGAAATGGATCGTTAATGAGGATCATGCCTATACCACTATACTTCTACTGTAGAGAGCTAGAGATGGTTATAGAGAGAGTACATGAGGTATCAGCTATAACACATGCACACCCAAGATCTCTTGTTGGCTGTGGCCTATACTCGATCATGGTATACTATATCGTTAGGGGCTACGACAAGTATGAAGCCTATGAAAAGATGGTTGAGGAGGCAAATAAGATCTATGGCTTACAGGAGCCATTCAGCAATGAACTCTACAGATACTATGGTAGGATAGTTAAGAAAAAACTACCTTATCTCAGTAAAAAAGAGATCAAGAGCACAGGCTATGTGGTATACACACTAGAAGCTGTACTATGGATATTCCTCAACACCAACAGCTATGCAGAGGCAGTAGCCAAAGCAATAGCCCTTGGAGGAGATACAGACACCATAGCAGCAATAACTGGTTCACTAGCAGGACTATACTATGGAGTAGAGAATATACCTAGGGAATGGATAAACCATATACCAAGGCTAGACTGGGTAATGAAGCTAATAGACAAGTTCATAGAAGCCATAGAGAGACAATGCCCACAGTAAATAAGCTTTATAACCTCACATATAGTAATAGGAGACAAGGAGTGTGGGCCGGTAGCTCAGCCTGGAAGAGCGCTCGGTTGGCATCCGAGAGGTCCCGGGTTCAAATCCCGGCCGGTCCACCATTCTCCACTAAGCTTTTCTCTTAGTTCTGGTTTAAAGTATGCTATATAGTATTTTACGATAGTGTTGAGACTCCCAATATACAGTGTCTTATGCTTGCCGTTTTCTCTGCCTTCCAAGTAGACATAAAGGTTATTCTTTATACGTTTAACGACTAATTTAAGCGGAATTATCTCACCCATATTAATCTACCATGTCGTTATATATGTCGTTAGCTGGATCAAAAACGCTAGCATCATAGCCTTAGGGTAAGGTTTATACATTTTAAAACCTAGTCTATAAATATGGGTGTTACTGTAGTAATACTGGGTTTGAATCCTTAATAGTAGCGGTGTTGGTGGTGGTTAATGTTTAGGTTTGGCCCTAGTTCTTCCAAGTATACTGTATATGATGTAGTTGTTTATTTGATAAAGAGGCTTGGCGGTAGGGTTAAGGGTGTAAAGAAGCTTATGAAACTAGTTTTCCTAATACAGTATGAAAGGAGAAATGACAGGGTGATCAAGTACGTATTTAAGGGTAAACCTATTACGAAAGCTGAGTTCTATATATGGAGCTATGGACCTCTCTCTAACGAAGTATATGAGGTTATTGATGAAAGATTAAGAGTAGATGATAGTGATGTCCCAGTTATCATAAAACTACCCACGTTTAACATTAATAGATCAGAGAAGATCCTTCCGGAACAAGTTAAGAAGCGTATAGATTATATAGTAGAAAAGTATGGAGATCTCCATGGCTTTGAACTTGAGAAGATATCCCTAGAACTACTAGAACTAGACGAGCTTAAGAAAAGTGAATACATGGGTTCATCAGTTGATAATTATATAAGGGATATATTTGGTAAGGACAAGTTTGAGATAGTTGATCTAGCCGAGGAGCATTAGCTAGTTCTGGTCTTTACTATTTGTTTATCCTTTAGCCACCCCATTACTGCTTCATAGATGTTCTTCACTGCCCTACGTCCCATTACCTTATTTACACGAATAATGTAAGGAGGGATCTTTGCTCTTTTAGGTAGAGGATTAGCCTCTAGTAGAATACCCAATGGTATAGCTCTACATCGCTTAAGTATTGATGAGGGCTTAGGTATATCTTCATATACATGCTCAACATTTGGAAATGATGGAATACCTTCCCTTGATTTCTTATAAAGCTTTACTTCTATAAGCACAATAAACCTAGTATCATTATCCATGAGTATGCCTACATCATATATGGTTCCAGTTCTTATAGGACAACTTGGCACAACATATTGGACAACTGGTTCAGGTACAACTTTAAAGTTTTTAGTATAGAATGAACATAGTACAAGAGCATTTCCGAAGACCCCCATTCCTTGTTCTACAAGCTTAAATTTCTCACTACACCATATCTCCTGTTTACACATACGCTCCATATGTCTAAGGCCATGTTTAGCCCATGAAATCAACTTCTCATAATAATTAAATGGAACGCTAGCCCGTTTACTAGATATCTTAAAAGCTCCTACATCTAGACAACAAGCTATATTATCCATATCCTCCTCCTAAATATTATAGAACATTGAAGGAGAGATATAAAATCGAGGTGTTTATCCCGATACAGATGGCTCTAAGGCTTAGAGAAGGTAACTCCTATAATAGCATGCTATACCCATATTCTTCTATTTGGCATAAAGCACTAAGCACAATAGAAGCTCTAGACAATAACTAATATATAATTTTACGATTAAAGTCTTACGATATTATTAAGACATCTACAATATAATATTTACTCGACTCAAGAGGTAACATAGTCAAATAGATAATACTATATTCTAAGGGGCAAAGTAGTTATTGGTCTTTAGTCTTAAATTTATCTCAGGTGATACAATACTTATAAATTTAATAGAACACAAGGATCTTAAGACTTTAATTCCGAAACCAAATAGTTCTAGAAGCCTAGGATACATTAGTTCCGAATAACCGTTTTCCAAGTATTATTATTAGGGCTGTAGAGTTTATTGTTTATGGAGTTTCCTTATTATTGATAGTCTTTTACCCTGTAGTTTTACCTTGAGTAGGTATAGTGGGCTATCACATGTTGTCCATCCTAGTCTATCCAGTAGCTTATTCGTAAACTCTAGTGCTCTCCCAGGATCTTTCTCTAAAAGCTTATTTATGTGATCATTGAGTCTGGGCCATATTAGGTCGTTGATAAGCTTATCTGCAATAATCTTTGGCTGTTTCCTTAGCATCCTTATTACCTTACCATACCTCCTCCTAGCTAATGCCTTCTCCACTCTCCCAACAACGCTTGTGTAGAGTACATTGATAGCCCTAGATCTAAAGTCCTCAGGCAATACATTACCATAGCGTGTTAATAATAGCCCTAAATACCTCTTACTAAAACTGCTTATATCCACCCTGCTAAACACATTACTATATCGTTTAACTAGTTCTTCATCATCAACTCTAAACCGGGAGAGTTTATCGGAAATACTGAGCTCCTCCCTGTAGAAGTACTTCCTAAACAATAGTTTCTCTAGGGCCTTAACAATACTACTAGGTTCTACACTCATAAACTCTCTCCATTCACTATACATCCTATACTTAACCAGTAATGATAGGATATGATGTATACTCTCCTGCTCACCAATGTAGTCCATAAGCCTACCCGGCTCAATAGCTTCCACAACCCTATATAGTGCATCAATAACCTGTCCATATAGCTCCAATAACCTGGATGTTGTATCCTTGTAAAAATCATAGCCTACATCATAGGGGCTTATACCAGATCTACTTGAAGCCCCATAAATATCATTGATAGCCTTAACAAGCTTATCTAGGGTTTCTAAGCCCCTAATACTTGGTGTACACACTATATTCTTCAAAACATCTGGTAGACCTTGTTTAAGTGAATTTACTATTAAACTATATTGCCTAATAGATAGTGTATCCATTAACGATAACACACGATCTAGTAGCTCCACGTAGCTTTGAGGATCAACTTCACTACCCTGCCTCAGCATATCACATACAGCATTAAATATAGATCCATACTTAGTGTTAAGGTATAGTCTTTTAATATAATCTAGATACTCCATGATATATCTAAATCTCTTGTCAATAAATAGTTTATCACTATAAATAAGCTCGTTATATACATAGCTAGTGTAATATGCTAGGCTCTTTAATAACCCATAATCTGTTAAGAGCTCCTCTGTTATAGGCAGATCAATATCTGTCTCTAAACCATAATCTCTACACTTTAACAATAGACTATACATTTCCCTTAAAGAACTTAGATCAGGCATTATATATAAGTTAACCCATATGTTATAACCATCCTTACCAAGATCATGTATTAACGATATTTCTCCAAACAATACGTATTTAATGAGATCTTTAAAAACCTCTAGGGTATTATCTAGCCCCTCTAACCCCCTACTTAAACCTATATCATTAAGTTCTTTTAAACCCATTATAGGTATTGTATAGAGACTCTCCTCCCCCATACCCCTAGAATCCAGATTAATAGATTTAGCTTCTACAGAAACTCCTAGATCTCTAAACACCATAGCCATAGAATCCATGATCTTCTCCAGCTTCTCCCCAGTATACAGGAACCCAAAGCTTAGGCCAATGTAGTATTTAGAAACACTATTACCGTGTATATAGATGGTTATTTGAGGACTTATATCCTCATACTCCATATCAATACCGATACTCTTAAGCTTTAAACCAATACTCTCCACAAACCTTGGATATAGCTCAATAACTTCTCTACTACTAAATAAACCAATGACTATGGACTCATCAGTTACAACAATATATTTAGACAAAACCAGCCACCATAGATATAATTGTTTATTCTAACTGATATAGCTTACCATACAGAAACATAGGAGGTTTAGTATGTATACAGTGTTCAATAAAACTATTCCTGCAATCCTAATCTATATTTAATCATATATTATCTATCATATAGTGTTTGGCTAGGAACAATAGAAAGTTAAAGAGCCAAAGTATTTGTTAATCCTGTATTGTTTGTTACTGTATAGGGCTAATTATCATCTGTATCTTTTCTACACTAGATATATATGTTGTACATGTGGATACTGTGCTTAATGGTTAGGAGTTGTATGTGTATTGAGGAGCATTATGATATTTACTATGATCTCGGTATTGCTTATGGTCTTGGGTACGGCGTATTCTATGTATCTTGATACGCTCCAGGTTAATGTTTATGTTGATATGGTTGATCGTGATACTGATATTGAGGATTACCGGGTTTATAGGTGTTGTTGCTGCTGTTGTCACCACTACCCAGATGATCTTGTATTTCTTATTGATGATAATGATACGTTGTTGATAAACTATACCAGTAGTTGTTGTCCATGTCATTGTCTAAGGACTGTATGGGTTGGGCTACTTATTAGGAATAATGGTGATCTTCCAGTGAAGCTTGAGGGTGTTAATATAACCCTCACTAATGGGAGCTCGATAAACCTATACTATGCCTATGGCCCATGTACAAACTCATCACTATGCCCATGGCTATGTATTAATCCACAAGACCTACCCTATCCTGGACACAATAGCACTGTTGTAATAGAGCATAATGAGACAGCAGTAATATGGATAAAAATAATACTCCTAAATACACATAACCTAGACACAATAGAGATAACACCATGGTTTACCCCATGGAATAACCCATAAACACAAGGGGGTCTATAGATGTTATTAGTACTTACTTGGTAGTTCCTATGGCTTAATTAAGCCTTATCTATAGACTATTTTCACCACCTATTACTTAATAGGTTCTACTCTACCTCATAACAATATACATATTCTATTCCTCTTATCTGGTATGAGCATTACCATATCCATACCAAGGTTTCATCTAGAACCAAATATATCATTAGTGTTTATGTCTTCATTTATACCTAATACCACATAAGATCGTTATACTCAGGAGAGACAAAAGTATAAACAAAGTATTTAACTTAGACCTAACACTATTAGGACCATATAAGGCGGTGAAAGCTTGACAAAGCTCAAGCTCCTATCTCCAGTAATAGAGTATGAGGATCCCTATGAGGACAAGCTGCTGAAGCTCATAGAGAAAGCCTATAGGAAAGGTGATATGAAGCTATTCAGGAAACTAGCAAAACTCTACGAAGAAGGAATAAACACACTAGACTTCAAAAAAGCCTATCTCAAAGCAAGAAAACTAGTTAAATCAAGACAGTAAACTGCTTTAGGGACAAGATCTGGTTATAGTAAATACTGATACTAGTTAATGGTCTCTTTAAAATCCTAGAGGTTCAATAGATATATACGGAGAATTGTTAAATGAAGATAAGGCTAACTGTAGGGAGCATTTGAGGAGGGAGAAGGTTAGAAGACTAGATATGCTGGCTATAAATCTTAAGGATAAGCTAACCCATAATGATGTAGTTATAGCTAGGAGCTACCTTGGGGGAGAAATACCAATTTAATAATCATTCCTTCACCATTAGATGGTTCTATCTTCCTACGTTGAAGAGGGAGAAAGTTGAAGATGAAATTAAGAAGAAGATCGAGCTTATCAAGTACTACTCATTATATGAGAGACGTTATGAAACTTCTTCTAGTATTTATGCTGATTATGCTGAGTATTTGGTTGAGCAAGCATTTAGATTGGTTGGTTGTATGGTTATAAGCAAGTATACTAATTACTTTAATGGTATTACCTATATTAAGCAAGGATATTGACTTAGATTTTATTGTTTTTTGCCATGATGTCGGTTTTATTGATGTTGAGGTTAAGAATAAACTTGATTATCCTGAGCTAAAGGATGTTGATGATTTCCTTGATCTAGTAAATTATCTTGGGCTTAAACCATTATTTGTTGCAAGGATGATGCCTCGAAGATACATCTGGGAGATAATTGGTAATGGGGCTTTGTTGTTATAGCTAAGAGATACTTGCTTAAACCTGATATGCCTAGAGAAATCTTTGATAGCATTACTAATATGGGCATACCTCTCGGTATTTATCGTAGAGTACTAGACTTCTTAGTAAATAGGTTTCAACAAGCCTTAGAGTATTTTAAAGGAAATGCTTAGAGACCATCCGCACCCCTAGACTTGAACTAGTCTATGCCCAGTCTTTGCGGGGCTCTCGGGTTCCCCGCTCGTAAGTACTAGTAGGCGAAGAACGAGAAGAGTGAACCACAAATTTGTGGTGCTGGTTATCTGGTGTTGTTTACTAGTTTCTTTAGCCTGGCTAGTGCCTGTCTATATGTTAT
>CAZVHC010000031.1:0-22616 GCA_964627005.1 uncultured Desulfurococcaceae archaeon
TTGTTGCCTGAGGGTGTTGTTGAGGATAGTGTTAGGGAGTATTGTCTCCTGTGCCGTAGGGAGTCTAGGGGTCTTGGTAAGCCTTCTCCAAGAGCTATGGATTGCTGGAAGATCATTATTGAAGTTGATGGTAGCTATGGGGAACACCTAGTAGATCTTGTTAAGGGGTACTTGGGTGAATACCGTGGGTGTTGGGCTGAGTACCGCTTTAGTGATGATAGGCTCATTATGCTGGTGATATGTCGTGGGTGGAGTGTTATGTGGGGGTTTAGGGAGAAGCTCATAAACGATCTATTGGGTGCTGGGATATTGGATAAGCCTTACCTACCCTATAGGAGGGGTGGTAGCTACTATGATAGAGAGTATGGGCCTTGGAGGCTATGGGCTCGTGACTATTATCCTGAGAGGCTACCGGTGATCGAGATCGGATCAGCTATGTCTATATGCCCATTTGATGGAGCTGTCATGGAGTATACTGGTAGGGGTCTTAAGTGTGGTTTATGTGGACTCTATATCCCTGAGACCATGCTCTACGAGGTTTTGGAGAATGGTGTTGGAGAGTATGTTCCTAGGCAAGGCTTTTATAGGGATAGAGTGTTTATATTGAAGTATATGGGTAGTGATCGTTTTGTAGTTGAGGTTAAGGAGGTATAGTGTGGTAGAAGTTGTGGATCGAGAGGGTAAGGTACTATCTAGGGCTTATACTGATTCTCCTTGGAGCCTCATTTACTGCTCCAGCCATTGTATCTCTAGTCTATGGTGAGGATTATACAGTTGACTACCTATTAGCATCAGCAACTATAGCTTTAATAGGCTATCTACTATGGAGGGGTAGTATACAAGAGGAGATTACCTATACCGACTCACTATATATTGCCGTAATATCATTCCTACTACCAGCAATAGCAAACACGATCATTATGGTCTTAAACGGTTTTGACCCATGGGACTCCCTTTTCGAGAGTATATCCGGTATAACAACAACTGGTCTCTCAATGTTTGTCACAGAGGAACTCCCGAAAACAATAGTTTTTGTACGTGCATGGCTACAGTGGATTGGTGGTATAGGGATCGTTATAGTGACCATAGGGTTCCTATTAAAACCAGGTACTGTAGCCTACCAGTTATTCGCTACACATCTACGTAAGGAGGCCTACATGCCTAGTGTACGTATGATAGCTCGTGCAGTCCTTGGACTCTATGGTTTCCTAACAATAGCTGCATTCCTAACCTACTGGTTATCCGGTATTGGCGTCTATGAATCCATTGTCTATGCATTAACAACTACCTCGACGGGTGGTTTTGCAGCTACTAATACTTTTCCTAGAGCTATTGTATGGCCTACTATAGTGTTTATGTTTATTAGTGCACAGAGTTTCACTAGATACTATCTACTCATAAAGTTTAGGAGGATAAAGTACTTGGTTAATGCAATACAGATCTGGAGTTTCATAGCCGTAAATGCTATAGGGTTCCTGCTATTCTACCTAGCGATCACATGGAGTGGTGCAACTGTATCATATACTGATGCATTATTCAATACATTATCAGCACTATCTACGACGGGATACTCGACAATTGATATGACTAGTCTACCGGATTCAGCCAAGTATATCATAGCCATACTCATGCTTATAGGTGCTAGTATGGGATCAACTGGTGGAGGCATTAAGCAGTATAGGCTTATAGTGCTTGTTAAGGAGCTTGGACGTAGGCTTAAAAAGATCTATTCTCCTCCAGAGACTATTACTGTTGTGAAGATAGGTGATAATGTTATAGGTGATGATGAGATCTATATGCATGTGCTAGTGATCCATTTATACATTATTGCCCTAGCCCTATCACTAATGATCTTCCTACTATCCGGGTACCCGTTAATAGATAGCTTATTCAATGTAGCATCAGCACTTGGTACTGTAGGTCTACAGACAGTCATGTTAAACAATAATATAGAATGGTATCTTAAACTAGTGATCTCTATAGACATGTTCCTTGGACGTCTAGAGGTTATAACGGTACTAGCCGTTATAGCCCATATGATCGATAGGATTAGGCACTAACTAGTATACACATAGGAATTCACCACGTACCTCATTCAATAACCTCCTAAGCTTCTCATACTCCTTAAGAGTCTCTAGCCCAGATACATGTTTCTCAACAATATTAGTTATATGGCACATCTCAAGACTCGTTATATCACCTATACTCCCAGCCCTCCTGATCTTCTGGAGTAGTGCTATAAGCTGGTCAAGAGCATACCCCAATAGACTCTTCCGGGCCTTTAGACTCTTCAGTATATCAATAACTGGTTCTAGATATAGATCCTCTAGTGCTTCCGAGGGTATCCTCTCCTCCATATACCTAAGTGATACTGCACGATAGTAGCGTGTAAACGATCTTGCTACACCCTCCCTCCTATTACGGACAAGCCATACCATGATATTCTTCATAATACCCTTCATAAGACGTATATCCGGTAGATATGTTCCTTCAAAAACGATCGTCTTCAACAGATCACGGAACTTGTGGTAGATATCAGGGTATAGTTTAAGCTTATCTGTCTCAGAGGATTCCTCATAGATCATCTTTAATATGCTATTGATAGCTTTCTCCTCAGGATAAGCCTCGATCAATACAAGACGTAGTATGTGCAGTGATGATGCTATAAACTCCTCCCTACATGGACTAATCCTCCGGAGAGTCTTAACAACATTCTCAGGCCCCATTAGCATGAGATCCCTTATGTAGTGGATTATTGGTGGTAGGAGTAGGAGGGAGATGGATAGCTCGATCATAAATGCGTGGTAGGCATAGGCTGTCTTCTCAAAAGTCATTGTAATAGCTGATACAATGGTTATTATACCTAGTAGTGTGAATGGATAGATTATCCTATTTAGGAAGAGCTTTACAAGTATATATCCATAGCGGCTCTGCATATAGATAACCCATATGGTGAATGGTACAGCTATAATTGCTGCATAAGCCTGGATCACGGCACTGCCAAAATATAGTATAGCCCACTCAAAATACTCTGGTCTAGCGTCAAACCCGGTAGCATGGAATACTATGGCTAATACTGCTAGAGCAACTATGATCAGGGTATACGTTAGTACTACATACCTATGCCCCATAACATCATAACCCTATTGATCCCCAATTGGTTCTAGAGGGTATACATGGTATCATAGGAGGATATGTGTTAAAATGCTTAACTATTAACAGAGTATGCCCTACTAATATGGGGAGAAGCGTGTGTTTCTTAGGAGTAGCTTTTGTTTAAAAAAGATTTGTGTTTGAATAACTATGTGTATCCAAGGCTAGATCCTTTTCCTACGCCCTATGAACGCTATTACTGCTAGTAGTGATACTAGTAGGAGCAATACTGTGACTGGAGGCTCTGGTGTCGGTATAATGTTTACTGGTGGTGTCTCTATGATATAGATCTCTACTCCATCACCACCAATACCTAGTAGATGTGCTCCTCCGGGTGCATTCTCTGGTATAGTTAGTGTGGCATTGAAGTGTCCAGTAGAGTCTGTTGTTACTGTACCAATTGGTATTGGGCTACTGTATATGTATACTGTTAACTCTGCATTAGCTAGTGGATACCTGTCCTTACCAGATCTATACATTACCCGGCCCCATATAGTGATCGGTTTACCGGCTTCAACAAGGTTTCCTGGATATGGTGTTTCTACATGGAAGTCTACAACATCGATCTTTAGACTATGTATTCTAGCGTACTCTATTGTATTAATGATCACTTGTTTAGCTGCATCAGTAAAGTTATTATCGTACCATCCACCTGTTGTACTGTATCTGATCCAGTAGGCTGCACCATAGCTTATGAATACCCATCTCTCACCACCTGGTGGATACCATATAACTATTGCTGCACCCTCACTAGATCCATCCCTACTTATGTTGGCTATAACGTCGACAAGATCGCTTGGATCGAATGTATAGGCTGCATAGTCTGCATAACTACTTGGATCTTCGGCGAAATAGTAGCCTCCAATGGCCTCGTTTATCTCTACACCACTAAATATCGTATGGTTACCATTCAATACCTTCACATAGACTTCATCACCATAAACATAGTCTTCAGTCCTATTAATGGGTGCTACATAGCCTGCCGATCTAATAGCACTACTGTGCTGGTACATTACATAGCCTCCAAATGGGTAATCCCATGAGTAGGTGTCTAGGAATATTATTGATATGTCATGGCTATCTAGTGTCTTTAGGAAGTTGACTACGTCAGTATCACTAGGTGTTGATGAACCCCACATATTGATTATGACTACTAGGTAGTGGTATCCCTCAGAGATCTTTGATAACACATCTGTGTAGCTATCATATGTCTCAACATAGTATCCATGCTGCTCAAGGAACTGCTTTAGATCAGTGTCGTCATAGTCTCCAACTATACCTACTATCCATAGTATCTCAAGGCTCACGTTAACCTCAAATGATCCTCCTGGGCTTATGTCTACTGTCTTAGTCACTGTCTTTAATGTTGGATAGCTATAGGTTACCTCAACCTTATCAATACCAGCTGGTACTGTTAGCGAGTAGTATCCATTAGCATCTGTTGTCGCAGTACATGTACCGTAGAGTGCCTCAATAGATGCACCAGATAATGGCTGTCCACTGCTTGCATTGAATACATAACCATATATTGTTGCCGTACCTGGGGCTGTACGTGTGCCTAGTAGGTAGTCTATAGCATTGTTCATCACAGTCCTTACATTATCACTAAATAATCCCTCACTCATAGTTACCACGTAGCCATGGTAGTAGTTTGCACCATAGCTTATGAACAGCCACTTCTCACCACCATGGGCTTCCCACTCAACAATAGATGCCCCAACAACGTTGTCAACCATATCGGTTACGTTGGCTAGTACTGTCACGTCACCAGTCCATGTATACCTTGTATAGTATGTTGAACCAGATGTTGTTATGTAGTAGGAGTTATCACCTGCATCATAGGATACGCCATTGAAGATCGGGTGGCTTGGGTTGAGGACGTTAACGTAGATGTTATAGTATGACCAATGATTATACTTTCTCTCGAGGGGTGCTGGATAGCCTGCACTCCTTATCTCATCACTATAATATGCAAATATATAGCCTCCATAATACTTTGCTGAACTCCAAGTGTCTAGGACTATCAATGGTATGTTGTAGGCATCAATGATCTTTAGGAACTTGATTACATCATCAGCTGATGGCCGTGTTGAACCCCATGTATTGATTATCACTATGTCATAGGTGTTTCCAGATAATAGGTCATTTAGAAATTCATTATAGTCTGTGAAGGTGTATACGTACCATGTGTCGTTGAGGAAGTCCTTTAGATCATCATTTATATCGCCAATTACTGCTACCTTGGCCGAGGACTTCGGCGTTAGCGTTATATTGTGTTCTGTATCAGTTGTTGCTACAGATACTGTCTCAACCATGGCAATGTAGTCTGGATGGCTGATCTTTACAGTATAGGTTCTACCACCATCTATATTCCTTATCTCATAGTATCCATTAGAGTCTGTTGTATTGCTTAGCCCTAGCTCCTCAATATAGATTGTAGCACCACTTACTGGGTCACCTGTATCGGCATCCTTGACCCATCCATAGAGCTTAACCTTTACAGCAGGGCTCTTATGGGTTGCGACATAGTATACCGTGTTGTTAAGCACCTTCTTAGGTGTCTCATTGAATTGTCCATGGCTCATATCCTGGCTATAGCCGTGGTAGTAGTTTGCACCATAGCTTATGAAGAACCAGTACTCACCACCATTGTTATGTGTTGTCTCAACCCAGTATGCTATACCACTCCACTCCCTATCATTATAGGTATCTACCACAAGAGCTATTGTCTCAAGATTGTAGAATTCAGGCCATACATAGTGTGCGTAGTATGCCCATAGCGATGGATCGTTTCCATGTATACTGTAGTTGTTATCACCACGATCATAGCTTATATCCTGAAATATAGGGTGACTCGGATCGAGTACATGTACATAGACCTTACTAGATGCTACTGCACCATATTCTCTCTTGACTGGTGCTGGATAGCCTTCATCTCTTATCTCATCACTATAATATGTGAATACATAGCCTCCATAATACTCTACTGAACCATAGGTATCTAGAACTATCAATGGTATGTCACGCTGATCTAGGGCCTTTAGGAAGTTTATTACATCAGTTCGTGATGGGAGTGAGTCACTCCACTCATTGAGTACAACTACATCCCATTCATAACTATCTATTTCTGCTAGGAAGTCGCTATAGGAGGCATACGAGATCACGCTATAGTTCTGGTCAAGATAGTTGTATAGATCGTTTGACTCATCACCTATGACAGCTACAATTATATCTCCAAGAGGCTTCTTCCTTAGATATATATTATGGGTTACAGTGCCTCCCTCAGGCACATCAACAGTTGATGTATTCCTGAAATAGCCTAGTTTAGATGCTACAACAGTCCTTGTACCAGATGGTACATTGTTAAGCTCGTAATAGCCACTAGCATCCGTGACATTACATACTCCATCAGCACATACAGTAGCACCCTCGATCGGGTCATGGGTATCATAGTCATAAACATACCCATTAATAGAACCGGGTGCTGGGCCTCCAGGCTTACTATTAATAGCGTATTCTACAGCGTTAAGGAATACCTGCTTAGCATCATCACTAAATGGGTCTGAGTAGTAGCCTCCTCCAAGATCGTGTTGGTTCACGTAGTGATGGTAGTAGGATGCACCATAGCTTATAAAAATCCATTTCTCACCACCATCAGCAGTCCACTCAGCAACACCAATACCAGACTCGTACTGAGAATCATAGTCATCCCAAGCATATAGATCGGCTAGGTCGGTTGGTGTAGGGCCATGGAATCCTAAGTAGCATGCATAGTTAGAGTAAGTTGCAGTATCTGGTGCTATATAATAGGTGTCTCCAACGCCAGTAAATATTGGGTGTGAAGTGTTTTGAACCTCTAAATAGTTATCATTACTGCCCCAATATGAGATATCTTCATATCCATCATCTCTACCACTAGGTGCTGGATAACCTGCTTCACCTACGTTGGTGTAATGGAGATAAAGTACATAGCCTCCATAATATTCTGTTCCATAAGATACTACGCTATCAAGCCATATGACCGGGATATTCTTATTATCCATTTCCTGTATGAGACCAATAACTGCGTCCCTACCCGGATCAGAGTCGCCCCATAGATTGAATATTGCTACTGAGAAATCATTTCCAGAGTCAAGTGCTGTCTTAAAGGCTGTATAGTCACTAAATTGCTGGATATTGTCATAGCCTCCCTCATTAGTTAGGAAGTCCTTGATATCGTTATCCAGGTCTCCTATGATGGCTATTGGTAGTGATGGGTTCTGCTTGGGAGTGATCGGTTTTGCAGTTACGGGTATTGTGGCTGGTGCTAATGAGATTAGGAGGGATAATAGGAGTAGGATGGAGGCTATTCTTCCTACCATACTCCCACCACTATACCCGTGGGGAGCGTATTATTTCTATACTTTTCTAACTTATAAACTCTTCGAAAGATTAAAATAATATTTACTTGTATAGGTTTTAGATATATTGTATATATCTAGGCGATCCCTGAACATAACAATAGATTCAATACAGTGTTATATAGGTATTGATTTCCCACATAAATCACACATTGAACTAATAGCATAAGATAATTATACAGATTAGTAGTTTATACCCACATTTATGGGATAACTCCCCATTATCTCTCCTTATAATTAAAATATATTTTATATGGACTAAATCTTATCTAGCAAGTTTAAAAACGTTTCCCACTACATACATAACTTATTAAATGGTATCATTAGAACATATCTATATGGTGTCCCTATGGAGGAGATATGTCTAAAGCCTATTGGTATAATCCATACAGAAGCTTCTATTGAGGAGATTAAGAGCTCATACTTTGGTGTAAGGGGTGTTGTCGAGGTTTATCCAGAGTATGAGGCTGGGCTAGATGGTATTGAGGGGTTCTCCCACATTATAGTCATAGCCTATCTCCACCTGACAAAACCTGAGCATAGAGAGGTGTTAAGGGTTAGGCATAGGAGGCTCCGGAGATTCGGTATAGACATTGATGATCTCCCGGAGGTTGGTGTATTCTGTACAGACTCCCCACATAGACCTAACCCAATAGCACTCTCTATCCTCAGGCTACTTGGGAGGGAGGGTAGATTCCTATATGTTGATGGACTAGACCTATATGATGGTACACCAGTTCTTGATATAAAGGCCTATACACCTGATCGATGTATTGAGGATGTAGAGGTTCCGGGCTGGTACAGGGTTTTGGAGGGGAGGGTTAGAGCTGTATTTGGTGATGTTAGGTGGGTTTAGCTGTAGCCTATGATTTTGATGGTGTACTTGTTGATAGCTATTCGTGCCTACCAATAGTCTATAGGCTTGTAGCTGATAGGATTGGTGTAGTGGGTAAGAATGTCTTTGTAGAATCTATGCTCTATCTAGAGGATCTCATGGACTACTACGGTGTATGGGATAGGAGGGAGTGGTGGAGATTCCTAGTTAGGAACTCTGGTATGCTAGCAGGTGTTGATATAGACTCTATAGTTGATCTCTACTGGTCTCTTAGAATAAGGTATTCACATGTAATGCCTAATGCTACGTGTGTTCTGGAGAGGCTTAATAATATGGGTATCGATCTATATATAGTCTCTGGTATGGATGATACTGTTGAAGGTAAGATTAGGAGGATAAGGGAGAGTGGTTTAACAAGGTATTTCAGGGATGTCATAGTCTATGGTGTTTATGGCGAGTTTAAGGATGTTAGGCAAGCTCTATCATACCTAGTCGATCAATGTGGTTCTAGGCAGATATACTATGTGGATGATAAGATTGTTAATCTGAATAGACTTGCTAAGCTAGGTATTAACCTTGTAAACTACCTCTATAGACCACCTTATCCAAGGGCTTTTGCATGGACGGTAGAGCCTGCTGGAGACTATATGACCATATATGATCACCTTGATCTAGTTAGGTTTTTAGATAGGGTAGTAGGTAGTGTAGATTAGGGTGTATGTTTTGAGGATCATTGTCATTGGAGCATCTAATGTAGGTAGGTTGCTTGCACAACAATTGATTGCTGAGGGGCATGAGGTAGTTGTTATTGAGAATAACTATGAGGTTGCTAAGAAGGTTGCTGGTGAACTAGACTGTACAGTTCTCCATGGAGACCCCATCTCCCCACGTGTTCTAGGTGATGCTGGTGTAGGTAAAGCTGATCATGTTGTAGCGGTCACTGATAGTGATAAGGATAACTTGTTAGCTGCTATCAACGCACGCAGCCTTGGTGCACAGAACATTATCGTGTTGATTGAGAATGAGGACTACCATAGGCTTGCCATGAGCCTCGGCTTTTTCAATGTTGTTTCCCTAACCAGACTAGCTGTTATACAGATACATGCTTTGATAAGGGGTATGGATATAGCTAATCTAAGCACTATATTACGTGGTGATGCAGCATTCTATGTAGCCATAGTCCCCGATCGGCTTAATGATAAGAAGATCCGTGAACTAGATCTTCCGGACGATACCCTCGTTGTAGCCGTCTATAGGGGGGAGGAACTATTGTTCCCAAAAGATGATCTTGAGCTTAGGACTGGCGATGAAATAGTATTGTTTACACGTAGACAGCATATTGGGGAGCTTAAGGAGATCTTTAAGCAATAGCCTTTCCACAGCATATATCCGGTTATCCAGCCCAACCTGTTTAAGCTTATCTATGTCTCGGGAACCGGGTTTATTAGATGCTTTGTAGGAGTTGTTTAAAAATACATTAATATACCACATCCCCACGTATCCTATAATGAATGGATCAATGGAGGCTGGGGAGTTGGGAAACGGGTTAAAGGAGTTATTCTATCCTGAAAGCATAGCTGTTGTTGGTGCATCAAGGCATCCGGGTAAGATAGGATATACTATATTGAAGAATATACTGGAGTATGGGTATGAGGGTAGGGTATACCCCATTAATCCAAAGGCCGACGAGATCCTAGGGCTTAAGGCATATCCATCAGTACTTGATGTACCGGATAAGATCGATATGGCGATCATAGCTGTACCCGTTAAGATCGTGTCTCGTGTAGCGGTTGATTGTGGGCGGAAGGGTGTTAAGGTACTTGTTGTAATAACATCTGGTTTTGGCGAGGTTGGTAATGTTGATGCTGAGAGGGAGCTTGTGGAGATCGCTAGAGAATATGGTATGAGAATCCTTGGTCCAAACATATTTGGGCTAGCCTATACTCCTGCAAGGCTAAACGCTACATTTGGTCCAAGGGATATCCGGGAGGGTAGTATAGCCTTTATAACACAGAGCGGTGCACTAGGCATAGCGTTGATGGGATGGACTGTTATGGAGGAGATTGGGCTTAGTGCACTGGTTAGCATGGGCAATATGATCGATCTTGATGTGGTGGAGGTGTCAAGGTACCTAGCAGATGACCCACATACAAAGGTTATAACGATCTATCTTGAGGGTCTCAAGCCCGGCACTGGACCAAGGTTTATGGAGGTTATGAGGGAGGTTACCCGGAAGAAACCAGTGATCATAATAAAGGCTGGTAGGAGCAAGCGTGGAATGGCTGCAGTAGCTAGCCATACTGGTAGCTTAGCTGGAGCAGATCATGTGTATAGTGCTGCCTTTAGACAAACTGGTGTATTGAGGGCTAAGACTGTTGAGGAAATGTTTGATTGGGCACGTGCATTCGCTAATCAGCCCATACCAAGGGGTGACAGGACAATCATTATAACTAATGGTGGTGGTGTTGGCGTACTTGCTACTGATGCTGCTGAGGAGTATGGTGTTAACCTTATAACACCTAGTATTGAGCTTAAAGATAGGCTACATCGTGTAATGCCGTGGTTTGGTAGTCCTAGGAACCCAGTTGATCTTACTGGACAAGCTGGTGTTGAAAACTATGTCAAGGCTCTGGAGATAGCTTTTGAGTCACCAGAGATCGATAATATAGTGGTGCTATACTGTAGGACAGCAATACTTGATCCAAGGGAGCTTGCAAAGGGTCTTGTTGATACTATAAAGCTCCATAGTGGAGCTGGTAAACCTGTTGTTGTAGGTATGGTTGGTGGTCTTGACACGTTTGAGGCTATGAAGATGCTTAATAAGAATGGTATACCAGCATATCCTAGCCCCGAAAGAGCTGTATCAGCACTAGCTGCTATGATAAGGTATTCTAAGTATCTTTCTAAAGTATCAAAGTAATGTATAAATCTCTCCCTCCCGCACATGTACTATTCGGTATAGTGGTTATGCAGGGTAGGTACGTAGTTGGTAAGGGATTTAGGCCCTCATCTAAGCTCCTTATAGCATATATTATAGATGTATTGTTGGCTATAATCTTCTGTTATCTCTTATGGAGAATACCTTTACAGTTGTTTCTGGGAGGAGATCTCATATACTATCTCATAATGGATTCCATAGTGTCTATCCTAGTAATCATAGCATTAGTTTATGTCATACTATACTATAACTCACTAGAGTATATGTTGACTAATACACATGTAATGGCTAGGAAGGGAGTCTTATTTAAATCAACAAATATAGTGCCTTACGAGAAGATACAGAATATAGACATATACCGTGGACCACTAGCCCGTCTACTGGGATACGGTTCACTATATATACATACAGCAGGTTATTCTGGGAGAACTGGTGCTGAACTAGTTATTAATGGTATTGAGGATTATGAGGGGCTTAGGAGGACGATACTCGATCTTATTAGGAGAGCTAAAGAGTCTAGAACCACTACTATGGAGAAAGAGGTTGGTAGAGAGGATCTGTTAAGAAATATACTTGAGGAACTAATCCATATAAGAAGATTGCTTGAGGAGTTATTAGGGAAAACTGGTTAAGCCTTAACAATACCTATTATAACCTTGATCTCATCGCCACCCCAGAACTCTATCTCTCCAGGAGACTCGTGAATAACCTTTCCAGTCTCTTGATCGATTATTCGTAGCCGGGCCATGAGAGGCATTTCCTCAAACTTTACAGTTATACTGCACTCACGTGCCTTTGGAACACATTTTCTAGAGCCAATCTTGTTAACCACCTCGATCTCATAGCCCTCCGGTATACCAGTAAACCTTATAACCTCACTAGCAGGGTGTTTAAAGTACTCCCTTGGAATAACACCTGGTTCACCAAAGGGTGGTATCCATCCAAGTACTGCCTCTGCAAAGGCATAGCGGTTGTAGTGGTAGTACTTGATCCTATGGTATCCTGCCTCAAGAGATAATGGTTCACTAACATAGGTTGTTGGAGGCTGATCCTTCCATGCATCAATAACAAGCTGATCATCAATCCAGAGCCTAGAACCATCATCTGTGGTAAGGTAGAAACGGTACTCACCAGTCCTTGGAATATATATGAAGCCCCTCCACTGTACAGCAAAGAATTCACTAGGAACACCTGGTGCAGGATTATCCCACCATACAAAGTTTATCCATGGATGAACCTCTTCACGAATAGGCTTAAGAGCACCAAGATCCTCTGGAGGCTTATCACCATGCCATGTATAGAACCATGCCCTTATACCTTCCTTAAGTCCACTCCTAACTTTATATATGATCACATTAGGCTTCTCCATAAACAAACACCATTATCCAGGGGATATAAGGTCTACTCTTCCTAGTATATATTGTGTCCTTAGATATTTTAAGGAATACGACTAAACAACCTATGATTAAAAGAGTTTCCCAAAGAAATGATATAGGGGATTTAAGATTTATTAGTTCCACTGTGAAACTATAGTTTCGGAGTGGAACCATGTTATTCGATATTAGGCCTAAGAAGTGTAGGAAGGACCTGTACAATTTTGATAAAGAGTATGAACAGCTAGTAAAATACTTGGGTCAACCACTAGTTGTTGTTCGTGGCCTTCGTAGAACTGGTAAAACATCCTTGATACTAACTGCTCTTGAGGAAACCGGAACCCCCTATATACTATTCGATCTTAGAGCAGGATTTAGATCTAGGAGGGAATTATATAGAGTTATTGCTGATGGTTTATCAGATTTTATCAAGAGATCATCTATGGGGAAAAGGGTTATCAACTACTTGATCGGGTTATTGAAGAGTATTGATGGTATTTCCATCTATGGTTTTCACATATCCCTTAGTTGGAGGAAAGGTATTCCATTAATTACTGAGGTTTTCAAGACAATTGATCATTTCTGTGAGAAACATGGGTTTAAAATAGTTATTGTTTTTGATGAAATACAGAGACTCCAGGGTCCTCTAAAGACTGATGTAGTATCTACTATAGCTTATAGTTTTGATTATCTAGATAATCTAGGATTTATACTCTCTGGTTCTGAGATGGGCTTATTTTATGAGATACTCTCTAACCCTGATTCACCACTTTATGGTAGAGCCTATGTGGAGGTTTTAACACGGAAGCTATCCCGTAGTGAATCTATAGATTTCCTCCATAGAGGTTTTAGTGAACTAGGTTTTAGGGTGGGTGATGATGAGATCATGGAGGCTGTTGATAGACTGGATGGTGTTATAGGATGGCTTACATACTATGGCTACTCCAGAGTAGTTGGTGGCAGGAGTCTCGATGATATAGTGGCTGATGCAGTAGAACTTGCACGTAAAGAACTAGAGAACTTCCTAAAATACCGTGTAAGCCGTAGGTATAGATTTGTGCTAAAGGCTCTAGCCCATGGAGTTAAGGAATGGAGACCACTGAAGAAAACACTGGAGGATATTGAGAAAAGAAGCATTAGTAACCGTGTACTCCATGATATAATAGCTCAACTAAGGAAACACTCTATAATAAACGATAACCTAGAATACACTGATCCCATAGTTAAAGAAGCAGCTAAGAAACTATAGGTAATTATTCGCCAATAAACCTTCTTACATCAATAAATCTAGCACCACCCTTCTCCAACATCTCTTTCTCCCAAGGACTAATAATGTGTATAACAAGTGGATACCACCATGGAATACCCTTTCCCAAGGATCTCCAGTATCTTAGCCTTGATCCTAGCTATCTCTGAGACTTTCCTAGGTGGATTATCCATGACAACAGCTATATCAATATCAATATCTACAGTCAATCTATTCCCAACAACAGATCCGAAGAGATAAACCCTGACATCCTCCCCCAAAAATTCGCTTTATAGCATCATATATTATAGGTAGATACTTCCTCCACCTAAGCTTCTCCATAAGCATTGAAACACGGGCCCTAACATATATATTAAAACCTCTATCTAGAGACAATAATACCTACCTCAATAGTTCTCTCTTTATTATGAAAGAGTCTGTCATAAATTAATGTTTTAATAAGTTCCCTTTGTTATCTTGATGGATGCTAAGTATAGAGAATGATTATATTGGATGTAAGGTAATGAGTCATTTAGTGATGTTTAATATGGACTTTATATGGATTTAATCTATATATACAGTCTTATTAGGACCATCTAATATGAGTCTTAGCCTATTAAGTAATTCTCTTCCAGCAAGACTCTTATTAATTAATGGACTTGTATGTACATGTATTAGGAACCTATATTTTCCTACTATTATATAGGAGATGGCTGTGTATAGTGGTATATTCCTACCAGTAGGTAATATTCCATAATATACATCTTCTACTTCCCATTTAGATAAACCGAGTTCTAGATATGTTTCCATAGGTAAGAGTACTCCTCCACTAAATCCTGTATCAATTACT
The DNA here is from genome assembly GCA_964627005.1 of uncultured Desulfurococcaceae archaeon. Classification (GTDB taxonomy): domain Archaea; phylum Thermoproteota; class Thermoprotei_A; order Sulfolobales; family Desulfurococcaceae; genus CAZHDB01. The sequence goes on from CAZVHC010000031.1 coordinate 14,796, forward strand.
AGCTCTAGATCATGCTTTATTCCATTCAATGTTTCAATACCTACATGTAATACTGGAGCTGGAGGATTATATTGATCTGAGTATTTAAATTTCAATCCATTACACCCATACCTAGCTCAATTCGTTCACGTCTAATGGTTTTTCCTAATTCAGCTATTGTACACTGTATAGTATCTTGTCTACCAGCAGCCTTCATAGCCTCATCAAGACTATCATAGATCCCTATAAACTCACCACTGCATACAACAGCATACTTACCCTTATATTCTTCACCACTATATCTACTAATGATCTCACTGATCTTTTTACGGCTCTTCTCTCTAGAGATCATATAGTCTAGGAACCTACTATCATAGATCTCGTTAAAGGAGAGCCATAATCTAATAGCTTCATTTAATGCTTCACCAATAGTATATCCTTTTAAGGCTGCTATACTCTTTAACCTCCTATATAGATCCTTATCAACATTCCTTACAACAACTACGTCACCCACACTATCACCAAGTATGTATAATATGTTATACATGTATATAAAAGTATACATCTATGATCAATTATACAGTTAATTGTTATAATGGGCGGGCCATTAGATAGGCATCCTCTCCATCTAGGTAGTAGTGGGCTAGTACCCGTATTATCTCATAACCAAGCTTCCGGTATAGGTTTATAGCTGGTTCATTAGATACCCTTACCTCAAGATAGGTCTCCCTACAACCATACTCTCTAGCCCCAGCCATCATGGAGTAGGCCATTAATATGTATCCAAGCCCCCTCCTCCTATGCCCGGGTAGAACCGCTATACTCACAATATGTAGGCTTTTAATAACGAACCTCCTATAGAACCCTGGTTTCCACTCGATCCGGGGCATTACATAGCCTACCACTTCTCCACTACTTGTTGTCACTACATAGAACGCCTTGTTATATCTCCTAAGGAGGTCTTCGAAGAAATATACTGGATAGTTCTCTGGGAGGCATGTACGGTTTATATGGACTATTGATGCTATATCCTCCTTAACTGCATTCCTAACACTATAGCCATGGGCCTTCCCCATAAGTAGCCTATTAGCCTCCTCCACGATCTCATCAATACTGGGCCTACCAGCCATCTCTAGAGACCCTTTCACCACCTAATTTGTTTTAAACTAGTGATACCATAGGTATTTTTGAGATAAAACTTTATCCATAAATAGACATGGTGGTTTATAGGGCTTGACCGAGGCCCCAGTAGCCTATAAATATAGGCCATTATCTGGTAAAAAGATCGTGTTGGGTTTAACTGGGGGTATAGCTATATATAGATCTGTTGATCTCGTGCGTGAACTGGTTAGGATGGGTGCTGTTGTTAAACCAGTATTTACCCCCAAGGCCGTGGAGTTTATAAACCCATTATTGTTTGAATGGGCATCTGGTGAGAAGCCCGTTACACGGTTATCTGGAAGAGCTGAACATGTACTTTTATCTAATGAGTATGATGCTATGGTGATAGCACCGGCTACACTCAATACAATGTCTAAGATAGCATATGGAGTGGGGGATAACCCGGTTACACTAACGGCTATAGCTTTCCTTGGAGCAGGTAAACCAGTGATCATGGTTCCATCAATGAACCTCAACCTATACAATACACCACAGTACCGGGAGATTGTTAAGAAACTCTATGAGATAGGAGCCGTCGTTATACCACCACTTATAAGTGAGGATAAGGCTAAGTATCCACCACTAAGTGATCTAGTGTATTGCATTGATGCACTACTTGATCGTGGGAGGGATATGGCTGGATACAATGTACTAGTGACAGCGGGTCCCACCCGGGAATACATAGACCCCGTTAGGGTATTGACAAACCCAAGCACTGGGTACATGGGGGTCACACTAGCCCGTGAAATATGCTGTAGAGGAGGATACGTATTATTAGTACATGGCCCACTAGCCCATGAACCACCCTATCTAGCTGATAGGATAGAGGTTGAGACAACCCTGGAGATGGCTGAAGAGGTTAAGAAAGCATGTCTTGAGAACACGTTTGATGCAGCAATATTTGCTGCTGCACCAGCTGATTATAGGCCTGTGCAGAAGGCTTCTAAGAAAATACCTTCTAGGATGGGTGAGATTACTGTTAAGCTCCGTCCAACAGTCAAGGTCGTCAAGGCTTTGAAGAGTAGGCCTAGGGTACTAGTCGTATTTGCTGCTGAGACCGTATCGGGCTATGATGAGCTTGTGTCTAGGGCTATGGAGAAGCTTGAGGATTATGATGCTGATCTTGTTGTTGCTAATCGTGTTGGTGTTGAAGGCAGGGGTTTCGGCTCTGAATACATTGACCTATGCCTTGTATCCCGTGATGGGCATGAGTGTCTAGGTGTTGTTCATAAGGCTTTTGCTACACGTAGGATTATTGATTGGGTGTCCAGTAGACTTGGAGAGGGTAAGGATTAGGGTACCGCTCCACATAACTGGTTTTTGGAAACCAGTATATACACGTGATCCGTTGACTACTGGTAGCCTAGGTGCTGGTATAAATATATCCTCCCACCTAGTTGCAGATATTATGAAGAGTGATAGGCCTGTACTATATCTAAACGATAAGATAACCCATGTCCCCACGGTTGAAAGGGTCTTTAGATACTATGGTAAACCAGTCATTGTCAGAGCCTATACAGATGCATTACTTGGTGCAGGATATGGGTTAAGTGCAGCATTAGCACTAGCGGCATCAATAGGGATCACAATACTATATGGTATAAGAACTACAATAGAGAAAGCAGCATCAATAGCCCATATAGCCGAGGTTGAAGAGGCTACAGGGCTTGGGGACGTCATAGCAATGTATTATGGGGGCTTTGAAGCCCGTGTTAAACCGGGTCCTCCGGGCATTGGAGAGATTGTAAAACTACCATACGATCCATCTATCAGGATAGTCACGGTAACACTTGGTAGATACTATACAGCATCCATGCTACGTGAATATGGGGTGAAACAATACGTTACGGCTGATAATTATCTTAAAGAGCTCCTATCATATCCCGATCTTCAGAACTTCCTTATCCTCTCAAGATCTTTTACCAAGACGTTCTTCAACTACGATACTGTAGAAAGAATTATAGATCAGTTGAAGAGGTATCTCATAGGATATTATTTAAAGAAGAAGGTTCTAGTCCTAGCTATTGAAAAGGATTATCTAAATGATATCACTGAATACATCAGCAATAGAGGGTTAAAATACATCATTTCATCTATAAGTTTCAACGGCATACTAATAGATAACATAGTACGTTAGCAGCTACTATGATGCACATTATCTACTTAGAGATAAGATATTTTAGAAAATCATTATACATTAGTAAGATACAGCTATGTCCAGTCTCTCTTTAGATACTTTACTTTCTAATAATTACGGGCTCCATATACTATCTAGAATAACATTCATTTTGTAATAGTCAACTGTTATGTAGTTAAGGGTAGTATATGTTAAAATAGGGATCTAAGGTATATAGGTTTCGTAATAGTATAGAAGGGAATAAATCCACTAGTCCTTGAGCAAATAATGTGTGTAAATGCAGAGGCGTATATGGTAATGTATAATGTGGTTATTGGTTTTGGTATACTACTGCTACTGTATGTCTTGTTGATTAAGGAGTACTTTCATAGAACTGTTGCAGCTGGTTTAACAGCTGCCTTAACACTACTTATCCTAATGCCGCTTGGCAGGAGAGCCTATATGGAGGTTCTGGAAGGTATTGATGTTGATACAATAATTCTCCTAATGGCTATGATGACCATGGTAACTATAATGGCTGAAGCTAATATCTTCACGTATTTAGCTGTAAAGATCATTAAGAAGACCCATAGGAATCCCTTCCTACTAATGGCTATACTCGGTATATCAACTGGTGTTATATCTGGGTTCATAGATAACGTGACTACCGTTATCCTAATGACCCCTATAATCATTAATATTGCTAGAAGGATCAGGGTTGATCCAAGGCCTCTACTCATAGCTATAATAATAGAGTCAAACATTGGTGGGACAGCTACACTTATTGGCGATCCACCCAACATACTAATTGGATCAGCGGCTGGCCTTGGCTTTAACGATTTTGTAGTAAATCTTGGGCCAATAGTTGCTGTAGACATGATTGTTGCACTGGTTATTTTAAAGATTATTTTCAGGAGATGGTTTTATGCATGGAGATATAGGGTTAAGCATTTCGTTATAGATGAGGCTGTAGAGATCAATAGGCCTCTAATGTACAAGTCCCTCATAATATTCTCACTAACTATAGCTCTATTCTCCCTCGAGGATATCCTTGGATACCCTCCAGCTATACCGGCTCTCATAGGTGCTGGATTACTATTGGCTACAGCTAGTCGTGAGGTAACCATTCATAGGGCTCTTGAGGGTGTTGAATGGACTACATTGGTATTCTTCATATTTATGTTCATAATTATAAGGGGGATCGAGATACTCGGTGTTATGGACTATATTGCCAATAGTATCTTATCTCTGAGTATGCCTAAGGAGACATTGATTATAGTGATTATATGGGTTTCAGCTATACTATCAGCTTTTGTAGACAACATACCATTTGTAATGTCAATGATACCTGTTATACAGGGTCTTAACAAGGCCCTAGGGATCGTGAACCCGGTCCTCTATTGGGCTCTAAGTCTTGGTGGCTGCCTAGGTGGAAATGGTACATTGGTTGGTGCAAGTGCTAATATAGTTGTTGCAAGTGTTGCTGAGAAACATGGTTATGATATATCATTTAAGTACTTCCTGAGTAAGGGGATGCCTATAATGATAGTGACTGTTGGGTTAGCGACAATATATTTACTATTATTTTATTAGATTATTTATAGAGGGGAAAGGTTTGAAGATAATGATATGCAGTATCAAAAGTGATGTAGTCTATCGCATGGCTAGATTCTTATCCTACTTATTCCCATCAGCAACATACTATATAGTATCTCTTGTTAGAACAATGAAACACCGTGTTATGATGACTAGTCTCTATAGGAGGATTGTGGAGAATGCTTTAACAGAAGCCCAAGATCGTGTTGAAGAGATCTTGAGGAGAAATGGTGTGTCAAATATCCTTAGAGAATTTGTTTATAGCAATAGAGTCTCTGATCTACTAAAGTATGCTGAAAAACACTCTATAGATCTTATCGCCATAACTCCTAGGTCAACATATAATCTTGATAGACTAGGTCATGTTGCAGAAAAGATCATTAGAAGATCAAAAATACCATTACTACTGTATACATGGAAGGCTGATCCCATAATCACGAGGAGACGGGTACTTAATGTAGCAAAGATAGGTTCTCCCCCGATAAAAATATTGAATGAATTATCTAGAGTGAATGAGATCAGATTAGTTGATCTGGGTAAAAGTGCTTCTGTAGACAATAGGATTATGGAGTTCGACATAGTCTTTGTAGATAAGGAAAGTTTTCTTAGAGAACCAAGTAAGTATTTATGGGTTGTATCAATAATCTACTAGTACAGAACTAGTGAATACTCTATTTAAATATCATTTACTTCATAACTCCATTAGCTATTGTTTATCAATACTACTTTACCAGTATACTGTAGGACTAGAATATATCGGTTAATCTCTCGATCCTATGTTCCTTCTTATTCTTAAGCTCCTCCCTCAGCTGTGGTGCTAGATTATATACTCCCTCAGCTTTCTCTAGGAAACCATCTTCCACAAGATCTGCTAATGCACGTGAAATATGTATCTCTATAACTACATCATCAAATTCAGGGACAAGCTCCGGATCCTTTAAAGCCTTTATTTGCTCACGTAACTCTATGATCGCTATTACCTCTCCAACACTAATATATTTAATAAAATACTCCATTACAAGCCTATGGAGCTTCGGTAGTTTCTCTATATCCTTGAGTGTTGGTAGTTTTGTTCTCCTAGGCATAATCCACCCCCTATCTAGTAGTACCATGTATTATAGTAGTTGTGTTCCTTAACCATATACTCCCTATCCCTATAGGCTCTACAGAAGCCATTGAATGGACATGATCTGCATTTCGGCTCTTCATCTCTAAGACAGATCTTTCTACCATGGATCCATAGTATATCATCCATTACACCCTTATCAATACCTCCATGTTCAGCTACAAGGGAGTAGGCATATCTAATCATAAACCTTAAAAGTACATCATCACTATAACCTACCACACGGAATCCCTTGATCATCTCCCAAAGCCTACCCCTAACCTCCACAAGACCAGTCCTATAAGCTATACGGGCAAGATGATTATCAACAGGTACCTCCATATTATCAGGATCAACTGGATCGAATAACCCACGGGCACGTAAAAACTTGATCAGTAGGAAAGACTTTTTCTCAACAGGATCCTCATAAGCCCTAAAAACCCTCAATAGATCAACTAGTCCCGGGTTAGTACCAGATCCCCTTATCCTATTACCAGATGCTTTTAGTAATGCTGAGAAACTCCCATCATATAATTTCTTAAGCTTTAAACCAAGATCCCGGAGTAGATAAGCCCTTATCTCCGGATCCGGTACCCTAGCATCTCCTCTATTAAAGTATTTCCGTATATCATCTACTGTAATCCTTGAGAGCTTGTCTGCAGTATAAAATCCCGGTTCCTGATCGAGTATTATCCTCCCAAGCCTCCACAATAGATCAGCTCCATGGTAGCAGCCATCATCTAGACATGCCTCATAGGGTTTACCAGGTCTACTAAGCCTATGATCTATTGCTACAAGTACAAGGAAGTATGTACCTGTTAACTCAATATCTATATCTCTTGGGGGGAAGTATTTCTGGTCATAGATATCTATTTTCTCAAGTTTATCAAGTTCCCTTCTCAACTCATAAGCCATGGAGTATACGGTATCTAGATTAATTCTTACCATGTAATCCAAAGCCTCTTCCCTCCTAGAAACCAATTCTAGATATAATAGTATAAAATATTAATTCCATCACCTATAGGTGCCATAGCATATCATTGGAGATGGACATGATAGAAACTCCTATAGTAATCCCTTACTTATCCTCTTAACTTGGGTGTATAAGGTATTGGTAGTTGGTGTTGTTAAGAAGAGGGTTATTGATGATGAAGTGTTTAAGGCTATAGGCTATGTTAAAGCTGATACTATACGTTCTAGGAGAGTATATGTTATTGGTTTTATAGAGGTTCATAGGAGCATTAGATCAGATGAACTATTCGTTAATGGATGTATAAGGGCTAGGAGCATTAGTTCTAGGAAAACAATTATCCTCTCAAAAACACAGTCGTCAATAATTGATATAGAGAGTAGATACACTATCCTAAGAGGGGTCTATGGAGGCAAGATCGGGATTAGCTATCTGAAGACAGGATCTGCTATACTTGAATGGACCTATATACATAATATATATGCTGATAGGGTTAAGGCCTATAGTGGCGTGGTTTTTGAGAATATAGATTATATAGGTGAGCTTGTTATTAGGGATCCATATATGTCCATTAGATTAGAGAATATAGGTAAAGTAAAACATTTCACTTTCCAATACAGTACCTACGAATATACATCCTCACAGAAACAATCTTCTCCCTCAGATCAACTAGTATAGTATATGCTCTAAACTTTATAGAGGAATCAATATCCCTTGACCTACTAAACTCCATAATACACTTCATAAGATCATCTATAAGATCAATTGTATCCTCAAGATCCCTTAGAACATCCATACACTCCTCATACAACAACCCTCCCCTCCAGTCCCCCCGGGGGAGATTCTATACAGTTGTACCTACAAATTTCTATTCCTCCATAATAGAGGTATTAC
>CAZVHC010000032.1:0-22276 GCA_964627005.1 uncultured Desulfurococcaceae archaeon
GTGTGGAAGGGCCTTGGTGGGGTTTTGCGGTGGGGTGTTGTGGGGGGCCGTGGCCTCCCCTTAAAAGTTATAAGGGCAATGTATAGATACATATGTTGTGGTGCCGGGGTCGCCTAGCCTGGTAGGGCGCCGGCCTGCTAAGCCTCCTCTATGGCGTAGGGTGCTGTGGGGAGCCGGTGGGGTGTGTCCCCGCGCGGGTTCAAATCCCGCCCCCGGCGCTTATTATTTCTCTGTGTCTTATTGTCTTATCTTCTTCTATGATGTGTATTATTGTGTATCCTTTGTTTTCTAGGGTTTCTGCTATGTGTTTTCTGTGGCATCCACGTGGGTTTTTCTCTAGGCATATTATTGTTGCCTTTGTGTTACTGTATATTGTTTGTTGCACTAGTTTCTCCATGATCTCTATTCCTAGTTTGTATTGTTCTGTCTCCATGTATCTTGTGTATCCTCCTCTATAGCCTCCTAAGAGTTCTCCTAGCCAATAGTACTTGATCCCTTGGTGCATGAGTATTTTCTCTAGAAGATCCTTGTTGTAGTATGGGTTTTTGCTCCTAGGAAACCTCCTCACATCGATTATGATGTCTATTGAGTACTTATGGGTTATTGTGATGAACTCGTGTATGTCTCTGGAACCATAGCCTAGTGTATATATTGTTTTACTGCTCATGGTTTACGGCCTTTTCGGATACGGTGTTTTATAATTTTAGCGTCTCTGTGTTAGTATAGTATTTGATTGCTATACTATATCCCTTTTTCCTAAGAGAAAAGCTTATAAGTGGTAGTCCATAGATTATGAGGGCTAGGGTTTATAAGTTTTTATGAAATCTATCTATTGTTTAGGTGATAGCATGACTGGTTTCCTATCAAGAATGAGGTTAATAACTGTTAAAATGCCCGAGATCTACGTAGAAGGTCTTGATGAACTAGTCAAGATCGGCAGGTATAGTAGTAGAAGTGAAGTAATAAGAGTGGCAATCAGAGATCTACTAAAGAAAGAGCTGTGGATGGTAGATACCGAGAGCTAACATTATACTATTTATAAAAATGTTTTACTTCTTTAAAAGAGGAACCCCCCATTATTCTCATCTGACTATCTCAGGTCCTCCATAGATAGCCCCTATGATTTTCTACAGAAATACATACATACTCTAGTAAGGCTGGTTGTTGTTATATATTATCCCTGAACTCATAATAATGTATATGTAAGGTATAAGTGTTTATTGATGAATATCTAAAATACTCATTAAATCATGTCAAGATAATAATTAAATAATTAGCTAAGTCTACTAGATTCTCTGGAATACCTATAACATGGTTTTGATTGTAATCTCTATATAAATGTGTAAGACATTGTAGCTCATAATTTCTAAATACAGACAAGAACCTGCACATAAAGCTATCGTTTCTTAACAACTTACAGTATTTAAGCATAAATAGAGAAAAATAAGACTATGTCCACAAAAATTCATAAATAGTCCGGGTGAGCTATGATGTCTATAAGCAGAATCCATACCTACATACTCTTATGCATAGTACTAATGACGCTATTAAATTCATATCCTATAACAAGTAATGCTGGATGGACAAATAATAGAATAAGATACAGAGAAAAAGTATATGGATTATATAAGTTTATACTTTCAACAGACGGAGATCTCGCTATCTTCTCCACCATCCCTAGGTAAAAACAGCCTTTACTAATATGAGATATCATCTTTTCGCACTAGGACTTTGACTAACTGCCGGAGATAAGCAAGTAAGCATTTTTGACGTTTACAGCGAACTATGGACACATAGCTATAACCTCACTTGGCTTCATGATACGGTGTTTTTAGAGATAACCAGTGCTCTAGGATATGGTACATTGATAGTGTTTGGCCATGCAGACCCCTACATTATAATATATAGATTTAAGAATACATTGCCCTCTATTCACTATGTACAATTTCCATGGCAATGGAGCATACCATCATGTGTACGTATAACGTCAACTGAGGTTGGAAACATAATTAGATCTAAACCTATATGGAGAATACCAGCACTTGTAATAGTTATAGGTTGTAGATCAGGCGGAGAGGGCGGACCCGAGTATTCAGGCCAATCATGGCTATGGGCTTTCAAGTTTGATGATGACGATTGTCCATACTATTGATTTGGTAGAGGCTTTATAGGCTTCTTAACTGATGTATGATTTCCAAATCTTGGAGATGCTGAATCATACCAATTTGTTAAGAAGGTTTTAGAGCTAGCCATAGATCTGGGACATCCCCTGGGAGTTGCAGTTAAGAAAGCATCCAATGCAGTGGGATATAGTGTACATGGACTGTGTAACATGGGAGGGAAGATACCAAGAATATATTGATCAGGGAAGCAGTGAGGTTGCATTATATGTAGGCGGATACTATACCGAAGTTGATCCAACATTTAAAGATGAATTGATTGGTACAGCCATTAAGTACCTACAGACTAAATTATCCAGAACTATACTCTATTATCATTAAATATGGGATAAAGCCGGCTGTTGAGGAGATACTAATATTTAAGTCTATTGGTTATAAAAATATACTGTTTCATGGTATATAAAGGGTAAAATAGGTATTACAGTAGATCTTGTGAACAACGGCGTTGATCATGTGGTTATAGGTTTTGATGCCTGTATAGCTTCTCCAGATAAGGTAATGAATAGTAGTGATGTAGATAGCTTGGTCAATAAAGTTAGGAAGGTACACAATGATACAATAGCTGAGATGGAGAAATATGGTTTTACATTAAAGGAAGGAGCGGTAAGATGTATAGAGTACAATGGTACTAGAGTAGTCTTTCTCAAAGAAAATGATATATGTTCGACAAGTCTGTATTTAGATATGCATAAGGAGCCCTATCTATGGATACTCTATAGCAATGATCTGTTGCTTCTAAAGAGATTTATTAAGGATAATTAGACCAATAATATAAAATGGATTATTAATGAAGATGAAGCACTTAATATAGCACTTAGAAATGTAAATATTTCTGGAAAATATAACTATACTATTGAAAAACTCATCATAGTAACTAATGATAGACTATATCCATACTATAAAGTCTCTATAATTGAGGGGGATAGGAAGAACTATGTGTATATTAATGCATTAAATGGCAATGTCTTAGCGGCTATAGAGTTCTATCGTCTTGGAATAGACTTTAATGAGCCGAATCCCGTTAATATGAATGTAGTGTATGCATTCATATTGATAATAGTAGTAACAATAGTACTAGGAATACTAAGATATAGAATACGTTATAGAAAAATAGACTAATAAACTATCTTTTCTTTAAATATAATCTATATCATAATAACTATATACTAAATAGCTACTCTATCTTTAGCACTATATAATTTGTAGAGAATCTTTATGAATTAGTAACAAAACAACAGTTAGAAAATCCATTGAACGACTCTAGTCGTATATGCTATGCAAGCTACTTAATCTAGAGAACACATTTCTTTGAAGATGGATTTTTTCTCTACAATGACATCATCCTTAGTTTCCTTATAATGAGCCTATATAGTGGTTCAGACTCACTAAGTTCTCGATAGCTAAGTGGGGGATTAAAACCTGGTATTATTCTTCTAAGTTCATCAAGCTTAACAGGATATCTATAGAGTTTGGGTGACAATACCTCTATGGCAAGGGCTGTCTTAGATCCAACTATGTAGCTACGGTCTTCAATATCGACTCCACTAGATGGTATTGAACGGACATAATTCCATACCTTAGTTGAAGAGCCATAAATTATCTTACCAGCTCTAAATTCTCCGATTAAAGCCCTTACATTACCCGATGCATAGACAACCACCAGTGAACCCGGATCGAGTCTTATACCGATCCATCTCCTTAGCTCATACTTTTTGATCCCCGCAAATATCTTATAGGCATACTTAGGCCTTATACTCATGAGATACATTCTCTCCTCATCCACATTACACCACCCAGTCATCTATAGGAGGTAGAGATTTACACACCCTTATATAACCATGGAATAGAGAATACTTAATATCCTTACATATATATTGAGAATATGGTAGATGAAGAAGGTTGGTATTACTGACTTAGATGATGACTGACACCAGTACTGATAATCAATTAAGTGGTGTATACTATTGTCTGAGGAAATTATTGAGGAGGGTTCTCCTGTTCTCATAGTTATTGATAGAAAGAGAAGATTCTTGATAAGGGTATGCAAAAACAAGATCTTTGGTACGGATAAAGGTTACATAAAGCATGATGATATCATAGGCCTACCCTACGGATCATATGTTAGGACTAGTCAGGGTGTTAAGGCATATCTACTAAAACCCCTACATCATGATTATCTCTATGGATATAAGAGGATTACACAGGTGATCTATCCAAAGGATGCTGGCTACATGGTATATCTATCAGGTATAGGGCCTGGTTCAAGGGTTGTTGAGGCAGGTATAGGTACTGGGTACTTGACAACGTATCTAGCCAGTATTGTTGGAGAGCATGGTCGGGTATATGGTTATGAGATAAGGAAGGAGTATATAGAGATTGCTTGTGAAAACCTTAGGTTATCCGGATTAATAGACCGTGTGATGATCAGACATGCAGATATAAGAGAGGGTATTGCTGAAAGGGATGTTGATGCTGTATTCCTAGACCTACCTGATCCATGGAATGTGGTTGATCATGCATATAATGCATTAAAATCGTCTCACCCTATAATAATCTATGTACCAACGATTAACCAAGTTGAAAAATCCGTCCTAGCATTAAGACGGCATGGAGGATTCATAGATATCCGTGCACAGGAGATAATTCTTAGAAACTATATAGTTGAGAAAAACGCTACTAGGCCTGAGCCTTTCATGGTTGGTCATACTGGCTATATAGTGTATGCGAGGAAAGTGTCTAGGGATAGTCTTTAGATTATCTATGTTCTCCTATAACGTATAAGTAGATTGTATGTGTGATGAAGTTCTTATCACGTACATCAACAACTGTCTTGGGGGTCCAACCAGGTATTCTAAACTCGTGAGAAACTACTCTAGCACCATACCTAAGCTCCCGTTCAAGCTTAGGCTTAAGCCTCTCATTAACGCTTGTAAGGAGGAATAGGGTGACTATAGTGGCTTCACTAATATCTACCTCAAACATGTCACCATGTATAATAATAACACGGTCCTCGACACCGGCCTTCCTGATATTCTCTAGAGCTTCCTTAACCTTATCCTCTCTAATCTCTACCCCAATAGCTTTCCTAACACCAAATTCCTTAGCTGCAATAACTAGTATCCTACCATCTCCGCATCCAAGATCATATACTATATCGTTGGGACCAGCATTAGCTACTTTAAGCATCTCTCTAGCAACAGGCTCTGGTGTTGGTACGTATGGTACTGTGACACTATATGTGGTCATATGATAGTTTATCCTCCCTCAATCTCTTTAATCCTTGTAATCACTAGTTCTTTAGCTTTCTCATAGTCTGGCTGTAGAGCCTCGTTTAAGGGCATTTGTGATAGTATGAGCTTTATACTTTCATCATCAAGTTCGGCTAGTAACTGTGGGATCCATGCCATACCGAACTCATCCGTATCTCCATATTCTGTCAGTAATACGTAGTCTTCATACCTAACCTCCTTATCAAGTCCTAGTTCACTAGTTACTTCATCAACTAGTTTAACCCATAGATTATGTAGTGGGTGATGTGTTGCAGAGACTAGGATCAATTTCTTAATCTTAGGCATGCCTCTTACACCTACATGTCTTTCCTTCAATACCTATGAGGAGTAGAGTAGAATATAAAATTATGGTATCCATTGGGTCCAGTAATGGCCTAGTCCTCACAGAGAATCTTATCTAAGTAGCCAATGATCCCTACACACTGACTAGTTAAATAACTTATTTTGCCAAGACTAATGATCTTAAAGGATTTATTAGTTACAGATACAAGTTTACCAAGATCAGATGTCCTATGTAAGCCTAGGAGGAAGCATTTACTACTACATAGTTTAAGTAGATCCTTCAAACCAGTCTCATTTAATACAAGTATCTCTTCACATCTATCCAGAGGCCTATATAGTATCTTAACTAGACTATCTAGTCCATAGGTTTTTATATTGATACAATTAAATTTGCCACAGACCCTAGACTCCAACTTATCGGGGTACTCGATAATATAGATCGCTATATAGTTGTTGTGGAATTCATTGAGGGATTTGAGTATACGATCTATAATATCGTATCGGGTGAAATGGGTTGTCTGCTCATAAAATATGAAAATAGGTGATTCATTAGATTGGCTGGGGCTTTGGTTTTCTCTCATGTTCGGGTCTAACCTTCACGATACCTAGGTATATAGCACAACTAACACAATAACACTTGGTGACAGGATACTTCATTATGATAGCACCTTTCTTCTCAAGCTCTCTAGCCAACTGTGGATCTACTGGTGAATACATACGTGTGACACATATAGCCTTATCCCTAGGTACAAGTCTACCGCACTGGTCACATTGTATCATTTCAACCCTTCCTTTAGAACCCTTATGTCTACCACGGCTCTCCCTCTTCTTGGGCATCTGTTATCACCCTCTACACGATGTCTAGTTGCTACTCTTTAGCATAGAAGTTTATTAAACATATTGCTTCTATGAAGGAGCTATCTTGATCCAAAGAATGATTCTAGCCTACTTAAGCCTATAATATCATTCCAACGTACACCAAATGCTTGTAGTAGTTGCTCTAAAGCACTACGTATATGCTCGATATATTTATCAGGATCGATCTCATATAGTTTAGCCAACTGTATAGCCTTAACACCATCCTTACCCTTAACCTTTACAAAAGTTATGATATCTCCGGGCAGAACCTGTATACCATGATATGTTAGCTGGAGAGCAACCTTTACATGCTGTGGCTTATTCTTCTTATACTCCTCCAAAGGCTTTGATAACGACACTTTAAAGGCTAGCTTGTCAAGTGTAAGCTCCTTGTTCTTGAGCTGTATATACAGCGTCTTAACCTGCTCATGAAGCCATTCCTTAAACAGTATAAAGTCTCTTGGGGAACGGGCTGAACGAAGTTTCTCAATAATCTCTGTCAATAACTCCTTTAGGAATGTAGGTGTATTCCTTTTCTTAGCAACAAGACCCTTAATCTCAATACCACCATCAGTTAGTACACCTACATAGTTCTTCTTTAAACCAGTAAACAGTACATAGTGAAATACTTTATCAAGCTCTATCTCCAGACCAAGTTTCCTAGAAACCCATTCCTGCAACGCATTTGTTTGTTCCTCTGTAGGTGCCCATAGGAATATGGAGTCCGTGTCACCATAGAGAACCTTAATCCCTATATCAGCCGCCTTCTGCAATATGCTATAGAGAGCCCTCCTACCGAGAGCTGTCACACTCTCTGCAACTGCTGGTGCATATAATGGGAAGTTTGCTGCACCAAATACTCCATAGCTAGCATTTATGAATACCTTCATAGCTCTCTGTACAACATCATACCAGCTTCTCTCAACCTCACTCAAACCCTTGTCCTTAGCCTTCTTCTTATAAATATGTACACGGAAATCTCTTAGTAAGCCAGTTATTTGGGCAATAAGACCGGGTTTATCAAGGCATATCTTATGTACCTTAAATCCTGATTCATCCTCTGCATAGATATAGTCTTTACATTCCTCTACATTGACTGTCTCGTAGCTAAGATTATACTTTTTAATAATACTCGGATATAGCGATGCTATATCAAGTACTACAACGTTAAAGAAGATCCCTATGGGAGGCTCTATAACTAGTGCACCAGCATACTTCTTACCCTGAATGGCTGCTTCAGTCTTGCTAATACCTCCCTTAGCACTCCTAATATCATCTGGCTCCGGTATCAGGAATCCACGACGTCTATGCTCCCAGTAGAAGAGATTCTGAATCCACTTGGATATGGTCTTTCTACATATATCTTCAATACTTGTCTTAGATATACGTGCAAGTAGTATCATAAGCTTCCATACAAGCTCGTTATTGAATGTTGTCAAATTCAAAGTAAGCTCTGCATCACGATAGTTATATGCTATGAGTTCACCATAGGATAGCTCACCAATATTCCTATCAACAACTATCTTTGAAATACCCAGTAAAGCTGATGCAATAGCATCAAGTGTAAACTCCTGATACCGGGCTCCAAAAGCATATGTCTGTACAGCACGGTTCTTAAAGAACCTATATAGATCAAGGTGTATACTTGCCTTAATCCTAATCATATCCTCTCCAATATGCAATGGTATATACTCATTCGGTACACCAAGCTTCAAAGCCCTATGGTATAGGTAGTTAAGATCAAAGTTATCACCATTAAATGTAAGTACAACAGGATACTCATTCATAACCCTAAAAGCCTCAAGAATCAATGTATACTCGTCCTCAAAGAACTCAACAACAGCATCAACCGGAAACTCCGGCGGAAGATCTTTTTCCCATCCATGCCCACGGGCTAGAACGAGAACTCTCTTATAGCCATCATTACCTACCAAAGCTATACTTATGACTGGGTAACTCGCCATTGATGCCTGTGGTACTCTACCACGAAATGGTGTATAGACCTCTATGTCTATAGCCAGTCTCCTAACAGGTGGTGGTTTCTCTTCAAACATTGGTATCCATTGAAGAGCTAGTTGTTGTGTCTCCTTATCCTCGTTTTTAAAGATCTCTTTTACCTTCTTAACAGTCTCTTCCTCAATTGATGGAGTAACTAGTATGAAGCCATTACCACTATCCATACTATATCTCATACCAGGTATGAGTCTTCGGTCAAAGACATAGTTATCATGATATTTTATCTTAGCCTCCCATGCCCTAGGTACTTTATTCCTTAGTGATACAACTGCTAGTGGATCCTTGGTGACGATTTTCGTCATACGCCTAAACCTATTATTTAAAGGATCGAATTTCTTAACCACCTCTAGTCTTTCAAAACTCTTATGACGTATTATCTCAGTTCTCTTCTCAATATCCTCTGGAGGAAGATCTGTTAGGAAATAGGGCTTATGATCGGTTGGATCATGTACTAGGTACAGCTGGCTACCGTCTTCAGTCACGAATTCAAGTACAGCTTTACCAGATGCACCATCATAGTATACTCCAAGTAGGTACATTGGTTTCTTAACGCCTTTATACTCAAACACCCTTGTAGGGTATATGTTATATGCATCACCAACTTTAGAGATTAGCATGGCTTGGCTCCCTTAACACTAAACCCTACCCTCTTTTATCAACAATATAGCCTCAGCAAGATCACCTTCTGCCTTGATAAGTGCCTTTTCAGCTAACTCCCTACTAGCACCTGTCTGCTCCATGATAAACTCTATATCCTCCTCACTAACCTCTATATGTGGCTTCTCCTCTACAGCACCACGTTCTCTCTCAATATATCCCTTACCAGTTATTTGGAAGATCTTTTGTTTACCAGCATCAATCATTAGTACAGTGGGCGATTCTATGACAAGCTCCTTATCCCTAAGCCTAATGATCACTTCATCAACATCCTTGATCTCCTCAAGCCCTATCCCCATACGCTTCAACATACGCTTAAGCTCTCTAGGAGACATTCCAGGAAACACTATTCCTCCCTCCCCATAGAATCTATTGGAGGCCTTGTTTTAGAACCTATTCCCAAACCCGGGATACCTATACTTAATAAGGGGCTTGATCAATAGTAGTCTACACCGGGTATGTAGGCTAGGGTGGACTGGTATGGTGGTTGAACTACGAATACTTGGTAGTGGTGGTGAGGTCGGTAGAGCAGCGATCTATGTAAGGGATAAGAGTAGGGAGAAAGGGATACTTCTAGACTATGGTATAAATTTTGATGAGGAGGGTAGACCACGGTTTCCAGAGCATATCAGGCCCATTGATGTAGCTGGTGTAATTGTGTCACATGCCCATCTGGACCATATAGGTGCCGTACCACAACTATACATATCGGCTAGTCCATTAACAGTCATGACTAGGCCCACGCTTGAGATTGGCGAGATGCTTATAAGGGATTTCATAAAGATCTCTGGCTACTACATAGATTATGAGGAGGGGGAGCTTTCACTCATGATTGAGCATAGTCTCTTACTAGACTATGGTGAGGAGATCGAGGTTGACAAGTATAAGGTTATGTTCACTAATGCTGGACACATACTTGGTAGTTGTCTAACATACCTTGAAACCCCAGATGGACATAGGATACTGTATACAGGTGATACAAACACTATACAGACATGGACATTGACAAAGGCAGAGCTATGGCCTATAAAGATAGACACCTTAATCATAGAATCAACCTATGGAGGAGTAAAACATCCACCACGATACGAGACCGAGAAACAACTTGTAGATTCCATAGAGGAGGTTATAGACAATAATGGCGTAGTACTCATACCCGCATTCAGTGTAGGTAGGAGCCAAGAAGTAATATCACTAGTCACGGCCGAGCTACCCCATGTACCAGTATTTCTAGATGGTATGTCGAGAGAGATAACGGATATCTATCTAAAGAATAAGAAGTTCCTAAGAGATCCGGGGATGTTCCAGAAAGCTGTAGAGAATACAAGGTTTATACGTGGATGGCAGGATCGTAGGAAGGCTTGGAAAAGACCATGCGTGATAGTATCCTCGGCAGGCATGTTAAAGGGAGGACCAGCACTATATTATCTGAAGAAGATAGCTGATAACCCTAGAAATGCTGTCTTCCTAGTTAGCTACCAGAGTCCAGATAGTCCGGGACATGAGATCCTAGAGAATGGGCGTATAGAGGATCTTGGTCTTGAGATAAAGGCTAGGCTCCAATGGTTTGATCTATCTAGCCACGCTGGATGTGATGGGTTACTGGAGATCATGTATCATTATAGACATAGTCTTGAGAATATAGTGATAGTACATGGAGATGATGAGTCAAGGAGTAAACTAGCAGAGCTAGCACGGGAAAAGATCGGTGATGACGTGAACATCTATAGGCCCGGTAATGGCGAGAAGCTGGAGCTCTAGTAATAAACTACCTCGATCCCCGGAGCCTTTGTCTTGATCTCATTAAGGAAGCTATCGAGCTCGTTTATCGGCACCTTGATCGTGTAGAGATACCTCCTTGTCCGAGCCTTAACCTTAGCATACCCCTCCTCCTCATAAGTCTTAACACGTATCTCCATAGCCCTCTCCACAACCTTTAGGAAATCCTCCTTACTATAGAGTTCAACCGGCATCCCCGAAACACCACCAAGACAGCCCTAGGCTATGGTATAGCAATCAAGAATAGTAGCTTATAAGGTTTCCCCAGAAACAATAACTAATAAGAGAGTCCAGCTATAGATAGATAAGGACGGGAAAGGCGGGCCCGTCGTCTAGCCTGGTTAGGACGCCGCCCTCACACGGCGGAGGCCCGGGGTTCAAATCCCCGCGGGCCCACTAGATCTTTTCTCCCCGATAATAACATAGATGTATAAATTTTAGGGAGTTATATGCAAGCAGTATATTTATGAAGGATTTATTTATGATTCTGGAGGGGACTAGTCTATAGGATCTTTGAGTAAGATTTTTTAATGAAAATAGTGTATTCAATAAGAAAGTGTATGGCGACAATCTATGGAGCACCCATATAGTCCTCCTGTTAGGACTACTCTTAAGGATGGAAAGCTTTCTCTTAGGGCTGAGTAGATTGAGGCTATATTAAGACACCGAGATCACCAGTGCTAGATAGACCTTATGAGCCTAAGGTTGTTGAGCTACGTAATGGGTTGCGTATGGTTGTTAGGATGGCTAGGGATGAAGATATACCTTTGATACTAGGTGTTCTCTTGCTGCAGCTCGGACGTATGCTGAAGTACTAGCTCTTGTTAGGAAGAGGATTAAGGGTGAATGGATACAGATCGGTGTATTGGAGACGGGCGAGCTTGCAGGTATTGTGAATGCTAGGTTATGGAATGAGGATGTAGTGGTAAGCCTCCATACAATAGTGTTCAAACGAGGCATTGGCACTGGTACACCACTCTACCTAGCTAAGCATCTTGACTAGCTAGGGATAAGTGTTTATATTTTAATCAGTCTCGCAGGGCTTCATCATAGAGCATTGCTCTACGGTATCGGTGGTTTTCATCATCAGTATCCAGGTTATAGGTAAACGAGTTAATAAAATAGTTTAATGGAAATATCTTTCTACTTTTTAATCCAATCACTAAACTCCTTCTCAATATCTGGCGGACGTGGTTTCTCAGCGATCTTTAGTAGTTCAGGGGGTACAGGTCTTGTTCCAAGCTCTCTTATATACTGATTTGATATAGGTTCCCACTGCCCCCTGGTATTGTAGAATACACGTGCACCACCAAGCTCACGCTGGTACTCTGGATAGGGTTTCTATAGTGTAGCTGGTTTTATAGCTCCCATACGGAATCCATAGTAGCTCTCGAAGACTGTCCACTACTCCTTTACTCCTAGTACATCAAATGCATACTCCATCTTAGCTAATTTAAAATACCAGATTAAGGATGTTTCTCAGAAACCCGAGTATGTTATGGTTATTCTATCACTAAGCTGGAGACTACATGTTCTCTTAACTAGGTTTCTCTACACACTCCCTAAGTAGATCATGTGTTTTGATTACCCTATAAGCTAGTTTTGAGGATATACCAAGTGTATCAACTAGATCCTTTACAGTAAATTTAGCTCCAGCATTAGCTTCTAAACGAGATAGTTCTTCAACAGGTTTAGATGGCACTGTATATGTGGATATTCTTGTCCTCCTAACTACGACAACTATGTATGTCATACCTATACGGAATACATAGTATCTCCTGACAATACATCTATTAAGGAATAATTCTTCGAGAAAACCTCTATAACCACTAGATACTCTAAACCTACTATCACGTCTCTTGATAATACCATATTTAACAAGCCACCATAGAGCCCGTTTAAGCAATGGGCCTCGAATACCTAGTATTTGTTTAAGTTCACCATAATCGATCTCTCCATAGCTATATACATGATATAGTACTGGTAGGAGCCATGGTCTCTTGGTAATTAGCTGTAAAAGCTTATCCCTTGATACTATTTCTCCATACAATCTATCCACCCATATAGTCTCCAAGGAAAACAATATACGCACCCATTTATAATACTGTAAGACTAGCCTTAACTTGTAGGATAGACATGAAGAGGTGTATTCCATGACTGAGTATAAGGTTAAGGACCTAGGACTAGCTGAAAAGGGCAGGTTAAAGATAGAATGGGCTGAGAAACAAATGTCTGTCCTAATGCTTCTTAGGAGGAAGTATAGTGAGAAGAAGCCCTTTAAAGACCTTGTCATTGGAGCAGTACTCCATGTTACTAAGGAGACTGCCGTCCTAGTTAAGGCGTTAAAGGATGCTGGTGCAGAGGTGTGGCTTGCAGCCAGTAATCCATTGTCTACACAGGATGATGTTGCAGCAGCTCTTGTAGAGTATGGTATCAACGTATTTGCATGGCGTGGTGAATCTAGTGATGAGTACTACTG
This sequence comes from uncultured Desulfurococcaceae archaeon, assembly GCA_964627005.1. Lineage (GTDB taxonomy): Archaea > Thermoproteota > Thermoprotei_A > Sulfolobales > Desulfurococcaceae > CAZHDB01. The sequence goes on from CAZVHC010000032.1 coordinate 13,542, forward strand.
GTGTATCCGTAGGGTAGCAGGTGCTGAACCCGATATTATATTGGATGATGGAGCCGATCTGCATGCTGTGCTCCATAGCGATTACCCAGAGCTTGCATCAAGGCTTATAGGTGGTACTGAGGAGACTACAACTGGTGTTATAAGGCTTAAGGCTTTGGAGAGAGATGGACTCCTCAAATACCCTGTTATAGCTGTTAACAATGCTTATACGAAACACCTATTCGATAACCGCTATGGTACTGGACAAAGTACTTTCGACGGCATATTAAGGGCTACAAACACCTTGATCGCTGGCAAGGTTGTTGTTGTAGCTGGCTATGGATGGGTTGGCAGGGGTATTGCCTTGAGAGCACGTGGACTAGGGGCTAGGAGGGTCATTGTTGTTGAGGTTGATCCTATTAGGGCTCTGGAAGCAGTATTTGACGGATTCGAGGTAATGCCCATGATCGAGGCTGCTAGGGTAGGCGATATATTCATTACAGCTACTGGTAATAAGAAGGTTATACGCCATGAACACTTCATGGTTATGAAAGATGGTGCTCTACTAGCTAATGCCGGGCACTTTAACGTAGAGATCTGGATACCGGATCTAGAGGAACTAGCTGTTGAGAAGAGAGTGATTAGAGAGAATGTTACAGAGTATAGGCTTAGAGATGGACGTTCACTATATCTGCTTGCTGAGGGTAGGCTCGTTAATCTAGTAGCTGCTGAAGGGCATCCAAGCGAGGTTATGGATATGAGTTTTGCTAACCAGTTTATGGCTGTGAAATACCTATATGATAATCGTGGTAAGCTACCGCCTAAAGTACTTAACCCACCCTATGAGATAGATTCTATGATTGCCCGTATGAAGCTTGAGACCATGGGTATAGAGATAGAGAAGTTGACGGGTGAACAAGAGGAATACCTTAGATCATGGAGGCTCGGTACAAGCTAGACATCATTACTATAGAATAGGTTAAAAATCCTTATTTTAACCAGTATTTCAAAACTAGAGTTAACCTACATGATAAGTTATATATCCCTCTAGAACTATTTAGTAAATACTAGGTATTTGGGCCCGTAGCTCAGCCAGGTAGAGCGCCCGGCTCATATGAGCCAAGATTAACTGGGATACCGGGTGGTCGGGGGTTCAAATCCCCCCGGGCCCATTCTTTTCTCTTCAATAAAATGGTTAGCACCTCAAGAACGTCTATGTATTATATAGGGAAAACTATGTTAAAAACTATATCTTTAATGCATCTATTGTTTTGAGTAATTCTACTAGTTTATAGTATGCATAAGCTTTTGATACGGACTTGGCGTCTCTAGGTCCTGGCTTCTTCATGAAGAAGGCGTTTACCTCATATACTGTGCCCTTAAACCCTCGTTCTACAGCGATCTTGCCTATTCTTATAAGGTCTACTAGTAGTCCTGCTAGTGCTGGGCTATCGTTTATACGTGCACTAATGAATAGTGAGTCTCTTAGTCCATTGAATGTTATGTATTCTAAATGCATGGCAACATACTTCTTGTCTCCAAGGGGTTCTAGGTATCCAGTTGGCTTTATATAGTGTGGTGCCTTATAGCCTAGTATATCCTCTACAATACTGCTCTTGGTGGACTCCTTCATCTTATTCCTCTCCGGTATGGTTAGTGATAGGAAATCCGTGTTACCACCTATGTTGAACTGTACAATGAATTCCACGAACCGATTTCTCTCAGCCATGTGTTCTAGGAGATCAGCTGTTAATGGCGTAGCGCCAGTTGCACCATCATCTCCAAAGATGACGGAACCTGCTGCCTCAAATAGCTTAACTATAGCTGGGTCATTAGCTAGTGGAGACGGTATAGCATTTATGAATACAGCCCTCCTACCAGTCTCCATAGCGTATCTAGCAACTGCATAGGCGTAGGCATGTGATGCTGATACATCTTCACCACGGCTAATGGCCTCCTCAAGCTTTTCTATTGTCTCGAAAGGTTTTGCTGGTTCCGTAGTTATGATGTTAATGAATACTTCTGGCTCAAGTATTCTCCATTGATCAATTAGTCTATCGATAGCCTTGCTTAGACCAAGTTTTTCCTCTAGACCAACTGGGTTCTTTACAAGCCCTTTGAGGCTCCCGAGATGTATTCCTTCATATATGTTTATCTTCTTCAGCTCCTCTGGTATAGGTAGTGTGTCACCTACTAGACTATATGCTACATCGTATGCTGTCTTACCAACTTTTACTGGGTCAACATCATAGCTTGCAACAAACTCTATATCACTAATGTCATACGGCATTCTATACCGGGAAAACGGTATTCCATATGGTTCTAGTTTGCCCTTCTTAATCCTCTCAACACCAACCATTAAATGGGAGGCAACCATTCCCTGCCCGAATACTACTACCCTAATCACGTCTACCACCCATATATTCCTCTCATAGATTTTTTATGGAGGGTTAGATTAGTTATGGAGAGCTATTTATTGATAAAGGTGAAGATATAGTTTATACTATCTATTATATAATATGTATATGGCCGATCATATATATGTTTTCCCTTAAAGAGCTAGAATATACATGCATTTTATAATAATATAGAGATGTGTAAGTACTGCTATAGAGAGTAATGTATAGTCTATATATCCTAAAATACTGCCTATGAATATAATGAATAATCTTACATCACGTGAGCCAATACTATCTAGATAACCTATTAAGGCTGGATGCACACCAAAGTCATATTGTGCTCTAGTATGTAGGTAGCTCACTAGAAGATCTCCTGATAACGCTAATGAGCCGAGTACTACTATATGAAGTACTGGATAATTAGTCAACGCTAAATAGATCATTAGGGCAATTAGTATAGATAAATCCGCATATCGATCAAGCATTGTATCTACAAAACTACCCTTCTTAGAAACCATACCACGAGCTCTAGCAAGTTCACCATCAACACCATCTATTATTGAGGATAGTTGTACGAGTATACCTGCAGGGATTAGATATCCATGTAGATACAGTGGTAGTGTAGCTATTGCTAATAGGAATGATATAGCTGATACCTGGTTGGGAGTTATTGGTATATTATGTTTAACTATAAATAATGTTATACGTGTAGATATTTTTCTATTGATGTATCTTGAGATAAGCCCATCAGTAGGCTTCCCAACTACCCTTGCCTCTCCCGAACCCCCCACTCCATAAACACCCTATCAATAACCTCTCTCCTAGACCCTCTTACAACTTCTGTGTAATCCCTATATGTATCTATATCAGTCCATGGATAGCCCTCTAGATCGACAATACGTAGCTCCTGCTTAGAGGCAAGGCATTTTAATAGATATGATAGCTCCAGCTTATCAGCTATACATAGGCTATAGGGTAGCTCTGTAGATAGGATATGAACACCTACGTCAACATAATTGTATACCTTAAGCTTCTTACCAATATCCCTAACCCTACCATTGACGACATTGATTAGTGTTGCTTCAGCTACATCGATATACCTTGGACTACTATCACCGCCAAGACATGGTGGTTTAGAACATATTCTCACAAGATCCTTTACTAGACTTGGGGGATATATATGATCAGACATTGAGAGTATAAAGTGCTTGCTCTTAACATATGGTAGTGCAGTTATTAGGCTATAGCCATTCCCCCTTTCAGGGTATCTATTCAGTACAAACTCTATATCAACACTATATCTCTCCAAAGCTTTTTCTAACATGTCTCTATATAGGCTATTTACTACAACAACTATCCTATCAATACCAGCCTGTACTAGTGACCTCACTGGGTACTCTATAAGCTGGAAACCATGTATATTCACGAGAAGCTTATACTCTCCAGAATCCCTATAGAATCTCTCACCATAACCAGCGGCAAGAATCACTGCTTCATCAATCACCATACCCCTACTCTCCCCTACCAAGCATCTTACCTACATCCTCCAGCTTCCTCCTAAGCCTATATGAATTCATAGTATTTAGGTAAAGCACCTTAGTATCCTCTATAAGGCGGCGGCCAACATCAACCTTGTGCCTTACACCAGGCATTAGGGCATCTGGGTAGTTCAGTTTCCTAAGCCACTGGTAGATAGTCTCCATGACGTCAAGATATACCCGTGCTTTCTCATACTCCTCCCTATTAAGTAGGTCTATGATGTATCTCCGGAGTTCACCAATAACATCTCCAAGCCCTTGTAGATAAGGTATATATGGTACGCCCAGTTCTTTAAGACTGGGCATACGTGATTCTACGACCAAGCTATAGAATACATAGGCTTCAACATACTCACTTAAACAATTATATACTAGACCACTATAGAATAGGTCTGGATGATCCCTAAGCCTAGATACTAAAGACCTAACCCTCTCCCCTGCAGAGGATAGGTTATCCCTTGCATCCCCAAGCCTCCCAAGATGGATCATCCTAACAGCTTCACCACTAAACCTTATAATCTCACGACTAAGCCTAATAACCTCCTCCCTAACACTATCCTTAACACCCAGTACATCATCAACAAAAACAATATCCCTAGACAACACACTATCAACAATAGATGCCAGAGACATAAAACCATCCCCTAATAAAGATAACTGAGCAAGAACAATATAAAGGCAGGCACCAACAAAAACTATAAAACCAGAACACACTAAAACAATTTAATGAGCCGCCGGTAGCTCAGCGGTAGAGCGCCCGGCTGTAGTGGGGAGACTGGAGCCCCCCACCCGCAGGATACCCCCAGACCCCTATGGGGGTTGGATGAGTGCGGGTCGGCGTAGAGGCTCCATGTAGAAACCGGGTGGTCGGGGGTTCGAGTCCCCCCCGGCGGACTTTACAATCTAGTTTTAGCCCCTTTATGATTATATAGGAGCATCGTATTTTCCATTGGATTCCGGGGAAAAGTTATTGTTTATGTGGCTCTACTATGTATATCAAGGCTATATCCTCTCTAGATGCTCTGGTATGGTAGGTGCTATCCTTGGATCATAGGTTGCCCATGTATGTTGTTGAGTGTGTTGCTAAGCGTATTGCTGGGGATATTGTTTGGAGTAACAAGCCTGGTGTTGAGCTTAGGCGTTGGCGTGAAATATATGGTTTGAGCCAGGTCGATATAGCTCGTCTCATGGGTGTATCGTATAGTGTTGTTAGTGATTATGAGCGTGGTAAGCGTGAGCCTGGCCGCCGGTTTATACGGCAGTTTGTAAAGGCTCTTCTAGAATATGATGAGGGTAGGGGCTGGGTTGTTACTCGTAGGGTAGCTGTTCTACTGGGGTACTATGTTGAGGGCGTTATTGATATGGCTGAGTTTCTTCTACCAGTTAGCCTTGAGGAGATCCTTAGGCTTACCCATGGTATACTGTTAACCCCATTTATCGATCACAGGCCTATAAAGGGCTATACGATCGTTGATAGTATTAGGACTATTGAGTCTATTGCTGCTAATGAGTTTGTTAAGCTAATGGGGGCTACGAGTGATCGGGTAATGGTCTTCACGAGGATAACACGTGGAAGATCACCATTAGTGGCTATACGTGTTGCACCTGTTAAGCCATCAGTTGTTGTTCTCCATGGTATTAAGAAGGTTGATGTAATAGCTATCCGTATAGCTGTTAAGGAGGAGATACCACTTATACTAGCACCGCACTTACCCATAGAAGAGATAGTCGTAAGCCTACGCAACCATACATTATCGTCTAAAAAACCCACAATATATTCTCCTGAACAAATAAAGACTAAAATAAATCCAACATGATTAAGGCTTAGAATAACTCATGGCCAGCTAGGGCTCCGCAATAGAACTACTAGTGATGAGGAAATCGCTTAATGATGATACTGGTCTCTTCTTGGAAAGATCTACTAACTAGGCCCATCGAGACCCCTAGCGGGTTCCCCAACTATCATATCGATTGACCCCCTTCTAGTTAAGTAAATAATCAATATAGTATAATGGTGGATCCCTTAACTTATATGGAGAACTATGCGTGAGAAACAACTATGAAGTTCTTCTCCAACCTAACTATAGGTATCTAATACCGTCTCCTAACCTATAATGGTACATATAGGTGATCAGACTTATCTAGAGATATAATACTGACTAACTTAGATGTATAGTATCATGAGCTCCTAGCTAAAACTTTTAGCTTTAGAGATCATGGGAAGACATATTAAATCTGTTGCTAAATTGTGTCATCAACCATGTCTTACTTCCTTGTCCAGATGAAGAAGACCTAGACATATGAATTAATCATCTATGTTTGTAGATTAGGTTAGAGACCTCAACTAGTCTTATACACATTTTTTCTAAGTCCTCTAATGCTCTTTGATCAGTGAGAACCTCTCCATAGTTGTATGCACGAGCTCTTACTCCTCTATGACATATTATCATCTCATGTTTAAGTCCCCAATTATGTATTGCTGTAATAGCTGTGTCTAGCCCGTAACCTCTTCCAACGACTATTGCTCCTAGTATTTTGTTGCGTAGGAACCCTCTAAGGCACCATGTTCTATCAATAAATTTTTTAACAAGACTTGATACATTGTCAAAGTATACTGGACTAGCCACTATTATAATGTGGCTTCTAAGTAGCATAGGAACTATTTTCTCACTCATATCATCCTGAATACAGCACTTCTTGATCTCCACACACTTACGACAACCAAAACATTCGTAAAAACTGTACCTTCTCAGCTCAACAATACTTGTTTCAACACCCTTTTCTTCTAGTAACGAGGAAGCTTTCCTTGAGAGCAACAAACTATTACTCTTGGGCCTAGGAGACCCCGACACTATTACAGCCTTAATATACTCCATTAATGTATCACCCTATCTCTGAGAAAACTAAATACTACATTCATAATGATGGCCAATTATATGTTTCTCCACCTGATCTACAATACATCCTTATCTTAAAGGCTGAAATTACCTTATGTATGATTATTTAAAAATTGTTTCATCCACTCAATACAGATATGTATATTAGGATATAGTAATATGTATGCTGACAAGCCTTAAATATTATGACTGGCTACAAAAATATAAACAAAAAATAAAATCTTGCATAGTCCTTTCAACTAAATATTAGCCAAATACTAGTCTGCAAAAATTAAGTAATTATACAATAATGTATATTAGGATAGCTTCTCTTTAGAATCACCAAAGTCATTATTAGGAAAAACACGTCCTAGTGTACACTATGTCTTCTATACCTCAAGAACATTAAGCATCTCCTCAACAAGTACCTATTGGATAAACGAATAAAAGTGAGAAACGCCTTCTCCATAGTCTTTCTAATGACTCAAGCACCTCCAATGAACAGGTGTTAGGAGATAGGGGCAGAAAATATTTTGATGGTTGAATGGGAGATTTATATGGGTTGAAGGCTGGGTGTTTTAATGGGTAAATGGGGTGATGGATATAGTGCTCCAAGCCCCCTGTAGGGAATAATGTTGATGGGGCCCTTGTGCCGTTGAGCTCGACAGACACCCACGACCCCACAGGGATACCTAAATCCCTGCAGGCGAGGCAGAACCCACTAGATGCAACCATAAACTCATACAAATTCATCGGAATGAACATCTAGTGGGAAACAGTTGTCAACATACTATATATTTTCATTACCTAGAGGTCTTAAAGATTAAACTTCTTAGACTATAAAACAATAGTATCAACCTTTATTAAGCTTTACAGGTTCTAGTTAGGCCTCTAACTTTGTACTGGTTTTGGAAACGATCATGTCCCAGTACTTGAGATTATATATGCAACCCGGATCTGGTGCAATGGGATCATTATAGTATCCATAGGCTCTCGCCCTACACCCACCACATACATTTTTATATGGGCATTTTCTGCAGAAACCCTTTAGCTTATCACGGTCTCGGAGAAGATTAAAAAGCGGTGAGTTTAACCATATGCTCCAGAACGGGGTTTTCCTTATGTTTCCCACGGTTATAGGCATGAAAACACATGGTGTAACGTCTCCATTAGGCTGGATAGCCGCATAAATTCTTCCAGCCCCACATCCACCTACAAATTCTGCAACTGCTTTGACTATAGGATCGCTACCTACATAGAAATGTGTGGGTGCCACTTCTCTACCGCTACTCATCTGTATAGAGACTCTACCATATTGTGGAGCTGTACTTATGACTTGCAGATTTCTCCTACGCTTCATCTCACTAAACAGCTTCCTCAAAACCTTCTCCCTTTCAACCGGGTCTAGATCGAGCCAAAGATTATCCTTACCCCTACCGACTGGGACAAAATTAAAGAATACAACTCTCTGTACACCAATCTCTTCTGCAAGATCGAGAATATCATCTATCTCATCAATATTAACCTTAGTCAAAGTTACAGCTAACGCATTACTAATGTTCAGCTTCACAGCATTCTTCAAAGCTTTTACAGCTCTTTCCCACGAACCAGGGACTCCTCTAAACCAGTCATGCTTCTTTGGATCGGCACTATCGATTGATACCTCGATGTATCTCAGACCAGCTTTTTTAGCCTTAGCTAGGTTCTTGATATCAGCAAAAGTCCATCCGCTAGTCGCTACAGCTGCATATATCCCCCTAGAAGAGATCTCTGAGACTATTCTATAAAAATCGGGATGAATAGTTGGTTCTCCACCACTTAAAGCTATTGCTGCAACACCTGCCTTATCCAATTGATCCACAAGCATTAACTTCTCTTTAAGAGATAGTTCATCGGGTAAAGGCCTATCAGCTCTCTGATAACAATGCTTACACCTAAGATTA
>CAZVHC010000033.1:0-21997 GCA_964627005.1 uncultured Desulfurococcaceae archaeon
ATTGGGCCCGTAAAACAATAAGCCTTGGTGCAGGCTATACAAGGGAGGAGAGAAGAATACATCTCCATAGGATAGCGTGGGTTGCAAGGCTATTGGCTAGGAATGGGGTTATCGTGTTATGTAGCTTTGTATCTCCATACCGTGATGTTAGGAAGATGATCCGTGAGATCATTGAGGAGGAAGTCCCATTTGTAGAAGTCTATGTACACTGTCCATTAGAGGAGTGTATAAGACGTGACCCAAAGGGATTATATAAGAAGGCATTACGTGGTGAAATAAAGCATTTCACGGGAATAAGTGATCCATATGAACCGCCGGAAAACCCTGATCTAGTTGTTGATACAATGAATGATACCATAGAGCATAATGTACATAAGGTTCTCACATATATTACTGAGAAATTTGGACTAGATAAATAATTGTATGTCAGCTAGCCCATCAACAACTTGATCAATATACCTATTACAGCCAATAATATAGGTATATTAAATGAGACAATAAGCTTTTCCAGAAGACCTATTCTCTTATCTACATAGTATTTCGGATCCTCGAATCTTTTATTGATATCTTCAAATCTCTTGTTAATTAGTTCAATAAGTAGTTTAATATCATCCTTTGTAGAAACATTGTATAAGGGTATACCTCCAAGTCGTAGCATTTCAGATATTATATAGGGATGGAGTTTAATTACTTCCAGCAATATCTCTGGATGCTCAATAAGCACCTTCTTAACCTTCTCTACATCACTATCTGAATTCGCTACATTCTCCACCATACTATATTATGGAGGCTATAACCTAAAATATTCTAGGCTAATCTTAAATATGCATCTCTACACTCTAGTTTCCCTAGTAGTATGATATGGTGGTTTATCCCTTGAGGAAAGCTATAGTAGTAGGACTCGACTGTGCACCCCCAAGACTACTATATGAGGAGTTCCGTAGTGAACTCCATGTGCTAGGGGAATTAATCGATCATGGTGCTAGATACATACTAAGATCAAGCCACCCACCAATAACGATCCCGGCATGGGCTGTCATGGCCACTGGTAAGACACCAGGTGAACTAGGCCTCTACGGCTTCCGGCATAGAAAACCCGGTAGCTATGGAGAGATCTATATAGCTAATTCCAGGCTGGTCAGAGAACCACCATTATGGGTGGAACTAGGTAGGAGGGGCTATTGGAGTATAGTTGTAGGTGTACCCCCAAGCTATCCACCAAAACCGATCAGGGGATACCTTATCAGTGACTTCATAACACCAGATCACACCAAACAATACACATGGCCACCCGGGCTTAAGATGGAGATCGAGAGACTATATGGACCCTACATATTCGATGTACTATACCGTAGTGAGGAAAAAGATCGTATAGTCCGGGAGCTATGGGAAATGACTCATCAGCACTTCAGAGTACTAAATTATCTCGTGAAGAATAAGAAATGGGATTTCCTATGGTTTGTAGAAATAGGTGTTGACAGGGTACATCATGCATTCTGGAAATACTGGGATAGGGAGCATCCAAAGTATGAGCCGGGCAATAAGTATGAACATGTCATACCAGAATATTATAAGCTAGTTGATAAACTATTGGGAGAACTCCTCTCCAACATCCCCAGGGATACACTAGTCTTCATAGTATCAGATCATGGTGCAAAGGCTATGAAAGGAGCATTCGCTATAAACCAGTGGCTTGAGGAGAACGGTTATCTAAGGCTTAAGAGGAGGCCAGGGAAGCCATGTACAGATCTAACGCCAGACATTGTTGACTGGGAGCATACGAAGGCATGGGGTTGGGGAGGCTATTACTCAAGGATATTCATAAACGTGAAAGGCAGGGAGCCAAAGGGTATAGTGCCTCCGGAGAAAGTACCTGATCTAATTGCTGAGCTAAAGGATGATCTAAAGAGGATCAGGGGACCGAGTGGTGAGAAGTGGAAAAACCTTGTATATACACCAAATGAGCTATATCCTGTGGTTAAGGGTGATGCACCCGATCTATTCCTATACATAGATGATCTGTCATGGAGAGCTGCAGGTACAATAGGTTGGGAATCACCATACCTTGAGGAGAATGATAAGGGACCTGATGATGCTGTCCATGACTGGTATGGTGTATTCACAATATATGATCCAGAGGGTACGGTGGAGCCTGGTGATAAGGGTATTATGGATATTGTTGATGCTAGGAATGTTATGCTAAAACATATTACTGGTGAATACTAGGTATACCTATTAAGTGGTGAGGATATGGGTTTATTTGATATAGTTGATCTCTCCGAAGACATTAAGAAGATCCTTGGTAAATACTCAGAAGGCGAGTTTCAGACAAAATATTTGGCTGAAAATGGCTATCTATATGCACTAAACCTTATTGTGAGAAGACATATTACGTGGAAGACCGATATCTTTATCAAGTTATTGATTAAACCCAGATCACCTGATGTATTCCATAGGGAGCCTTTTATGGAACATGTAAAACTAGAAGAGCTAGGTGTTCTTAAGCATATACTTGTAGAGGCTCGTGTAAACCTGGACGTTGAAAATCTCTCCCTACTAGAGAATTTCCTTAAGGAAAACGGGTTTTCATATAATGGTGTATCTAGGGGTGAGTTTTTAGATAGGGTGGTACAAGATGTGTCAAAGATATATTTTGGAGAGGAGCAGGTGGCTACGATCAGTATAGTGAAGCCCTCTATTTTTAGAGGTATGATGATTATTAGAACTGATAGGGGGAGGGTAACAGTTGATCTGGATGCACATACATGTATAGACTATGGTGGTGGTTATCTACGGATTTATAAGGAGGATCTTGAGTGGATAAGTTATGAGGTAGAAAACTATTCTAAGAAAATACATGTTGAGAAATACAATATGGATTTCATGCTTAACGTATCAATACATAATAGGGGATTAGCCGATATATATGCTGTTATAGAGGCTAAGGCATTACTCGATCCTGTGGAGGGTCTTGAGGAGAGGATAGACTATATTGCCGATTGTCTAGAGGATTTTATTAAAAACATTATATTGTATAACCTATACTCAGAGTCTCCCAGCTGAAGATATTAGGGACACTATATACTCTATATCATCCCTAGATACAAGTGGATGTACAGGTAGGCTAAGAACGTGTTTACAAGCATATCTTGCATTAGGACATATATCCTGTGGATACCCTAGCCTACGATAGAGTGGCTGCTGGAAAATAGGTACTGGATAATGTACTGCAGTCTCAACACCATATCCAGCAAGATACTCTCTAAGCTGATCACGGGACAACGGGTAATCATCCTCAACACTAACCACATACTGGTTAAACACATGCTTAACACGAGGATCAATATATGGGACACGGATACCGGGCACACTAGATAATCCCTTTGATAACAACTCGGCATTCCTCCTACGGATCTCGTTAAAACGATCAAGTTTACGTAGCTGGACACGACCAATAGCAGCAGCAATACTTGTCATCCTAAGATTCCACCCTAAAACCTCATGCACATATTTCCGTGTCTGCCCATGGTTACGTAGAATCCTTATCTTCTCGGCAATCACACGATCATTTGTGAGAACCATACCACCCTCACCACAGGTCATGTTCTTAGTAGCGTAGAAGCTAAAGACAGATGCATCACCCCATGAGCCAGCTTTCCTACCCATAAACTCTGCCCCATGAGCTTGTGCTGCATCCTCTATAAGGATGAGATTATGGTCATCAGCTATTTCACGGAAAGCCTTCATATCAGCTGGTTGCCCATAGAGATGTACCACTATTACTGCCCTAGTCCTACTGGTTATCCTCTCCAGCACAGATTCTGGATCGAGATTATATGTCCGTGGATCAATGTCTGCAAATACTGGTCGAGCATTCTGGTACAGGATCGCATTAGCTGTTGAGATGAATGTGAATGGCGTTGTCACAACCTCATCTCCCTCCCTAACACCTATGGCCTTCAATAGTAGATCGAGGGCTGCAGTGCCACTAGATACAGCTACTGCATAGTCAACACCAACGTACTCTGCAAACTCTTTCTCAAAAGCCTCAACCTCGGGTCCATGAGCTAGTATACCTGACTCTAGCACACGTTTAATAGCCTGTAGCTCCTCCTCTCCAAGGACTGGTGAGGCTATCTTTATCCTCCTCATACAGTATATCCTCCATGCAGTGGTCATGTATCTATAGTGTTTTTAACTGTGCCCCTATAAACGTATATCTTGGTATATCATAGGTTACGGGATAGTATGTTATGAAGTATACGTATAAAATCTATATCTGGAGAATTGTTGAGGTAGTAGGATTATCTATAGCCACACTATTCCTTGTGACTACAGTATCTGGTGTACCATCAAATGTAAGGCCATTAATCTATGTAGCAACAATAATATTTATCCTATACCTGGAATACATGTGCCGTAGGCTATGGCCTCGTATAATGCTTCCACTAAGCTATTTCAGCCTCGGCCTACTGATATCGAGGATGATTGTTGGTGCTGTACCCTGGAACTATTATCTCTACATAGTCCTTGTATACCTAGTGACATCATTTACCCTATACCATGCAATATACCGTATAATAGCAGTATTCCTAGGTGATCGTAGAAATTTCTTTAAAAGCATACTTGAGGATATAAATCTTGATATAGTGATCTATTTAATAGTATTTACTGGACTAGCTATATGTCTATACATGTTCAGAACCATACAGTGGTGGGCATTAGTAGTAGTGGTGCTTGGAAGCTGGATCATATGGTTCTTCACAAAATACTATCTCAGCACTAGAGTACATAGGATGCTACTAACGGGACAAGCAGCTCGCTGGGGATTTGCACACCCAGTTGAACCAGAGGCTGAGAAAACACTATTGTCCACAGCTAGTCTTGTAGTACTCGTTAGCCTCATGATCCCGCTTCTATTCTCATATACAAGTCCAATACTTGTCCGTAGAGGCTTCATACCACTAATGATCCTCGGGGTTTTTGAGGCAATTACATGTCTACTCTACTTGATTGCATATATACTTGTTGTCCATGGAGCATTTATTGAGGAGCTGTGTAGAATAGGTGATCGACTAGTATACGTGGAGAACTATCGTGTCTTCCGTGGATGGAGGGATATATCGTGGTTCCTAAATAGATCTGCTGGATATTACTATAGACTCAAATACCTGTCAGCACTATACATGCTCTTCCAAGGACTAGAGATCTTTTCTAGGAGGACTGGTGATAAAGAACTATACTATGGCGAATTATATGATCTACTGATTACTGGGTACAACTATATAATCTCTAGGAAACTCGATAAATACATTGATATAAAGTCTATTAAGGAGACCATGGAGTACTTCAAACCCGATAACATATGGGTTGTTGAGGCAGATACTAAGGCTATAGAGAACGAGCCTGAAGAGATCAAGGAGGTCTATAGACGTATATTCTCTAGTATTGTAAACCTTTATGCTAAACTCAAGGATCTACCTAGTGAAGCATATAGGGATAAGGATAAACTCATTGATACAGTGATCCAGAGACTTGTTCAATTCAGAAATACACGTATAAGAGATTCTAGGGAGAGGGAAAGAATTGATAGGATCATAGGTATTCTAAAGGAGCTGAGGAGTAGAAGTGACATAGAACAAAAGGATCTTGAAAACGGATTACTCATAAGAAAGCCTGTGACAATAAATATTATCCGTGCCTATCTAGTCCATGGACAACTTGTTAAAAACGCTATACTCTACCGTGGTAGCCGTGATAAATTTGATAAGCTTATGTCAAAACCCTCGGTACTATACAGTCTATATACATTGATAATAGCCTACCTAGTAGATAAACATCCAGAACTAATACATGGTATTCGGGGGTCTACATAGGCATTGGCCAACGTGATAGGTTTATCTAGAGTTAGGGCATTAATAAATGATAGCCTCTATGGATCAATACCAGTTAATGAGATAGAGTATAATATTATACAGACACCAGTATTTAATAGACTACACAATATTAGACAACTAGGACCTACATACCTGATCTACCCTGGTGCCAAGCACTCAAGATTTGAACACTCACTTGGAGTTATGCATCTATCATCTAGAATGCTGGAAAACCTACTAACCACGTTAGATGTAGATGAATTAACGGATATATTCTCTGGTGAATCGTGTGATCTAATAACTAGGCTCTACAGTAATGGTGTATATAGTAAGATATACTATCCAAGCCTAAATGATCTGTTAAGGGCATTCCTAATACAGAGTGTAAGACTTGCAGGACTACTCCATGATCTAGGGCATTATCCGTATAGTCACGTGCTTGAGGATGCTCTTGGAGAACGTGGTCTGCATGAGAGGATCACGTGGAAACTCATTATATCATGGAATGAACTTAGAGATCTGCTTAGAGAGACAACCTTTGATTTATGCGGATCCATGGTTACAGGTATAACACCAGAACATATTGTAGCCATACTAATGGATAAGGAGCATAGGATAGAGTTTCTATCAAACAATAAAGGCTATATCCCATTACTATCTATGCAGGGCTATGAGTTACTCCATAAGATTATATCTGGAGTATTTGATGCTGATAGACTTGATTACCTACGTAGGGATGCCTGCCACACTGGTATTGTATATGGTCTTGTAGATATTGATAGGATCATAGAGAACATGGGTGTAATTAGAAAAAATAATACATACACCATATACTATGACCTAAAGGCCCTACCAGCTCTTGAGGACATGCTTAGCTCAAGGATCAAGATGTATAGGCTAGTATATTATCACCATAAAAACATAGTATTAGCTGAAATAACCCGTAGAATGGTTTATGAGGCCCTAAAAATAGGAGGTAACAATAATATTTATAAGGAGATACTGCTAGACAGGATCGTGGAGACAATACTCAAATATCCATGGAAGATAACAGATGATCTATTAATCGATATAGCTGAATATCTATTGAAACATAGCCGTAAAGGATCGAAGGGATACTATTATGCTTATGCATTTCTCAATAGAGAGGCATTACCTATTACATTATTTAAGAGGGAAGAGGATCTCTATCACTATATAAGGAGTATCTTCAATAAAGAAATTGATCTACATAGCTATAAAGTATTAATCAATAAATTATCCAAGTACCTAGATGAGCTAGAGGAGTATATCCGTGTTGAAACCAATGGCGAGTTTGAACTATTAACATCACTAATAGAATATCATGGTGTATCTCCTAAGAAGATACTTATCAAGGTAGGTAATGGTCTCCGGGAAATAACTGAGTTAAGCTACTACATAAAGTGGTTGGAGGAACAATACAGAGACTATAGACATATATACATGTACATGTATACAACAGATCCTAAGAAAATGGTTATCTATAAAAGAAGCTATCTGGAGAGGAGAGAGGCTATTAACAAGATCCGAGATCTACTGAGAAAATATATTATTGAAAAACTATCATCAACTCTTTAATAATCTAGACGGTATAATAGTACATTAGGGTAATAACTATGCCTAGAAAGACAATTGCTATACTAATCCTTATTATTACAATAATCATACTTGGCCTAGTAGCCTATATGCTATGGTTAAAACATGAGAGACCGGTCTCTACAGAACCCATTATAGAGTTAGTAAGGGGTAAGCCGAAGACAATAGACATCTATAGTCCAGCATTCAATAATGGAACACGTATTCCACGAAAATACACTTGTGATGGAGAAGATATATCGATTCCTCTAAAGATCGAGAATATACCTAGTAATACAAGATCACTATTACTGATAATGTATGATCCTGATGCACCTAGAGGGACATTTTACCACTGGATCATGTATAATATACCAGCTAATATATCTGAACTTCCTGAGAATATACCTAAAGATCCTGTGACAAAATATGGTCTACAAGGTAGAAATGATTATGGGAAAATAGGTTATGGGGGGCCATGTCCACCACCTGGTAGTAGTCATAGATACTATATCGTGGTAATTGCTCTTGATACTGAACTTGATCTCTCTGGTGGAGCTAGCTTAGATGAAGTTATTGCTGGTGCTAAGGATCATGTGCTTGCGTATGGTGTCTACATGGGCATCTATGGAAGATGATCAATACACACCTTTCATTTATGTAAGAATCCTTATCCATAGTCAAAACTATGCTTTTATAAGACTATGTTAAATATATATTATGGGTAATACGAATGGATAAAACACTCAAGTTCATATATATTGAGAACTTTAAAGCATTTAAGAAACTATGTAGTGAACTAGCAAAAACAACACTTATAATTGGTGGTAGGAGATCAGGTAAAACAAGCTTTATAGAGGCACTAGAGATCCTTAGTAGATATTCTAGGGAATACACTCTCAATGGAAGCGTATATAGGCATTGGTGGGGACTTAGTAACCTAGCTAATGACCCGGATAAGCCGGTACTAATAGGTATAGGACTGGATATAGATGGTTCTACGGGACTATTTAGACTAGTAATTGATGCTAAGAAGGGAAGGTGGATCGAGGAATACGTAATACACAATACAGTCATAAGTATTAGTGAGGGAGGGATCCAGTTCTCAATAGCATCTAATGAGCTATTTAAGAAAATACCCTATGTAAGAAGCAATAAGCCATCACCACTAGAAGCACTAGGTACTGAGAAAATAGTATCTAGTATAAGGCCATGGAATGGATTAACAGAGTATGGACGTACAAGCCTATTCTACTGGGGTGATCTAGAGACAGCATTGAAGGAAGCTTCAGACATAATTGCCCGCACACTATCCTACAGGATAGCACAGAAGAAACCATCAAAGAAACCTACTTATCGTGTAAGAAAGTATGGTGAACTCTATGATCTCATATATAATGTTGCAAGACTCGCCATCCTATCAAGCCATATACTATCAAGTGCTGTCTATATAAAATGGGTTGACTTTAGACTAACTATAAACCCTGTAAAAGACGTATTTGGCTACCTTAGATATGATGCATCAAACCTCTATGGCTATATTAAGAGACTTGCTAGTAGAGGCAATAAATTACGCTATACAGACTTAATGCTTAAACTATACTGTGGAGGAAAATCACATATAGAACTTACAGAACTACCTAATAAGACAATATACCCAATAATAGTATGCAATGGAAGATCTATACCACCACCAAATATGCCTCTAGGACTAATTAAGTCCTTAGTACTTGGAGTAGCCCTAGATACAGGATCACCATTAGTGGTTGTAGATGATTTTGATGAGTATCTAGACGAGGATCTAGCTCATAGATACATAGATATAGTTGGTAAGACAGGATCACAAGTCATACTATCAACTAGGAGAGCAGTATATGCATCAACACTACCAAGGGAGAACATCGTATTCCTTGGATAACCTATTTAACACTATATAGTCTAAGTCTCCGGAGCCTCTTCAGAGCATATAGTTTCTCACGATCACCTAGTCTAGCACTCCTAATGATATCCTCTAGAGTGACTATCACCTTCTCAGCTTCATCCCTCCTAACAGGATAGGGTATACCATCCTTACCACCAATAGCATAAGCATACTTAAATGGATCATAGGGTGTATTCACGGGATCCCTCCAGCTGGGAGGCTCATTATAGATAAGATCACTTATTAGAGCCAATGCCCTAAGTGTTGATGGACCAACTCCTCTAACTAATAATAGCTCCTTAAGACTAGATGGATAAGCCTCATAGAGTCTACGTAGACTCCTCAATAAATTCATTGGTAGAGGTAATGGCCTATAATACACGATCCTCCCAATCCCATTAAAACCTACAAAACCCGTACGAGTAGGTGTTATGTATTCAGTAAGGCTCCTCTGCCCCCTAGCCATATTCAATAACCTAGTATACTCTCCAATAACCTTCTCTGGAGACTCACGAGATAGATCGAGTATGGTTTTCTGTGTACCAATGGATCCCTTGGAGACAAGGTTGAGCACATGATCGTGTTTGTGACCAGATACAGCTCTATGGGGGTCTATGAAGAATGTTGTACCACGTAGCCAATGATACCTACGGGCCATCCTCACCTCAACATTCATACCCTGCTGTACAATAGCCCAATAACCATTCTCAGAAACAAATACTGCATGGTGATAGAGACTATAGCCATCCTGCACCATAGATGAATCAATCTTTGCTATAAGTCTTGATGCCTCAACCAACTCCTTCCCAACATTATCACTTAACCCAAGTATCTCCACAGCCCTCGGTACTTCATAGGGGACATTACGTGCACGATCACCCTTACCGCCAAGCACAAGCACTCCAAGCTCTGGATACCTCCAAGTAACCTCCTTAAGGATCCCGGTAGTCACGGTCGTTGAACCACTACTATCCCAATCCATACCAATAACATTATTAAAAGCCTGAAACCAGAGGGGATTAGAGAATCTCTCAACAACCTTATCCGGCCCAAACTCAACAACCATAATCTCAAGTATAGCCTTAGCTAACCTCTTCATAATACGGGCAAGCCACTGAGGCACATGACCATCGTGCAATGGTAGATCAGCAATACCCTCCAGAGGCATCCAGACCACTATACCCGGTACCTCTTCATCTATTATAATTACTATACTTAAAGCGGATATTATAGAATAGCGATAACAAATCTTTAGTAGCCGGGATCAGGACTTATAATGATAATTAGAGCAATGAAATGTATAGATTAAGGCTTTTCTAAGCTCTAAAGTAGTGTTGTTTAATGTATGTAATACTATCGGTATTAAATGAGACTGATCTTGTCCATACATGTCTCTATGAGGGTAGAGTGGGATAGAGTATAGTCAATAGTATTTCGGTAAATAGATACATCCATGATCTATGTTGCTATCTCCACTAGTTATAAATACGCTCGTTTTTAGTGCACCTATAGTTTATTTTAAGGTTTAAATCAGTAGTTTATTCTGGATGATGATTTACTCCCGGATAGAGCCTCCTATGGGGGATGACATTAACTTACCCAGCTGATCACTATCTCTATAAAACTACTTATATTCTATATCCATATAATTAGTCTAGAGACTAGTTGGGGGTGTACATTGTTTTGGAGAAAACATCTAGATTACCGGGTTTCTATAAACTTACTCCCGAAGAAAGGCTTCGAATAGTTGCTGAATGGGCTGGTCTAACTGATGAGGAGGTAAAGCTTCTTAAGAACTACGGTAACTTGGGTAAGGAATTAGCTAATGCTATGATAGAGAATGTTATTGGTGGAATGACTTATCCTTTTGCAGTTGCTACGAACTTCCGTATAAATGGTAGAGATTACCTGGTTCCCATGGTTATTGAGGAATCAAGTGTTGTTGCAGCTGCTAGTAATGCTGCTAAGATGCTACGTGATGGAGAGGGTATTATAGCTAAGGCTAGTGACCCCATAATGATTGGGCAGATCCATTTGGTTAGGGTTGATTCACCACATTATAAGGCTGCATTAATCCTTGATCGTAAGGATGAGATACTCGATCACGCTAACCAGCAGGATCCAGTACTTGTAAAGCTTGGTGGTGGTGCAAGGGATCTTGTGGTTAGGGTTTTTGAGAATACACCAATAGGTTCAGTGATAATTGTGCATCTACTAGTTGATGTAAGGGATGCTATGGGGGCTAATGCAGTTAATACAATGGCTGAAGCAATAGCCCCCATTCTAGAGAAGATAACTGGTGGAGAAGCACGGCTAAGGATCATAAGTAATAATGCTGTCTACAGGATCGTCCGGGTATGGGCTAGGGCTAAGCCGGAGAATGTTGGTGGAGAAGAGGTTGCTAAGAAGATCTATGAGGCATCAGTACTAGCTGAGATAGACCCTTATAGAGCGGCTACACATAACAAGGGTATACTCAATGGGGTCATAGCGGTAGCATTAGCTACGGGACAAGATCATCGTGCTATAGAGGCTGGTGCCCATGCATATGCGGCTCGGGATGGAGGCTATAAACCACTGAGTATATGGAGGATTGATGGTGAGGGATACCTTACAGGCTACTTAGAGATGCCTCTACAGATCGGTATTGTTGGCGGAGCTACAAAGGTTCATCCAATAGCACGTATAGCTCTAAAGATACTAGGTGTAAAGACAGCTAATGAACTAGCAGAGATAATGGGTGCTGTCGGCCTTGCCCAGAATCTAGCGGCTATAAGAGCACTCGTTACAGAGGGGATCCAGAGGGGGCATATGAAGCTCCACGCTAAAAACCTAGCTATAATGGCTGGTGCTAAAGGCGATCTCATTGACAAGGTTGCTGAGGAGATGATAAGGGCTGGACGTATAAGATTTGATTATGCTAAGGAGCTTGTTGAAAAGCTCACTAGTGCAAGCTCCTAATGGATCAAAACTATTTTTATACTTATCAATCCACATACAACCTTATTTCCACACCATATAATTAGATAAATAGTTATACCCAAATAATATATAAGCTATTGCATAATCTATTACTGTTCAAATACCAGTAGGAGGTTTGAGGCAATGGTTGTAGTAAACCCCGATCTACTAAAGACATTCCTTGACAGAGACCCATGGATCCAGAGAGCCTATGAAGTCCTAGCTAGTGATCCTGAGGTGCAGGAGCTATGGGTAATGAGTAATGTTATGGCTGTTAAGAGGCTTAAGTACAATGATCATGGGCCTGTCCATGCACAGATTGCTGCTGGTGCGTCACTAATGCTATATGATCTGTTGATTAGGAATGGTGTTGAACCAACACTTGTAAGGGATGGTGTTGTCGATGATCCAAAGTATACGTGGCTCATACCATTATATGGTGCATTACTACATGATGTAGGTAACTCTATACATCGTGATCTACATGAGAAGCTTGGAGCACTACTTGCAAAGCCATTGATTGAGAAAGCACTTGAGAAGCTGATAGATGATCATAGGCTGAGAATTAGGCTTAGACAAGAGATCATGCATAGTATACACTGTACAGCATACGATGTAGAGTGTCTAACAATTGAGGCTGGGTGTGTCAAGGTTGGAGATGGACTCGACATGGCTGAGGGTAGGGCACGTGTACCCTATAAGATGGGCTCTGTAAATATACATAGCGTATCAGCTCTCTCCATAAAGAAGGTGGAGGTAATGCAGGGATCTCGGATACCAATAAAGATCATAGTGTATATGGATGAACTAGCAGGTGTATTCCAGGTTGATGAGGTATTGATGCCTAAGCTTAAATCCACTCCTCTAAGGAATCTTGTTGAAGTAGCAGTTATTGTTGATGGGAGAGAGCTTAAGACATATAGTCCATAGCACTCCCACAATAGTTTTATAGTTTAACCAATAAACTCCTTAGCTACCATAACTATTTATCGGCTTACTAGATATTCTAAATACTAAGTATTCCATGGACTGCTTGGTGGGGGATCATTGAGGTACGCCTATAAGCTAGCAATACTAATAATGATCGCTATAATAAGTGGCTATATAGTCTATACAGTCACCCCTAAGTCATGGGGTGAAGGTAGATATGTAGCGGTAATAACTACTAGGATAGATACTGGTGAATATAGTGTTGAAACACCATTCTATATAGGGGGGAACTCTAGTGATGTACATCATGTTGAACTAGTTGATCGGGATAATAACGTATCTATTGAGACCCATATATCAAAACTATCTAGTCTAAAGCCTGGCTCAATACTGTATGTAAGGGCTAGGGTTCTAAGGGGTAACGAGACACTATTACCGGGTATAGCGAATATTGGGTGCCGTATAATCTTACCAGATGGGAGGAGCTATGAATACTATGCATCAAGTGTTGATCCAGATACTGGTGAATATGTTTTTAAGATACAGCCTTATGTAAAGGCTAAGGAGGCAGGATTTGTATTTGGTTCAGCCATAGTATTATTTGCTGGTGCAAGTATCCTACACTATGTAGTCACAGGACTTTATTCAACAATAGCACTTGTACTACTGGGTGTTATAGGCTCAAAGAATGCTTTTGAGTATTATATGAGCAATATAGTATTGATATTCATTGCAGGTAGTGCTCTAGAGCTCATTATTAAGGAGAATGGGCTTGATGAACGTGTTGCTAGGCTATTAATGAAGTTTAGCCGTTCACCCTACACATTGATCATAAGCTCTACATTCCTAGTAAGCTTCTTAAGTATGTGGATGAGTAACACAGCTGCAACCTATGTTATGCTACCACTGGTACTAGTAATTCTTGATAAGGTTGGGCTAGCGGATATGAAGTACTCTAGCATACTACTTGTTAGTCTAGCAGCTGCAGCTAGTGTTGGCGGTACAGCTACATTGATCGGTACACCACCTAATGTTATAGCAGCTGGTCTACTAAACGATATAGTCTATGGTGGGGCTGAATACATTGACTTTGTGAAGTGGCTCCTCATAGGATTCCCAGCGTGGGCTATAGGCTATATAGTAGCTGTCCTATTAGCAATAGTCTATGCAAGACTCATAGCAGGGAGTGAATTCAATAGGATTAGGGAGGCTCTTGCTAAGGTTAAAACTGGTGAGAGTAGGAGGTGGAGTAGGAGAGAGATAATAGGTATGGCCAACATATTATTTCTAATAACTCTATGGATGACTGGGAAAATACATGGGTTAAGTACTGGATTAGCCAGTGTTTTAGGACTATTAGTATTCTTTGCAACCGGAGCACTAGATGTACAGAGGCACTGGAAAAAACTTGCATGGGATCTAATGGTATTGTTTGGCTCTGGATTAACGCTTGGTAAGGCATTAATGGCTACTGGATGGGCTAACTATATACTATCACAGCTAAGCGGTATAGGTGGACTAGGCTATCTAGCATGGTTAATCATAGCATTTACAGCCTATCTAGTAGGTACATTTATATCAAGCCATACAAGTGCATCAGCCTTCGTAGCACCATTAACAATACCATTAGGGATGCTCCTAGCAGGATCCCTTGGCCTAAGCATTGAAACTGGTGCTGCAGTAGCTACAGTAGTAGCCATAGTGGCACTCAACAATGCTGTAGCACTACCGATCTCATCTCCACCATCAGCCATAGTATATGCTACTGGCAGGGTACGGATGAGGGATCTCGTTGTCTATGGATTCCTATACGGCTTAATAGCTAATACACTAATAATCCTATTACTAGTACCGTACTGGACACAGATACTATCGTAGAGGAGATGAGGATTGAATAGATCTAGAGATCCTGTGCTAGTGACTGGTGGTGCAGGCTTCATCGGTAGCTGGACTGTTGAAAAACTCGTGGGGGAAGGCTATACAGTTATTGTATTGGATAACCTATCTAGTGGTTCAAAAGATAATCTATATGGTGTTATGGATAAGATAGAGTTTGTACATGGAGATATAAAAGATACTGATCTGCTTGACAAACTATTTAGTAAATATAGGTTTAAATCAGTAATCCATCTTGCAGCTCTAGTTGGTGTTAATGAGGTGGCCGATAACCCGGTTGAAGGATATAGTGTTAATGTCACTGGTACATTCAACCTATTGGAAATGTGTAGGAGACATGGAATAGAGAGACTTGTCTATGCATCAAGTGCAGCAGTATATGGTGACCCATTATACCTACCAGTTAATGAGGGGCACACACTAAACCCTAAAAACCTATATGGAGCTACAAAATTAGCAGGTGAAGCTCTTGTCAATAGCTATTCAATGAACTATGGGTTATCAACAATTTCACTAAGATACTTCAATGTCTATGGGCCAAGGATGAAGGGAGGCCCATATGCAGGTGTTATATATGCATTCATAAATAGTATCCTAGAGGGTAAACCATTAACAATATATGGTGATGGGCTTCAGACAAGGGATTTTGTATATGTAGAGGATGTTGCTGAAGCTAACCTTATTGCTCTAGAATCAAATGCTACCGGATCATATAATATTGGTAGCGGATCAAGCATATCTATAAAGGATCTAGCTTACCTAATAAAAAGCCTCAGTAGATATAAGGACATAGATATAGTCTATAGAGAGCCTAGACCAGGTGATATAAGGCATAGTAGAGCAGATATTACAAAAGCATGTAGAGTACTGGGTTGGAGACCAAAAACATCTTTAAGGGAAGGCTTACTAAAGACGATAAACTACTACCTAGGTTCCCAAGGATCTCTTGCTAAGTTCTCCTCTTAAACATGATTACTAGAGCTATAGCAATCACTAGGATAACTACTACACCAGCTATAGCTAACGCCATATAGTCACTCACCCACTGAGGAGATTGTGTAGTTGCTGTAGACTCTGGAGAGTATGTTGTTGAACCTGTTTTTGATGTATTCATCCATAGCTCAAGCATCTCATTATCTAGATAGACAATAGCCTTCTCAGGATCACTTGTAGGACTATACACGTACCACTTACTAGAGTTTGTATAGAACAACACCATGTTACCGACTACCTTATAGTTTATAATGGTAGAGCCATAGTTAGCCATAACCACAACATAGTACTCCCTACCATTAACAACATACCTGACCCGGATAGGGATCTCTACAGGATTACCTCTAGGATCAGTCTTATTATTCAGTATAATACGTGCAGTCTCATTCAAATCCCTTACAACTACCTCACCAGATACAGATACTGGATAGTACTCATAGCTACCGTCTGGGTAAAGGATCAGTATTAGGTAGTGGTACTTCATCTTAATAACATCCTTTGCACCAGGTATGGTAGTGGGCCAATTATATAGTGGTGCACCAGCACCACCAGTAATAATGTATTCAACACCACCTCTAGCACCAACAGCATAGCCATGCCAGTGTCCCTGGAGAACAAGTTTTACATTTGGCTTCTCCCTAATGTAGTTTTCAACAAGTTGTTTCTTACTATACCTGATATTATGCCCTACATCCGGATATAGGGGTCTATGTATCACTAGTATTACGAATCTTGATGAAGTGTTTAATACTGTATCTAGTTGTTTCGATAAAGAACGTGTATCTGCATCACTATTTACAAAGGCTATTCTCCAACCCGGTATATCATCTACGTAATAGTACTCTGGAGCAATAACTGTCTCCCAATACCTAATATTGCCCTCCCATAGATCATGGTTTCCAAGGGCCATCCAAACATTCTCTAGATCTTTAAGTGATTTAGCTAATTCATCGATCTGTCTCTTAGTACCCTTACCAGTATGATCACCTGTGCCTATGACAGCAAATGGGTTAATCACCCTAGCCTCCTCAATAATGTCATAGTATACACTTGGTAACTTAACATTCTCCTCAGGATCGGGTCTATTATCTCCAAAGACAACTAGTGGATACCATGGTAGATTATCTGGTATAGGCTTCCTAGAATCCTCATAAACACTACCACTAGTAGCTACTGGTGTGCATATGGAGAGTACGAGTAAGACAATCCATATCGCCAGGATGGATCTCTTAATCATAAACACATACCTCCCCATGATACAATCTATCCCAAGAGATATTGATTCAATATTCTGTGGAGACACTAATATATCTATTATCAGTATTGACAAAATGATCATATGATACCAGGTATATACCTATCCTCATGAGATTCCTTCTCACCACCTCTCCCAATAGACTCAACTATAAGCTCTACAGCCCTCCTACCACTAAGGAGTAGTGGAGATACATCAGGATATGGGAGTGCAGCACCAAATATTGATGCTGATGCAAGACCAGATACTACAATACTATCCTCAATAAGCCAATAGGTTCTCTCAACAACCTCCTTAGAACCCGGAATAACTGGTCCAGGACCACTAGGTATTACCGGAGGCTTTAGCCTCTCAATAATATATTGTGAAAATGATGCTTCAAGACCGGATGAGTCTATTATGTACCGTGTCTTTATAGCCATATAACTACTTAAACCATTCTCTCCACTACGATTAACCAGTACACCTATAAGCTTAAGCTCTCCATCCTCATTAATGCTGTAGTAGGGCTCTATAGAGTATCCTGTTAGCACATAGCCTCCAAGATCATATATTCTAGAAAGGATCTTTGCGTATAGCTCATTACTATCAACAAGATATACTTCATCAACACCCTTAATCATCTTTAAATTCAGCTCATCAACCAGTAGATCATGTAGATCCCGGGACACTACAACATAACCCCATATACCAGCATAGTATAGGTATGGAGAAATACAAGGCTCCTCCTCAACAAGTAATGTTCTAAAACCTCTCTTAGAAGCCTCATAGGCAGCCATTAAACCAGAGTAACTAGCTCCAACAACAACTATATCCATTATGGAAAGCCTTGATAATAGATTATGAACACCCATAATATAGTCCATGGGACACTAATCACCCATTAAACCATAATCTACTTTCTATACAGTAAATAGGGTTTAAAGAACTAAAAATATACGTATAGAGATCTATAGAATACCTAGTGAATAGATCATTGAACGTGGGATTGAGCAGCAAGTCTCTATAACCCTTAGCCTATAATCCCTAATTACCTGTCTAGGGGGATTAACTATCCTATCAATAACCCCATTACTAATGAGCATTCTATCTAGGATAAAGCGTATGCTCCACGGCCTCATACAGCCCATGGACAATTCACCACCAAGCATCCTCCTACCATACCCGATAACCCGGTAAACATCATGGGGTTTTGGAGGCTCTATATTCTCCATAGGAGTATTCCGGGTAGGTATAAAGACTAGGAATACTGTCAAATACGGATCGTAGTCTCTAAGGAAATCTATTACACTATACTCCCAATCAATAACCCCATATTTTAGACCAATAGGTATGTGTGGAGCTATATAGTCCGGGCCATAGTATAATAGATACTCATAGCCCCGGATATAGTCATTAACTGTCTTATCCAAATGCTTAATATCCCTAATAACAAGATCATCCATTACAAGCTCATAATCAACAATATCAACACCTACATCCCTAAGAGCCCTAGCCATCCCACGATCAACTAGTCCTACATGGATATTTATGATCAATCCAAAATCCCTCCTAATATCTCTTATAATTGGTAGGAAGGACTCCACAGGTAATCTACCATCACGTGTAAAACCGCCACTAACCATTAATCCATAGGCTCTCCTCCTCCAATAGTACCGGGCTAAGTCATAGAGCTGCTTTGGGGTCTCAACATGATCCATTATCTTGAGATAATGGCCCATACAATAGCTACAGTTAAGCCAGCACCTGGAACCAGTAATGCTTACACTGGGGAATTTCTTACCAGGGATAAAGACTAGTGGTTTACCCATAGATCTACCGATCACCTCTAATCATTAACAATTCATTCCTTAGCTCATCAATATATCGTAGAACATGATCTATTGAGTAGTAGTTGTAGAAAGGCCCTCTAGGGCTCTCATTATAGTATGGTCTATTACAGTATGGACAACCAGTTGTTAAAAAGACCTTTAGATACCTATCAACTTCATTAATAATAGCATCTATAATATCCCTCTTAACAAGGATCCTCCCATTATCTATATAGACTATATCCGATGGCCTATAGCCCATATTGAGATAGTATAGAAGGATCTGTATAGACCTATAATAGCCTATACTGGGTCTCTCCAGCTTAAGCCTTAAGCCTCTCAATGGAGTATATGCAAATAACGCTATAGAGGCCCCCATACCTATAAGCTTATAGATAGTATCTATGATCTCCTTAGGCTTCTCCCCCAACCCAACGATCAAGTGTACATAAACATGCTTCTCTCCAAAAACACTTACTGCATCCCGGATGAAATCCATGTAGACTCTCCAGGAGTAAGGCTTACCCATAACCCGGAATAATTGTGGTGAAGATGTATCCAAGCCTATACCAATATAGTCAACACCCAGATCCCTTAGACAATAGAGATACTTCCTTGATACAGGGGTCACGGCTACACTGATCGGTTTATCAATTCCTTGAGAACGTATATGGTCTACGATATCAATGATCTCTTGTATGAATCCTCTCTTAAGAATACTCTGTATACATATTCTCCTAACATCTCTTTCACGATCCTTGAGAGCCTCGATAAAACGATTCAGTTGGATCGTGGGCCATGTTATACGTGATAGGAACTTCTTATCAATAGGGCACATTCTACTCTGACTACAGAATAGACATCCTGCAAGACAGCCCTCCCTACTGTACTGGAGTAGGTATAGGGTGTGCATGGGGAACTTTATCTCTAGATCATGGAGTCCAAGGGCTGCAAGAGAAGCTATTGATGCCCGTACCACATAGTTGTCTCTATTCATAGTACTTACCTAGATAATCATCTATCAATACTCTAGTTATCACAAGAGCAATTATTAATTACTGTTAAAGACATATGTAAACCTAGTAGGTTGGCTCTAGGGATCTCTTATGGTTTTATGGAGACTAGTTATTGATGAAGGTGATGTATACTGGAATATGGCTGTTGATGAGGCTATGCTCTATCTACGTGAGAATGGGTTTATACCAAATACGCTGAGACTATATGTTATAAGACCAAGTGCTGTGACATTTGGTTATTTCCAGAGAGTCCGTGATGCAGTCAATATCGGCTATCTTGAGGCACATAATATACAGTATACTAGGAGAATAACTGGTGGTGGAACCGTATACCATGACATGGATGGCGAGATCACTTATTCGGTTGTTGCAGATATAGATGATATATCGTGGGATATTATTGAGAGCTATAGGATCATATGTCAAGGTATAGTCTATGCAATTAGGGAGTTTGGATTAAATGCTGAATATAGACCTATAAATGACATAATTGTTAATGGAAGAAAGATCTCTGGTAGTGCACAGGCTAGGAAGAGGAGGAGTCTCCTGCAACATGGTACTCTAATGTATAATACTGATCTAAGTATTATTGTTAAGGTGATCAGGGTTCCCCGGGAGAAGCTGGAGTCACATGGTATCAGGAGTATTGAGGAGAGGGTTACGACGCTCTCTCGTGAACTAGGGTATAATCCCGGGTATAGGAGGGTATTAGATGCACTAGTCAATGGTTTTAGAAAGGCACTTGGTGTTAATTTCCGGGTTGAGAAACTCTCTCCTATGGAGATAGAGTATGCCTCTAGACTTGTTGAGAAATACCGTTCACGTCAATGGATCTTTAAGAGGTAGATAAAAAATTGATTGTTAGGAGTGGTTTAAGGAGGGTGCCGGAAGGGAAGACTTTAAAGATCGATCTAGTTGTTGATGAAGATAGGATCAAGGATATAGTGATTAGTGGAGACTTCTTTGCATACCCAACAGAGGCTATAGAGGAACTTGAGGATGATCTAAAGGGATCTAGAGTTGATGAAGCACTAGATATAGTTGAGAAATACCGTGATAAAATCGTGATCGTTGGAGCTTCTATAGATGAGATAAAGGATTTGTTGAAAGAACTAATAATGCAGGAGCCGAGACCTTAATCATAAGCTTTATTTAGGCCTCCTCATAAAAAGATGTATAATGAGTAGTACAAACGTAATCATTGGTAATAGAGGATATTGTGGTAGTGGTAATAAGTTCTCTGGATAATCTATACCAGAACATACTACGTAGGAGTCTATGGGCATTAGACCATAATCACTCCTATTATACCTTATAACTATATATGTTGACTCCAATGTATCGTCGCCATCAAGATCTGCTAGAAGGGGGCTGGACAATAGTAAAACCATCAACACCAGCATAGATCTCCCTAGGGATCTCCAGGGTAATATAGGTGTACATATCGTTGAATGGATCGTATATGTAGTATCCAGATATGTTACTATATACGTAGAGGTATATGTTTCCATCAACATTGATCCCTATGGCTCCGGATACACCTATTGGGAAAGTCTTCATCTCAGTACCATTGTTGAGTAGATCGTATATGTAAATTTGTGTCTTGGATCCATTAACTCCAAATACGAATACATGATCACTTGTTATAATAGGTGTATAGAGTACATTATAGACGACCATATAAGTTCCCCAGTATATCTATATGAGTAATCGTATAGGCTAGAATCATACTCATTAACCAG
>CAZVHC010000034.1:0-21660 GCA_964627005.1 uncultured Desulfurococcaceae archaeon
GTATATAAGATCCTTGATTAAGGTATACAAGTTCATTTAATTTTATATTAAATAAAAATATAAATTCCTTATACTTGAAATATATCTAAATAATTCAATGAATAAGGTATATATTTAGCAAACATAATTATTTATTTAGTGGTGAACTATATTGGTTAAGGTAATTAGTATAACAAATCAAAAAGGAGGTACTGGGAAGACTACATTGTCTGCTATATTGGCATATGGATTAAACTTATTGAATAAAAGAGTTTTGCTAATTGATCTAGATCCTCAAGCTCATCTTTCATCGTTCTTTGTAAAAGTCTCAGAATTAGATAAGTTTCAGGAAAGCTTTCACTTAGCCAGGGGAGATAGATTCAAAATAGTTAAAATAAATAATAAACTAGGATTGATACCATCAAGATTAAGTTACATAATTGCTGCTTATCGAGGTGAAATGCCTAGTGGTGATCCTTTCGCTATTGATTGAAGAATAAGGCGTGAACCAGCAATCACTAGAAATTATGAATTTGTAATATGTGATACACCACCTGAGCTTTTTCCTCCCACAGTTTGGGCTCTATATGCTTCAGATTATATAATAATACCTACAAATCTTGAGGAACTTTCCTTATTAGGTGCAAAATTGTTAATAAAAGATGTCTTATCAGACATATTTCAATATAAACATAACGTTAAAGTCTTGGGAATAGTCCTAACTAACATAATTAAGCGATATAGAATAACAACTATACAATCTATAGAAGATAAAATTAAACAATATCTCTACAAGCAACCCATGAGCTTCTGTAATAGATATTATACCAAACCTTTCTTCAACACTATCGTATATAGAAACTATCAACTGGCTGATCTAGTCTATAGACCTAGAAGATGGGAATTACCGTTATTTAGAATTATTAACAGAAATCCTGAGTTAAAGACTATAACTCTGAATTTTGCAAAAGAGGTGATATCACGAGTTGAACACTTCCGCCCATTACAATAAACAAGATTTTGAGGAAGAATTTAGTTTAATTAAGATAAAGTTACCTACTTATCTCGCTAAATGGTTGAAAAAAGTATCAAGATCTTTAGCTATGGAACAAGATCAATTTCTAACACGGATCCTGAAATCATATAAAGCAGTATGGGATGCTGTTCAACGTATAATGGAGGAGGAATTATTAAGATCTAGGAGTACAATTAATGTAGAAGAAATATTAGAAAAATATAAAGAATACTTAAAAAGACGTAATCTTAAACAATCTACGATAACCACTTATAAATATGCTGCTAGGAAGATGCTAAACTGGATTTAAAAAATACATAAATCTATCACTGGAAGAACTAATTGCGAATTTTGAGAAATATTTATCTGGGTTCATTTTAGAGACGTATGGAAATGACAAAGATAAAGGTATGAAAATGAGAACTTTCCTAAATGTTTTTAAAATACTTAGAAGCCATGACTAAATGATTATAATATAATTATTTTATTAAATGGTAAAACCTAGTACATTTATAAGTACGTCTATATGCTAATAATAATAATTGAAATGGATCTCTTTCCATTTTCTTTTACATAGTGCAATACTGGAAAGTAGATTAAATATTATAATATTAACTATATTAATCATGAGAGAAGATTTGAAGAGGATAGCTTAAACATTATTAACTATTTAAGTTCTTATATTATTCCAAGAGATATTGTCATTATTTTCTCAAAGGCTATGATTCACTAAATGTAAATAATAATTGAAGATATACTTATTTACGCTGACGTATTATTTTTAGTATTTCTTCTATGAATGATTCTATACTGTTATCGTACAATGGTTGAACTTCGTTTAATACGTGTTTATGGTGAGGAAATGTTTCTATCTCTGGGTGATGAGGAGTATTATCATACCTTAGTATAGTCTTGTTTCCAATAACTAATTGATAGCCGTAACGAATAAGTTCATTATTTCTCCAAAATTCACGAATAGGGATCTTAATATTTTCTGGACAATTAATTTCTAACCGTATGTACTCGTATCCAGCAACCATGTAATGTTTAACAAGTTTATGAATACATTCGGGGAATTTGTTGATAAGTAAGGCTAATCTATGTTCTGCCTTAGATCTTTCCATAGCTTCTCAAGCTCTTCTAATTTTTGTCTTAAGATTTTCCTTTGCTCAATTAGTGCCTCCCATTCTACAACATCTAGATCAGCATCTTCAGGAAGGCTCCATGGTTTTTCTCCGCTAATCATTTTCTCTAGATCAATGCTTGATACACCATATTTTTCTTCTAATGATTTTAACTCTAACTCTATAATTTTTAGCCTCTTCCTAAGATCAATTATTTCACTCTTTAAATGTTTCACAATTTTCCTAGCAGTACTTTCTGAAATAACAACCTTAGCCATACCATTCCCCTGCTCTACCTTTTATTAGGTAGTTAAAAACTGTATCTATGGAGATACTTTGATCAATTAATGTAGATTTAGACCATAGTATTTACTAATGATCTCTGGGAGCTGTTCCAGAGATTTAATAACATATTTGGCTTCACTACATGCCTCTCCACATGGCTCAATAGCTATTGGGAGCCCAACCACCCGGAATACCTGAGTATCCCATACACTATCACCTACATAGACAACCCGTTCCAAGGGTATTCCTAGTGCTCCAGCAATCTTTTCTATAAGGAGTGGTTTCTCCCCCAGAGGAACCCAATCCCTACCACCAGGTACTAGTTCATCATTTATGAAGAGTAGCTCGTTATACAAGCATATATCTGAACCAATCTCTCTACAGACCCGCTTGACAAGTAGGTCTACACCACTACTAATGACACCAACTAGGAAACCCATTTCCCTCAGCATCTTAGATACTATGGGGGCTTCGGGCTTAATCCTTATCCTGGATAATGCCTTCTCTACATCATCTCTCTTAATGGCCTTACCCCATGCATTAATCATAGAGGCTATATCGATCTTCATCCAGTCTAGATAGCTTATAATACCGTCACGGTATAGTCGGGCAAAGTAGCTGTTATCAGGGCTACCAAAGTATTCGTGTAGCACTAGCCAACTACTATAGTTCTCAGTTAATACACCATCACAGTCAAAGAATACTATGCCTCTCAACAACAAGTCCCCACTAGCCTATGGCCTTGTAGATACTCTCTACAAACTTTATAGCATCAACATTATTCTCAAATGTTCTCTCAATACCTAGTTTTATAGAGACCCTATACTGTCCCTTAGAAGGCTCTATAGATGCATAGAACCCGTTATACTCTACAACAACACGATCCTCTAGAACCCTAATCCGTGCATCCTTAAGCTCTCTGGAAAGCTTATCAGCAATAACCTTGAGCTCACTAACCCTAATAACCCCCTTCCCAATCTCTTCAAGCCTCTTCCTAGCAGCCTCAACAACACTCTCCACATCACCATACTTCTCAATAACAGTCTTCAATATATCCTCCAGTATATCGAGTGCGTTAGCTGACTTCAATATATTGATAACTAGGTCGAAGTCACTACTACTAATATACTTAGCCAGATTATCTAGACTACCACCATAAATACTGAATCCATACTGATCCTCAGCACTAGCTATAAGCTTCCTAACCTCATCAAGTACTGATATAAGGTGTTTCCGGGTCTTACTATACTCACTAAGCTTAGGATTAACTATGTGTCTAAGGAAATCAGCTCTAGCCATAGCCTAGACTCCCTCCATGGACACCATCTAAACGGCATACATCTATGATTACTATCCCTATGTATTCCTCTTTATAAATTCATCAACAATCCATATAGCCTCAGCATACATTGTATTGTCTAGGAGCCTAACCTCATGCTCCATAGGTGATGCTAGGTAGACAACCAATTTATCTCCAAGACCAAGTATTGTAGCGTATACGGGCTCTGTATCAAGTCCACCATATTCTCTCTCAAGCAGTATCCTTGGATTAAGCCTACGTGTCTCATCAAGTACTATAAAAGCCTCAACCTCATCCCTAACTGGTTGCCCAGATAATAGCTTATCAATACTACTACGTCTAACACCAGCTTCTAGGAGCCTCCTTATAAGAAGGGAGATTATGTCCGTACCCATAGTGATCAATCCATGGAGGGACTAGTACTCAATACTACTCTCACTAATAGTCTTAACAATCTCTGCATAAGCAGTATCTCCAACAACCTTGACAATCCTAGCTCTAACCCTTGATCCAACACTAGCATTATAGACTATAACCCTATGCCCCCTATAACTAGCCAATCCATTACCATGTTCATCCATATCACCTATATACACCTCGATCTCCATACCACGTCTAAGCCTATCATCATCCTTTGGTGCCTGAATACTTGGGTAGATACTTAGTCTACGAATTTCACTAGTATATGGGTTCCACGAATGCTTTCTCCTCCTATGTCTAGCCAAACTAGATCCCATCACAAGCCATTGAATGTCTACAAGCTATAGCTAGCCTACAAGGGTTATTAAAGCAATTGGTTCAATAGCCTCAACATGGGGGATAAGAGTTTTTAATATGGTATAACCTCTATTGATTCAATTTAAGAGACAGTAATGGGTGCAATGTGGCTTGGTGGATAATGTTCTTAGGGAGTGCATTGATAGGTATAGGGAGGTTGTTGAGAAGTACAATCCATATCCATACCTTGATAGTGAGGATATGAAGTACACTAGGCTTGATCGTGTAGTTGATATCGTCCGTGAAAACACACCAGAGATCAAATGGGATCGTGAGGTAAGGGTTGCCGGTAGGATAATGGCTCTACGTGTCCATGGTGCACTAGCTTTTGCAGATCTGTATGACGAGGGATACCGTATACAGTTATTCATATCAAGGGATCAGCTTGGACAGGAGAAGTATAACTGGTTCATTGAGAATGTCCGGCGTGGAGATATACTATGGGCTAGGGGGCCATTGTTCCGGACTAAACGTGGAGAGCTATCGGTTAAGGTACTGGGGTACCGTATGCTTACAAAGTGTCTCTACACCCTACAACATACATGGATTGGTATCGAGGATCCAGAGCTAAGGCTTAGGAAACGCTACCTTGACATGGTTCTTAACATTGAGGTTTTTGAGAGGATGAGGGCTAGATTCAATATTATCCGGGAGATAAGGCAGTGGATGTATAGCCGTGGATTCTATGAGACAGATACACCAATACTACAGCCAATATATGGTGGTGCAGCTGCAAAGCCTTTCACTACATACGTTAATGCATTAGATGAGGCATGGTTTCTGAGGATAGCTCCAGAACTATATCTTAAGAGGCTACTGGTTGCAGGTTTCAACAAGGTATTCGAGATCGGTAAGGTCTTTAGGAATGAAGATATAGATGTGACCCACCACCCAGAATTCACTATGATGGAGGCCTATATAGCCTATGCAGACTACCATGATATGATGGAACTCGCTGAACAACTCCTCTCAAACCTAGCTCTAAAACTAGCTGGTGGATATACCATAAGATACCCTGTTGACCTAGAACGTGTTGGTACATGGTATATCGAGAGACTAGACCGTGATCGTTTGAAGGAATATCTAGAATACACGTTATGGAGCTATAGTGGTAGAAAGAAAAAGATCACAGTAGGCTCTTCAACGTTAAATGAGTTCATGAAAAACCCGATCAAGTGGTTGAGGAAGAGGATTAAGGAGCCAAGGCTATTCATGGAGATCGATCTAGAGCCTCCCTACCCAAGGCATAGGCTACTCGATCTACTGAGGGAGCATGTAGGAATAGATCCTGAGACAGCTAGTGATGAAGAGATCATGGAGCTGTTGAGGGAGAAACAAATAGTTATTAAGGGAGGATATAACCGGGACATAGCATTGGTGAAGCTCTTCGAGCACTATATTGAAAAGAAACTTGTACAACCAACATTCGTAATAGACTATCCAAGAGGATCATCACCATTAGCTAAACCCCATCGGGAAGATCCAAGGCTTGTAGAGAGATTCGAGTTGTTCATAGCAGGCCTAGAGGTTGCTAATGGGTATACTGAGCAGAATAACCCCTATGAACAATACAGTGCTTTTAGGGAGCAGGAGGAGAGGAGGAAGAGTGGTGATGAGGAGGCTCAGGAGCCGGACTATGATTTTGTGGAGGCACTATGTGTTGGTATGCCTCCAGCAGGTGGTATTGGTATTGGTATCGATAGGCTCGTCATGATCTTTACGGGCACCACTAGTATTAAGGAGGCAATACCGTTCCCAATGGTGAAACGTGGTAGATAAGGTTAAGAGTATTTATTTATTTATCCTATGTGGGAGGGAGATATTGAGTGGTTTAATAGTAGATACTTTATTGAGGAGGAGTAGGAGCTTTAGAGAAACTGCATTATTTAGGTTTAAACGTGGAGACTATGATCTAGTATGTTTTGATGTTGAACAATCACTACAGTTAAAGATTAAAGCATTACTCTACAAGTTCTTTGGACTAGAGACTAGAGTACATGGTATAAGACAACATTTATCAATCCTATATAGAGAACTTTCACGTTCAAACGTTGATCGTGAACTAACTGATCTTGTTGAAGAGTTTATGAGGGATAATAGGGATCTAATATATATTGTTGATATTAGTTACTCTGATGCAAGATACTCGTTTATAGAGTATGATGTAGAGGATGCTAGGAAGTGCTTAGAACTACTTGATAAACTGGATAAACTACTTGATTATATATGATAAACTATCTGGGAAGAGATGATATGTATTGTCTGAGTATATGATCTATCGTTATAGGATGTTGAGGGAATGGAGGAAGTACATGGACTTGATCAAGAGATCCGTTTTGGATGTTATACCGGATGCAAAGATCTATGTTGTAGGTGGTGCTGCTGAGGATCGGTTAACCGCATTAAGTGATATTGATGTATTTGTTGTTAGTGAGAAAATACCGGGTACCGTGAGGGAGAGGGCTAGGCTGGTAGCATCTATTATGGAGAGAGCTGAGTCAATGGGTCTTCCATGGGATTATCCTCTAGAAATACATTTACTTAAGCCATGCGAGGCAGTATATGTTCTTAGGAAGTGTAGGAAGGTTATTTCTTTAAATCCATAGTATTGCTATTCCATAGTGATTTCTATACTAAACACTAGGTTTATGTACTCTCCCTTAACTAAATAGTTTATTTGATAATGAACCAGTCGGTGCCCTGTCTTGGCCAGTATAGACTTTAGTGGTATGGCTTGGAGTATTATACGTGACCCCATATATAACTATATAGATTATAATAAGGCTATTGAAAAACCAGTTATTGATTCAAAGCCTCTACAGAGGCTAAGGTGGTTAAGACAGCTCCAGCTAGCTAATATGGTTTACCCTGGTGCTGATCATTCCCGGTTTCAGCATAGTATTGGCGTTATGCATTTAGCTGGTTTATTTGCTGAACACCTTGTTGTCGAGCTTAAGGCCATGGGTGATCTTGGTGGTTATAGTGGTGATGAACTAGTAGAGATTGCTAGGTTATCCGGGTTACTACATGATGTTGGCCATGGCCCCTTCAGCCATGCTTTTGAGGAGGCTATATACTGGTCTATGGAGTTACCCATAAAGGATCATGAGGAGGCTGGATACTATATTGTTAAGTATAGTAGTATAGCTGATGTACTTGAGAAGCATGGGTTACTAGAACCAGTACTTGGGATCCTTGGTAGCGGTAAACCAGGTGATCCACAGTTATCGCTTATCCGGAATACAGTTAAGGAATGGATCTATCCAGCTGATGTAATGGATTTCCTATTGAGGGATAGCTACTACACTGGTACTAGGGAGTATGGTATTGTTGATTATGAGAGACTGATCAAGCTTAGCCACGTCAATCCTGATGACCATAGTAGCTTGTCACTTGAGGAGAAGGCCCTTGGTGCATTACTGAATTACCTACGTAACCGTATAGCTATGTTTGAGAACGTCTACATACACCCAGTATCGGCTGTATATAGTTATACAGTGGAGCTTATTATGGAACGTGTTGAAGAATATAGTGGTAGATATAGTAATGCTATAAAGGCCTTGTACAAAGGTGATCCTAACCCCTACCTAGAGCTTAACGACTATACAGTCATAGTTGATGGTCTACAGCTTGCAAGGGAGAATAATGATAATTACCTACACGGCCTTGTTGAAAGCATATTGTCTAGAAAGCCATTGTGGAAACTAGTATATGAGGAAAAGATAACTGTTAATGCAAGAGAGTTAGCAGGAATAACTGGAGCATTACTACTCACTAGGAGCCGTGAGATCAGGGATGGTATTGAAAAGGATCTTAGGGAGAGGATCATGGATACAGAGCTTAAGGACTACAGCAATGGTTTCTGGGTATCATTGAGTACCCTTAAGCCAACACCCCCAGTACCCGGAGGCTATATCCAGCTCTGCCGTGCAGTTAATGGAGCTATAGAGAATACACGTAGGCTAACAATACCAGAACTACTCGATCGGGAGGGGATCATGTTGAAGGTTATGATCAGGATATATGCACCAAGAGAACTTGTAAAAGAACCAACACTTACTAGAAAAGCTGAAGAGATCGCTAGGAATGTGATAACGGAACACATAACACCAAAGGGACTATTCACGGGAATAACCATGTAATCATGGAGAAATGCTGAGGCTGGCACATATTCTCCAATACATATTCCTCATATAAACATTAATATCCTTGTTTAAGACCAGTAACACATAGAGTAGACTACTCTAGGTGTTACTCCACTTGGAACGTGATTTCATAGATCGGGAGGAAGAGCTTAAGTCCCTAAATGATCTATGGAGGAGGGGGGAACCCGAATTCATAGTTATGTATGGTAGGAGGAGAGTTGGGAAAACATGGTTGCTGAAGAGGTTCATTAGGGATAAACATGGTGTTTACTACTTAGCATTACCTCTTTCTCACGATCTTAATTTGAAGAGGATGAGTGTAAGGATTGAAAAAGATCTTGGTCTTAAGGGGTTTTCTAAAACTAGTTTCTCAAGTCTATATGATCTACTCTATAATGTTGTGGATAGAGTAGGTTTTGATAAGAGATTCTATATAGTTATTGATGAATTCACGTATTGGGTTAAGACAGAGCCACGTGTTCTGGGAGAACTACAGGAGTTTATTGATGAAGTGCTTAGGGATACAAAGTTGTTTCTAGTGATATGTGGTAGTCTTGTGGGTTTAATGTATCGTGGTGTGCTTAGTGCATCTAGCCCATTATATGGTAGGAAGACTGGTTTATTCCATATAAAACCGCTTAGACCTTGGTATGTAAAATACTTTCTAGAGAAACTTTGTAAGAGAGATAGAGCTATTGCTTATGGTTTACTTGGTGGTATACCATATTATCTAAAGCTAGCCTCTAGATCAAGTAGTATCAAGGAT
This sequence comes from uncultured Desulfurococcaceae archaeon, assembly GCA_964627005.1. Taxonomy (GTDB): domain Archaea; phylum Thermoproteota; class Thermoprotei_A; order Sulfolobales; family Desulfurococcaceae; genus CAZHDB01. The sequence goes on from CAZVHC010000034.1 coordinate 9,392, forward strand.
CTGGTTAAAACACTCTTTTTACGGCCGGGTGCACCACTTCTTTATGAACCTAGTTTTATATTGAGGGAAGAGTTTAGAGAACCACATATCTACATGTCTGTATTATCAGCTATTGCTAAGGGATATAATACACCATCGAAAATAGCTGATTACATAGGTATACATAGGCAACATGTATCAAAATATCTAAACATATTAAGTGAACTAGGCATTATAGGTAGAGTCATGCCTTTAGGGTCTAGGAAAGGCTGGTACATTATACGTGATCAATTGTTTAGGACATGGTTTACCCTTATAGAGCCTGAACTTGAGTATATAGAGGCTGGTGAGTATATTATTGCTCTAGAACATATAATGTCTAAGATAGACCAGTACATGGGTAGTGCATGGGAGGATATAGCCTATAACTATATAATTAACTACTCTGTTAGACACGGCATATCATTTAATAAGGTAGGAAAATATATTCATAAAGGTATTGAAATAGATCTTATGATCATTAATGATGAGGAGAAGATAGTTTATCCAGTAGAGATCAAGTGGGGTACTTTAGGAGAACATGATGTTAGACGTGTGCTTAATAATTTATATGAAAAGATCTCTAAAACACCATGGAGAGACTATAGGGTTAGACCAGTAATTATTGCCTCAGATATAAAGTATAGTGGTGAAGAAGACTTCATAGCCATAACTTTAAAGAAAGATATACCTATTTAAGAAATACACATGTTAACTTGATCATCCTGATATTAAAATATCCTAGCAATTAGAGGAAATTAGTGTACAAGATGTTATGTAGATAGCCTTTATCAAGATGTTATAGCAATATATAGATTATGAGTGATATAGTAATACAGTTAAATAATAGTAGACATTATCTCTAGGTGCATATGGATGGCCATATATAAGGAGTTTGCAAGGCTTTATCTAGAGATAGCTAAGAAAGATCTGGAGTTGGCTATAATTGCTTTTAATAGAGGAGATTATCCGGAGGCGGTATTCCATGCTCAACAGTGTGTTGAAAAATCTGTAAAGGCTATGCTTGAGGCTAGGATGAAGTATGTGTATAATCATGGCCCTGCTCTTATACCATTATTTGAGGAGACATTTAGAAACATGTGGAGGAGTGATTATGATGTCATAGTTGAAGCATTAGATTATCTAAGGGACTTCTACACATCTACAAGATATCCGAAGCTAGTTGGTGATCGGGTCCTTGCACCATGGGATATAATTGATAGGGATACAGCATCCAAGTCAATAGATTATGCTAGGAAGGTGTTAGATATTGCAACAAGTTATCTTAGAGAAGAAAATATTATCTAAAATACTAAAGTTTAGAAATGATGTATTAGCGGTCATAGTATTTGGTAGTTTTGTCTACATGGGTAGAGGTAGAGATATAGATCTAGTAGTAATTGTTAAAGATTATAATATAGATCCTATCAAGGACTCTATAGACCTAAGGATGTATATAAATAAATGCCTTGGATATAGGGTATTTACCGATATCCATGTATTAACCATGGATGACTTTAGGAATAACCTGGAGATAGGCTCCTTTCTAACAGGATTAGCACTAGGATATAAGATACTATATGATGAGACAGGTTGTTTAGAGAAGGAAATAATAGCTTTTCTAAAAAAGGTATCAAGATCAAACTATGTTCTAGTCAATAAGTATGGTAAATGGAGTCTAAGACACCATGCAAAAATAATGTTGAGGAGGAAGAGGGTAGAGATAGAGGAGATGAATGGATAGTATCTAGATAGTCATGGTTTGTTCTATACTATTCTCCATATCTTGGTGTCTTTAAGTCTTGGATGTGGTGCTTAAGGTTCTCTATATAAACTTATAGATTAGGGGCTTGATATACAGTTGTGAAGGTATGGGTAGAGGGTGTATAGGGGATTGTCTGGTCTAAAGTTTGATGTTGTTGATGTACCTATTCCTGAGGGTTCTAATGTTATTATTGGTAGGACACACTTTATCAAGAGTGTTGAGGATATACATGAGGCTCTAGTCAATAGTGTACCTGGTATAAAGTATGGGTTGGCGTTTCTAGAGGCTAGTGGTAAGAGGCTTATAAGGTATGATGGTAATGATGAGGAGCTTGTAGAGAAGGCTATAGAGGTCGCTAAGAGGATTGGTGGTGGGCACTACTTTATACTATATATAAGGAATGCATACCCGATAAACGTGCTTAATGCCCTAAAACATGTCCCTGAGATCGTTGAGCTTATGGTTGCAACTGCAAACCCGGTACAAGTAATAATTGCTGAGACAAATCAGGGGAGAGCAATCATAGGAGTAGTTGATGGATATCCACCACTTGGAGTAGAGAGTGAAGAGGATAAGAGGGAGAGACACGAATTCCTGAGGAAAATAGGCTATAAGAAATAATGGTGGGACAGGATACCCATCTTAAAACAAGATCTTTTTACCAAATACTCTCTAGGATAGCGATTTCATACTTTAACCTTATCTTTAAATTATTTAAAGTAGTCTGGGTATTAGTGTTGCCCATATGATTCCTTATATAGTGTATTGGATAAGATATTGTATTGAGGAGGTAGTGGTGACTGCTACTATTAGTGTTCCTAAACGTGTTGTTGAACATGCACAGAGGCTGGCTGAGAGACTTGGGCTGAGTTTAGAGGAGTATTTTATAGAACTTGTTCTCCAAGATCTAGATCCCGAGGATCGTGCTGAAGAATATATTGAGGCTGCTAAGGATCTGTTGGAAGAGGCTTATAGGGAGCTGGAAAAGGGTAATATTAGGCAGGCAGCTGAGAAGATCTGGGGTGCTGCAGCACTTGCAGTTAAAGCTTATGCATGGAAGAGGGAGAATAAGAGACTAGTTAGCCATCGAGAGCTATGGGAGTATGCTAGGAAGATATCAAGAGAACTTGGAGACTGGTTTCTCCATGCATGGCATGAAGCTAATACTATGCATACATGCTTCTATGAAGCATGGTGTAGTAGGGAAGATGTAGAAATAGCATATAAGCAGGTAGAGAGGCTAGTTAAGGAATTAAGATCTAGATTATAGAACTAGATAAACATGCTTTGTCCATTGTTATAGCGTGAGTATCCTATCTGACTAATCCTTTATAGTTTTAGATTTAATACTTGATCTATAGTATTATATCTTTAGTCTCTAAATATGTATGTAATGTATTTCTGTATCTGAAGCTATAGGTATGTAACAGAGGATAGGTGTGGTGGGGAGTTTGCTAGGTCTAGGTGTTAAAGGGGTTGTTTTAATATTAGTGGTTTTACTTGTTATTATATCCATTCTACTCGTTATACCATTTCTCATTGTTAGTGAAGGTAGTAAGACTACTGATTATGGTGTACTTGACTACCTACCCTATGATAAGATTATGGAGTTCCGTGCTAAGGGGTATAGGGTATTCCTAGTGGTGTCTGTAGGTGGTTTATCTAATGAGAGCCTGGGTGAATTTAAGTATCTAAATGAGTTTATGGATGAGATTGAATTGTTTGTCTATGGCTATATTGGGAGGAACAGCCATGATAGCAGTACTACTTATCCTAACCTTTTCATAATCTATGGTGAGAAGGGATTATTTGATAGGATCAAGTCCTCAAATAGATACTTCAATGAAGTTGTAGCTGGAAAACCTGAAACCGTAGAGGATTATATGGTCTGGTCTGGGAGAACCTATGGTATAGACTATATTATAATGACTAATAGTGATAAGAGTATTGTCACCACTATTGTCTTAACTGATATATTTAGTAATACTACAGTATTATCTAGAGATGATGCCTTAGACATAGCTATAACTATTATTGAGTCACTAAAGAAGAGGCCTGGCTGGAAGGATATAGATACTGAGGTAAGTGAGCTTGTTAAGAAGATACCTATGGAGTATAGGGAAAGGATCGGCATGGTCTATCTTAGCGATGATATGGTTATTATGATAGCTTATCCTAGCAAGCTTATCAAAGAGCCACTAGATCTTGGTGTTGGAGTTAAAATATATGCTATAATGCCTAAACATGTCCTTGATAACTGGGTTAAAGAGTTAAAGAGTAAGTATAACATGAGTCACATGGAGGTCTCAGAGAGGGATTATTACCTCCTAGTAGAACTAAAGATCATTGGACCTATTATTTGGTCTAAAGGTATAATACAGGATGCATTAATACATGTTACCCACTTCCCAAATAATACAATTGACGCAGAGCTATTTATAAATATAAGGAATGTATATGAGAAGACAATAAAGATCAAGGAGATCAGAGTTGATGGTAGAACTATATGGTCTGGAGAGACTATTATAAAACCTGGTGTAACATACTCTAATGTATATAAAGTATATAGTGGACCTTATGATCCTAGTATGGAGGTTGGTACTGAACATACATTAACAATAGTCTATGATATAGTTGGTGGAGAGTCTAATCAGTCTACTACTATTAAGATCAGAGCTACCTAGGAGGCATAGTTATGAACTATGGCTCAACAGTATTAGCTTTATTAGATAACTTATTTAAGAGTGTATACTGTATTAATGTATGTGTTCATAGATTAGCATAGGTGCTGGAGTGCTATATTCTATTAAGCGTTACCTTTATTGAGTAGCTACAACTATATGTTTATTGTACAACTGTTATCTGGTGATATATGTTGTTTAGTAAACCCGGTTTTAAATGGGTGGTTATAGCGGCTATAGCTGTATCTATTGTAGTGGTTCTAGTATTTGTTATGTACTCCATAGTTAGTAGTAAGAGTGGAGAGTATGGCGTCCTGGATTATCTCCCATATGATAAGGTTATGGAGTTGTATGGGAAGGGCTATGATATAGTACTTATAGTCTCAAGTACAAGAGGATCTAATGAGACAATACCCGGTATACCCTATTTTAATGAGTTTATCGATAGGTATAAGGTTTTTGTCTATGGCTATGTCTATAAAAGTGGGCATTCTCTCAAGCCCAACTTATTTGCTGCAGTTGGTGATAAGGGTTTATTTGATGAACTAAGATCTTCAGTAAGTGATCTCTATAGACTTACTGAGGGAGACTATGAGGAGGTTGAGGGTTATAGGGTCTGGGTTAAGGAGTATAATGGTTATGGGTACCTAGTATTGGCTAGTAGTGATGGAGATACCATTGTGTATATTGAGCTTAGCAGTAGGATTACTGAATATATAGGTAGTAATGATGCAGTAGACCTAGCAGTTTCACTAGCAAATGCCTTAAGAGAGAAACCAGGGTGGAAGGATATTAATAGGGAGTTTAGAGCCCTTAATGCAAGGATCCCGTTAGAGTATAGGAATATGGTAGGTATAGTTTGTCTAGAGGATAATATGACTATAATAGGTTATTCCAATGGACTTATCAAGAGCATTACGTATCCTGGTAGATACACCATATATGCTATAGTGCCTAGGGAATTCACTAACAAGTATATGTCGGATTTAAGAATAAATAGGGTTTTTGAAATGGAAAACTATGTTTTAGTGACTATAAGGCTACATGCAATAAAGATACAGGATGCTACATTAGTTGTTCTGCATATGCCTAGTAAGATGAAAGTAACTCTCCTCATCAATGTGGAGAATATAATAGATAGTGATGTGAGGATTAAGGAGGTTATTGTTGATTCAAAAACTGTATGGACTGGTGAAACGATCGTAAAACCGGGTACAACATATTCGAGAACATATGATGTTTACACGGGAGAATATACTGCTGACTGGGAAGTTGGTACTGAACACATGGTATCAGTAGTCTATGACGTTATTGGAGGAGAACAAGACCAGGTGGTTACGGTAAAGGTTAGAGCAACCTAATACAGACAATCAATGACCAGTTGTGATAGAATATCCATTTCCATAGAGGAACTACATGGATCTTTTTATTATTCCCACTTATTGTCTCCCCTACATCTCATGTCATGATAGTGGTTTTCCCGGGTCTAAGCCTTCCCATAGCCTTGGAGATCTTTTCTACATGCTGTTGATCAAGATGATATAGTGCTTCAGGCAAAACTCAGTATATGTGGAACCGTATTCCACAAAATATTAAAAACTTGTGGAACCCCCCACCACATATCATTAACTAGCCATTATAGAGGGAAAATGCTCTCCATATACTATATAAATGACAATACAACAATAGTTTTTTACAAAAACACTATCTATAAGCTATATCTCTATGCCTAAGATCTTCTAAGTATACGCTACAAGGCATTGGTATTGAAAGATATTATCCTACAAGCTTCTATTTTAAGAGTTCAAAAGCCTATCTTAAATAATGTATCTATGTCTTTGACTAATAGATTTGCCTTAAATATATCATGTTCTACTAGAGTCTCTATAGCATTAGATACATCAATACTGTATTTTCTAAACTTCTGTTTCAATCTTTCAGTATATGAGATCATTGTAGATACTAGCTCCTTGGGTCTATCTCTATAGATCCTTAAGATCTCTATAGAACTATAGGCAAGTAGTAAAAGAGCCTCTGGATCCTCTAAAAACTCTCTTACAATATTATCAGTACTCTGTGGATCCTCTGCAACTTTCTTAGCATAAATGTTTAGATTTCCAATAAGTCTCTTTATAACTTTATAATATCGGATCTAGCTTCTATACCTACTATAATAGGTATTGATATACTCATGGAGATCCCTTGTCTAACCAGAGCTCTTCACTACAATTTATCACTATTAAATACTAGATTTAAAGCTTTTAATTATGTTTTTGGTAAGATCTAGGTAATGTGATAAACTTGTTCTCCATGTTTTCTATATTCTTTCTTTATTTATGTCTCTAAACTTGAGTGATGAATATGGTTGTTAAGGACTATTAATTATGTTATGAGCTATAGTTCTTCTAGTACCCCATATGTTTTCTATAAAGTGTTTTGATCTCTGCATTGTGTTCATTTTTCTCTACAGTTTATAAGGTTCTGTATATATTCTGTGTGGGTGTACTGAGGCTGGGTCTGTGTATAGTGGGGGGTTAATATTTGGATGGTAGGAGGTTGTGTTTGGAGAGGGGTTGTGGTTTGGAGGTTGTGGTTGTTGAGGATGATGGTCTTGCATGGTTTGTTGATGGTGTTATCTATGTTAATGCTCGTTGGTTGACTAATCATCCACCTGATATACGTGAGGTTGTTGAGGAGATTAGTCGGTGTGTACTGCATGAGCTACTGGAGCATGTTATAGGGCTTGGCCATGAGTATGCTGTTATTGGTGAGTCTATGGTCTATGGTTCACCAGTCTATAGGAGGAAGTAATTGTTCCTATACGTATGTATGTTTAAGTAACGTATAAGTACATGTACATTCTTCCTAGAGGGAACCATACGGTTCATATGATCACGTATATACGATCTTTAATATAAAAAATGGACACTTTACTTATTATATATCTAGATAACGTATATAAGTATCCTTTTACAGAATAGGTAATACGTAGAACTGTACTGTGGTGGGTGTAGCTATGGATAAATTCTTATCAATAGCCATCCTAACCCTATTCCTAATATCAATGATACCCCCAATAACCCTCCATGCATCACCAATAACACCAAATGCTACAAGGACAATAGATGGAGACCCAAGCGACTGGACAGGAACACCACCAGCAACAAACAATACATGGACATATGACGATACAGCTGGGGAATGGATTTGGAAAGATGCCTTGAATGATATTAATAGCTATAATGGTGCCTATGGTGCATTTGTTAATGCCTCTGATATTGTTGAGTTTAGAATATCTGGTGATGCTGACTACTTATACATTCTGACAGTATTTAAGGATATGTCTGGTATGCATATAGGTGATAATGGAGCAACATTCTTAGCTATAACCATTGATCGTGATAGAGCTACTGGTTCTGGTGAAACATACTTTTCCGGAAATAGTGAAACACAAACAGATACAGATGCTGCATGGGAATACCAGGTAGTGGTTAATCTAGCTGATAGTAGGTATAGTGGTAATGGTTTAACATATATACAGCATCCACTTAATGAGAGTACTAATAATTGGGGTGCGATATTCCAGTTATTGGATAGTTCCTGGAACCATATCTATAGTTCAGGTGATACTGGTTCAGCAGGGTTACTAGCTGTCAACATATCAGAAAACACTATAGAAATAAAGATAAACTGGAGCTATATAGGTGGTAAGCCAGATAATGAATTCATTAGATTTGAGGTAATGACTGCAAATGCATGGAGTGACTATGCAAATAATGGTGGTGGTACATGGGATACAGATATAGACAGTGATGCCGTAGACGCCATGACAACAACAGATACTATTACTGAAGTATCTGATGGAGTTATAAACTATTATGTTGACGTATGGTTTGTCAATGGTGAGCCTGAAACACCACCTACAGTCCTAACAATTACTGATCCTACTTATCGTGAGTGGTATGCTTATGAGGTTGGTGAGACCCTCAAGATCTATGCTAAGCTTGAGCATGCTCTTAACCCAATAGCTGATCAGAATGTCACATTACTCATTAATGGTACTGAGGTTGCTTGGGCACTAACCGATGATAATGGGTGGGCTAATATCACCTGGACAATCACTAGTGACTATGCAGGATCAATAATTAATGTCACTGTATACCATCCAGGTAATGCTACTAGTGGTACTAATCCAGCTAGTGATACGAGGTTCTTCCTAGTAATGTCTAAGTCTATTGATGCAGATGCATCAGATTGGAGTACAACATTACCAGCATACGATGACACATTTGTATTTGATGACTCTATGCATGAGGTTATATGGAAGGATAGTGAGGGTGATGGTAGAGGTATAAACTTCACTGATAAGACAGTAATTGATACAAGCAATGATACAACAGATATCATTGAGTTCCATGTAACTAGTGATGGAGTATTCCTATACTTCCTAGTAAAGTTCAAGGATATGAGTAGTGTTAAGATTGGTGAGAACTATAACCCAGCACTATGGATAGCTATAGCAAAGGATAGAACCAGTGATAATGCATGGTTATGTGACTGGACAAATGTTGATGTTGATGGTGCATGGGATTATCAGATACGTATAAGCCTAGCCGATCCAGAGTATCGTGGCAGCGGCTTAACATACATACGTGACACACTAAGATGGGAGTATAACTATCATGCAGTACTCTATAAGATGCTTGACCACAGTTACAACCCATGGACAGTTAGGGATAATTGGTACAATACTACATGGGTAGCTATAAGCACTACCAATAGCATCATAGAGATCGCTGTACCATGGATGGCTCTTGGAGGAAGACCTGGAGCTGGTGAGAACATAACATTGTATGTAGCAACAGCACTAATGAATAGTACTGCAAAAGATAAAGCCGATACAGTACCTACGGGATATGGTGCTGCTAAACTACTTGATGTAGTAAGTAACCTTGCTACAAAGGATGAATTTGCCTCTGGAGATAGCTTCCTCAACTACTCATTAACAATAGTATTTGATGCTAACGGCTATCCAACCCATGGTTCATCATATTCGGCAGTACTAAAGGTTAATGGTGGTGATACAGCTACAGTAGCACTTGGTGAAACATACACATTAGAACTAACGATAGTAGATAACCTAGGCCTACCAGTCACAGGAGCATCATTTACACTAGATGAGAATGGTACAGCTATCGGTACATACCATACTGATGGACTTGGTAAAGCAGTTATACAGCTTGTGAAGACTAGTCCAAGTGATGCTGGACAAACCTTTGCCTATACAGCACTATCTATAACCCATAGCAACTACCCATCTGGTAGTAGTAATACCGTGTATGTACATGTATCGGGTATTGCATCAAGACTCAATCTCACATGGAGACTTGCAAGCGATGCTGATGGAGATGGTGTACCTGATGTTGGTGATACCATTGACTTCATTGTATCTGTGGAGTACTATGATCCAGTAACGACAAGCTGGAAGCCTCTACCCAATGTAGATGTAGACTTTAGCCTATCAATAGCTAGGAATGGTGTAAGTGATACCTATACAGGTACAACTAATGCATCAGGTATTGTTGTATGGAGCTATACAATACCATCTATAACAGCTGCAGATAACCTAACACTAGTAGCCTCCTATGCTGGAAACTCATCAATATCTGGTAGTAGTGACTCTACATGGATGCTTGTAAACCTATATCGTATCATAGATGGTAGTAAGAGTGACTGGAGAACTGATGCACCAGCCGATGTACCTGGTATTGGTAACTATGGTGAAGAGATCGTTATAACCGATCCGTCTGGCGACCTACATGATGCAGCATCAACTGATCCGTATATAAGCGATCTTGATATTAAGACAGTGAGATTCACAGCTGATGGTGAATTCCTATACGTATTCATAGAATTCTATAACCTAGAGCGTAAGGGTGATCTATACATAGCTGTAGCTATAGACTCTACACCATCAGATCCTGGTGATGGACAAGATACATGGCTATGGCTAAATGGCTATACAGATACTAGGATTGGAGGATTCGATTCAACTGGTAACCATATTGACTGGAAATGGACTCACATTATAGAGTTCAATATAAACCGTGGACTAATAGTTAGATCGACAGCTAATCCTGGAGGAGTTAATTACACAATAGTCTATATTGCTAAAGGCATTACTGGTAAAGCATATGCTGTAAGTGAAGCTAATGACTTTGTAGAGATCAGGATACCGTTATCAGCACTACCAGGTCTTGATGTAACAAGCAGCTTTAAGGCATGGATTATGGTGTTTGGTAACTACTATGGAGGTGTCAAGTACATTACTGGTAGTAATGTGGTTGATGTTGCTGGTGTAGGGCTTACTGGTGGTGAGGTATTAACACTACGTGATCCAAGTGACTGGGGTAGCCCGGCATGGCCTGATGAGGATATATGGGTTGATACGTCCTTCCTACTAAAGTTCACTAGTGACTATCAGGCTGATGCACCAGTACCAACAGCTCCATCACCATCTAGTGTAGAGATACTATGGCCAACTGATGGTACAACATTGACAAGGACTGATACAAACAAGTACTTCTCCGTATTCGTTAAGGTATCTGGTACTCAGGGACGTACTGTAACGGTATCCATACCATCACTTGGTCTTACTGGAACTGGTGTTGTTGGTGCTGATGATGTAGCCATTGTACCGTTTGAGATACCAAATGCTAATGTATCTAGTGTAGAGCTTACAAGTACATCGGATGGAGTATCAGACTCTGTAACAGTCAATATACAGACCCTAACACCAGTACCAACACCAGAGCCTCCACTACTACCACTGCTACTACTAGCAGTAATCCTAGTACTCATAGTGATCAGGAGGAGGAAATAACTGGGATAAACATGTTTGCTTAACCCAGGTCTTTTTTTCCCTATCCCTCCATAGAGCCTCCCACTAGAACATACCTGTACACATGATGTTGTTAGGTGTATGTAATGGATATGAGGATCGTGGGTATAGCTGTACTTGTAATAATTGTTGTAGCCTTAGCAGTATACTATATGGTGCCTAGGGAAACTGGTGGCACCCCTACTGGAGAGACAGTTTCTCCAGAGAAGACGTTATCCGGGACTAAGACACCTACATCTACAGCTCCCATGGAGACTACGCCAACCACATCATCTCCGGCCTCAGAGACTCCTCTGGAGAATATATCTGGTGACCCATTTGATGTCACGGTATATGTATCAACTATGGAGCCTACCGATCAGGAGAGGATGGAGGGGATTGGTGCTAAGATACAGCTTTCATTCATTATAACCCTTATCCAGAGCGTAGACGTCTATATAGTGATGATATACCCGGATAACCTAACACCAGAAAACGCATCCTACAAGGCCTACACAGTATTTGAGGAGCCAAGGAAACTAGTACATGGACAACCATTCACCTACAGCTACACAATATATGTACCAGAGAATATGACAAGCTACTGGGAACAGGGAACACAACACACAATCAATATAGTCTACCAAATAGGTAATGAGACAAGGACAAAGACAGTAGAAATAACAATACCATAGAGTGTACAAAGAAACCAATAAAACACCCCTTTTTAGACATCCTCTACACAACTATAGCCATAGCCTTCTAGTTAGGAGATACATTTACCTTCTAGAGAAACCTAATTATAAGAGATACACAGATAATACAGAGTACTAGGGGATGGGGTGGATAGTAGGTGGATATGAAGGTTATAGGTATAGGTGTAGTTGTCCTAGCCATAGTGATTGCCGTAGCATACATGCTCATG
>CAZVHC010000035.1:0-18756 GCA_964627005.1 uncultured Desulfurococcaceae archaeon
CACCCCCACCCCACAGCCTTAAAAAAACATAAAAAGATACAGAAAAATACAGAAAACTATAATCTAATGTCTCTACCCCTCAATTCATAGATTTTTAACACCTATAGGATTACCTATGCACTACCATATACACTAGAAAGAATATAGATTAGATCAAGTATATAGTACAACCTGACCTAGGTAACTTTTAAACAAGAGAACCTAAGCTAGGGGGAACAAGAGGAGCTACAATATAGGTAGGGTAGGAGTAATCCTCCAATTCCACCTACAAGTACTTAGTAAGTAGTAATTGATGAGCGATATAGGTATTCTATAAATACTTAGCTTCACTATGACATTGGAATAGCAGTATCCATTATTAGATTGAACTCATACTACTAGGTATTGTACCTACAACGCTAAAGCCTTTTTCATCAACAGCTACCTCATAGTACTTACGATCAAGTGCACCGATCCTCATCTTAATTGGTGTCATTCTAACGGCTAGTCTCTCACCATGTATATCGATATAGTCAAGTCTAATGACTATGTCCGCTATAAACTCCTCAACACCTGGCAACTGTACAGTAGCAAATAATGGTATTTCACCAACCATTAATGTAGTGATATCCCTATTGGTAATCTCCTTAAAGATCATCTGTAGTATGTTGGCTACCTCATTAGGAGCTAGTCCACGGACAAGTGATGAGAGGCTATCTATGACTAGGTTAGCGTATTCACCCTTAGATATATCCTCAAGTACACGCTCAATAACATTAATTATAACACGATACTCTGCAAGAGGCATAGCCTCATCAATACTTAGGTACTTATCAAGGAATTCATCGAGTCTCTCAAACTTTAGAAGCTTAATACGCTGTACAAGCAGTTCCTTAGGCTCAGATAGTGTTAAATACTTTGTTTTTTCACCATACTTTATTGCACGGTTATAGGCATAGTGTACACATAACATTGTCTTACCAGTACCTGGATGCCCAACAATATATACCAGGCCAGGTCTAGTAAATCCTCCTCCAATAGCCTTATCTAATCCGGGTATATCTGTTGGGATAATCCTATAAGGCATATAATTACCACCCCACAATATATCTATAACACATTTAGGATTAATAGATTTTGTTAGATTATTAGTTTCCCACTATAGATTAGTTTAAACTTATATGGAAATCTTCTAATTAGTAATAGGAACTGTTAATCAGTATGGATAACAAATGATATAAAGTACTCTATCGGACCTAGAGATTCTTTATCAGGAGTATCTTTGACTAGTATCAATGTATCTTTATCCCCCAATAAATCAATTAATGTCCTAAACCATACATACTTGAATGTATATGGTGATGGTAATTCATTAAGTATGCTGGTTCTAAGGATGAGTACTAGTCCCCTGTCTCTACAAAGTTTTCCCCTGATAATATTATTAATTATATTCTCCAACCTTTTAACAGCATCTTCATAGATATACTTATCCCCAAGTTTAACAATTACTGGTGAATATAGCTTCCCAAGATCCTCTTTGAACGCCATGGCTGCCTTAATATCCTTGCTGGATAGGAATTCAACCATACATTTTCCTGATAAACTAGCATATTTATCGAGTAACTCTATAAATGATGTATCAAACTTGCCCATGGTGAACCTAGGTTTTACAAGTAGTACTAAAGGCCCTCCACTAGATTCTATGTTGTGACTAAACATACCAAGAATGCTTGGCTTAAATAGTCCGGGCCCTACTTTACTGAAACGGTATTCGAGTAAGCGTATTGTTAATGCAGATGCTATAAGTAGTGGGAGATGTATTATTAGGTTATGGTATCCATGGATCTCTGAAATAAAAGCTACTAAAATAGCTATTATAAGTACTATTGGATGGATGTATACGTGTCTAGGCTTTAGCACTATCTCCTTAAACTCGATCGATACCTTTACCCTAACTGTATTGAGGTAGAGATAACCTATTAGTGGAAATATTGATATGAGAAGTATGAAGCCCGAAATCCTATGGAGATCAACCATTTCCAGTGCATAGTATAACCCTATGATCAAGAGACTATATGTTAAGCCTATGGATAATATCGAGTATATAAATGATCTGCCATAGATACTCCTACTTTCACGATATATTGTTAATGACAATATGATATAGTATGAAGAAAATATTGCATATATAACGTTGTAGTCACTGAAACTGAAGGGCCTATTGGTTAAGAATAGTATTATGAGAATAGAAACGGTTATGATAATAATAGCTAGTATTTTCAAGTAAAGCTTCCATAACAATCTATATAGTAGAAGTATTTTCTCATTAACTACCAATGGATACTCCATCACAATCCACACTATCTAAATATGCTCTGGACACTATATACTTGGAGCTACCGTTATAAAACCATATTGGATTACCTAATACAAATGCTCATTTTAACTTAATTATATAGTATACCAGAGGAATATTATGTCCGTAGATTAAACCATTTACTAATAGATTCCTCCTTAAACCCATATATAAACCTCGTGGTAAGACCTATTATTTTATCAGGGATCCTTGTAAATACTCTATTAATAAATCTCTTAAGCTCACTTATGGATGGATTCTTTAAAACAACACCTTTCTCCAAAGCCTTTTTAACAGTTAAGCGGATCTGCCAATTACCAACCGGGAATATATATTGTGGAAGGACCTCACGTAGTATAAGTATACGGGCTTGCCTCCCGATCTTATCAAGGTACTCTAGTACACTTGTCCGGGCTGCTAGATATCCTCCATCCATGATACTAGGTATCCCCCTATGGCTATCATATACTATGAGTGTAGCTGGTTCTATATGGGGGTTCCAGAGACTCCTTGGCTGCCAAACCTCTATCCATAGCCCACGATATCTTCCGGGTGCTAATACGATCATGTACTTGTTGTAGAGGTATTCACTATAGAACACCATTATCTCATTTACCGGAGTATACCTCCTGATCCTGCCTAGTAGCTTCTTAGAGATCATTTGATCAACTGCTGTTATACCCCATCTTGTAGGCACTAGTTTCCTCCTCCCATGGAGCCCTAGGAAGCCTATTGTTAGTGCCCGGACGATCGTGTAAAAGTCTATCCCGTCGAGATAAAGCTTGTATATAGCCTCCTCAGCCCTTATATCATCCCATATAAGTTTCTCAATAGCCCTTGGTACAGCTGGGTTACTGGTAATCCTTAGAGTTTGTGCTGGAGCTGATGGTCCTCTAGGAGGTGTTAGTGGGTCAAAAACTAGCTTTGGAACTGGTTTCTTCCTCAGCAAAGCCTCTGTATCGACTGGTTTTTCTGAGACTACTGCTAACCCAATCTCCTTCTCATAAAGCATATATGGATCATGTATATTGGCTGGAAGGACTAGATGTAGAAGTCTACTCCGAAGCTCTATAATGTCTCCAAGACCCTTCCTTAGGAACCAGTGGCTTGGATTATCGTATTCCCTTGCCTCCTCCCCCACTATACCTGGTGGTATTGCATAATATAGTCTTACCCTAGGATAGCCTTTCTCACCAACTACTAGTGATGGCGGTGTACTACCCTCTACATCCAGTCCACGAATACTCTGTAGACTAGCTACCTTAGCCCTTAAACCAGCTAGTAACGGGCAATAACCTAGTCCACATAGGTTCCGTGCACCCTTACACCTTAGGCAGAGCTCTAGGGGGGGCTTAACCAATTCCCTATACTCCCTAGAGTATCTCTTTAGTAATCACCTATTTATGGTTAGAGATATATAGTTGGAAAGTATATTGTCTATGAGCTCTCCAGGATGAGGTGATACCATGACATACTATATCGTGACACATACTGATATGGATGGGATCGGCTCGGCTGCACTATATATTTACCTGCAGGGAAGTGATCCCAGAAGAATCTATTTCACGGAACCCTACCACATAGATCGTGTTGTAAGGAAGATAGTGAACATAGGATCTGGTAAGATAGCATTTATGGATCTTGGTATGAACCCCCAGTTCTACCCATATGTTAAAGCCTCTCTTGAGAAGCTTATTGGGAGAGGAGTTGAGATCGAGTGGTATGATCACCATGTATGGAATGATGAATGGGTTAATGGGTTAATGGGGATTGGAGTAAAACTCTATGTTGACCGTAGTACATGTGCTACTGGTGTTGTAGCAAAGCATGCTCCTAGGAAGAGGGGAAGCATAGACCAGTACTTCGTAGAGGAACTTGTATCTGGCGTATGTGCAGGTGATCTTTGGAGATTCGATCACTGGAGAGGGCCATGGTATTTAAGGCTTATACGTAGGAGGGAGAAGGATTCGTGGAGGATACACGTGATCAATGTATTGTCTAAGGGTATCTTATGGAATCAAGAGTTTACGGAGAATATACTTGTTAAGCTTGAGAGAGAGCTTAGAGCATATAATGACGTACTACGCTCGCTCTATGTTAGAGAGGTTGATGGGGTTAGGATAGTCTACATACCCAGCCACGATCTTGTTGATACCAGTTTTGTAGCTGCCCTAGCACTTGGGAGAGCCTATGCTGATGTCGCTGTTGTTGTTAGTAGAGATGGAAAGCTCAGCTTTAGATCAACTGGTTATAATGTCCGTGAAATCGCTGTCCGTCTTGGAGGTGGTGGGCATCCGAGGGCTAGTGGTGCTAAGGTTAAGGTACCATTTAAGATAAGGCTTCTATCTCATTGGAGGATGGAGTATCTGCTTAACTATGTCCATGGAGTTATTGAAAAAGCTATTTTACAAGATACAACAATTAGAAAATGAAAATACTTTTTATAAAATACTAAATAACAACATAAATTGTCTTAGACCTACCCCATTACAGGTATAAGGATATTTAAGATAGAATTTAGCTAAGAATTAATAGGATATGCATAAGAGGTCTCCTAAATTGAAGATCTCAAAAGTAGTGATCAAGGGTTATAGGGCTCTAAGCGAAATAAACCTCAAAACACTTAATTTAAATATAATCGTGGGTTTAAACAATACTGGTAAGAGTAGTTTTCTAGAAGCCATATTAGTAGGTTTATCAAGTCTTGATGGCTTTTATGATCTTTTAGGCAATAATACCTTCTCCCAGATATTAAGGCATAGAGAACCCTTAGTAGAATATCTTATCAATACGGAACAGGATAAATCATATATTGAATTAGATTTAGAAGACGTAGTTCTCAATAAAAAGTTGGTTCCAAGAGCTAAAGTTTTAGTAGAAATTGCTAAAACCTTCAAAGACCTAGATCTAATTAAGGGGATCGGCTCTATACCATTTAGTAAACTCAGTAGGTTATTGGCAGATAATTTATTCATGTCTATTAGACCACGTATTCATTATAAACAAGATATTCCATTAATTAAACTAAGATACATTATATATGGATATAAAGCAATAGATGAAGAGGAAAATTGCTCTACCATATACATTAGCAATATAATTAAGTTACCAAATATAGAAAAAGCATCTTTAGGACAAGTGTTTGGGATAAACCTGTCTAAAATAAATATTGTCTCTCAAGCAATAACTGAGCATTTCAATGTAGGAGAGCCTTTAAGTATAGATAACGTATCTAAAATAAAGTTTAAGTCAAAGGGATTTTCTCCAGTACTCTTTATCAATGAAAAAAGCCTATATATAGAGCGTCAAAGCATATTAATGGATCGTATTATCAAAGAAGGTTTAAAGATGAAGTTCTTAGAGAATGTTAATAAAATACTTAGAGAATCAGGAATGGAGACTATTACTGATATATCTTACATGAAGCCCACAATATATGTAAGTACAGAACATAAAACGAAACCATTACCTTTAGGCTATTATGGAGATGGAGTTAGATACGTAGTATCAATGGTTATGGCTAGTACCTTAGTTAGGGATTACAAAGGTGTTTTAGTGATAGAGGAGCCTGAGATCCATATGCATCCTAAACTGATGGAGGCTTTGATAAATTATATTGTTGACTTATCTAATGACGTACAAATATTTGTATCAACCCAGAGTCCCGATTTCCTAAGATATTTAAGTGCGTCATTATCTGATAGGCAGTATAAAATGATAAGTTTACACCATTTTATTAAGAGTAGTAGCAATAGAATTAAAGTTGTTAGCCATTATGGAAAAGACGCCATCTCCAAATTAGAGTATATTGCAGAATCTCTTTACACTATAGCCTAGACTGGTGTCAAAGATGAGTAAGGTTTATATTAGGGCAATATTTATTGTAGAAGGATCCGAGGATGCAAACATTTATCCCATAGTATTTTATCCTCACACAAGATTTACAAACCCCATATATTGCCCGGATCCAAATATACCTCGTTGGAGAAACATAATATATGTAGTATCTGGACGGGATCATGGAGAATCTATATCCTTTAGCCCAGCTGGAGGTAAATCAAACATAAGAAACTACTTAAATGCCCAAAAGAGTGAATTAGAAAGTATTATAGAGTATTTCGTAATTAGGGGGGAAGAACACGCTCTCCTTCAATGGGACTGTTATCTGCCTAAATCCCATAAGAAAGGAAAGCTAAAGGTATATGTAAAGAGGCCACTACATTATGTAGTACTGGTCGAGAGCCTTACTAAAATAAGCGAATTATACGAGGAAATTATCCATATCATAAACGATCTTGTAAGAGACATTAAACAAAGATATAGCATTGAAAGCTATCAAATAGATAGAGAATCTAATGAGGACTATGTACATGGAGGGATAGTTGTGAAAGGTGGATTGAAGAAGCTAATACACTTTAGAGTCCATGTAATTAAGGGTTGTTTAGATGAAATAATATATGAGATAATAGGTAATGAAGCACAAAGTCTATTAGATATAATAAAAAGATTTTGTAGTCATTGTCGTGGAGAGAAGATGTGGAAATGTTATTCCAATATATTAAGGGTAATAAGAACATGTACATGTTCTTATAGAGAACATGCAAAATACATTAATAATACTCTGAATCATATTAATAATGAGATCTATAAAGAAATTATGGATAAATATGGACTAAATAAAATCATGGATATTATAGTAGCCTAGATGTAGAAATGATTATGGAAATTTTATATAGTATTCCTATAAATTCAATAATTATTCATCCCATAGACTTAAATAGTAAATAACTAATAATGACATAGGTGGAATAATGGGCGAATGGAGCATTGGTAAATGGTTTATAAAAGTATTCGGTGAAAACAAGGAAGAAGGTGGAATTATATTTTATCGGGAAAGGAGATTACCAAAGGATAAAGCTAGGAAGATTATCTCGGATAATCCCTACATTATTCCCTTTATTAAGTCTAGTATTTGCCATGTATTCTCTCCTAAGGATTTAAGGTTTTTACGTAGACTGGCGGATCTAGTGGTCGTGGAACGCATAAGTAATAGCTTAAAAATCTATCTTATATACTTCACTTGGTATAGCTTAGGCAGTAGAATACGTAAGCTATATGAATCACCTGCAGAAGCCTATTGGAGCATTGGAACTAGAATTGAAAATATTGATGAAATAGCGTGGAATCTAAGTTATAAATTACTTGATTCTCATAGTAAAAGCATCATTGAATTTAAGGATCGAATTAGACAGGCCTTAGGGTTAAGGAGAGTAAGGATATATGGGATTGAGGCCATCATTGTTGTTGATGAAATCTCTACTGACTTTAAGGAACTTATAGATGCTGTAAATGAGATTACTGATACATTAATTAGTGCCCTAGAAATTAAAGCATATTGTGTATCAAACGATGATTGTATATATATATCACGTGGATATACTTGGTAGTACTATTTAATATATAGGTAAATTTTAGTACTATTTTTTCCTTCGTTTACAAAGTATAAGATATATTATTATTGATAAACATATACTTGATACCGCTAATGCTATAACCGTATATATTAAAACTTCACTTGAGCTTCCCATGAATTCCTGTTCAGCACTATATCTTAAATAGTAGAGTATTGTATAGTTTGTCTGACGTAGCCTTATTGACTTATACCTATTATGCCTATATATTAGTGAGCCTTTATCAACATCTATGTGTATCTGAAGGGACTGGGTATTAGCTAGGTTTTTATCTATGTAAGAAGCCATACCTTCTAGGAATTTATTTGTATATTCTAACTCATAATCATATACGTACTTAACGTATAACCTATATGTTTGCCCATTACCATTATTTACCGAAGTTAGCCTATATAGTCCATAGAACGGAGTACCCATGGGGGGTCTTACTATATAGTCACCAGTACTACCATCAACACCAACATATAATGGTGTCCAGTTCAGTAATATTGAAGAGATTCTGCCTAAGCCGCTTTCATTGAAGATAAATACTTGATCACTATATGTAGTGTTTATATAGAATTCATCTATAGATCTGAGGATTGCTATTAGATCACTTACACACAATATTGGGGCATAGGAGCCTAAGTAGTTCCGTATAATCCTCTTTGTAATATCGGATACTGAAAAACTAGCATTGGATACATTAGCCCATGCTATATAATAAGTTACATTATCTATTCTCCTAACCATATATCTCGTATCCATTTTAGATTGCTTTGCTAGTTGTTTAAATATAACAGTTGATACGTTAAACTGGAATATGTCATTATCTCTTGTTGTATTGATATAGATATTAATATCTAGATCAATATATCCGCTCACATATCTACTGAGATCCATTAACATGGAAACCTTAGCATTACTAAAATCTTTTGGTTCAAAGAATACACTCCTTGTATAGATTATGAAATACTTATCACTAACTATTCTCTTTACCCATAGATCCTCGATCTTCTTTAAACCATAGTTCCCTCTATGCTCTTCATAGTATTGGCTAGAGTATTTTATTCTAGAACTATACTGGTAATATGATCCATTATAGCTCATATAGGCTTTTATATCTGATATGTAGTTTTCATCAATGGCTATAGTAGCCATTAGCTTATACGTTATATTTTCTCCATGATATATATGAATCTCTATGTGAATATCATTAATAGTCATTGAATAGGGTGCTACCGTAGCCATGGATAATAAAGTAAGTATTATTATGGACACCATTTTAAAGACTGGTTCACTCATTACTGCACACCTTTGGAAGTAAATAGATCACTCCATCTGGAGCTGATATAGGTAGGGCCCTACCCTCAACATAGTATTTAGCTACAATGGAGGCTATTAAAGCATCACATACATCTTTTGAGGAAAGCCATCTACGATCGTATTTTCTAAGAACTTTATCAAAAAGCTCCTCTACATATAGGCAATTACTTGATTTTAATGCACTCCTTGGATGGGTTTCAATAACCCCTATTCCATGTCTATTGAGTATCTCCATAATACGTAGACTCCTAGTGACAAGCATTCTCATACCTCTCCAACTTGGCGGTAGAACTGGGTATCCTTTACGCTTCATCACAAGATCAACTTGCCGGAAACCATGGGTTGTAGGTGATAATGGGGAGTCTATGGCTACTATTACTGGTTTATACCTTAGGATAGTTCCTACGATCTCTTCATCCCTATAGACAAGGCCTGCATAGACTACAGTAGCTGATGCTGTATCTATTAATGCAAGTCCACTTGGCCTACGTGGTGTACCCGATGGATCTATTCCTCCTACGATCATCTGATCACCACTTAAAACAGGTATTTTATAAACATCTTTATGGTCTTCCTTAACCCCAGTACTTTCCTTGTATGCTTGATCGTTAGTTTTAGAGCACGCTTCAACTGATCTATTCCTATGAGCCTATCTCCCAAACCACCATCAAACCACTTATACCTAAGTCCCTTGATGAGTACAGCTGGTATACCCTCACCAGCCCGGCCCATGATCAATCCTGCTGCACAACATATCTCGAATGCAATGTTGTCTATTCCTCCAAACTTTGGTTTCCCATACATATCAGGTTCGCCAAAACCCCTTGTCAGAGCCTCTATACCATATGATCCACGTGCAACCTCCATAGCACCCCATGGGAATAGCTCCGTATCACATAGTACAACTGCTACTCTAATCCCCGTGCTCTCCATGATCTCAAGTGAGATCTTCTTAGCTATCCCATCAATATCTCTAGGGGGTATTGAGTATATGTTCATAGGATGATTAGAGGTATCTATACCCGATTCACTCCACAGCATTCCCTCTCTAGATGTTATGAGTATTGTGGGATAGTACTCTAGAGCCTTTAATGCCCTATCATAATCCTTGGTATATCTTGATAGATCAATTATCTTCCTCTCAACAATCTCTCTAAAAGGCACAGCTGCTACTATAGAATCACTCTCCCGAAGGATAAGTTCTACAACACGTGGATCAAGACCGGTTTTCCCAGCTATACTTAATGCCTCCTTAGAAGGCTCTACATCTCTTATATTAACTAGTAGACCATATGCTTTAGACACTATCTTTTGAGTTAGTACTAGTACATAGCCTTCCTCAAGCACTATATTCTCCCTACTAATAGACTCAAGCACCAGCTTAACAAGATCATCTCCAGGCACTGTCATTGGAAGTTTAAGCCCTATTAATGTGAGTCTTGAACTCAACAATACGTGTGCCCCATGTATAGTAACAGTAGTACCCATTACATAGTTTTCTAAGAGTCTATTGCATCAAGTGAGTAATTATTATCTAAAATCTTGATGAGGATAATCTATTAAAAATATATTTGATCTACCATTTAACTCTAGCTCCACGTCTAAACCCTATTGTCCTAACGTATTTATCAAATAATTCATTAACCTCTCTCAGCCATTCTTTAAGCTGATCTGGTGAATCAGGGTATTTTTCTAGATAGAGTTCCTTAGCCTTATCCATATATGTCTTAACTATACGTAGTTGATTAAGTAGTGTTGGTCTTGTCAGTAACTTCAATGCTCTCTTAGCATTTGATAGTATCTCCTCAGCAAGATCAGCTTTAGTCCCAAGATCATAGACTGAGGAGCCATCAACAATTCTCTTAGCAATAACAAACTCCAGATCACTATCATCCATCATCTGTAGATACATTCTCAATACATCCAAGCTGGCTTGTTTAGCACCATAAGCCTCCATATACTCCCTATTAACCCCCCATAGACTATATTCATTGACAAGCCCCTCCTCAAGAGCCCTCCCCAGATGCCTTGATACTATGAAAGCTGCAAGCATTGATGAGCCACGCCCCCCACCATGGACTGGATTCACAGTATAGGCTGCATCACCTACTACCGCTACATTTCTCCATACAAGTGTTGGTAGGGGGCGTCTTGTAGGAACTAGCCCCCCGCCAGCATGTACTAGCCTACCCCGGTGCCTTGGCCTAAGGTATTTATAGTAATTGATCCTTGGATTATAGTCTCCAACCCCCCATATAACACCTAGACCAATATTTATTATAGATCCATTTTTCTTCGGGAAAAGCCACCAATAGCCTCCGGGAGCAATCTTCTTATTAAGATATATTATTGCATAGTCCCTATCCTCACCAGCTACTGGTTCATCAAGCTCAATAACCTCCCTATAAGCCATGTTATAGTCGGTCATATAGGGTCTTTCAGCAACTGGATAATCCCTTGGAAGCTTCGACCGTAGTGCTGGTACCGAACCTGATGCATCAATGAATGCTCTAGCCTCAAGCTCCCTTTTAACACCACTACCTAGGTCTTTTACATAGGCCTTTCTAACGAATCCTTGATCATCAAGTTCTACACCTACCAGTAGATGTTTATCATATAGTCTAGCCCCATGATCAAGTGCGTTCCGGAGTAGCCACTGCCCAAACTTTAGGGAGTCTATACTAACCCCTTCACCAGGTACTATGATCGAGTGTTTACCGCTTGGACTAACTATCTTTACACCCCTATATACACCATCAAATACGTCTTGTGGCGGCTGAAAACCCAGTTTCTGGAAATGGTGAAGACCTATGGCATCACCACATGCTCTCTCCCCAATCCTGCTAGAAGGCTTTCTCTCAACAATCGCTACTCTAAACCCCTGTTTTGAGAGCATCCATGAGGCTGTTAAACCAGCTACACCAGCACCAACTATTACAACATCATACTTCTCGGCCATACCATGTACACCAGTCTCAATAGATATGTGCCTATACTATTTAAATCAAACTCACCCATACCTATATATCGTAGGGTGGGAGACCATATAGTCAAGGGAGGCGATCTGTGACGGGGGAGTATACTCCAAACATAGGCTATACAGTCATATACCGTATAGTGGCACTTGGAACAGCAGCTGGCAAGACTAGTCTTGGGGAACGAATTGTTGAAGGGCTACGTAGGAAGGGTGTTGTAGTAGCTGTTGTCAAACAAACACATGAGCCACAGATAGACCCGGGCAGCGATCCTGGTAGGTACTGGGCCGCTGGTGCATCATCTGTTATTGTATCTAGTCCTGAGGAGACCACTATCTATGTGGAGGCAGAACATGATCTTAGAAGCATCATTATGAAGTACATGCCCTACCATCCACTAGTACTTGTTGAGGGTTTCCGTGGGATAGGTGTCGGTAAGGCCATAGCTATTGCTGAGAATGAGGAGGAGCTTAAACATCTTGTTAAAGAGCCTGGCCTCTGGTTCATTGTGAGCCATGATTTCGATCTCGTTAGCAATGCTAAGGAGATGGGTTTTCATGCACTATTGTTTGAAGAGGTTGAAGCACTTGTTGGAGAGATCTATAAGGACTCTATACAGACTCTATCCTCACTAATGGAGCATGAGGACTGTGTAAAATGTGGTTTTGGATCTTGTGTTGAACTTGCAGAGAAGATACTCAGGATGGAGATCCATCCTATTGACTGTCCCATACTGTCTAGGGGTAGCGTTGTAGTTAATGATCATGTTGTAAAGCTTGATCGGGGAATGGAGACTATATTGAAGAATATAGTACGTGGATTCCTAGCTAGTATAGAGGGTATACCTAGTGGGGTAAAGAAGGTTAGAATAGAGGTTGAGATAGAATAAAAACGTTTATGGCAGTATCTTTATCAACATACCCTCAACAATTATCGGGCTATAACGGGAAGCTATATTCAAAGCCTCCTGCAACCTAATAGCACTACTGCTATAGATAGTCATGAGCGGGTCTCCACGGTTAACACGATAGCCTACCTTAGCGTGTAAATAGACACCAGCACCCTTATCAAATGGTGCACCAGCTGCTCTTGCAATAGCTGTTATAGCAGCATTATCAATATGTGTCACAGCACCCTCAATTGGGGACTCAATAGTGTATGTATGCTCACCTATGGATATGTCATCAGGCTTTATATTGGGGTCACCGCCCTGTGCCTCAATGATCTGTTTGAACTTCTCATAGCTAAGCCCCCTCTCAAAAATACTGCGTGCAGCCTCAAAGCCATGTCCAGGAGGCACCTTACCGGATAACTCGATCACGAGACCAGCTATGCTCATGGCTTTCTCAACAAGGCTCTTACTACCCCTCCTCTCAATCAATGTCTTTAAAGCCTCCATAGCCTCTAGTGCTGGACCAGCTGTTCTACCAATTGGTTGTCCACCATAGGTTACAGCTACTCTTATACCCATGCCGAGCCTTGCAGCTTGCCTAATGAATAGTCCTGCAAGCTGGTCAGCGGCCTTCAGATCCTTTACCTTAGCCTTCCGGCCAACAGGTATATCTATGACTAGGTTGTCAACACCCATAGCAACCTTCTTAGCAAGTATGCTTGCCACCATCTGGTGCCATGGGTCTATGCTTAGCTTCCTCTCAATATTAACGAATATATCGTCTGCTGGTGCTAGGTTTAGTTTACCACCCCATGCCAGTGTAGCTCTAATTTTCCGTGCTATCTCCTTAAGCTCTTCTGGTGTAAAGTCTACCCGTGCTAGGACCTCCATGGTATCAGCTGTACCTGCTGGACTCGTTATTGCACGGCTACTTGTCTTTGGTATCAATAGTCCGGCAGCACTGATCGTTGGTACTGCTAGTAATGCTACCTTACTATTACCGGGTACTCCTCCAATGCTATGCTCATCATATACCGTATCCTCAAACTCAATCTTACTACCAGTTTCAACCATAGCCCTGATCAGAGCGTTTAACTCATCCTCGCTAAGCTCGTAGTAGAGTTGGCTAACTAGGAATGCAGCTATCTCTGTCTCACTATATATGCCCTCAACAACATCCTTGATCCACATGTACATCTCATCCTGGCTAAGCCTTTGTCCATGGAGCCTCTTCTGTAATGCTGTAAAGCTTGCCGGTACTGGTACTGGTTTAAGACCAACCATGTCATCCTTACCGAGTTTTAATTCATTAGCTACTTCACGGCTTAGAAGAATCTTTCCAGGAGACACCATTGTCCTCGTTATTGCTGTAAACGCTCCCCTCTTACGATCACCCTTGATCAATCTAACCCTATTATTCGGGCCTAGCCCTAACTCCTTAGCATCAGCCTCATTTATTATGACGACATTCTTACCTATATCAATATCTATTACTTCAACACTAAAATGCCGTGTCTCAAGATGTGACACCATCTACTCACCCCATAGACATCTATAGGTGAAATTGAAGTGGGAATACAGAAAATATTGACACCTAATTACTAATAAGTGTTTCCCCTTATCAAAACATAGTACATATACATGCTCAGCACCGGCCAGGAAACCTCATCCCATACAGTGGTCGGAGCTCCGCCGACCTCTACTTCATCGCCTCCTCCTGGTTAATGCTTTAGCTTTCTTTTCCTTTTTCTTCTTTGCCCTCTTAATCTCCCGTAGTTCCTCTATAACACCATATGTTCTAAGCACGATCCCTGCTATCTTTGATTTAAGCCCGGATGCACGTAGCATTAGATCCTCTAGTCTATATGTCAGTAGATCCATTGCTGGAGTATATGGTACTACCTTACGTGGGTATATGGGGACCTTATATACTTGGTCTGGATCCATTGCTGTTAATGCTGCAAACGATATCCATGTCTTGGGGACTACCCCAAGCTTCAAAAGATCGTCTCTGGGAAGGTATATTCTATCATTAGTTATCAGTGCTGTCACATAGGCATTAAGTACACGTGTATATTCGTGTCCAAGCCATCCCTCATAGACCTCAATGATTTGACCGTTAACATATATTAGGTTCTCCTTAGCAAATTTCCTAAGCAATCCTCCATGAGATATACTGTAGTCTCCATGCACCCAGTCAATAACTACAAGGGGCAAACTATCCACCATAAAACAATTCTATAATAGTATATAATGAGGTATACATAGTATAAATATGTTTAGCCCATAGATAGGCTGTGCTAGTATATAAGTATTGGTTCTCCAAGGAGTATCCGTAGTAATGTCTTCATTAGATAGGGTAGTGTAAGTACTGTCTTTAACCTACCCTTATCATCAACAACAATAATTGATGATAGATGGAGATTCCGGGCTAGATTAAGTAGTTCACGGAGACTAGTCTTCTCACGGATAACAAATGGTCTATCCTCCATAATCTTCTCAACAGGTATATTCAATGCATTCTCAATAGGTATATTGAGTCTTGCCAAGCTGAAGCCTGCTATGAAGAAAGAGTATCTTGGTCTACGGGAGAACATCCTTAGTAGCTCAAACTCGCTAATATAGCCTATTGGCCTCCTTTTCTCATCAACAATAACAATTAATACTGGATGCCCGGTAGCAATAGCCTTTAACACATTATATAACTTAGTACCCTTACGTACAACTATATAGTGTGTTGATGGAGGCTTGTACTTCTGGATAAACTCTCCAATACCCATGTCAAGCAAGCTATCAACATCTTGTTTACCAAAAACTCTCCTAGCTCTAATCCTCTCCCTTAAGACCCTACTCAATAATACCACACTCAGAAATACACCCGGTATTACCACCTAGCTATTCTCCATATTAGTCTCCACGAAATAAATTGTTTTCCCATGTATAGCAACTATTTTTAATAATATTCTCTAAATAACTAGACCATAGGATGCTATGGAGATGGTGGAGAGGATTTGATAGAGAATATACCTAGTGATATAATGATCTTCTACGTGCTCGCCATAGCATTGATATCTGGTAAACTCCTTGAGGAACTATTTGTCCGTCTAAAGTTCCCAGCTGTACTGGGTGATCTTGTGGCAGGGATTATTGTTGGAGCTAGTCTCCTAAACATATACATTGTAAACGATATCACTAAAGCTCTTGCATGGTTTGGTGTAGCCCTACTACTATTCTATGCAGGGTTATCAACGAGATATAGTGAATTCATAAAATTACTACCTGTAGCAGGTATCCTAACAATTGGAGAGGCCATTGGGGCTTTCTCAATGGGCCTCATAGTTGGATTACTTATTATGCATTATGGGCTACTGGAATCCTTCTTCCTTGGAGCAATACTTGAGGCTACTAGTATAAGTCTCACAGTACGTACTCTTATGGAGATGAATAAGCTCCACACTATAGAAGGCTATACAGTAATGGAGATCGCTGTCCTAGATGATCTATCCTCCCTCATAACAATAGCTATAGGCTCCTCAATAGCACTATTGGGAACTATAAGTCTTCCAAACATATCACTTGTCTTCATAAAAGCCTTTGGTGCATGGATACTGATCGTCTATCTACTACATAGGTTCTCCAACAAGATCGTTGGTCTCATAAGTAGATTCCATGTTGAGGAAGCCTTAACAGCTCTATTGATGGGCTTATTCGCTGGTATAGCAGTATTGATCTCGTTCTTCGGCGTATCACCACTTGTTGGAGCATATGCTACTGGGTTAGCATTATCAGAAATACGTGGGCTGAGACACTTGAGGGATGTATTCCGTAAACTAGCTATAGTGTTTTCCACGGTATTCTTTGTAACAACAGCTGCTGAAATAGATCTTAGAACAGCTATTAGGCTAGAGTACCTAGGCTTCTACATCATAATGGTTATTGCTGCCTTTCTAGGTAAACTCCTTGGTGCTGGACTAACTTCTTTCCTACTAGGCTTTCCACCTAGGTCTAGCCTAAGGATTGCTGTAGGACTTTTCCCACGATGTGAATTTGCTATTATAGCTGCTTATACAGCTGTATCTCTAGGTTTACTTGGTGCTGAAGCTTATTTGTCAGCCTTCATAGTTGTTATAGTGACTAATCTTGTCACACCCATATTTCTAAAGAGGATCTATAGTGGTCCAGAGACTAGATGCGTTAGGCTAAGGTTTCCACGTAGGGTTTTAAAGGCTGGTGCCTAGGTTTCCCTACGTCCTACGTATACTTCTCCATAGTTTTCCAAGCATTACTGGTGTGACGATATTTGTTATGTAGATGAGTAGTATTGTTGATGCAAACACAAGATCATCTATTACGTGATACGCCATACCTATTGATGCTATGATCAATGCTACCTCTGCCCTAGGCATCATACCAACCCCTATAAATAGTGCTTTCCTAATGTTGAAGCCCATGAATACCGCTGGTAATGCACACCCAACTATCTTCCCCACCATAGCGAGTACTACGAGCACTACTATGGCTAGTAGATTTGATGCTCCAAGTATGTAGGGCTTTAGATCTATTGATGCAACCGATATTATGAAGAATACTAGGGCAAATATGTTTGGTATAATGCTGAACCTATGTACTATCCTCTCAACACCCCTTACCTCACTAAAGGCTAGTCCTACAGCATATGCTCCAACTACAAGGCTAAGGTTAACCCGGACACTAGCCCATGATATGAAAAGCGTTAGTGCTAGTAGTAACGCTATACCAGTATCCTCCAGATGTGCTAGTGTAGACACGCCTCTCCATAGGTGGTGGGACAATCTATGTAGAATAGTTACTGTAGCTACATAAAATACTATGGCTACTAGAGCCGTTAGTGCAAGCTCGATCACCTCTAGCTCCGTAGATATAGCAATAGCTGTACATAATCCAAGGACTATCAGCCCCCCAATATCATCTATAACAGCTGCACCAAGTATTACAGTTGATACATCAGTACCCATAGCACCTATCTCGGTTAGAGCACGTGCTGTAAGACTTACACTCGTAGCTGTAAATATTGCTCCAACAAATATGCTCTCAGCTACTGGGAAGTGTAGAGCCAAACCACCTAGATAGCCTAGTGCAAATGAGAGCCCTATACCACCTAGTGCTACTAGAAGTGATGGTTTAACATATTTCCTGAACATGTGAAAACGTGTCTCCAGACCAGCTAGGAATAGTAGGCTTACAATACCTATCCACTTAAGAACCATTAGGTTCTCTAGATACTCCCCAGACAATACCCCCAGAACCGTGGGGCCCATAATGAGCCCTACAAGTATATCTCCTAGTACTGGAGGGTATCCAAGACGGTTAATCAGTTCCTCCATGACTTTAGCAAATGCTATCATAGCCCCTAGTAGTAATAGTGTATTTGCTACAATGATCTCTTCCAACCACGATAACCTCTACCGTATCCCACTACATATTGGTAGTAAATCCGTGGATACATTAATAACTATTATACCGATCACTATATTATCTGGGGATAATAGCAATTAGTCACTAAGAATTTGCAGGGTATAATAGAAAATATGTATATGGAGGTAGATTTTGCAACAAACACGTATGTTTCAGCTAATGAACCCCCTATACATACCTTTTATCAGCTATTCTAAGGATCTTGTTGAAAACATTATCTATACATCTCTAGAGTATGGTATAGATATAGTGTTTGCACCATTATTTAGGGAGCCGATGGAGTTACTTATTGATTTTGTAAAGGAGGGGGTTATAGGGGTTTAT
>CAZVHC010000036.1:0-18229 GCA_964627005.1 uncultured Desulfurococcaceae archaeon
CCCCAGTATATCTATATGAGTAATCGTATAGGCTAGAATCATACTCATTAACCAGTAATATAGCATCATAAGTACTTGTTTCATTAACTACAATTACCCTTACATATAGACATGGGATATACACTAGATCCCCATTATATACACCTAAAACATATACTTCCTCAGAATCAATAGTACTAATATCTATATCTACAGCATTAAATATACTTACAATAAGTCTTCTCACCATAGTCTCATTAATACTATAACGTGCATCAAGAGTATTCATTTGACTAGTTATTGGTATAGGATACTCTATATTAATACTACATACCCCATCACTAGAAACCGATCTACGTAGGTAAAGCTTAGCCTTAGATACAGGAATAGATAATGGGTCAAACAAGTACCTCCCATTAACTAGTACATAATATGATTGCTCAACAAATACCTCATTATCTACAGAGAAACTCCTATTCCCAGCTAGCTCAAGATCTCCATAGACATACGGATCTATACCAAAGAGCTTCAATACATCACTAGGATCTTTAAATAGGCTTTGTAGATTCCTACATAAACTCTTATTATGTATATAAATAGCTACATAGACTGGTATACCATACTTTGCATCCACAGCCACTCTAAAGGTGTTCTTCTCTAAAGAACTACCATAGCTATACCACCATATATAGTCAACCAATACATTGTCTACATAAACCATTGATATGTTAACAAACCTTTTTAATAATGGGTAGGAGATCTCTGTCTTTTCCATAAGCTCCATTATATACTCTAGGAAGCTATCTATACACCTAATCTTTAGATCAGTTTTATCTAGGCAGTTAGCTGGTGGAGGCTTTAGGGGAATATCTCTTATATACATGTATTTGAAATGGGTAAACTCTTTTGATAATCTAGTAGGTTCTTTATCCTCACTAACTTCTTTACCTCCTATACTGGTTGTCGGTATGGTATCTATTGTAGTGTTAGGTGATGTGTAGTTGAGGAGAGTAAGCAGTATAGTTAATGATATTAGGAAGGTGATTATGAAGTATAGTGGATATCGTTTAACACTATGTTTGCTCATATAATACCCTCTACCAATAATTACCTCTAGATAAAAGTATGTCTTAATCCAATAAATACATATGTTCTAGGAATCCATTGTATCACATATTACTACATGTATTGAGGAAGTTATTGAGAAACTATATAGGGTTTATATGGGATCTCTAATATTTACTTAGAGCTTAATAGCTATAACCTATATATTCTATGGTGCAGTATTACATGGTTTGGTGATTAGTTGATTGAGTGTGTATGAAAGACTTGATAGGCTCTACAGATACTCAGATCCAGTTGACGTACTCGAGATGTTTAGGGCTTATCTAGAGCCTCGTGTACAGGAGATTGATACGAGGTATTCCTATGGCTATGTATTGGCTGAGGATATATACTCTCCTATCGATAGACCCTTCACAGATATATCTCATGTTGATGGGTATGCTGTCCGTAGTATTGATACACGTGGTGCCTCTTCTAGGAACCCGGTTAGGCTAAGGGTTGTCCGGGATGTTGATCCAAGGAATGCCCATATGTATAGGCTTGGGGCTGGAGAGACAGTATTTGTTGAGACAGCCTATCCTCTCCCGGAGGGTGCTGATGCTGTAGTACCAGTAGAGTCTGTTAGGAGGGAGGATGATACGGTAGTTATCTATAGGGAGGTTTGTAGTGGTTCAGATGTTTTCCATAGAGGCTCTGATTTTAGGAATGGTGAGAAAATAGCTTCTAGGGGAGACGTTATAGGGCTTAGCCTCTATAGAGCTCTAATGGATCTTGGTGTGAAACGGGTAAGGGTATATCGTAGGCCAAGGATAGCAATAGTTGGTGTTGGGACTGAATTAACTGAGGAGATAGTGGAGCCATCTACCGAGAGAATAACAGCATCATCCTCATACTTCCTAAAACACCTACTTGAGCACCATGGAGCCCGTGTTGTCTATACCGGATTAGCTAAAGATGATCCGGCAGATCTGGTCTCCAAGATCAATTATTTGCTGAGGAAGAGAATAGATCTCATAGTAACCATTGGAGGAGTATCAATGGGGCCAAAGGACTTCACATGGATTACCCTCTATAGATACTATGCCCCCAAAGTATTCTTTAGAGGCCTCAAGATACACCCTGGCAGATCGACTAGTGGATTATTAGCTGGTGATACACCAGTAATAAATCTACCCGGGCTTCCACAGTCTACACTAGCTGGTACACTATTCCTACTACTACCAATGATCAACTATATGCTGGGGAGAGGATTCAACATAGAACTACCATATACCATGGCTTACTTTGACAAGGACTATATCTTTGACAAGTACATTGGGTTCTACAGACTTAGATTCCTAAAGATAGACTATGATAGTGGTAAGGCTGAGATGATACGTGGATTAGGCTCATACCATGTATCAATATTCCTAAAATCCGATGCATTCACCATAATAAAGCCCCAGATCAAGGAACTCCATAAGGGAGAATATGTAAAAGCCTATTTCATAGAACCCCTATTCGCATACAATAAAAAAGCAATGGTGATCTAGTAGCTACGGGTACGAGCTAGTAATTCAGACCACCATGTAGGCTCATATACAACTATATGCTTCTCCCTAAGCTTCCTCTTAATATTATTCCAGTTATCAATACTTATTCTATAAAATAACTTATCTTTATATAAACCTAGTTCTCTAAGTATATTTATAAACTCCCTACTATGTACTGGAATGATGTTTCCATCAAACCATATATAGTATACATAAATATCCTCCTTTAAATCAGGTACATATCTCTTAGGCTTACCTATATAAAAGATCTATAGAAAGCATGAATAAAGATGTTCATATTCCTTTATGTATAGTCCTATACCAGGAAATACTCCTCTCTCATACAATTCACTATGCTCTTCTAATTCATTTAGTAATTCATTATCTATGTATGAAGACTCGTATCCTCCATATCCCACTCTATACCAATAGTCCATTGTATTTATATGTTCAGGGGGTTTAAGTCTTGTCTTTAGTATGAGTATGGACATAATATCACATTATATATCTTATGGAGTTCCGGGAATAAGATTTACTCCTGTATGAAGTATTATTTGGTAATGGTTATTTAGGTATGGTGTTGAAGTAATTGATCGTATTATAAAACCTAGTGAGATATATAATAGAGATAGAGCTAGTAAGCCACTAAACACAGCTAAACATGTAGTAAACACTATTGCTATGCTTTTAAAGGAAGTGATTGACTGTTGAGCAGTAGAACACACTATATGGAGTCTCTACAGGATTTTATTAGGAGAGTATTGAAGAGTAGAGGTGATATTAGAGCTATTGTATTGTATGGCAGCCTTGCACGTGGTGATGAGAAGCCCTTTATGTATAGTGATGTAGATGTCCTTATAGTTGCTGATGACCTCACAAGCGATCCTATTGAGAGGAAGAACGAGACTATGAAGTTGAAGAAACTTCCATCCATAATAGATGATCTATGGGTAACGCCTAAAGAGTTATTTGATGGAATACGTGGTGGATGGGGGGTTATTATAGAGGCTGTTATGGAGGGTAAGGTGATATATGATCCGTATGGATTGATCGAGGAAGCACGTAAGCTGGTTAGAAAACTCTATGTAAAGACTAGTGCTGGATATAGGTTTAAGTAAAGGTATGTGCTTAGGGATCATGCTGGATCATGTGAATTCTACATTCGCTATTTCCTAAGGTGATCAAGCCTTATTCCCTAATAATCTTTATTGTCACGTGTCCAAAGCCATTGGCTCTACTAGTACCGATCCCCATTATTGATGCATGTACTAGTATATTCTCCAGTAGTTTCTGTGCCTTGGCCTTTTCAACGAGATCCCAGTCGATCATATACTTTATATAGCCTATGACTGCTGGGTATCCCTTACCCTCATAGATATACATGATCGGTTTTACCGTCTCAAGAGCACTATATGTCTCATTAAGTAGTGCATTTAGTAGGTTTATGGTCTCTATATAGTCACTCCCACGCTCCATCCTCAATAGATCGCCTACGTTATAGCTAAACACTATACCTGGCAGTGGTAGGAATCGTTTATACCTACTAGGCTTATATGGGTCTAGGAATAGTGTTGGTGTCCTGAACTCTACCTTAATGGCTATAGCATCATCTAGACTATACTGCCTAGGTATATCGGTTGTTGGTAGATTTATCTTCTCAACCTCATACTCAATAACATTCCATCTAGCATTGAATAGCTCTACACCATCAAGATTCATTAGTGCATCAATAACCTTGTGTGAAACATCCTCTGTAAATCCTATGTGGAACATTGCTGTCTGTCCAATACCAAGTCTCATGGAGATATCTTGTTCAGGACCGTATTTCTTCCATAGATACATGTATCTCCCATTATCCCTGATCCTTATAAGTGTTGAGACATGTATTGGTTTAGGAGTATATCTGCCGCTAAAGATCTCCTCGATAGCGGGGTTAGCCTTGATCAATAGGCTCTTAATAACCTTACCAGTAAATGGGGGTAGCAATACATTATTATCTGGTGTAAGCTTTACAACTCCATAATAGTAGTTCCTAGGCTTTGTCTCATAGAGTCTACGTACACCAATAATATCTGATACAAGCAATCTCTGTTCACCGTAGCACAAGTATCCACTATATATAGTGTTGCACATACCCTTAATAAATAGATATTACTATGTAAAAAGTTATGTACTACACTATAGTATCTATAGCGTTAAGACATGGGTTTGAAGTAGGGGAAGTACTGGTATGGTGCTAAAGGGTATTAGGCTAGTACTATTCGATCTTGATGGTACACTTGTTGATAGTATAGATGCTATAGTTGAGAGTTTCCAGAGAGCATCAATGATTACTGGTGTAAGGATAGATGTTGATAGACTTAAGAAATTGATTGGGCAGCCGCTAATGGCTGTTGTAAGAGGATCTGTTGTGGGAAATGTTAGTGAGGAGGATTTAATGGAGTTTATAAGGGTGAGGAGGAGGATTATGGAGGAGATATGGAGGGATCGTGTGAGACTATATCCTGATGTAAAGCCTGTGCTCCACGAGCTTAAGAGGAGAGGATATATTGTTGGTATAGCTTCATCAAGCATTATTAGTAGGGTTAAGG
The DNA here is from genome assembly GCA_964627005.1 of uncultured Desulfurococcaceae archaeon. GTDB lineage: Archaea > Thermoproteota > Thermoprotei_A > Sulfolobales > Desulfurococcaceae > CAZHDB01. Next base: position 5,168 of record CAZVHC010000036.1, read on the forward strand.
AGTTCATAGAGTATTTTGGGCTAAGTAGCTACATAGATGTGGTCTCTGGGGTTATTGAGGGTGTTATCGAGGGTAAGCCTAAACCAGATACAATACTATATGCTATGGAGAAAACTGGTGTCCAACCCCGTGAGACAGTATATGTTGGCGATATGGAGATCGATTGTGTAGCCTCAGAGAATGCTAGAACATACTTCATAAGGATCATTAGAGATGGAGATAATATGTGGAGATGCAAGCCCCACTATAATATACATTCTCTTACAGAACTACTTGATATACTAGCCTAGGTAGTCTTTATATAATAATTGTTGGGAATAAATAGAATAAATATATGTATATAATACATAGGGAGAGAATGTGGGTTGGAGCCTCTAACGATATTCTTTATGATTTCATCGATCATATTGCTTGGGTTTGCAGCTTCAGTGCTCTTCCGTAAAACTGGTATGCCCGATATATTATTCCTTATCCTCCTAGGTATGCTCTTTGGCCCAGTTCTTCACGTACTTGAGGAGAACGTTATTAAGGCTTTAACTGGTCTTGTTGGAGGTGTTGCTATAGCTATTATATTGTTTGATAGTGGTTTAGGGCTGAACCTTAATAGGGTTATTCGGGAGAGTCCACGTGGAGTTGCTATGTCGATCCTATGGTTTATACTCAGCATGTTTAGTATAGGCTTTATTGTCAACTGGTTCATTGGAATGGATCTAATGCTTGGACTATACCTTGGTGCAGCACTTGGCGGTGTATCAGCACCAGTTGTACTTGGCTTGTTGAGGGAGGATGTTATTGATGAGGATATACGTATTAGGGCACTTGTTGAATCAGTATTATCTGATGTACTATGTATTGTTGTAGCAATATCGATCCTTGATAGCATTGAGCTGGGACATATAGATCCCTCCTCATTCGCTAATATGCTTGTTAACAAGTTTAGCACAGGGATCGTCCTTGGAGGCTTTACGGGCATTCTATGGCTCATAATACTATCTAGGCTCTACAGGATCCTTGGGGGACGTGAGGTAGCCTATAGCTACATAGGATCGGTCGGCCTAGTACTACTACTATATGCAGTCACAGAATATATTGGAGCTAGTGGCGGTATAGCAACACTATCATTTGGACTAGCACTTAGTAATAGGTGGCTTTACGAGCCACTCATAAGCTTTGGTAAGTATGAGATGTTGTTTGAGAATATGACTAGTTATCTAAAGAGATTTACTGATGAGATAAGCTTCTTTATGAAAAGCTTGTTCTTCGCCTACTTTGGTATGATGTATGTTTTCACAGACTATATGAGCTTACTTGTAGGACTAGTTATTGTTGGCGTAATATTTATTGAGAGATATGCTCTAGCATATATACTAACACGTGATAAGAAGGAATACATACCCCTCATGGGATCACTTATTGGTAAGGGATTAGCTGCAGCAGTACTTGTACAATACCCTCTCACAAGGAATATTGAGGGTAGCCATACAATACTCTCCCTAGGAGTAAATATTATACTATTATCACTTATAGCTACAACAATAGCTGGTTTCATACTACAGAAAAAATATATGAAGCTAATGGAGGAGAAAAAGAGGGATAAAGAGAAGGAGGAGGAAGAGTAAAGAGCTACACCTATTAAAACACGTTATCCCAGCATAAAAACTATATAGTGGTGGATAATGCCTTGACAGTTCTAGCACCAGAAGATCTATATAGACTACTTGGGGTACCACCCGAAAAGATCGATTGTGCAGGCCTAAGGTTAACACTAGCACAAGTGTATAGACTAGGCTCCAGAGGACTAATTACTAGAGACCATGTAGAGATACCACAGTACATAGAGATCAGTCCTAGAGACAATATGTTCAGACTAGAGCCCGGAGCCTATCTAGTAAGATACAATGAGTACATAAGAGTACCAGAAAACACAATAGCACTGGCAATACAAAGATCAAGTCTACTGAGAATAGGAGCCACACTCTACACAGCAGTGTGGGATCCGGGATACGAGGGTAGAGGAGCCGGACTATTAGTAGTACATAACAGGTACGGAATAGAACTTGAGAAAGGAACACAAATAGCACAGCTAGTATATATCAAAATGACAAGGAAAACAAATAGGATATACCGTGGAAGATACTATGGAGAAGGATAAACACCATTGCTAACCGGGGGGTTAACCATGGTGTACAGAACTAATGACTCATTAGCCTAGACTCCATTGTCCATGGAGGCTATGGAAATCCTCCAGTGGAAATGGTGCTAATTAACCGGGGGGTTAATATTGGAAACTTGTTTCCATGGCTTTAGCCTAACCTCCATTACTCTTGATATTGTGTGGGATGGTGTTCCAGTTGAAAAGGAGCATATTAACCGGGGGGTTAACTATGGAGCCTGATCTAAAGGATGCTAAGTAGCCTCCATGGAGGCTGTGTAGGGGGGTTCTCCAGTGGTGAAGGTGTGGGTTAACCCCCCGGTTTACTATGATATTTACTCTGTCCCTGCATTATTTCTATATACTTATTTATATGTTCTTTTATTAGAGCTATTTCTTCTTTCCATGGTTCTAGTATTTCCCATGCTCTCCATGGTTCTTTAGCTATCTCTAATAGTATTTCTAACATTCTACAGTAGTTCTGATCGGTTCCATCAATCATTTTACATAGATCTGTTGTGTCTATGGTTAAATCAGTACTTATTTCTACATCTATATCTGGTAAACCATAGTCTATTGGATCTAGTTTATTAGTTTTTAGAGCTACTGATAAAACCTCGATCTCCTCCCTACTAGGACCTGTGTTCATCCATAGTTTTACAAGTCCATAATCTCCATCTAGTGTATGGGATATTATCCTATTATAGTCTATGTCTACTAGCCTATAGGCCATGATCTTGGGCACGACATCATATAAGAGCTTCAAGGGATCATGTACTACATGTTCACCAAGTATTTTCTCCATAGAATCCCTAATAATCTCCATATACAGTTTCTGAAGACCCATCTTATATACTGCGATAACCGGTAGTACGTGATCGCATAAGATCCCTGTTGAGTATATAGCTTTACCAATAACCTCATATACTATACCAGCTATCGTCCATAATGGTTCACTACTATTATAATAAACCACGGCCTCACGATCACTTATTAGAGAATGTGTTGTTAGATTTAGTACAAGATACCATGAGTAGGTAGTATAGGGTTTAGATACAATAATCTTATCAAGTCTCCTTAAACCCTTCTCCATATAACCACTAATATCACTTGTTAAGTGCCTACGGAAATAATATATGATAAATCTTTTCTCACGATCACTTAGACCATCAATCTTTAGCCCAAGACCACTATAGATATAGCCCAACCACACAACACCTACAAGGATACCAGCCATATAGGATAGTATAGGATTGTATAATGAGCTAATTAAGTATTTCCCTACAATAACATCTACTTAGATAGTTTAGAGACGATCCCATATACTATATTATTCACCTCAGACACCCTGACTAGGTTATCCGGGGGCCTCTTACCCTTATACTCAGCTGGTATAGGATCACTGCAGTACATGGCCTCACTAAGTTCTCCACGTATAATGGCTGGAGGAAGTATTGCTGCAGCTCTGACCTCCCCCTTCCTAACCCTCTCTATATTGGTTATGATTGTGTATGGGAATATGCCTTCAGCCCTAGTAATATATAGTCGATCAGCTCTTGGATGCTTATGCACGCTAACGATCTCTACACCCTCTATATCAACTGCATAGTATGGCTTATTATCTTCTCCAAGAGATAGGCGATACCGTAGCCCATATAGAGTCCTTAGAGAATACCTGGTAATAGCGACCATGTAGGGATCAGGGTTAAACTTTTGGATAAGATTCTTATTGAGTATTGTCCTAGATAATTCAATACTATAGTTCTGAATACTCCTAAGCTCCTCCATCTTCAACAATAGCCTTAATGGTAGATAACTATACTTAACCCTCATAAGACAAGACCTTAGCTTCTCAACAATATTCTGTGCACTACCCCAGTTAATAGACATATTGAGTTTATGATGCCTAATAATATCCTCGATCCTCTCTAGAGCATCTTCAGCAATAAGGATCCTGAAATCCCTTGCAGTATCCACTAACTCATCACCAGTAGTGAGACACTAGTGTCAAGTACTTATTGACAATAGATACTATGTAGGTAGGGCTATATATGTACATTAACCTAATACTTATCCATGACGAAAAGTAGATATAGAAGGTGAATACATTTGAAGGCAGGACTTGATTATAGGATTATTGGTTCACTCCTCCTAGTACTAGGGGTGCTCCTCACAATACTACTAGTAGCTAGCATGTATTCTTTACCAAAGAAGAATAATGAGGAGAGGAGTATAGGTTCTGGTACACTAGTAATACCACTGGATAAGGAGGGCTATGTCCTAAGGTTTAGTAGTAGGAATGAGCTAATAGATTATATAAAGAGATCACATGATACTGTAGAGAGGATAAGAAAGATCGTGTATAGAGTCCAGGGAGAAACTACGTATACAATAGCTCCAATAGCATCTGTAGTTACTGCAGGGACTGCAGAACCCTATATAGTATCGGTAGAGAATATTGGATACTATCCAGAGTATTATTCAAAGACTAATGTGCAGGTAGAGGGTATTGATGAACCAGATATTGTTAAGACTGATGGTAGGTACATATATATTGTAAAGAATGATCTGTATGTAGGCGGTACATACTATGGTAAATACTATGGGAAGCCTCTATCTAGGATATATGTTGTAAAGGCATATCCCCCTGAAGAAATGGATGTAATATATACTATTGACATAGAAAACACGTCAGTACAAGGGATATACGTCTATAAGAACCTCCTCATAGTAATAGGCTCCTATTCGGACTATAGGATAATTAGGGAGGAAGGGGATCACATAGTTGCTGTGAATACAGCTTCTCTAGAATACCCTATACACACGGTTGTCATGGTATATAATGTATCTAGTGAAACAGCCACCCTCATATTTAATAGAAGTGTTGATGGTGCACTACTTGACTCTAGACTTTATAATGGTATACTTTATCTAGTCACAACAATGGAGACCTATGGTCTAAATGAAGAGATCTATATACCTAGGATTGATGGTAAGGAGATAAGTGTACAGAAAATAGTATCTCCCAAGGACACTATACCCGAGAAATATGCTATAATATATAGGCTGTATCTAGATGAACTAGTTGATGCAGTAGATGCTTTCCTAATAGATGGTGCATCAAGGATCTATATGTCCTATACAAGCCTATACATAATGCAGGATCCAAGCTACTACTACAATATCTATAGAGTCCTCTATATAATAGTCGATAAACTATCTGATGAAATAGGGCGTGAGGCTTTCAAGGATAAAATTAATGATTTAATAACACTACTTGGTAATGATTCAATACCTCTCCCCATGAGGCTTGAGGAAATAATTGATGAGATCGAGGATCTGGAGATTAATAGCTTATGGGGGAATGCAACAGAAACTCCTGAGGAAATAGTAGTAACAACTACAACTGCTGCAGTTATTACAGTACCAATGAATTGGACTGGTACAGGGATTAATGAATCTGAAGCACCAGAAACCATAACCATACCTATAAGCATATACACACCCCAACATACAATATTGTATCTAAGAGGACTATCTTATGAGGAATATACTGTCATACATAGGTTCTCCATTAATGGAATAGATCTTGGGTATGCTGGTAAAGTTAAGATTCCCGGTAGAATAATGGATTCATTCTCATATAGTGAGTCAAATGGGTATTTCTACATAGCAACACATACATGGGTTAATGACTCAAACAACATCTATGTAGTTAACATAACTAGTATGGAGATTGTGGGTAAACTAGAGAATATAGAGCCTGGAATGGACATATATGCAGCTAGGTTTATGGGGTCTAGGGCTTACCTCATAACATACCGTAGAAGAGATCCACTGGTAGTAATCGATCTAAGTAACCCGTTCAAACCAGTAGTACTAGGTAAACTCCTCATGCCCGGGTATAGTGAGTACCTACACCCACTAGGTGATAACATACTACTTGGTATAGGCTATGCTGGGGATGAGTGGAGTTTAAAGATAGAGACATACAATGTATCTGATCCGGAGAACCCAGAGATTATATCAACGATAACCATTAATGGGCCAGCCTATACACCAGTAATGAGTGACTACCATGCATTCACAATAGATCCTAGGCATAAATACATAATTATACCAGTAGATTCTGGATACGATAGTGCGACAGGGATATATGTGATATCATATAGTGTTGATGGAGAACTAGAGCTTAAGGGTGTAGTGTCTTTAGAGAAGCCAATCCGTAGCCTATACATTGAGGATACAATCTATGGTGTTGGAGGATATCATGTTGTAGCAGTTAATGCATTAACACTAGATGTTATAAAGATCATAGAGTATACTGGTTAATCAAAATATTTTTCACAATAAGCTGGTTTCATAACGAGATAATTTTATAAGCTCTCCCTTCTAAATACACTAGATAACTATTGGTAGACCAGTCCATACACGTAGGTACGGTATATACATGTATATACGTTAATGGAGGTGAGGCCATGCATATAGTTTGGCTACTAATAGGTGGAGCTGCAGCATTCATAGTAGCATGGATAAATGGGGCAAACAATGCAGCTAATGCTATAGGTACAGCTGTTGGTGCAAAAGCACTAGATATTAAGAAGGCATTATTCCTAGCAGCAACATTTGATTTCCTAGGAGCAATACTGTTTGGGCAATTCGTTTCAAAGACGCTATTGAAAGGGATCGTTGATACATCAAGCATCAACGATCCAAGGATAGTTGTTGCAGGAATGATCTCAGCACTACTAGCTACGGGGATATGGGTTATAGCAGTAACATTCCTAAAGATACCAATGAGCATTAGCCAGGCAATAGTTGGTGGAGTAATGGGTTTCGGCATAGCAGCCATAGGATTTACAGGTGTTAACTGGGGTAAGATCATAGAGATTATCTCTGCATGGCTACTCCTACCAGTAATGAGTGCATTCATAGCAATAGGACTATACAAGCTCTTATCGAAATGGTTTGAGAGTGCAAGAAGGAATATGCTTATACTAGCTAGTGATATACTGTTATTCATAATGTTGTTTACAACAGCATTCCTACTAAACGTAAAGACACTGAGATCATCAGATCTGGTATGGGCAATTGGCTCAAGCATACTATTATCACTAGCAATCGTAGTACCATACCATATTATAGTATCGGTAAAGGCACCAAAGGACCCAGTTGATGCACGTAAATACGTGTTCAGGATACTATTGATAGTATCAGCTGCAGCAATGGCCTTTAGCCATGGAGCAAATGATGTAGCAAACTCGGCCGGCCCATTAGCTGGTGTACTCTATGCCTATGAATACGGTTCTGTACCAGCTAAGGTACACATACCATTCTCAGCACTAGCACTCTCAGCCATAGGAATAGCATCCGGTATACTGATCTGGGGATACTCTGTAGTTGAGACAATAGGTGCTAAGATAACCGTGCTAAACATAGAGACAGCATTTATGGCTCAATTCGCTGGATCAATAGCTGTACTGATCGTCACTAGACTAGGACTACCAGTATCAACAACAGTATCGATAGTCGGAGCAGTAGCAGGTATAGGGTTTGCCCGTGGACTCAGGAGCGTTAATGTTAAGACGTTAGTCAAGATCGTTTCTGCGTGGTTTCTAGCATTTCCAATAGTAGCAGTACTAGCAATGATATTCTATAAGATACTACTTTGGCTACCATACATGTAAAAACAGTTATGAAGGGGGATGAATTAGTCGAAATTAGGAGGCCTCTTCTTATACTCAACAATAAGAGCTCTTATATAGTCGCCAGCATCCTCACAAGCATCAGCAGCTTCCTCAAGATCATTGTTGAACTCGTGTAGGAGAATAGCTAGTGTATAAGGCTTGATCTTATCACTATAGTCTAGGAGCTTACCACGATTATCAACATTAATCAGATCAGCCTCCTCCTCAAGCCTCTCAACATCATCGGCAAGCCTACTGGCCCCCTCATAATCCTTCTCCATCAATCTACGGACAGCATCACATACCTTCTTAGAAGCCTCATAAACCTTACTAATCATCTTCTCATAACCCTCACGTAGCTCAGCAGGTACTTCTAGATAGGGTATTATGGTTAGACTACTAGCAGCCTCCTTAACATTATCAGCAATAGCCTCAATCCTCTTGATCAAGTGGAAATAGTCCTCCTTAACCTCAGGAGATATTTCAGCTTCCTCAAGTATGTAGGTAAGCTTCCTACGTATATCATCAGCTTCCTTCTCAGCATTCATAGACTTTGCAAGCATACTACGTGCCTCCCCAGTTCTCATGGAGTTAAAGTACTCAATCGCTGTCTTGAAATACTCTACAGAATCATTGATCTTGTCAAGATACTTCTCCATAAGCTTCTTAAACTCACTATAGAATTTCTGAGGCATACTTCTCCACCATAAACTACTACATTACTGGAATTATATATATCTAGCTACATCTACTTACACTCTCCATGTGCATCCATACGATCATGGTGTGCATAACTATGTGTATTTAGAGTGGATAAGTATATTATCTAGGAACTATATACACTGTATCAACAATATCCCCTAAGACCATGTGGAGATGTATGTATTTGAGGAAGCCCCTACTAGCCCTACTCCTACCCCTTATCCTCTCAACAATATACCCAGTAATATCCATGGATAATAGCTGGATTGAGAGAGGTAAGTACTTAGAGTACAACATATATAGGGTAACAAGGTACTATAACGTCAACATGTCAAGTAATGCATCCTCCATGCTCACCAATACAACACTATGGGCTAGAATGAAGGTTACTATAGAGGATTATAATGGTACACACATAATATTCAACTTCCAAATAATAGATACAAATGATACAGAGGGTAAGGCATTTACACCAGGAAGTACACAAACCATAGCTATTGATAGGAACATGACGCTTGAGAGATCACTAAGTATATACCTAAACCCAAGCCTCTATCCGGGAGAGAATGGAGTATACTATAACGAGACAACAGGTTATAGTAGGTATGGAAGATATAGGCTTAGGTATGGGATAATAATCGATCCACTAAAGGGTCTTATGAGAGGCTTTGTAGGAAGATACCTTCTCAATATATCCAGTGGTGAACTAGGACTACATGGATACATTACCATGGAGAGTATAATGGTGTATAGACTAGCATCAACAGATATACATGGTCTAGAGCCACTAAAGGATAACGAGTACCAGGAGCTATGTATTAATGTATTCTCAGACAAACCACTAACACATACAGCCACACCAACACAAACAACAACCCCTACAACAAATGGTTCGGGAAAAGAGGTAGACTACCCACTACTAATAGGAGCCCTAATAGCACTAGTGATCGTTGGGATATTCACCATAAAAACAATAAAGCACTAACCAGCAGTACATATAATACCCTCAACATCCTTCCAGAACAGATCATGTATACTATCCTTCTGCATAACAATAAGCTTCAAAGCATTAACTAGCTCATCAATCTCCTCACGGACATTATAGATATAATAGCTAGCCCGGACAGTACCATCAATACCAAGTCTATAGTGGAGTGGATGAGCACAATGCATACCAGTCCTTACAGCAATACCAAACAATGCATCCAAAGCCCTACCAACAACATGGTGGTGAAGACCCCTTACATTAAATGATACAACACCACCCCTAACCCTAGGATCCAGGGGCCCATAGACCTCGATCTCATCGCCAATCTCCTCCCGGATAAGCTTAAGAGTATACTCCACAAGATCAATTTCATGCCTCCGCACATTCTCCATACCAAGCCTCATAAGATACTTAGCTGCCTCAGCCAATCCTATCCCTCCAGCAATATTTGGTGTACCAGCTTCAAATCTCCACGGCAGATCATGCCATACAACATCAAGTAGTGTGACATCCTTGATCGTGTCACCACCAACCTTAAAAGGCATCATATCCTCCAATAGATCCTTTCTACCCCATAATACGCCAGTACCTGTTGGACCAAGCATCTTATGTCCGCTAAATGCTAGGAAGTCTATCCCAAGATCACGTACATCAGTGGGCATATGGGGTACACTCTGTGCTCCATCAAGTACTACTATAGCATCCACCTCATGAGCTACCTTAACAATTCTCTTAACATCATTTATTGTACCCAGCACATTACTCATACCAGGGAAGGCAACTACCCTTGTCCTCTCACTAATCTTCTCCTCAAACTCCTCATACCTTAGTAGCCCGTCATCAGTTATATCAACATACTTCACCTTTACACCCTTAAGCCTAGCTACATTCCTCCATGGAAGCATATTGCTATGATGATCCATTACGGTCAACAATATCTCATCACCCTTCCTAAGATTCTTCAACCCCCATGCATAGGCAATGATATTTATAGCATCAGTGGTGTTGTTACAGAATATAACCTCATCCCATGAGTAGGCATTTATGAACTTAGCCAATACCTCATGAGCATTCTCGTAAAGCTCACTAGCCTCCTGACTAAGTGTATGAAGCCCCCTATGGATATTAGCATTATACTTCGTGTAGAACTCAACAATAGCCTCAATAACCTGCCGTGGCTTATGGGTAGTAGCAGCATTATCTAAGTAGATAAGCCTCCTACCATTAACCTTCCTCTCAAGTATAGGGAAATCCTTACGTACCTCATACGGATCAAACAAGACACTCCCACCACAAACACAATATAGTATAAGATGCTTATAAGAAATTCTTGATCAAGGACTACATCAGAGAACATAGTAATCGTTCAAGTATATTCGTGGAAAAGTAATATATGGAAGAAATAGGTATAATTATTTAGCAAATCTAGTCAATCTAAGCTAGACATCCTTTAGAGGGAGATAAGGTATTTCGATATATCACTATATAGATAGACAAGTACTTCTATACACCTCCTTAATAATATACTATCTAATGGGTGTCTAGATAGTGGTTAAAGTAAAGACCAGTATATACCTTGATCAGGATCTTTGGAGGAGGTTTAAGGAATATGCTCTTAAGAAGGGTATTAGTGTAAGCAGACTTATTGAGGAGATAATTGCTGATGAAATGATAGAGGTTTATCTAGATAAGGTTCTCCTAGAGCTAACTGGTAGTGATAATTATGAGATCGATTTTGAGCCTATAGAACCTAAACGTGGATATAGAGTAGGCAATCTAGTAAGGTCTATGAGGGGTGAAAGAGCCAATAGTATACCGTGATAATAGTGCAATTATCAAGAGGTATATTAGAAAACCATGGAGTCAAGTAACTGAGAATATTTACTTAGAAGCTTATTTCTAGAGATAATAGGATATCATCTAGCATATAAAGTACAAGTAGTGTAATAGGTGCATTTGATCGTACATGGTGATCGGAAGACTAGATAAATATAATGGTGTCTATCGTGGGATGGATTACTGTGTCTGTTAAGATCATGAGAGATCTCTATGAGCGTTTGAAAAATATGGTATACCTATAAGTGAAGTTATTCGGAGGGCTTTAGAAAAGGAGGGAGGAGCTAGAGGTTAGGAATGCTCTAAGACATGCACAGAAGATATTGAATAAGATCCTGCTTGAGGAGATCACGGCTATAGTGAGGAGTGGTCGTGAGGAGAGATGAGTGTATTACTAGATGTCTCAGCACTATTAAACATCATAAGATCTCTTGAAGAAGATGCTCATGCTGAGTATAGAAGAGGTTTAAATACTTACATTAGGCTCATCCCTATTAATCCAGAGATACATTAATATAGTTAATCCATGGGATGGTACATCATAAAACTTGCTACAGGCATAACATAACGTACTATGATACATCATTCGTGGTAATAACAAGTGGCTCAATACACTTTTAATAATAGATGATAGGAAATTTAGAGATTAGATCAAGTAAAGTAAGGAACTAGCTATACAGAATACTTGGAAGATAAATTAATATACTATTAAGCACTGAATATATTACTCATATCTAAAACTTGACCCAACATATTATATTTAATATCTTATATTTCTTAAGATATTTATTAAAACTTCCAATCCATTTATAAATGTAATATTTAGAATATCCCAGAGAATGAACTTCTAGGTAAAAAGCTAAATTATAGAGGCTAAGGATCTAGTGAGGAGACTAATGCATTATTTAAAAATAAAAATAGGGAACTAGGGATAATATAGTAGGATCATGGCGAATAAGCGATAGACTAATATCTATAAAGCATTGTTTATTATAAAAATTTCTATTCGCCATAAATTTTTTGTCTAACATTCTTTAATGCCTTAGCTAATTTATACACATATATCTCGGTAAGGCTAGGATCTCTATCTAGAAATTTTCTAACATCATGTTCTTCTAGCAATATTACTAAGATCTTGAATAGTAAACCTGGTTCCCTTCTGATCTCCAATATTTTTGAACATATATCTTCATGGTGATATAGACTATAGGGTTCCTGTTTTTCTTCACATTTTTCTATATATTTAGTTAACTTTGTTTGAGAACCATTGATTCGCCTCTTTATTAAATAAACGAATACCTCGTTTACCGTATATACTATTAATTTTACTATCTGAGCGAGGATAATTGTTCTGGTGTCGCTTTGACTAGCGATATAAGTAGCTGTATTAGCAGCCATTATTGCTGGTATTGGCTCCAAGGAGCTTAATAACTCTGCTTTTTTGATTTTTTCTATTATCTTATTCCTCCATGTTTCCATCATTAGTTTTTCTAAAATAGTCTGCCTATAACAAGACTTGTAGTACCATTTGATTATTTCAGCTAACGTTATCTCTGGTAGAGGCAGTTCGTTTCTTTCCTTTACCTGATTCAGTAATGCTCTTAGTAAACTACGTGCTATTAGTAAATATTCCTCATCTGATGGCTCATATGAGGGATCAAAGTAATTACATATAAGTTTTTCATATTCTTCAATAT
>CAZVHC010000037.1:0-10164 GCA_964627005.1 uncultured Desulfurococcaceae archaeon
TATCCTCTAGCTTTACTCCCTTCAACCTATAGCTACTTGATAGTGATAGAGCCATTGTAGACTGTAACACTATTATAAGGATTAGGTAGGTAACGAGTAACCTCTTCACAATATCACCCTCATAAGGACGGGTTGCTCGGGGTTATCCCAATAACAGGATATTATTATATGTAATAAGGGAGATAAATTATTATCTAATACCACTAGTTAATAGATTAACGGATCATATACTGGAACTACTTGATCCTTGATTCCTCTATCAAGTGTATAATCTTTACAATAACGCTGTTAACTATTGACTTATACCCATGCCTCTCCAGGGTGGTTACTATGAATCCATTTATATAGTCTATCTCAGTAGGTCTACCAGCCAATATGTCTTGGGCCATGCTGGAGTAGTTCTCGCTTGTCACACGAGCTACACGTAGTACATGTCTATAGAGTCTATCCGGGTCAATACTGTATCCATGGAGTCTAGCTGCTAGGGATAGCTCCTCTATGATCGATCTGGCTAGCTCCATCCCCCACCTTGTCAAAACGATCTTGTTCTTTGACCTCGTTATAGCTGTTAATGGGTTTATGACAGCATTTACACCAAGTTTAAGCCATCTATCAAAGTCTATGTCCATGGTAATCCATGATGGACATCCTCCAGCTAATAGTATCCTAGTGATCTCCTGTAGGTTTCTATGGAGTCCCTTATGCTGCCCAAGTACAACTGATCCTATTCCCCTCTCAAGTATTGTGTACGGGTTTATCCTCTGTGCACCAAGTCTTACAACACCACATGCTACACGATATGGTGTGAATAGCTCTTCCATGTACTCACATGATCCAAAGCCGTTCTGTAGGCTAATATATAGTGTATAGCCATTGTCAACCGATCTCATTAGCTCAGCTGTACTCTCTACATCAACAGCTTTAACAGCATTAAAGACAACATCGTATTTCCCATAAGGCATTGTATGGTGTAGAGGCTTAACTGGTACAAAATACTCCTCCCCACTAGATAGGACTATGGTTAATCCACCATGCTCCTCAACAGCTTCCACACTCCTCCAGCTCCTATAGTATACATGTATATCTCTAACACCACCACGGTATAGGAAATAGGCTATGAGACCACCAACTGATCCTCCTCCAATAATAGCTATTCTCAAGACAGGATCATCACCACGGACTACCCTAGTAGCTTAAGGAGTAGCTCTACTAGTTCATCTATATCTCTTGAGAAAACATATATTACTGGCTCAAGGCCATAGCCACCATGATCTATTATAGCATCTACTCTCCCACGGCTCCTACGGATCACCTTCCTAATAGATACTGTAAACTCCCTATTATCACGATGAGGCCCTGTCTCAACTATTCTTAGCTTCATCCCCTCTAGTTTCCTAATGAACTCTCTATTGTAGCGTATAACTGCTCCTGCACGTATTGATGGATTTACACTCGATACCTGCAATAGTATTGATGCTGTATGGTGGCTACATCCAAAACATGGCCTACCTACGGCCTCAGCTCTATCATTTACACGTACTATCCTACCGGGTAATCCTATGATGTCATTTATTGATGATGGATTTGGTAGTGCATAAACTATATTCATACCGACTTCCGGGATAAGCCTATGGGCTTCCGGGTGACTCAGTAGTTTCTTTAAAGCTTTCTCATACTCTATAATCAATGGTGATGACGTAGCTGTTGGATGTAGGTATCTGCATAGACTACATGATGGAGGTAGATCCTTTGATACACGGTAGTGTATAGTGCATAGCTTCTGTGATGATAGTACCTGGTTTATTATTGTTGAGAAAAGGATCATGTATCTCTCAGTATCATTCTTAATCAGTGGGCTTAGGAGCATGTTTACATAGGAATCTATTTCTCCACGGCTAAACCCTATCTTCTCCAATGCTTCATAATACTTATTCACGTCCTCACTAATGATCTTGTGTACCATGGGCTGTGTAATACCTAGTTGACGTGCTATCTTTGACTGTGCATAGCCTTCACTATATAGTCTATGGATTATTATGGCCTTCAACGGATTCGCAAAGTATTTTACGGCTAGCTCGTATGGTATCACAAATTCATACCCATAGAATTACAGTATAGATAACATGGTTATAATGTTTTATCCCCTATCAATTATAGCCTCCTTATACTCGAGTACCCCATAGCCACCCATACCAGTTCCTCTACGGAGACCAGCTATCTTGGAGGCTACATAGTCAGCATATACAAGGATCTCGTTTAACAAGCTTATCTCGTTGCTAAAGAGATCCTCGTACCTAAGCATCTTATTGAGGAGATCGGCTACTAGATCGAGTTCCTTAAAAGCTAGTTCACGGAAGAGGCTAACATCGTACTTATTAAGCCTAGGCTTACGATAGAGGCTCTTGAGTATGGAGAGGAGTTTATCAGGCTGGAGACTACGATACTTTATACGTAGAAGCCTTATCTCAGGATCATCGCTTGGGCTCTGGAGACCCATGTATTCATCAATAGCCTCCCGGACAGCATCAAGGTCTATAAACCGGTACCATGTCTGATTACTACTGCTAAAGCTCTTCTCGATCAATCCATAGTTTCTCTCAAGTATCCTAAGAAGATTAGATGGATTATACTCTACACCCATAGACCGGAGCCTTAGAACAAGAGACTTATAGCTGAAATCACCATAACGACTACCATAACTAGACAATGCAGTCTCAATAGCAGCCCGGAGGACAACAAGACCCTTATCACCATATCTCTCCAGAAACTCACGTACCCTAGCCTTCAGTAGATCCCTGCCATCAACAAACCTCATACATAACACACCTAGAACATACTGGAGACAAAAACCAGTCAACTACATATACTGGTAAAATATATAGTAGTATCCCCCACAGATCATGGGGTGTATCACAATAGATCCAAGTAATATCTCTGTATATAGCCTTCATAAGCATTACCAAACCAGAGTTTTAACCTAGCGGTTTACACCTAGTTTATTCATCCTAGTTTATTCCTAGGGTACCCCCTGGTTCCTCAGGTATTATAGGTTGATTTATTATATAGTTTTGGGTTTTTTATTATCTAGGGTTTGGTGTTGAGCGAACTTGTTGTTGAAGCATGGGATCTTGTTAAGAGGTATGGTTCCCGGGTTGCTGTAGCTGGCATTAGCTTTAGTGTTTTTAGTGGTGAGATATTTGGTTTGATCGGGCCTAATGGGGCTGGTAAGACTACTACTTTACGTATGGTTGCTACTTTGATTAGGCCGGATAAGGGCTTGATCTATATTAAGGGGATTAATGTACTACGTGAACCCATTAGGGCACGTAGACATATTGGTTATTTACCTGAGGAGGCTGAGGTTTACCCTAGGCTTACTGGTTATGAGCACCTATTATTCTATGCCCGGCTCCGTAGACCCGATCGTGTTGAGGAGACTGTTGAGTTTGGTATTAAGTTGTCTGGTCTTGGGAAGAGAATATATGATCGTGCTGGAGACTATAGTAAGGGTATGAAGCGTAGGTTGTTGCTAGCAATAGCTCTTATGACAAGACCCGATCTAGCTATTCTTGATGAGCCTACTAGCGGTCTTGATGTATATGCTAGTGTTCATGTGAGGAGGATGATTAGGGATTATGTCAGGGAGACTGGTTCAGCAGTTATACTTTCTAGTCATAACATGCTTGAGGTTGAGTATCTATGTGACCGTATAGCGTTCATTAGCCGTGGAAAGATAATATCCATGGGTACTCCTAGGGAGCTTCTAGAGAAGTATGGTGCATCTAATCTTGAGGAGGCATTCGTTAAAGCTGTTGAGGGGGCACGTGGGTCTTGAGAGGCTATGGATTCCGGGTACTCCTCTGGAAGGAACTCCTAGATCTATCGAGGGACTACAAGACTATAGCTACCAGTCTACTACTCCCACTAATATTCTTCCCACTCCTAGGACTCCTAAGCCTTGCACTCATTACACAGCAGCCTATCAATGTAGCCATAGTTGATCTTGATAGGTCAACCATACATAATGATCTATTGAATCTCACATTCTCATCAAAGGATCTTGTTAGGGAGCTCATGCTAGGCCTTGAGGACTATGGCTTCAACGTTGTTATTGGTAATGATACCGATGTACTATCCGATCCAGACATTGACCTGGTGATCGTTATACCAAGGGGGTTTACAAGGAATCTCACAAGCCTCAATAGTACTGCACAAATAAGGATCTATAGGAGAGCTAATGTACAGGCTAGTACTCGTGCAGAATCGATTGCGGAGACTATAATCAATGGTTTCAGCAGTACTGTTTCTAGGGAGAAGGTTGAGGCTATGATAAGGGTTACTGGACTCAATGCTTCAGCAACAGCTATACTACAGCCAATCACTACTAGGGAGGAGCTTGTGACAATTAGTGGGAGGAGGGTTGGTGTTGAGGAGGAGCTTAAGGGATTATTTGCACGTGTACTAGTACTTGCACTTAGTGTAGTGATCACTCCTGCTACAAGCTTTATCATAGACGGTATTATTGGTGAGAGGGAGCGTAAGACTATTGAGATGATCCTTAGTCTCCCAATACCCGTATCAATGATTATCTATTCGAAACTCGTTGCTGCCACAATGCTTGGATTATTAACAGCTATTGCTGATGCTCTAGGGTTTGTAGCTTATATCATGCTCACAACTATGGCCTTGGGCGGTAGTGTATCGTTACCTATTGATCCAGCCCTACTTGTTCTACACAGTATCATTGCTTTCTTCACAATACTTGTCACAATATCTATCTCACTACCATTTATTACAAGGACACGTGGGATCCGTAGTGCATCTAATATTGCTAGCGGTATAGCTATTATTGGTACTATAGTTTTCTTCACAGGGTTCCTCGTAGACTACTCTAGACTGCCTACCGAGATCAAGTCTATACTCTATATAGTACCTTATACACATAGTATTTTGTCTATACAGTACTATGTTATCGGCTATACTCTTCAGTCAATGATTCATTTGCTAGTGCTTATAGTACTCAGTATTGTATTACTAGCAATATCTACTAAGCTATTGAATACTGAGAAGATGTTGCTTGCACCACCATCATAGATACATAGTATATTCATATACACATAGTACATACACGTATATAGAGTATGTTGATAAACCTTATTTATCAAAGCCCATCATAACCACTAGTATTGGAGGAGAGGAACTTGTTCAAACCAGCCTTCTACAGGGTATTATTCGTGATCAATGATGGTGAGGAACTAGATATACAATCGATCAGTGAGAAGCTAAACGTTATATCATCAACTGCCCGTAGATACGTTAGAGAACTCGTTAAGAAGGGTTATCTGAGGGAGACAAGACCCGGATACTATGCATTAACCAGTGAAGGCAAGTTGTTTAGGAATAGTCTTAAGAATCTATTGAGGAAGGATGTTGATGAACACCTAGGCTACGTAATAACAGATCCGTTTACCGGTAATCCTGTACCCATAAGGGTGACAAATATCCAGCAACTCTATGCTGTTGTTAAATATGGCCTTGTACCTAGTGATATACTTGCTGAGCATATTAGGAGGGGTTACTTGACTAAGTGGGTTAATGATGTACTTGGAGACCATGACCTAGCTAATATGCTTGAGAACAATAGGGATATGAGCATTGATCAGTTGCTGGCAGTACTTGAGGAAAGACTAAAGATTCTGGATAGTATAAGGAGTGTATTAGGGGTTTAGATGGATGTAGAGGTTATTGTTGAGAGACTTAGAGACTGGTTACCAGGGCTTAGATGGTATCCATATAGTAGTGCTTCTGATATAGTATTGGTTGAACATGAGGTTATTGATAATATTTATTTTATGAAGATAAGGAGTCATGGCGAAACCTTCTATCTCCCCCTAGCCCTTACCAATAAGAAACCCTCTGGGGAAATATGTGGTCGTTACCTAGAGGTTGATGGAAAATATCTTGTTGAGGCAGAATTTACCAGTAACTATATAGATGTATTGTCTAGAGCTGGTTTCATAACTGCTAAACAGTATACAAGGATCCCTATGAGAGTTATTAAGGCTTATCCATTAACGCTTGGTACGACTAATGTATTAGTTGTCAATGAGGTTATTGGTGGTAGGATTGTTGTTAAGAGCTACCGTAAACTGCCAAGACCTAATCTGGAACCACTAGTTATTGATGCTCTAGCATGTACTGGTTTCAAATACATACCATCAGTTATAGCACTCTATAGCTGGGGAGATGACGTAGTATCTATTGCTATGGAGTATATTGTTGGTGAGGGTGATGGTGGTAAGCCATTCTATGAATCCTTCCTCAACCACCTAAATGGGGTTAGTAGGCCAAGGCTTGGTCTTGCATCACTACTTGGTGTAGAAATTGCCCTCTTCCACAAGACAATATCATCTATCAATAATGAGCTATTTAGGCCGGAGACTATTGATGAACGAGATATAGGTTATTGGGTGGATAGAGTATCCGGTATGGTTAAGAATGCATTGGAGAATATGGATAAGCTTGTGGATAGGTATAAGTGGATTGATTACTGGAGATCTGTTGCTGATAAACTGATGCATAATTACCTTAATGAGTTTATACATGATGTTGAGAAATACCTTGGGCTTAAGAAGATAAGGACTCACCAGGATCTACATCTAGGGCAGTTCATATACTCTCCTAGTAGAGGCTTTATATTCACTGATTTTGAGGGAGAGCCTGCACGTAGTATGGAGGAGAGATTGTTTAAGGAGCCATGTACACGTGACCTTGCTACACTACTACGTAGTTTCCAGTACCTTACATTCACAGCATATACACAGTATGTAGGTGGTGACACTGATTCTATTGGTAGGAGGCTACTGGAGAATAGGGATCAATTTATTGGATGGAGAGCTTTACATGAGAAAGCGGTTATCTATAGCTATCTTGGCGAGTTATTGGATAAGATACCAGATATAATTGGTGTTGAAAAGAGTAGTGTGGGCATGTTCATTAAAATGCTTAGGCCATGGGTTATTGAGAAAGCAGTCTATGAGATCTATTATGAATCCATGTATAGACCAGAAATGATACCGATACCTATTGTTGGGCTAAGGTATGTTGATGAGGAGCTGAGGCTTCTCTCTAGATAAAGCTATGTTATCTTCCTACGTACATTCTCAGCTATATCAATAATCATCTTAGCAAGCTTCTCAGCACGCTCCATAGTATCTCCCTCAGCAATAATCTCTATGGATGGCTCATTGGGTAGTGGGTGTATGTAGGCCCACCCAAGATCCTCTTCAACAACACGTATGCCCTCCAGGGACTCGATCTCTTTCTCACGTAGTTCCTCATATAGTCTCCTCATAAATAGTCCACGTAGCCCGTAGGGGACAATGATCTTTGTCTTGATCATTGCGGGCTCCGGTATTTCATCAATAATCTTTGATAGGGGTTCTCTACGTAGTCCCATGTACTCTATGATCTTTAGTGCTGTATAGAATGCATCGGGCCCCTTATGTAGCCATGGATAGACTATAGCACCACGTTCATCAACAGCCATTAGAGCATTGTGTTTAAGTAGTGTATCAACAACGCTTCTTAGACCAACACCTGCCCGGATAACCTTGCCTCCATAGCTCTCTACAACCCGATCTATGATCTTTGATGATGATACTGGTAGGACTATTGTACCCTTACCATGTGTCTCAAGCACTATACGGGCCATGAGAGCTATCAATCGATCACAGCTAACTATTCTCCCAGCATCATCTATAACCACAACCTTATCACCATCACTATCGAATATGAATCCAGCCGCCAGTTTTAATGATACAACTGTCTTTGATAGACACTCTATATTATCCTGTATAAATGGCTTGACTGGGGGGTTAACGGGTGTTTGTTCACGGCAGTTAATGAGTATATAGTTTGCCTTAAGCATATCAACTATGTGTGGTAGTATTGATCCTGTTGATCCGAATCCACAGTCAAATATTACTCTACCACCACGTGCTAGGGCTTCAGTATCTATGTTCTCCACCAGTGTCTCTATATAGTATTTATGGAATCCAGCCGGGATCGTTAGTGATCCCACCTCATCGGCTAATACTCTCCTATATGCTTCCTTAAAGAATATGCTCTCAATATTCTTTGCATCACTACTTGATACGAATAACCCGTTTCTACCAAAGATCTTTATACGTATCCTCTGTGGATCGAATGCTAGTGTTGAAACCATGATGCCTCCGCTAAGGCTATTGGTTTCTATATAGTGTGTTAGTAGTGGTAGTGGTGATACACGTAGATCATCAACGTCTACACCAGTAGCTAGTACACCAGCTACAATACTGTGTTTTATGAGACGTGATGTTGAGAAGGTATCTCTTGCAATAGCTATCCTACCACCTTTACCTATCCACGACCCAATTGCAAGACCGATCCTTGATGCTAGTTCTGGTGTAAGCTCTATGTTTACAAGACCAGTTATACCCCATGGCTCAATGAGTGTCTTGTACCATCGTATACCCCACTTTATATTAGCTGACACGATCGTGTAGGGGTCTATTACCTTGGAGGGCCATATCCTTATCCCAGGCTTTATAATCGATCCACGTCCTATGACTGTCTCGTCACCAACTACACTACCCTCCATAACAGCTATGTGTCCCTCAAGCCTAACCTTATCAGCTATGATAGAGTCTGTAATGCTTGTATATGGGCCTACGTATACGTGGTTCCATATAATACTCTTCTCAACACGTACACTATGCTCTAGGATAGTGTTATGACCTATTATCGTGTAGGGCCCTATTATTGAGCCCTTCAATACACGTGTATCTGATCCTATGACTACTGGTGGGGATATGCTAGATGGATCCTCTATATCGGCATCACCCTGTACATATACTCCTCTCTCGATCTCTTTCCCAAGGATCTCTTGATCAACCTTTACCCTACCACTCAGTATATCCCAGTGTGTCTCCTTATATTGCCGGAAATTCCCTATATCGCTCCAGTAGTACTGATCAGCTCTCCATCCATAGACCTCCATACCCCTACGTAGCATCTCTGGTATGAGGTTCTTTGAGAAATCGTATTCTCTACCAGATGGTATTAGCTCCATGGCCTCTGGCTCTATAACGTATATCCCCATGTTTATAATGTCACTGAAAACCTCTCCCCAACTTGGTTTCTCAAGGAATCTCCGGACTCTACCATCATCATCTAGCAACGCTATACCGTATTTTGTTGGGTCATCTACACGTCTTGTAGCCATGGTGAATACCGATCCGTTCCTCCTATGGAATTCTATGAGACGTGTTAGATCGAGGTCTGTGAATACATCACCACTGATCACGAGTATTGTTGAGTCACCACCCCATTCATCATATAGTTTCCGGACACCACCAGCTGTACCAAGGGGTTTCTCCTCAATACTATATGTTATCTCAACACCCCATTGACTACCATCTCCAAAGTAGCTCATTATAGTCTCTGGTAGATAGTGTAGTGTCACACCAATCTCCCTTATCCCATGACTCCTAAGCAGCAACACTACATGTTCCATCATAGGCTTATTGACAAGAGGTACCATAGGCTTTGGACGATTAACGGTTAATGGGCGTAACCGGGTACCTTCTCCACCAGCCATGATAATAGCACGTATACTACGGCTCAACCAGTATACACCAATGAATAATCTCTAGGGTATAAGTGGATAAATAAGTGTATCTAGAACAAGCAAGTACTTCATACTAGTCCGGAACCTAGGTGTACCAGTATATTCAGTATACCTATATAACAGTATTATGGTTAGCAGGAATTCATCAACTAGGCACTAAACATATATAAGTGATCACTTACACAAATACGTATCCACCACAGAACCTAGGGCATCACCATACCTAGGTGTCCCTAGTTGAGAATCCTTATACCAGTCATGGGTAATACCATGGAGTCTAGGGTGCCTGATTATTTTGGTAAAGCACTCTTCTATGCTGTTATAGAATTTGATAAGGAATATAATGTTAGGAGTATAGATTTTATAAAGAACCCCTGGTTTATAGGCTATAGACCTGGAGAGTATTTTGCACAATATGGTATAGACTATGTGGTTGTTAGGGAAGGCTGTATAGTGGGTATACGTGCAAGGATTATATTTAGGAGTAGGGGTAT
>CAZVHC010000037.1:10264-16612 GCA_964627005.1 uncultured Desulfurococcaceae archaeon
AAATACTATTACATGGAGAATACATATGTAAACAAGTACGTTAGCTGGGGAAGGCTCTATAGATGAAAGCCCCACTATTACTAAGTATTTAGGGGAAATACTCTATTATCACATGGTTCTATCTAGTGGTGCTACACTATAAGCATTAAGGATGCTATCTCCTTATCTCGTATAAAAAGTATTTATAGCTAGCTATGTACTCTATATCTAATAGGTATCAACGACAATGAGCCAATACGCTATTGAGGTTAAGGATCTTACCAAGAGGTATGGTTCATTTGTTGCTGTAGACCATATTAGCTTTAGTGTAAGGGATGGAGAGATCTTTGGTTTCCTAGGCCCCAATGGAGCTGGTAAGACAACTACTGTACGTATGCTCTGTGGACTAACAAGGATTACTGAGGGTAAAGCCTATATCTATGGACATGATGTTGTCAGGGAGCATATGGTTGTTAAGAGCTTGATCGGTGTTGTACCCGATATATCTAATCTATACTATGAGCTTAGCTGCTGGGATAATCTCTTGTTTATAGGGGAAATGTATGGTTTACCCAAGAGTGAAAGGATCAGGAAAGCTGAGGAACTCCTTAAACTATTTGGTCTATGGGGTAAGAGGAATGTATTGTTTAAGAACTTGTCTAAGGGGTTGAAGAGGAGGCTCACTATAGCTGCTGCACTAATACATAGTCCCAAGGTATTATTCCTTGATGAGCCTACTATAGGCCTGGATGTTATGGGTAAACGTGTTATTTGGAGGATTATTAGGGAGCTTAATAGTAGGGGTATAACGATCTTTCTTACAACACATAATATCTATGAAGCCTTCCGGCTAAGCAGTAGGGTAGCAATTATAAATCATGGGAGGATTGTTGCACTAGATACTCCAGCTAGGCTTAAGAAGCTCATATCTGCTGAGGAGGTACTTGAGATCGAGTTCTATCCATCTAATCCACCAGTTGATGAGCTTAAGGGGATCAGGGGTGTTGTTGATGTGAGGTATTCTGGTTCTACAGTTAGGCTTGTAGTGAGTGATCCTCTTGATGCCCTTGAGGGATTAGTAAGGTATGCTCGTACACATGGTTATTCCCTAAACATGGTTAGTCTTAGGAGTGCTGATGCTGAGGAGGTATTCATAAACCTTGTGGGTGGATATAGTGCTAAGTGAACTGGTTAAGTCATTCTATATTGCTAAGAAGGATCTTAAGGAGTACTATCTAAAACCCGGTACTATGAGCTGGGGTGTAGTATTCCCCATAGCCTTTACACTAGCATTCCTGATCAGGAGGGGAGGTATTGGGGTATGGCTTGCACCAGGTCTTATATCCATGGCTATATTCTTTAGCTCTACATCAATGTCTGCTGTATCCATTGTTTTCGAGAGGAAGGTAGGTTCCTTTGAGCGTCTCCTACTCTTCCCAGTAAGCTATACATGTATTGCCCTTGGTAAGTCACTTAGTAGCTTCTTATTCGGGATAATATCGTCGTTAACAACAGTCCTAGTAGCATATATGCTTGTCCCAGTGATGCCGTCTAACCCATTGCTCTTCACAGTATGTATTATCATTTCTATTTTCCAGTCATCAACATTTGGTGTTCTCCTAGCATTCCTTGTAAAGGATCCCTCTCAGACAATGACTGTATTCAACATCATTAGGTTTCCAATGATATTCCTATCCGGTATAATTATACCATTGAATAGCCTCCCACTACCCATTAGAACTATATCCTTGCTCCTACCACTAACCTATTCTACAGAGGCCATAAGGTATAGTTACCTTGGAACATACGATCTCGTGCCTCCACCAGCATCATTATCCATAACGCTGTTGTCAAGCATAGTATTCCTATTCATCACATCACTCCTCATTAGGAAGAGCATACCATAAACAGTAAGCCTATGAGAAACACTTTTTCTAAAGGGGGATAATGCTCCTATAGAGGGACAGTATATTATCAATAGTATTAACATTGCTTGGTAATGCTATAGGGTTGGGGTGCTTGGTATGAACCCCCTTATCCAAGTATTGATGATCTGTTGGAGCTTTTTGATCTTGTTGGGTTTAGTGATGTCTATGTTGAGATCATGGATCACGGGTTAAATGCTACACTAGCCATATACTACATTGATCCCAAGGATGTTGGTAGGGATACATATAGTAGTTATTTGGAGACTGTTGAAAAAGTTAGATCGTGTGGTGAAACATCCTCTCCCATAGTGGTTGTTAAGGCAATCGTATAGACTCTGTCATGGAGAACCACGTTATATCTAGTTCTACTCTATGCATGAGCTAATGGTTATGTACGGCTTAGTTAATAGTGGTGTTAACAAGTATTTATAATGGTATATTCTATTCTATATCAGTAGAGTATGGTTTATGGGGGATGAGGCCTTTTGAAAATCCTTGTACCAGTTATTGATCGGGAGGGCCTTGCCTCAAGGATCTCTGGTCACTTTGGTAAGGCACCATATTATGCAGTTATAGAACTTGATGAGGAGTATAATGTGAGGAATATATGTTTCATAGAAAACCCTAGGGCCATGGGCTATAGGCCGGGAGAATACTTTGCACAGCAGGGTATAGACTATGTGGTTATTGGAGAGGGTGGTATAGGGGTTAGGGCACTAGAGAATCTGAGACGCTATGGAGTAGAAGTCCTAGTAACCAATGGGGAGACGCTAAAGGAGATCATAGAATCGATCAAGGAGCAGGGCCTAAAACCATACACGGGAAGAGGATGCCCGGGAAAACATGGGCTTATGAGATGAATTTATTTGAGGCAATAGACAAGGATAATGAGTGGATGAAGAGCGAACCCGTGTCAGAGCCTCCCTCTAATGGAGGCTATGAAGAGGGTCGGCGAAGCTGATCTTATTGAGTAGAGAGGGTATTCCCATTAGCTGGTTATGGCTGTAGCCAAAGCCTCTAGGTCTATCCCCAAGATAAGATCGTATATTGTCAGCAATACTAGTTAAACCACATAAGTCGAGAAATTAAGGCTAATCATAGTAAACCAAATATTCTGGAGCAACTTAAGGGAAGACCCTTGGAGATAACATTGTCTATAAAATCCGTTTCTAAACCCACGTGTAAGGGAGGTTTCATAATCGATATACTATTGTCTGCCTAAGTACATAGCTTTTCATATCTGTGGAGGAGAGATGATGGGTAGGGCTGGTGTAGTTGTTCTCATCCTGGTTATGGTAGCTCTATATACTGGTGGGGGTACTAGTTACTATTAGGGGTACTAGTATATGTTATTTGATATAAGGCCTAAGTCTAGGCTTAAAGATTTATTTGATCGTGAGAGGGAGGTTTATGAGTTAAGACATGGTCTTGATCATGGTGAACCACTTATTATAGTCTATGGTATACGTAGGGTTGGTAAAACAAGTTTGTTAAGAGCTTGTCTTAATGAGTTTAATTATCCCTATGTATTGATCGATGTTCGTGAGATCTATGGGGAGCACGGATATGTATCTAAGAGTCATCTCTATAAACAGATTGCCCGGTTTTTCACTAGTAATTTAGAGTTCTTTGAGAGAATAGGGTTTAGGATAAGGGATCTATTGAGTCGTGTTAAGGTCTTTTACCTAAGTGGTGTAGGGATTGAAGTGGATACTTCTATAGATGTTGATGTGGCGAGTGTTTTTAGAGTATTTAATGATTGGGCTAGGAGGCATAGTACAAGGTTTATTATAGCATTTGATGAAGCACAGTATCTTAGATTCTCTGGAGCAACCAGGTATGACTGGATATTTGCATGGGCTTATGATAATCTGGAAAATATAACCATAGTAGTTACTGGTAGTGAAGTAGGGGTACTTAGGGATTTTCTAAAACTTGATAATCCGGAAGCACCACTTTATGGAAGGTATGTTAGAGAGATCGTACTTAAAAGATTCACCCATGATCAGAGTAGGGTGTTTCTAGAAAGGGGATTTAGTGAACTAGGTATTAGGGTATATAGTGACGAGATTGATGAGGCTATTGGGAAACTGGATGGAATCCCTGGATGGCTTACACTCTATGGCTACTATCGTGGGGTACAAAGACTAGATCATAGGACTGCCTTAGATAAAGTGTTTGAGATGGGCTCTAAACTTGTTATAGAGGAGCTTGAAAAGATCATAGCTCCATCCCGGCAAAGATACCTAGCAATACTAGAGGCTATAGTGCATGGAGCAACTAGGTGGACAGAGATAAAAGCATATACTGAGTATAGGACGGGAGCCCGTATTGCAGATAAGAACTTCACAGATCTACTTGGGAAACTAGTAAAGTATGGAGTAGTTGAGAAACATGATAACAAGTATAGAATAATAGATCCACTAGTAGAACATGCAATTAGATCAATCACTACCAAGCATAAAATACATAGGTAAGTAAACCATAACCATAGATCAAAGGGGCTAACCAGTTCATATCCGGCCTTGAGAACCCATATCCATTATCCATGGAGGCTGCTGATGGATGTTCTCCAGTGGAAAAGGTGCTTATTAACTGGGGGGTTAACATTGGAGGCTAGTCTTTGAGGGTGTGTTGGGCAACCTCCATGGAGGCTGGGGATAGGGGCTCCAGTAGAAATGGTGCATGTTAACCCCCCGGTTAACCATGGATTGTATCATCTGGGGATGATATGGTTCCTCTTCTCCCTTGGATGGTTTGGCTATAGTGTTTTTATTCTCTAGACATTGTATTTGTTGTTTTGGTGTATTGGCTATGCATAGTATTGTCTATGTGTTTGTTGTCCTTGTTGTTTGTATTGTGTTTGTCTCTTCTATTCCTGCATGTGGTGTTGATGGTGTTAGGGGTATTGTCTATATAGCCTAGTTGGTACTGTAATAGTACATGGTATGATCCCATTGGCCTATAACCCTATAGCGGGCATGGCTCCTGATGATGAAGAAGAGTACCATAGTAATCCTAGGATCATGGATGATATGGCTAGTAAGCATGGCTGTAAGTATACCTATCTCGACCCCGAGTATTCCTATACATGATCTTGTTGATGTTATGGAATATCTTGTCAGCCTCAACAACACATATCATGTAGCCCTGTGATACGGCTGAAGCTATAGGGTTAATGCATCAGCTGACCTATGGGTATTCTATAATAGTCTACCAATAGTCTACTGGAGAACCTTGGGCCCTACCATGCTGTATAGCTTGATCAGCCCCTGCCTAAACCGGATCTATTATATAGATATTAGCGTACCAGTCTACACAGAGATCTATAGTCCACCACCAATACCAGAGTACACAAGCGTTGTTGAGGAACAGGTTCTCGTGACCGGGTACCAGACACATAATATGACCGAATGGCTACAGATCTTTCAATTCTATTGTTATTACACCCTCCCTAGGGGAAAACCCTAGCCTAGAAGTACCCCCTCTTTCAATTCTATTGTTATTACACACATGGAGCAGTTCATTAACGAGACAATAGCCAATCTTGAACTTTCAATTCTATTGTTATTACACATCATGAAACACAGGCAACGGATAGCACTCCGTATGATATCTTTCAATTCTATTGTTATTACACTGTAATTATGTAAAGAGGTGTTAAGTGTGAATATGGAGGCTTTCAATTCTATTGTTATTACACCGGAGGAATTGAAGGGGTTAGGTTTTACGAATGTCGGCCTTTCAATTCTATTGTTATTACACTATGAAGGACATGGATACTGTTGAGGCAAGGGTTTACAGCCGTCTTTCAATTCTATTGTTATTACACGTTGAGGAATGAAAGGCTACAGGCAATGAGAGCATTAATAAACTTTCAATTCTATTGTTATTACACATACGAATAACAGATCTGGATGGTAATCTGGTGTATTATGCCTTTCAATTCTATTGTTATTACACCTGATAATCCATATCCTTCCTAGACTTAAATCTCCAGTACACTTTCAATTCTATTGTTATTACACATCAAGATGGAACATGTATATAATATCAAAGTTAGGTGGATCTTTCAATTCTATTGTTATTACACCCATGGTATGATATTCTAGGGTGGGGTAACTATATCAGGGAACTTTCAATTCTATTGTTATTACACAACGAATTTATGACGCTAGAGAGGTTAAAGGAGTTAGCATTAGCTTTCAATTCTATTGTTATTACACATATACCTTATTGCAAACAATAAGACTAAAACTGGACTTTCAATTCTATTGTTATTACACCGCTTAATGGAACGCTAAACATTAACTCCCGCAGACTGATCCTCTTTCAATTCTATTGTTATTACACAGTAAAGTAAAGAGAGAAAAGTATGGGCTTAAGATGTTGATTTTCTTTCAATTCTATTGTTATTACACTGGTATATACATGGAGGGAC
>CAZVHC010000038.1:0-5035 GCA_964627005.1 uncultured Desulfurococcaceae archaeon
ATCTTAACTATATCAACTATACATTTATTTCCTGAGAATATATTGTTGAATTATTAATTTCTCTTGTAAAAGTGGTATACTCTTTCTTAGGATAAAATTGATTTAGTTACTTCAAAAATATCTGGGGATCTTTCATTTAAATGCAGAAATATCATGTTAAGATTAATAAGGTAGTTATTTACGCTTATTTCCTTAAATAAACCCTATATAGAGCTACTAATGTCCTCTGTTCTACTCCTAGATGCTTGGCTAGTACACGGCACTTGGGTATTAGTAGGTGTACAACGGGTTTACCGAGATCAGTTGTTGATAGGTACTCGTAGTGGGCCATACCCTTAGCAATTACGAGATCAGCTTTGGCTAGTTGTTCACGGAACTCCCTAGACACCTTATCCAAGTGTATACTTGCACCGGGGTATCCAGTAGATACTAGTTCATCAACATACTTGTCAAGACCAGCATAGCGTGCATCAGAAATCGTTAGATCGTTCTGGAAACCAGGATCCTCTTTTGCAACACCAACTACATAGTTACCCATCTCCCTTATAATACTGATTAACGGTATATCATATATTGATTCACCAGCATTATCAAATAGCCACAGCACCCTCAAACCACCCTTCTCCAATACACTATAGATCCTTGGTATATGGTCTATTGAAAGCTCCGATGAATATACCTCATCAAGATCTATCTCATCAGGAGGCCTAAACTCTGAAACACCAGTATCGAGTAGGTTCCCCATGATGGATAGTTTTGTAGCCATATAGAATTTCTCAAGACTACTAAGATCAAATGCTTTAAACCCTGCCTCCAATACATGGAGTGCCCTCAAGGCATTATCCAGTGATCTCCTCCTAACACCCCTATAGTAGTCAATAACCTCTGGAGCTATCTTCAACAGCTCATTAAAGATCCTTGTAGCTATAACCGTTAACTCCCTCTCACTACTAAAGACCTCATAGGCTATCCGGAGCAACCGGATCTGAAGATCAATTGCTCTACCACGATCACCTACGGCCTCAAGTATCTCATTAAACCTAACACTAAGAATACACCTAACACACCATGGCTCAACATCCATGGACCACTACCACCAATCCATAGACTATTCCTTTCTAAAATAGGATAGTGGTAAAACTATATATCTATTCACAGATCCCTTGAGAGAGAACATAACCCCCCATACAACAAGGGTAGTTATGTGGATGGGGAAACCAGTTATTGCTGAAGATGATGAGGATTGGTCGAGCCGATGAAAGAAAGGGTTTATTGGAAAAACATTATTTGTTTAGGGGAAAAGGCTATCTTGGAGCATTAACAGCTCTCTCTAACAAGTCCTCCCAGACAGCATCAACGTACTCCTGGAACTGCTTGAGTAGATGCCGGTTCTCAGGCTTGAGTAGGTGCTTAAACCTACCCTGTAGCTCTAGGAACTTCTCTACTGGTTGCTTAAGCTTGGGGTTCCGGGCTATAGCTAGGCTACGGTCTGTTAGGAAGTAGCCCTTACCCCTTACATACTCCCATAGTGGGAAGTAGCAGGTGTCAACAGCTCTACGGCTAATCTCAAGTGCTAAGTTGATCTCATGCCTCCATCCACGGTTACAGGAGCTTAGTGCATGGATGAATGCTGGCCCATCAGCCTCAATGCCCTTCCGCACCTTCCTCATAAAGTCTGCCCAGTGAGCTGGTGTTGCTGTTGCTACGTAGGGTATACGATGGGCTACCATGATGTCTGCTATAGGCTTTTTCTCCTGAGTCTTACCAGGTATAACTGTTCCTACGGGACTAGTTGTTGTCCATGCAAATGGTGGTGTACCACCACTTCTCTGTATACCAGTGTTCATGTATGCCTCGTTATCGTATAGGATGTAGAGTACGTCGTGTCCACGTTCAGCCATACCGCTCAAGGCCTGGAGACCTATATCGAATGTACCGCCATCACCAGCAAATACCACTACATCGACATGGTCATAGGGTAGTCTACCAGTTCTCTTCATAGCCTTTAACGCTGCCTCAATACCGCTTGCAGTTGATGCAGCATTCTCGAATGCATTGTGTATCCATGGTATTGCCCAGCTTGTGTATGGGAAGATCGTTGTGGCTACCTCTACACACCCGGTAGCACTAACGGCTATTGTGGGTCCACGGAAGGCATAGCCTGCAAGCTTGACAATCAATGGTGCTGCACATCCTGCACATAGCCTATGCCCGGGTAGTAGTATTGATCTCCTCTCTTCAGCTAGCTTACGTAGGTTTAGTATTAGTGGTTGTTCAACCTTCTTACCAGGCTCATACCTTATGAGCTCATATGGGGACTTGGACCCGGACACCATAACCACCCCCACTTACTCCCTTACACCAATAAATCTTAGTCTCTCCTTTACCTCACCAGTCCTAGCTATCTCTAGGAGCTCCATAAACACCTTCTCAATATCACTTGGTGGTGCATCACGTCCTCCAAGACCGTATACGTAGTTTACAAGCAATGGCCTCTCCCTCAAATCATATAGTGATGTATTGATCTCTAGGAAGCATGGTCCATAGCTTCCAAAGCTTATACCACGATCCATTACACCAACAACCTTAACACCCTTCAGCAACTCACGGATCTCCTCATGTGGGAACGGCCTGAACATACGGATCCTGATCATACCTACCCTATACCCTTTCTCCCTAAGCCTCTTAGCAACATATCTTACAGTACCAGATGTACTACCAAGTACTGTGACAACCACGTCAGCATCCTCTACAGCATACGTATCAAGTATACCATCACCATATCTCCTACCACTAAGCTCATACCATTCCTCATTAACACGGCGTACAACCTCTGGTACATTCTTCATAGCCTCAACCTGATGCATCTTATGCTCATAGTAGTAGTCATAGAGATCTAGTGGTCCGAAGCTCAGCGGGTTAGCAGGATCGAGTTTGACATCAACCTCCCTACCGAGATAATCAACAAACGTCTTTACAGGCTTACGGTAGCCTCCAAGGAACTCATGTACAGCCTCGTCAGGAAGCATCCTTATATTCTCTAGCGTATGGCTTAGGAAGAACCCGTCTAGGTTAACAGCTACTGGGAGCTGAACCCTAGGATCCTCACCGATCTTGAAGGCTTGTATCGTTGTATCGTAGGCTTCCTGGCTATTCTCTACGAAAAACTGTATCCACCCACTATCCCTCATACCATAGGCATCGCTGTGGTCACAGTGTATGTTGATTGGTGCTGATAGTGCACGATTTACCACGGCAAACACTATCGGTAGCCTAAGGCTAGCTGCTATATAGAGGATCTCCCACATCAGGGCTAATCCGTTGGCAGCACTAGCTGTGAATGCCCTTGCACCAGCAGCTGCTGCACCAACACATGCACTCATAGCTGAGTGTTCACTCTCAACCGGTACAAACTCTGTATGAACCTCTCCATTAGCTACGAATTCACTGAATTTCTCAACAATGATCGTCTGTGGAGTGATTGGGTAGGCTGCAACAACGTCAACAAGGCTCTGCTTAACAGCATAAGCTACTGCCTCATCACCATTAACAGCTATCAAAGTCTGTTTCTCAGGAGGTATACGTGGTATGGACTTGGCCTCAGCCACCCGTGATCACCCCTTAAACTCTGTCTCGGGAACCATTTTTATGGCTTTAACAGGGCATTCGTGAGCACAGATCCCACACCCCTTACAGTAGTCTAGGTTAATAGATACCTTTTCACCATCCCATAGGACAGCCATGTCCGGACAGTAGAGCCAGCAGAGCAGGCATTTTACACACTTGCTATAGTCTATGACAGGCCTTAGTGCTCTCCAATCACCAGTCTTATACTCAAGGCTTAGCTTATACGGTAGAGCTGCAAATGGTAGATCCTTCCATCCACGTGGTTCAGAGGTCATCACGATCACACCTCCTTAGCCAACTCATAGGCTTTCTTGATCAAAAACATGTTCTTCTCAGCTATAGGCTTGGGGAATCTATGGTGTAGGGCTTTCTCAATACTCTCCATACTAACTAGGGGCTTAGCCCTTATCAATGCACCAACCATAGCAGTATTAGTTATAGGTCTCTTAAGGATCTCTAGAGCTAGATCTGTTGCTGGTACAGTCCATATACTATACCTTCCCTTCTCAACACCTATCATCCTATAGAGCTCCCCCGGATCACCCTTATAGTTGACAACGATTAACCCGCCATCCTTTAACCCACCAGTTATATCTACCTGCCCTAGCAACGTAGGATCGAGTACAACAACTATATCTGGACTATAGACCATACTATGGATCTCTATAGGCTCATCACTAATCCTAGTAAACGCTAGTACCGGAGCACCAGCTCTCTCAGGGCCAAATGCTGGGAAACTCTGTACATGCTTACCATCATACATAGCAGCCATAGCTAATATATTAGATGCTGTCCATGCACCCTGCCCACCACGTCCATGCCAACGAACCTCGATCATCATATTATCCAGCACCCCAGAGAATACATCATTATAGCTGATACGGTTATAGGGTATAGTCTGGTGAAGTATATAACTTTAATCAATAGACTACTCTAATCTAGAGATCAGTATAGTGGGGGATCAAAGTTTAAGTGAAGGATCTAGAGTAGGAGTGAACATGTTCTAATATACGTAGACACGTACACCCTTTGATCTAGCGTATTCCTCGATCTCTCTTCCTACAAGTGCTCCAGCGAGTATTGGTATAACGTCTTTATCGGGGTAATGCCTCCTCACAAGATCTGCCTTACCAGTTAAAGCACCTACATCAGGGTGCTTAGGCTTAACCTTAACCTCCACAATATATACTGAACGATCGGTTTCTACGAACAAATCTATATCGGTATCATCGATCCTAGCATTCCTCCTCCTAACAAGCACCTTCTCCCCCCTACCAATAATCTCCTCCCTCAAATCATCCCATAAAGCCTTACAGTAGAAGCTCTCAGCCAGAGTACCAAGTTCCAGCTCAATCCTACTAAGTTTATCACTATGCTCGCTAAGTTTTTCCCATATCTTCTTGATCTC
>CAZVHC010000038.1:5135-16404 GCA_964627005.1 uncultured Desulfurococcaceae archaeon
TACTCTAACATAATCCTTAGGACGTACAATTGTAAAGTACTTCTTAAGATCGCTTGAGCCCTCGATAAGCATAGACTTGCCAACCTTACTTGTGAAAGGAGGTAGGGAACCATTATCCTCGGGATAAACACATACTCTCAAGAGGCCGTATCACATACACCCGTTAAGCCTGCTCCTAAACATGCTAAGCACCTTAGAGACAAGTCAATCCATGCCCAGGCACCCATGTATAGTACACTAATCAATGAAACAAGGTGCACACATGCATTAGCTGTACAAGATCATTGAATAGCCTACCCAGATAAAAACCATAGGGAGTCAAGAGCCCCGGACACCACTAGACAGACTATAAGATTAATAAGGTACTGCTCCCCCACTATACACCGGGCTATCTGGTGTATGTAATTCCGGCGGTTACGGCGATGGCGTACATGGGCCCATTTCCCGGGCCCCTTACTACTTAATTTATAGCTTTCTCGAATATATCCTATCCAGGTGTAATTCATATATTCTATGGCTTATGATAAAGCCTAGATTATTATTTAAGAGCAAATACTATACCGTTTCTATCATAGATAAGCTTCTTTCCTTACATCCTACCTGTTAAATTTAATAATGACAGATGTATTGACTAGAGTATTGAGTCTATAACATGGGGGTATAGCATATGGTCAGCCATAAATTCTACTCTAACGATCCCTTTAACTCAGGTGCTGATACAATAATTGTTATCACTAAAGCTAGGGATGTAGAGCCTGTCAAGTCCATAGATGATCGTCTCGGCGGCCTGTTCCAGAGTGCCGTAGATGCTGGTGATTTTCGTGGTGAGGAGGGTGAGGTTATCCTCCTCTATCCCAAGGGGGTGTTTAGACGCTATGTCGCAGCCTCCATTGGTGATGGTGGACTTGAGGGTTTGAGGGTTGCTGTAGCTAATGCATTGTTAAAGGTTAGGGATTATAGTGAGAAAACCATTGTCTACATACCAGATCTAGGGATTGATCCTGTTGATGCTGTTGAGCAGGCCGTTATCTCTGTAGAACTAGCACTCTATGACCCGAGCCTAAAGTATAGGGTTAGGGAGAAGAAGGAACATAGGATCAGGGAGGTACTCTACACTACAGGTGATGGTGAAGACTATAGTGATAGGGTGGAGCGTGGATATAGGATCGCTTGTGCAGTAAACTATGCACGGGATATAGCTAATGCACCACCATCAGAGATGAACCCGGAGGGGATTGAGGAGGAGGCCCGTAAGCTAGCTAAAGAATATGGGCTTGGACTAAGGGTTTATAGACTAGATGATCTTAGGAGGCTTGGGCTAAACGGGATCATAGCAGTAGGTAGTGGTGGAGGAGTTGAGCCAAGGCTAATAATACTTGAGTACCGTGGACGTGGTGGGGACAAATGGGATCTAGCAGTAATCGGTAAGACAGTCACATTTGATGCTGGAGGACTGGATCTAAAGAGGCCTGAGTCAATGATCGATATGAAGTTTGATAAGAGTGGTGGTGCAGCAGCTCTAGGGATTATAAAGGGTGTTGCCGAGCTAGGATTGAAGGTTAATGTTGTAGCTGCATTACCAGCTGTAGAGAATCTACCCGGTCCACGGGCTTATAAGCCAAGGGATATTATCCGTATGTATAATGGCTTGACAGTAGAGATCGGTAATACTGATGCTGAGGGAAGGATCATACTAGCTGATACACTATCCTTTATAGAGAAGAACTATGCTCCAGACAAGATAATAGATCTAGCAACACTAACTGGAGCCATAGTAATAGCCCTAGGAAATCATGCTATAGGGTTATTCGCAAATGATGAGGGGTTAGCCAAGGAGTTGATCGAGGCTGGAGAATACTGTGGTGAGAGGCTATGGAGAATGCCTCTCTGGAAAGAATACTATGAACAACTCAAGAGCGATATAGCTGATACAAACAATATTGGTGGACGTCCAGCAGGAGCTATAACAGCAGCTGCATTCCTAAGCAAATTCATAGAGAATACCAGGTGGGCTCACCTAGACATAGCTGGTACTGCATGGGTGCAGCAGTATGGACCTAAGAAACCATATTATCCTAAGGGAGCTACTGGTATTGGTGTAAGGCTACTGCTCTATTACATTTTAAGGTGGATTGCTAAAACTGGTAGATAGAATGTTCCCACTATTCTCCCACAGAATATTCTCTGTAATACAAAGACTTTTTTATAGTAGAACCTCTAAACAAGCTAAAGGAAATATTTACATTCTTAACCCAACTAGAACATGTAAGAAGATAATAGAGTTATCAAATAAGGAGCAAATACATATAAATAGGCGTTAGAACAAATACTAAGAATTGGATAAATATTAATGCAAGGTGTCAGAATATGTCTGTAGAATGCACAAGCATATACGATATAAGGTTTCTAATGAAACGTGGAATAGCACTAAGCCCACCACTATGGAGGACGCTAAAGGCAGTTATCGAGCTTAAGAAGGCTACTGCAGAGGATCTAGCAAAAGCAACTGGTAGGCCAAGGACAATTGAGTCAAGATACCTGGCAGAACTAAACCGTCTAGGACTAGTAGCTCGTAAGAGGATTAGCAGGAAAGTCTACTACATCGAGGCTGAAACAGCAGTTCGTGAGGCCCTTCAGGAGCTTGGCGATGTACCTGTAGAACAGCTAGCCCACCAGATCGGTTTACCAGCTGATATTGTAAGGATCATTATTGAGTGTATGAAGAAGGAGAAGTAATTGTTTTATGATATCAAATCCTTTTTCCCCAATTCTTTTTCCAATTTATTCCAGAATATACGCTAGTCAGCTCCATGTATAACCTCAAAACGGCTGAGAAATCCCTGCATAAAAGGAGGTATGTTTGTCCTCAGGTCAATAACCTCCTTTACAGATGTACCATTTGTTGAAGCTATAATTGTTATCTTTACACCCTTACTAGGGAAATCCTGTGATAACCTCTCAATCTCCTCAAGAACAGATAAGAATGAACCAATTATCATTCTTAGAAACTCACTTCTATTTCTAAACGATAACAGACTAGTATACCTATCTATCTCCTCAACAACCTGCTCCGGGAGCTTAAGACTTACAACACGATTGGAGCCATTATAGTATATTATCCTACGAATACCTGTTCTATAACCATTGTATTCTATTCCTATTCTCTGATCCATTCGGTACATCACCAGATTTACAATACCTTTCCCAGTTTTTGTCACTCAAAAATTCACAAACTTATGGGTCAATGAAAACATTGGGGATTATATATTGTAGGTATTACCTATAGTTTCTTCATGGGTACTATCACCAGTAAACTTATATATTAACAAATAATAGTCTCATGCAGGCATAGGATAGTGCAATACTTTTACAAGTCTACATACAGCATGGATCGATATAGGTTCCTACATATGAGCATACCATAACACTAGATCGAACACACGACACAGTGTCACACTTATATACAGAACTAGTTCTTATATATAGATTACGTTTATAAATACCATATCCTAATATATTATATCGGCCCGTGTGACCCTAACCCGTGTCACGGGTATGGGATGAACACGTGGAGGCTCCCCCTTGGTGTCATGGCCTCCTGTACAGTATTCTTATCTATGGTAATCCATCATAAGGAATTGAGTAATAATACTCTATTTATTGGGAAACCATATACTCCATAATTTATCCAGGTAAAAACAATAGATCAGATACACGGTACAAACATTACTTTACTCGGGCTTTACATAAATTGGTGTACGTCCACCACTATATAGTACCAGTAAACCCTTCTTAGCAGCTTCTCTTAAAGCCTTCCTAGCAACACTAATCCTAATATTATATGCTTGTGCTAGAGTGTAGGGTGTAAGTACTTTGAAAGCTCCTTTCTTAAGATCTCTTTCAAGCCTCTTAATAACATCTTTTGTCAACTCTATTTGACTGACAAGGGCAAACCCTTTTGACGTAGTTGTCTCTTCTACCTCTTCTTTTCTCTTACCCCTCTTACCCTTGGCCAAACCATGTAACACCTCATCTCTTATTTGCTAGGTGGAGATAATATATTATATAGAATTTAAATAATTAACTCTAGTGAGGATGATTATGGAATATGATGATATAAAGGGGATTATACCACCAGTAGTTATACGTAAAGGTAATTATTATGAGGTTACTGATGAGTACTCAATACTAACACTAATTCTCTCATACATCATAGGTAATCGTAGGAGGAAAGGTGTTTTTGGTAGAGATCAAGAGACTATAGAGTATGCATACCTAGTGTACTACCCAATATATATTCAGGCGATCACAGATACCAAGGCCTATATTATCGATCCATATATTGGGGATACGCTTAAACTATCATATAAGACGCCATTCATAGATCTAGTGTATAACCAGATTAGGAGATTGGAGGGGCTTAAAAATAATGCTTTCATAGAGCATCTTGATAAAATAATTAGTTTCCTAAATGAAATGGTTATTAAGGAGAAATACTTTATTAAGACACGTATTGAGCTAAGGAATATTGTATTAAATAAGGCTTTCCTCCATGACTTAAACTTTCTACTAAGCTATTCAATGGATCGATGGATCAATGGATATACTCTAGGGTTAAATAAAGACTATATGAAACAGATCATAGAATTTAATAAGATACAGATAAAGAGATTACTGGGCTCAAGCTATAAGGTAATTAATGTAGTAAACCAGCTGATCCCATTAATCGATCAATACTTCCTCAGCTGGAGAGAAGACCTGAGAAGACATGTTGAGGAAATTATTAATGAGAAGAGGAAACAGTTAATGATAACTAAGGAGGAGGTTGATCTGAGGATGCATGAGCTACGTGAAAGACTTGATAGGGAGATAGAGAATGTTGAAAACAACTATAGACCAATTATTGAGAGTTTAAGTAGGCAAATGGATCTATTATCATCAAGGATAGTGAAATCACAAGAAGAATATATAGGTAATAAGGGGAAGAAGATCGCTAAAGAGTTGAAGAAGCATATCAAGGCTATGGAGAAGGAAAGGAATACATTATCTAAGAAACTAAGGAATTTAATGAAGAAGCTTGAGGAGGAGAAGAAGAGAATTAGTGATGAGTATAGGAGGCTCATGGAACTAGAGCTTAGAAGAGTTAGTGTGCTGGAGAAGGAAATAGATGATCTTATGGTAAATAGGGATAGGCTTGTTGAGAAAGCATCCACTATGATCAATAGGGTGAAGAATTATCTTATACAGTTAAGTGATTATATGAATAGATTATTGGCAAACATATATAGGAACGCTATTAACACTCCATTGAAGGGACCAGGTATATATTTGATACCATACATTATTGTTGGGTATAGGAGTAGGAAAGGGGTTAGAGAATACTTTATAGCACCAGTATATATTGATATCTATGGATATAGTAGGCCGAGATTCTTTGAATATAATAGCATATATTTGTACGTAAGAGATGCTATGGAGAAGATATTTGGTAAGCAAGGTATCTATAGGGATGAAAAATTCGATCTACTTAGACATTTGAATAGGGATATTATTGTTGATAGGGCTAAGTACCTTCTCGATCAAGGTGTGATAGATAAGTATATGTATAACGATATATTGGACTTCATAAAAACACTGGATTAGATTGGTGGAGGTGGTGGAGGAACCTCCTTAAGCATTACCTCCTGCTCAAGTAGTTTCTTCTTATACCTATTTACTGTAAGTGCACACATTACATAGCCTACAACCTTAATTATTAAGAGCACTATACCAGCTATTACCATTGGGGTTAATGCATTAAACATTCTCAACTCTATAGCTGGAGACTCAATAGCTTCACCCTTCCTAAATGATTCAATCATCTCGTTTAGCAGCGTCTTTAGATTAGCTAGTGATACATACATTGCTATAACACCGCCTATTATAGTAATACCTAGCATGATAAGTAGTATGAAAGTGTATGGTCTAAACACACTGGGGAAGCTCCTATACAGTATTAGGAAACCAATAGCCTCAAGGAATATAGTTATCACCTGTACACCATTGTTAACCATGCTGATAACCGTGATCTGAGACATCATCTGTTCATAAGTCTTGTTAACATACTCTATTGCTTCGGCAGTAGTCTCTGGAGCTACTGTCTCAATATTGAATGTTGTGAGAGAGTATATGTTTGATACTATGATTGATGCTACAGTTACAAACATTAGTATAGATACTATGAGGAAATATGTTTTTCTCCAAGCCCTATAGATATAGAGCCATAGTATACCAGTTAATATGAACCCAATGATCTCTAGTAGAGGTATTATCCTCAGTATATAGCCTACAAGACCAAGCGTTAGTATAGACTCAGTCACCTTAGGTAGCTTCTTAGTAGGAGCTATGGGTGCTACCTCCAAAGCTATTCTCCCCCAAGGAACTTCTCAAGTATACCAACTATCTCCTTAACCTTCTCATGTTCACAATAATTCCTACACTGACTAATAAACTCGATCCGAAAATGCTTCTTAAGCTCCTCCCTAACCAACCCCCTAAGTATCTGCTCATCAGCCTTCCTCCTACACTCTTCAATACACTCAGTAATATTTGGTTTAACAATATAGATCAGTGGATACTTTGGATCAACAAGACGTACCCTAACATGCTTACCAAGACCTATCCTACGGATAGCCCGTCGAACATCCTCAAGCTCCTCTTTCTCAAAAACAAAACACTGTATATGCTTAAAAGCTCTAAGCATGCGTTTGGCGATCTCCAAAACCTTATCATCTACCCGACTATCTCCCTCCACCTTCATCACCTAAACGTGTTCTTTTAACAGGTATGCGTAGCTCCTCAACAACAAGACGGACAATCCATGCATAAAGAGGATTTCCAAGACTCCTCCTAAGCTCTCCATCACAGTATCTAGCACGGTAGACAAGCTCCCCTCTATAGTTATACACTGTAATCCACCCCTTGACACGGCCCCATAGATTCCTTACAAGACTCAATTGTATGGCATAGTCTCCATGGGAAAGCTTAACTCTATACCTAATGGCTCTACCACGAGAATACGTTGGCCTAACAGCCTCTCTATCAACAACTCTATCTCCAAGCCTAGATACAGGCTTTAAACCATTATCTCTAAGGAGGACTAGTGCAAGCTTCCTACACACATGCCTTCCAGACCTACTACGGCTCTCTTCATCAACTAGACCAGACAATACATCCCCACTCTCAATAGCTATAGCACCATCCAAACTAACCACCAATAACGAGTAACCTGCCCTCCTTCAAACTATAAATGGGCTTCTCAACATCAACTACTAGTACAAACGGGTTATTAGCTAGTTGAGCGGCAACCCTAACCTCAACCCCCTTTACAACAACTTGTTTAATACCTCTGAACACCTCCTCCTTAACAAGCTTTCCCTCATCATCATATATGGATAGCTTCACATCATACTCCTCAGGCTTATGATAAAGTGCAATCATCATCTTAACCACTACAATACCCCCCGACCTAGAGATATACACCTATAATATATTAATGTTTAAGCTAATTCTCCATAGACAAAACTGTTTATATGCTGATAACCTATTTAATACATAACCTCATACTATCTATGTGGAGAGTGTATAGAGATGCTATGTGGTTGATGAATTTTGAAGAAGGCTACACGAAAGACAGAGATCCCGGCTGAACCAGAGGTTATTGCAAAGATTCTCTCCAATCTAGCGGATCTATTTAACTTCTACCCATTTGTATCAAGTGTTTCATGGGAAAGAGATGCACTTGTTGTTGAGGTAAAGTATAAGAAGTTCATTGGCGGATTAACTGATCGCTACCGGTTTAAGTATAAGTATAGTCCTAGTGAAGATACACTCACAATATATGGTGAAGGGAGTAGATCAAGGCTTGCACTAGTAATACATCTTAGACCCGGATTCCCCAATACACTTGTTAAGATAGATGCTTTCCTAGATGGTGCTGGGGGACCCATAGCCTCAGGCTTCCTAGGTGAACTACTAAAGTACACATCCCAGTACCTATGGCTTAAGGCACAGGATTACCTAGCTGGTAGGCTAAAACTTGAGGAAATACCTGTGAAACCAGAGGCTGTAAAGACTGTTGAGAAGATAGGTAAGCCTTTCGAGGAGGCTAAGGCTAGGCCTCCATCACAAGTTGTTCCAGAGAAGCCTGTTGAGAAACCTGCTAGGGAGGAGGTTGTTGAGAAACCAATGTCTTCCCCATCACCACCAGCTACTGTGGAGGAGAAACCAGGTGCTACTGTAGAGGCTGTTGGGGAGAGGGTTGAGGAGCATGCACCAGCTGGTATTGAGACCATACCTGTTGATGCATCATGTATTAGGGAGGTTAGTCTCCTACTGGATGATGTTGTCCATATGGCTATGGTTATGCTTAAAGCTAAGCTTCTAGCTCGTGTAAAGTCTAGTCATCCACATAGTATAGCTGATATTATCAAGGAGATTAGTGGTAGAAGCGATGTT
This sequence comes from uncultured Desulfurococcaceae archaeon, assembly GCA_964627005.1. GTDB lineage: Archaea > Thermoproteota > Thermoprotei_A > Sulfolobales > Desulfurococcaceae > CAZHDB01. The sequence continues at coordinate 13,632 of CAZVHC010000038.1, forward strand.
GTTGAGTGTAAGGAGCTGATCCTTTCTCTCCGTGATTCCGATATTGATGGGAAGATAACAATTGATCTTGAGAAAATGGCTATTACTGGAGCACTACTTGTTGTCGGTAATGAGAAATACTATGAAGTTGATGCATTGAGTACCTTGGCCGGTATAACACGTGATCTTGATGTTAAGATATGGTGTTTAAAGGAGAAGGTAGTGACTAGCTAATAATCTAGGGAGTAGCCCTGTAGAGCTTGGGAGAGGATTTTCTCTATGGAGTCTTTTAGGAAGATAATTGATAATATTAAGTCTGAAAAAGGTATTCTAAGGGGAGCTATCTTCATAGTAGGCTACATATTATCCCCTCTAACATGGTGGAATGATCTATTTGTAAACATACCACTTGCATACCTAATAGCCTCCTTCCTAACATTGTTTACTGGTAGACAGTATTTCCCAGAACTATTTGCTTCAGCATATCTCTTCACAAACATACTAGGCTTCCTACTAATGCATATAAGCATCTCATGGAATAAGCTGGGGTCTAGAAAGCTAGTTATAGACGTAGCTGTTGCAGCCCTCTATACACTAGCTATATATATACTAGCATACATCGGGATCGTAGCTCCCCCCTAAACCCCTATCGCTTTAAATCACTACATAATATCTACTAGAATTGTGTAGTGTGGAGATGCTGGGTTATGGATGTACATAAGCTTATAGACTATGGATTACCTGCTGAGGCAGTAGAGATACTATTATCCCGTGGAATCCATGGGCTAAACCCTGTCCAGATAGATGCTCTTAAGAAGGGTGTACTTGATGGTAGAAATGTTGTTGTAGCATCACCAACAGCTAGTGGTAAGACGTTGATTGCTGAACTAGCATTGATTAAACAATCGATCAGGGAGGGTATTGGGCTATACCTTGTACCACTACGTGCACTTGCTAGTGAGAAATACAATGAACTAAAGCAATGGGAGAAACTAGGGTTGAGAATAGGGATAACAACTGGAGACTATGAGTCTCCAGGAGAATATCTTGGTAGATACAATATTGTTGTAGCTACCTATGAGCGGTTTGACTCTATACTCAGGCTTAAGCCTAGGTGGCTTAAGAGGCTTAGGGTTGTGGTTATTGATGAGCTACACATGATCAATGATGTTGAGAGAGGACCTGTTCTAGAGATTATTGTTGCTAGGCTTAAGAGGATGGGTATTCAGATCATTGGTTTATCGGCAACTATAGGTAATCCCGGTGATCTTGCTAATTGGATTGGTGCTGAACTAGTGTATAGTAGTTGGAGACCTATAAAGCTTGTTGAGGGAGCATATGATCCTAGGGCTAAGAAGATCTATTTCTCAGATGGTAGGGTGGAGAACATTATCCATAGACTATCAAATCCATTATTGAGCATAGTTCTCCAGAGCATATCCAATGGGTACCAGGTACTAGCATTCATACATAATCGTAGGAGGACTGAGGAGTACGCCTTTGAGCTAACTAATCATCTAAACCTCCTAGTCCATACAATCGATCAGGGACGTGTAAACAAGTATATAGATAGGCTGAAGAGTGAAAGTCCTAGTAGGAATGAGGTTGAGAGACTATCACAGCTACTAAGATATGGTGTAGCATACCATCATGCTGGATTGAGTAGTGTTGCTAGGAAGATTATTGAGGAGGCTTTCCGTGAGAGATTGTTGAAAGCAGTATTTGCTACACCAACACTAGCTGCAGGAGTAAACTTGCCCGCTAGACGTGTCCTTGTATCAGTTAAACGCTATGATCCCCATATACATAGGTATCGTAACATACCTGTTTTCGAGTATAAGCAGATGGCTGGTAGAGCTGGTAGGCCACAATACGATCCCTATGGTGAAGCGATCATATATGATGCTAGGGGCCGTGATGAGGCTTTCCGGAAATATATCTATGGGAGGATCGAGCCTGTTGAGAGTAAGCTTAGTAGTGAGCGTAGCCTTAGAATACATACATTGTCTCTCATAGCATCTGGTGATGCATATTCTCTCAAGCAGCTAGTTGAGATCTATAAGAACACTCTCTTCTACTACCAGTACCGTTCAACAAGGTATTTCGAGGCTGAGATTGAGAGGATCCTTAATGAGCTTATGGAGTGGGGTATGGTTAGACCCTATGCTAACGATATGGTTCTACCTACTCGGCTTGGACGTACTGTGGCCATAACATACATTGATCCATTGACGGCACATAGATTCCTAGAACTAGTTAAGGATGGAGATCATGGTATACTCTACCTACTACATACAATAGCACTTACACCAGACTATATGAGGAGCCGTCCATACATAAGCCACAGGATCGTGGATGAGTTTGAGGAGAGTGCATGGGAGGATGCAGGTAATGGGTTGGTGCCAGAGCCTCCGGAGGATGAGGTAGAGTATAGTTTCTGGCTAGAAGCCTATGTACAGGCACGTATGCTCCACGACTGGATCAATGAGGCTAGTGAGGATGAACTATCAAATCTATACGGTATAGGCCCTGGAGACATATATTCAGCTAGAGATACAGCTTCATGGATAGCATCTAGCCTATCAAGAGTAGCCTCTATAACTGGTAGAAAAGATCTGTCGGATATACTTGGGAAACTCAGTATGAGGATTGAGTATGGTGTACGAGAGGATGCATTGGAGCTAGTGGAGCTGGAGGGTATTGGACGTGTCCGTGCACGTACACTCATAAAGGCAGGTATATATACCCTAGAAGATCTAGCTAAGGCACCAACTACAAAACTATTATCACTACC
>CAZVHC010000039.1:0-4349 GCA_964627005.1 uncultured Desulfurococcaceae archaeon
GGGATTCCATGTAGTCCACCTACCACTACATGCATCATGCACCATCTTACTAATCAGTATATCCTCAAGCTCCTCCAACTCCTTATCAGGGAAGTTACGGTATGACACAATCCTCTCTTCACCACGGTATGAGCTATAGACATAGTGTTCAAAGAATGGGCTAAGCCTCTTCCTATACGGGTAGAGCACATAGACTGGACGGCCAATACGTGAAGCCTCTATAACCTCGGCCATAACACCATAGCTGGGGTAGGGGGCGTGGTGATAGACAGCTATAGCGTCAGCATTATGGACGTAGTTGAAGTCACGGGATACAACCTGTGCTCTTATAAGATCAATTGCTCTCTCAATCTCATCAATACCCAGTACATACTTTTGGCCATAGGCCTCAACAACATACTCTTTACCACCACTCTCAAGTATTTCATCATAACCACTAATGATCTCCCAATCCTTTATAGTACCGGGATCAAATGCTACAAAGTACTTGGAGAGCTTACTATAGAATCTCATTACATTCCGGAAACTCTCCTCCGGTAACCCGGTCATGTTATAGCTCATATAGATCCTTGGTTTAACGTTACGTAGTAGTTCAGCCATAATCTCTGGTGGATGATTTACAGAGAACTGTATAACTCTCAACTGCCTACCAGTTCTCTCATAGTATAGCTTCTTAATCCTAAGAGCATTATTTATTGACTCCTGCCTCCAACTAGCCACGAGCTCAAGACTTGGATTAACAATTCTCTTACTCCACACAGGATCCCTCTTGATCCTCTCCCTAACCTTAACAAGATCATCTAGTGCAACAATAACCAGATCCGGGTCAACATATGTTTCAACAAGATCATAGTCTATACCATAGGTTATAGGCTGAGTGATCAAGCCATGGGGCCTAACTATGAATACATTAGGAGTAGATATTATATGGATCACTGTCTCCCGATCACCACGTATCTCATTATCAATAAGACTAAGTGCACGTGCACGAAGCTCCCTTAACAATGGCTCCGGTAGATCGAGTATATTGTCCTTAGTAATATTTGGATGACCATATTGTTTACCAGCTATCCTCATATAATCAAATACCTTATACACCTTTACAGTTATACCCATTTCCTTCAGCTTAGTAGTGACTTTCTCAAGATATTCATCCCTACCATTGAGTGGAGGGCCTGTCACTAATACCCTCCTAAAGGGAGGCATGATCGATCACATCAGTATTACCGATTACTAATTAACTATTATGCATAAGACAAATATATATTTTATCATTGGAGCTAGATATACCTATGAACAATGGGAACTAGATCCATCCACGATAAACTTGGATTAGACAATATAGTCCTCCTCCTCAAGTTAAGCATAGAATTCCTCTCCAATACAACATGGTATATAGCCCGGACAACATCACGTGGATCCATTTCAACATATTTCTCAAGCACCTCACAGCTCTTCCTACCAACAAGATCAATAACATCACTATCAACACCCAATAACTCACCAAGCACCCGGGCCTCCCTAAAAGCCATTTCACACAATATAGAAGTATCGATAACAACTCTACTCCTCATCTACAGTAGCACCCTAGAGATAAGGTAGGATATATAATACGTATTTATAGGTCTGGACAAAGTATTACTATCAATGATCCAACCTAAAGATAAGTATATGCTTAAACCTCCTATTACTACTAAGAGAATACCATACACCATAAGAGACTATCGTAGCAACCAATGTAAAAACTACACCAATAAACGGTATTATGAAGCCAATTAGGAATAGGAGACCCGAATAGATAAAGTCATTCTGACATGTCAGAATATACATTTTATGGTAACTCCAGAGAAAACCAGCACCAACAACTATACCTAAAAAATACCTAATCATCTCAGCAAATACACTAGAGAATCCAGTACCTGATAAAATTGCTATAAATAGTGATATAACCGTGAATACTATGGATAAGATAATACCACCACCAATACCAGGTCTATTGATCCGGAAACCAATCATTGTAAGAGCATGGTATATGAATACAAGGCCAAATATAAGCAACGAGTACACCACTATAGTAAAGGGGTTTACAGGATCAGATGTTACAACTTGAAATGAAATATATATAGCAAATAAGCCTATTAGACACGATATCATTAGTAAAACCGATCCATTACTACCATAGTCTCTTGCAGAAAATATTACATCTCTCCATGTTCTAACCATACTAAACATGCACCACTATAATACTTGTCTAAACACAGATAAAAAAGTCAGCGAGTAATATATATGTGGAAATAAATGGGTTCATTGAAGCTGGTAAGGTTATAGGATATTCAGTGTTAGGAGTATGTTGTAGAGTGTATAGGCCACAATAACTGATAGCAGGATATCCCTTACAAGTATAATTCTCCTAATCTTCCTAAACCCAATAACCTTCTCAATAGGTATGAGAGAAACTATTACCAGTGGTGCTATGATCACTAGACAGTATATCATTAAGTACATTAGCCTCATAAACACGTTATCAACATAGACAGATACGTAGGATAGGAAGATGAAATAGGGTGCAGCTGAACAAGACATAAACGTCCATGAGACAATCATTCCAAAACCAACTAGTGCTGGAGGTATTAGGTGTGCTGGTAACTTTGATATGAATGATGGGAGGCACTCACGATCAGTACACTCAATTCCCCTATAACCACCACGTGCTAGTTCAACAAGATCCTTTACTATAATAGCTAGTGCTAGGGCTAAGACAATAATCAGTAGTATATTGTATAGGGATAATATGATCGATACAATATAGCCTAGGAATAGATAGCCTAGGTATACACCAGCTATGAAGGAAGCTACTAGAAGATACTTCCTCCTACCCATAAAACCTACTGTAGTGGCCGTTATAGCTAGTAGTGCTGTTGTAGATATAGCACATGGATTGATCGAGTCTGCAACCGCTAGTCCAAGCATTAAACCAGTAAAGCTTATGGGGTCAAACACTCTATTGCTGGTATAGCCTATGTTCTCCCCATGGTATAGGCTGTGTAGATACTCTATAAACTCTCTACACTTAATGACTTCTACACTAGAGCCTAGTCTAACAATAACTGATCCATTGTATCTACTGTTAAGCACCCTATTTATAAAATCAATATCCTCTACATCACCTACAATAATACATACTGGATAACCACTATCATCATATATAATGGTTAATGGCTCTACAATAGACTCCTTACTAACATTCAATAGCCTTGACAAATTACCCCTAAGACACTCAAACTGTAGAGAATAATCACTATTAACAAGATCACGGTGCTCATAGGATATACCATGTTCATCAAGGAACTTCATAAAATCCCTACAACTACCACAAAAACCAAGTCCATAGACAACTACCTTACCACCATCACCATATGCTATAGAGGCTAATGCCGTAGATAATATGGCTAGTACAAGTACTATATACAGTATATTAGCCCTCATACCACCCAATCCCTACATACATACCTACTAAGCTATGTAACAAGAGAACCTATTATACTATCCCCTAGACAATTATTCTAAAACCGTTTCTAAACATGTACACCATGTATGAACCACTATAGCAATTCAATAGATTAATATCTAGACACCACACCATATTGACTAGTGGGAGCACGGTAGTGCCCATACCCGGAGACAACGTATACTCTATGCTCTCCTGATACTTATACTTCTACAGGAGATTACATGGATAGGGATAATCCATAGCTATGAAGGCTATGATCTAATTGATTCTAGTATTGACAGAGGTAATGATATATTATCAATAGTTTCTAGGATACTAGTCAATAACACCTTTATATCAGTGCTATCTGGTTATAAGCTATATGTTCACGATAGCCTATCTCTTATCATGGGCTCATTTAAGGGTAAATATGTATTCATAAACTATAGCCTAGATCAAGGGATCAATGGTATCGAGGCAATAAACATAAGTATACATGGAAGAGAATGTGCTATGCTATTAAAACCAATCATAGTAGGTGAATACATGTATCTCATCGGCCTCATAGGGGCATCAGTATGACCCCTACCTAGTACTGATCAAATATAGTATTGGATCTGGGGAGATAATTTGTTATAGAGGATATAAGGTGGAAGTTGCTAGTTTATCAAAGGGGGTATTTGATGCAGTAGTGTATGGTGATAGAGTATATGTTGTCTTTATAAAGGATCAACTATCTGTTGGTCAGAGGATGAGGGTAGATTTAGTTCTAGCATCATTTAATAGTAGTCTTGGCATAGTATGTTCTAGGAGGATAAGGTTATTTATAGAGAAATATACTGTCTCGGGCGTACGGATA
>CAZVHC010000039.1:4449-15353 GCA_964627005.1 uncultured Desulfurococcaceae archaeon
ATATGATAGACTATATATTCTTTTTCAACAACCTATGTACTTATGTACTTGAGTTTATTGTTAAAGACTGTCTATACACGGATATGCATAGATATGTCCTTGGCAGATTATTTGGTGTCTCTAGTATACGTGGATTCTACATACATAGTGTATATAGTGCTGGTGGTAAGATATACTTGGCTACATTCATAGAGAAAATGGGGTTCCATGGACAATCAATTGGTTTTTACCCATGTATAATGGTATTTGATGGACATGATATGGAGGCTATATTCATATATGATAGTATAGATCTGCCTATACACCATGATCTTGTTATCGCTAGAGACTATATCTACATAGCCATGGATTCAAATATATATATGTACTAGATGTTAATGGTGCACCAGTAGCTCTCTATAGACTGGGTAATGCATCAGTACTAGCAATAGCTAAGGATAGAGATACCGATAGACTCGATCTAGTATACGCTGTTAGGTCTAGTGATGTATTTGGAGGTATTAATGTATCATTCTTTAGAGTTGGTAAAGCCTATCTATTATCTAGGGGATAGGTGCATTCATTGATCTGAGGAGAATAGATCTTGAGAAGACGTATGTGGAGGTATCACTATATACGATCACAGTTGATAGCCTTACTTTACCTGAAAACGCTGTCTATAGCAGATCGAGTGTGGTTTATCTATCTATAGGGCAATCCATAGGTAATGATCGTTTATACATAAGCTTCTATGGTAATGATAATAGGCTGTATAGTAGTGCTCTACGTGTTAGACTATATAGGATTTGGTTATGAGTACTCCATAGAGGATTTTGTGGGTGAATATGTCTTCCCCAATGGATCGATTGTTATCGATGATTTAGAGGAATCGAGGTATCTCATGATCATATATAGTGGTGGAGGGTTTCTGGGTGAATGGATAGTTAATACTTGTGAGAACAGGTTATTCTATATTGTCAGGATTACACCACAGGTTATAGGTATTAGTGTTGAGAATAGGTACTGGATTACTGATATGCCCATGAGGATTACTATTGTATTCAATACTAGTTATACAGTATATGATACTTTATTAGTGATGATATATTCCAGATGGATTGGCTCACCTGGTAATGCTTCATACTATGTAATAGCTAAGACTATTGGTGGATATGTGAATTCACTACGTACCTACTCGATCGATTGTGAGATAGTGTTTCCATATATTGGAGACTATGAGCTAGTATTTATGGTCTATCCTAAGATACTCTGTACTGAAGAGATAGTTTATGCTATGAAGAAATATGCTCTTAACATATCAGTTGTAGAGCCACACTTTTTCTTCAACATTAGTATTGAGGCTCCAGAATACATTGAGCCTATGAAGACCTATAGACTAGATATTAGCATCTACAATAACTATACAAGGACCGTATTGTTAGACATAGATCTTGTGAGGAAGTGTAGGCTAGTAATTGATAAATCTACACCAGTAGATATAGGTATAGAGCCTGGTGAAGAGGCTAATGTATCCTTCTATATCATGGCTAATGAGACATTGAATAATACATGTAGTCTAGTGATCAATATATATTGGAGGGATCAGAAGATCATTAGTAAAGAGGTAATCATCAAACCATTAGCTAGAGATTATGAGGTGGAGGAGACATGTAGTCCCGGGTCAATACAATCCACCATATCACCAGCTGGTGGAGAACAGGGACTATGGATACCAATACCTATTATCACCACCATAGCCTTATCCATAGCATTGTATATCATGTTAAAATATATTATAGGAGTAACAGGGATATAGCTAAACACTAACACAGCTATGTAGTAGAGGGATGGTGTGGAGGAGCCTTGGAGGGTAAGTATATTGTTGTTAGACGTGGAGAGCGTGTAAGGGTTAGGTGTGTACGTAGTGGTAGATGCTGTAGTAGTGGCCCTAATGTTGCCTTGACAGCTTATGATGTATGCCGTATAGCTCGTTACCTAGGTGTTGATTGGAGGGAGCTTCGTGGAAGATACATTGTAGCGATCATAGCAGACATGATTGCTGTACCTGCACTTAGGGGGGTGGGTGATGGTAGATGTGCCTTCCTAGAGATCCGTGACGGGCTGCCTACATGCACGATCTATCCAGTCCGTCCCATGAGGTGTAGGCTCTATCCATTCCTACCTGCTAGTCCTAGTAAGCCCGATATAGTATATGTTGATCGTTACTGCCCGGGTGTTGGTGAGGGGGATCCTGTGGAGCCTCCATGGAGTGATCTTGAGAGGTACTATCGTGAGGTATCCATGCATTATAAGAGGATGTATGAGCTTGTTTTTAATGAGGGTTATGAGCCTCTTGAGGCTTTGGAGAAACTTATTGATGAAGTATGTTGTAACATGTAGTTTCTTAAGAGATATTCTTATAATACATTTATACCAATATTCTCCAGTTGAGGGTGTATCTGGGATTGCCCGGCTGTGAAGAGGCTCTCAAGACTATAAAGGAGTGGCTTGTACAGGGTTCTCCAGATGCTGATAACCTTGTTGATTTCCCATGGGAAGTTGAGGTTGTCGATAAGAATACCATTAAGGCCGTACATCCAAGGTTTCCTATGGAAATAGATATTTTCTGTAGTGATGAGGCTAAGAGTATAAGAGCTACAATACTAACACCACTAGAGACAATCGGCCTTGATAATGCTAGTCGTGTAAAGCTCTACCGTACACTACTCCGGCTAAACAATATGCCTCTGGCCAAGTACCTATTGTATGGTGAGAATGACTCCATAGGTGTAGCCGTCGATCTGAGCACGTTTACGCTTGGTAAGAAGGAGTTTAATGATGCCCTAGCCTTCCTCATATCAGGTATTGTGACAGTTGCTAAGGAGTTTGGTGTTGAGGAAGCAATATATATGGAGATGGCTGAGGAACTTGCAAAGCTTGTCTCAAAACATTTTGAGGAGGGATGGAGTAAGGATAAACTACTCAATTACCTCGTGAACATTGTTGGTATGGATAGGAAGGAGGCTATAGAGTTTCTCAGTAAACTAGGTATTAAGGTTAAGACAGCAGCTGATGTATACAAGGATATAACTATGTAGATCAACTGTATTTTTTCCTAAACCACCTTATCCTATCCATAAACCTACGTACACGATCAGGATCAACTGGTTCATCTACCCGGCCACCACGTTTAAAGTATGTACCAACGATAAAGCCGTCGACAAGCCTCCAGTACAAACCAATATTATCTGGTCTAGCACCACTACCGATCAGCAATGGTGCTGGAACTGATCTATGGACAATACATAGATCAACAGGATCAACTGGTTCACCAGTCCTCGATCCAGAGACGATCAGTGCATCAGCTAATCCACGGCTCCAAGCCTCCTTAGCGGCCTCCACAAGATCGAGTATTGGGGTTGAGTGTTTAGAGTTTACATCAGAGAATACTAGTGCTCTACAGTTAAGCCTCTTCCTCAAAGCCTGTACATCCCGTGCTATAGGCTCCAGTAGTCCCTCAGAACTCCATAGGGGTTCTGAATAAGCATTAACTCTTATGAAATCAGCACCAATAACACACGCTATAGCCATGGATTCAACACCACTATTACGTAATAGGTTAAGACCTACTGGTACACTAGCCCTCCTCTTAACCTCCCATGCAACTACCGTAAATGCCGCTATAGTCTCTGGATCATCTACTCTAGCCTTAAAGGGCATGTCATGGAAGTTCTCTATAATAACACCATCAACACCACCATCAACAAGAGCCTCAAGATCCCTTAAAGCATGATCAATGATCTCTTCAACACCTTCTCCACCCCACCTAGGTGATCCGGGTAGGGGTCTTAAATGGATCATCCCTATAACAGGCTTTACAGTACCAAATAACCTATAGAGGGCATCCCCTCTAGACATACTAGGTCACCACTCAACACAAGTATGTAGGGAATAAGATAATTACTTTACCCATTTAAGAACTAGTTTAAGCAGATAGTGATCACAAGATCATCTAATCGATCTCATGGTATTCCAACAATTTTTCAACATGGGATAACCAGCTCCGATCAAAGCCCTTATAATCTTAAATACTCTTAGCTAATACTTAAATATACCATGGGATGCCCATGTCCTCATTATTGATCTCAAGTAGAATATACCTATTAGTATATACCATATAAAATACACCCTATCTGCTGTTAACCACGTGTTTTAAGGGATAGGTTATGTTTCTCTTATTCTACGGGTTCTCCTATGTACTATATAGGGTATAATGGCTATTAGGGGGATCAATACTATTATCAGTAGTATCCATGGGTTCTCTATGGATGATTTCTCTATACTAGCTATTTCTCCCAGTGTTGTGGATTTGTTTTCCTTTTCCATTGATACTGTGGATACTATTTTGAATAGTACCTTCTTAGTAATAACATCTCTTCCATTCACATATATCTTTACATATCCAGCTAGAGTATCATTACCCGTTTCTCTAGCCATTATATAGAATCTATGTATGTATGGCTTTTCACTTGTTATAGTGGTTGAGACATCTATCTCTTTATCAATAACTATTACGCTTGGATGTACGAACTTTATATTCAATTCTATCGGCATACTCGATCTTGTTGAAACAACTATTTCTCCCCTATAGAGTTTCAATGGCTCCATAATCTCTGGTAAGCTTATATTTATAGAGATTATATCTTCCCATCGTGGTACATGGACATGGTACTTCCTTATAGGAATAGATAGTCCATGGTACTCCACGTAGAACTCTATAGAGTAGTTTCCAGGCTCACTAAACTCCCCAACAAATCTACTACTTATCTCCGGATACTTATTAATGAATATACACTCTATATTAGTTGATCCCGTGTTATTGCTTATTAGTTTAATACAGAATTTATCATATACATTATATGTAGTATTAATATTAACTATTACTGGGAAAGATGCTTCGGGGTTTAGGACAAGATCATCATTAATATTAGTCTCTATACTGGGTGTTAAAGGCTCTAATATGTAGTATTTGAGTTCAGATGGAGCTATAGTCCATGCTCCAATGTTCTCTCCGCCACAATATATGATCATGAGGTACCTGTCCATTGTAAGATTATGTATGGTGAACGTGTTATTGTGGAATACATACTTAATAGGTTCTCCAAGATCGTTGCCGCCTATATATGGGTAGAGTATGACATGGAGATCACTATTGCAATCACATAGTATACTAGCTCTAATAGAGTATCTGTCAAGACCATATACTGGATAAGCTAGTATGAGGGAGATATAGCCTATTCCAGGGATCTGTGGATAAACCAGATCATTATAACTTGATCTAGTTAGGTTTAACTGTACATCAATACTCTCTATAGGCTCCTCTAGAATATTGTATTTCAGATATAGCCGTTTACTCTCTATGTATAGAACTATCTTGGAAACTCTAAATGATTCTAGTTTGAAATAGTTAGCCATAGTCTTATTAATACCTGATAGGAGAAATGCTCTTCTGGATCCATTTTCTAGAATATCTAGTACAACAATATTCTCCTCACTAGCTAGTTTAACCAATGGATTTCCATCATGATCGAATACATAGACCGTACTATATGAACAAGGTATATCATCAACAACCTGATACACTATATATAGTAGATAAACTAGATTATCTGAAACAAGCATATTCTTATAGAACATATAATCACCCATACTAGCTCTAAAGAAAACCATGTATCCCATTTCCTCTGAAATAATCATTAATCCATAATACCTATTATCTTCATATTCTATTGTAAGAGGTAAAAAGATCTTTTCATAGGATTCCCTTGGAGGGCCTACATAGACCTTATAAAAACCAGTACGTCCAGTAAACATGTTAAAACCATACGAAATCTCATCAATAACATCTCCACTAGCTGGTTCTATGAGGACTATATGTAGTAAATGCTGATCTGGGACATTAATGAATAGATACAAACGATCTCCTAAGACACCTACATAGGCACTAACAGGTTTAACTGAAGAACCGAATAAGTAGTATAGGTCTATTATAAATTCCCTAGCCCATATTATATCCAGGTTAGTATCCATGGAGAGTAGGGTATACTTTAAATATCTCCTAAAAATTGAACCACCAAACTCCAGATCACTTGTGAGGATATATAGTCTATCACCATAGTATTTAACCATAAACCCTTGTCCAGTAAACATAAACCCGGATACACTTATGTTTAATACCCTATACTTAACTATCGTATCAGTAGAAGGATCATACTTCATAATTAGAAGCCTATCTCCAATGGTCTCATTAATCCATAAAGTACCAATAACATATAGGTATCCATCACCATAGACAGCATCAACATATAATAGACCACTAGTATAGATCCTGCTAAAACTATGGAAACCACCATCCCATCCAAACCCAGCAAGACCCCAACTATCATTAAATTTAGCTAGAACAATAAAACCATCAGAATAACCAAAACCATACCATCCAGCCTTCATCCACGTAGAATTAACCAATAAAACACTATCAACACCCAGAAAACCAGAACCACCATCACCACTACAGTAAACAGGAGAAACACCAATCAATGGAGATAACACAGAAACAACAATCAAGACAATAAAAACATGTAAACTATCATGCACACCACACCACCCAGAGATAAATAGAGTGAGAAATAGGATAAAAACATAAAGACAAACCATTGTTAACCGGGGGGTTATCTAGCACCTTTTCCACTAGAGAACCCTACCCAGTCTCCATGGAGACTGCCTCAATAACTTCTAAAGCCTGGACTCCATGGTTAACCCCCAGTTAACAAGCACCATAGCTACTGGAGTATAACTATCAACTTCCATGGATAATGGAGAGATTAACTTAATCATATATAGGTATTTAATATTAACTTTACTAATTAATGCTAATACATTTAATTTACTTCATTAATGGTTATTATAGCATCTAGTTCTTATGTAGCATTGAGGGTAAGCGATAGTGTATTCTCGTTGTCCTAGATATTTTACATTATTAACTTGGGTTTATATAGATCATATCCTTCTTATGAGTGTGGAAAAATGTGGAGAATATATGGACTCTATTCCTTTATCCATAGTTCTAGGGCTGTATGTACATGTCTATAAAGTTGTAGTAGTCCATCTTCAATAACTTTATCATCTAGTAGTGGAGATAAAGCCTTGATAAACTCCTTATCTATTCCAAGCCTAATAGGATCTGGATTATTTGGATCAAATTGCTTAGGTATTCTCCTAGGGGACATGTTAGCATATCTATCAAAGATAGATGCAATACGTTTAAGAATCTCTTGATCTAGTGAGGTGACGTCCAGTACTGGTAATAGTCTCCATTGGGACATCTTAAGACTTGTCCATCTTCCCCTAGTCTCCTGTCTATTAATTAATACAGTTAATAACCCCCATGTAGTATTTAGCCATAGTACTAAGGCTTTTTCAACTAGTTCTCTAATCTCATTAGTGGTCTTAAGCCGTATAGCATAGAATATATTTGATAGTACAGGTTCTTTTGAATATAGAGCTATTACATGAGCTGTATCCCACCAGATCCTATCAGGAACTAATACTCTACCACTACGTATTCTAAAGACCTCATCGGCCCTATTTGTTTTAGGATAGGCATATGCATTAGGTGATACAAGCATTTTTGAACGAATACTCTCCTCTCCACTAAAGACTATAGGATATTGTGTAACTGTATTTGTGTGAATAAAGTTATCGTGGAACTGATGTCTATCAATACCTATTGATAATATTATATCATTAAGTCTTGTCATAGGGATACTAATACTTTCTCCATGGAGTTCAATAACATTCTTGATAAGTAGTTGTTGAACAATAATCTTCATAAGTTCTGGAATAGGAACAGCTACAAATCTATTCCAGTTATCAATGTTTTTGAGAAGTTCCTCCCTTCCAATACTAAATACTATAGCTTTACATCTACCAGTCTCAACAAGGACTGGAGTAGTTAAAGGTAGGTTCCTCCTTATCTCCTCTACAAGTATTATAGACTCTAGAGCTGATGCAGGCTTACGTAGTAAGTTTATAAATATAGTGCTATCATTGTCTCTATACATAGTCCTCTTGGCCACTATAAGTACTTCACTAAGTGAAGTACCTTCTGAGAAGTTATAGCCATTTACAGGATCACTGCTAACAACTATATATTTCACATGGAATTCTGTAGCTAACAAGATCCTTGCAAGAAGCCATGAGACTCCTGCAAGTAATCCTCTTGGAAGTACAAAGGCTATTACACCATTATCCCTAATATACTTATATGCTAGATACAGGAATAGAAGACCCTCACCAGCTTGTCCAATATCCAGATAAGGTCTAAACTCTCGTTCACCACTTATTACTCTCTGAATGATCCTTGGGAAGAGCTTAGCATTAGCTATAGCTATAGACCTTAGATCACTTTTTACCCTATTCCTAATCCTATTGTAGGCATTGAGGAACCTTTGCCTAATCTCTTCATCCACTATGAATCCGAAAAGCCCTCTTCTTTCACCAAATTTCCTTGTCCTACCCGTAGGTCTTGTAAATGGAGGATTCATTATTATCATATCAAATCTACTGGGTATGGAGAATATACCCTCTGTACCCTCAAGGGTAGTTTTCTCCACAACTCCTTTAAGACTATTCTCAATATATGCTAGTATCCCTCCTACCTTCTCCGCATTATTAAGCAGCTCTAAACTACCAAGCCATGCATGATTCTTCTCCCTCATATAGCCTAGGTATATAGTGTATACGTTCTCCTTAACTATATTACTTGGCCCTATTAAAGCCAGGTTTACAGCTGTTATTTGTGAAGCATAACGTAGGGCATCAATTCCATAAATACCTTCCTCAATTAATGCCTTACCTATTTCCTCCAGATCTATTTCCTCAAGACCATAGTAGTACTTAAGCATTGTAGCTCTCCTCATTAAGGCACTATATGATGCTGTAAGTAATGTTCCACTACCACATGCTAGATCGCCTATCTTAACAGTCCTTATCCTATTAATCACCCTATGAACTTCCTCAGGAGCAAGCTTCAAAGGATCCTTCTTATCTAGCTCTAAGAGGCTTAATACAGCTAGAGATGCAAGTAGGTATGCTGCTGGAACTTCTGTGTAGAAAGTTGCAAAGCCTTTCCTAAGAGCTAGATCCCCTGTTATCTCATGGTATATTCTACCAGCAAAATCCTTCCTCAATAAACTACTATTAGAGGCAAGTCTTATACCAAGATTTACCAGATCCCTAATCCTATACCCTATGCTAGGGGGCAGTATATCGATTATGTTAAGGGTTGTCTCAATAGCAGTTCTATAGTCTATCTTAAGTAAATCCTTAAGTGCATTCCTTAAACCCTCTAAGGCCCCATAATCCCCTATATATACCAGTAGAGGTCTTAATTCCGAATATCTTGTTCTAACATGTTCATAGAATGTTGTTGATAGGAGTATTGAGAGGGCAGCATGTCCAAAAGCGATCTCAGGTTCTTCGGCCTCAGCAATAGATAATCCATAAAGTCTATAGAGTATATCATAGATCCTCTTACGTATAATACCCCTACTATCCACGGATATTAATGTTTTAACGAAATCATCTACCTTCATCTTAATCTCTGATAAGAGCCTAAATACCTCCTCTTCTCTTATCAGAAACTCAACACTGTTTTCAATAATAGTTTTAAGTAATGGTATATCTACATCAATAAACCATCCAGATACAGGCTTTACTTTCCTCTCAACATACTTCTCAATAAAAGGTATTAGTGTTCCAGTGAGTTCTCTAGGAACAAGGATCTTTATATCAAATCTGGAGTTCTTTATAGCTTCGTAGAGCTGTTGCTCCGATAGATCTTTATAGGGTTTTTTGAGCCATAGAGCTAGTGCTATATCTACAAGTCCTTGTTCAATTCTCTTTTCAGCATCTCTTTCAGCATCACTTCTACTATAGGAGGCTTCAATACCTATGATAATACCCTTATAATAACACCTAATATCCGGTCTCTTCCCACCCTTTATCCTCTCAGCCCGTGCATCAATACCCAGCTCACGACTCAGGATCTCTGCAAGCTTAACATTAACAACATACTCAGGAACTTCAGGCATACAGCATCACTCTCTTTCCTCTAGTAGGCATTTTTATTACGACACAACTATGTATTAATAATATGTGGTTTCTATCTACCAGGTGGCCCCAGATACTAGATAAGGTAGTTGTATAAAACCATTCACTATCTATGATAATATCGTTTACCAGCATAATCCTATAACACCCACTATAGTGAGTATATCTTAATAAATTGGATAAAAATAGCCATACTAATGGTGATAGGCTCATTAGTGATGGGTTTTCTTCATAATCGTTATAAATTAGAGATATATCTATATTGGTATATCCTTGAGTGTGATAGTATATTTCTTCTCTGGTGATCTACGTGCTACTATATATGCTTCTACATTATATTCTCTAAGTATTGTTTTCTCCACCTTCCTTAGTAGTCTATGATATTCTTTTTCAACATCTCTTCCACTAAGATCGCTCCACTTGATCTCGTATACAATGGCTTTGCCTGTGTCCTTGGCTAGTATGTCTAGATCTATTTCAATACCTCTATGAACATACCTACCAATAACTATGTCTCTACCCTTGAGGAGTGGAAGGTGTTTCTCAATAACATATCTATACACGATCCTTTCATAGGCTTCAGTAGTAAACTGATCAATTTCCTCCATTATACTATTGACAACTTCATCATAGTATCCAGTCTCCACAAGATATAGTCTTGGCTCTACTAGCTTAAACCATGTTCTAAGAATAGGATCCTTTACCGTTCCCTGGCTACGGTCTTTTATTGGTTTCCGTAGGCTGGTTCATCACGG
>CAZVHC010000040.1:0-15213 GCA_964627005.1 uncultured Desulfurococcaceae archaeon
CAATAACACTATGTAATGCTACACTAGCTAGTAATGGTTCTAGAATAATAGTTAATAATTCACATATAATTAGTTTAAGAGGTATGCATATAGAGAATTTCACTATAGAGATCATGGGGGATAGTGGTGATATATCAATTGTAGGTAATAACTTAACAAATGTATTAGTCAATATATACTCAGGTAATCTAGAGAATGTATTAGTGTCTACAAATAATTTCTTTTATATATCTAATTATATGGATAAATATGTTGTAGAAATAAAACCCCACATAGGAGGTGGGGGAACAGTATCTTACTACAATATTACAATAGCTAATAATAACTATGGATTGCTCAAATCAGTAAATGAGTCTGAGTGTATTACCTCTTTCTTATTAGCTAATGTATCTGGTTATGAGACTGTTTCTCTAGAGCATATTAATATAAGCTATAACAGGGGATATTATCCATTAAGTAGTATAAACAACGTATATTGTCCTATAGCACATCTCATAGAAGTGGTTTCTAGTATGGAGAAGCTAGTAATAAATAATACGTATATAGTAGGTAATTATATAGTTCCATACATAAACATGACTTTTATAGAGATAGTCTATAACGGATATAGTGGTACAGAGATCTATTTAAACAATACATACATAGTTGCAAATACAGTAAAGGGATGTAAAGCATTTGTAGAGGGTTTTAAGGGGTTTGTCATAGATATTGATAGCCCTATTGATCAAGATAATATATCTTTAAACATATATAGTCTATACTTTTATGGGAACATAGTTGATGATGCTGTCTTTTATCCATCATTTGGTGAAGATTTCCTAAAAGAATACTCTAACGTATACTTCTACTCACCTAGGAAGATAATGTATTGGTATAATGGTAGGATATATAGGAGTTATATGGGGAACTATCTAGCAGTATTTAGATATCTTAATGGCTCATATGTAGATAGGGATTCTAATGGAATTGCTGAAAACCATACAGTTTATGGAATATACAATGACCCATACCCCATATACTATGAGGTACGTAGCACCATTGATCTATGGATAGATAATGAATCATATTTCTACATAGAGATCCAGGGTTATAGACACTACTATGTATTTAGTGAGGGAGAGAGAAGTATAATGATGATAGTTCCAGTACCATATATGATCCTATACGAGCTACCAGATCCTATAGATAGGGGTAGATTATCTATAGGTACCTTTATGGTATCTGTATATATACATAGTATAGCGTATGAAAATATAAGAGTTGTGTCTAATCTACCAATAGCTAATTATAGTATTGGTGATAAATGGATAAATGTGTCATTATATAATTATGCTATTGGAGCTATAATAGTGGTTTATACTAGGGAGTTTATCCCAGTAAAGGTGTATATTGATTATGTAGAAGCTGAACCTAATAGATACAACTACACCTATCCCATACTATATGTAGGGAGTTTGAAGAGTCTATCTATAGAGATAACAAGTGTGGGTACTAGTATTCCAGTAGGTGAGTATAGGTATATGCCTCTAGTGACTCTATTGATACTATTAATCATGGTATTTATACTGGGATCTAGAAGGTATAGGAGATCATGTATATAGGCCGGGTTACCAATGGCTATTTTACCCTGTAGAGGCTTAGGTGTTAGTGGGTACTATGCCTAGTATCTTGTATTTCTCCGGTAGATCCATGTATCCGGGTATATAGGGGTTTACTGTGTAGATGGGGTCTAGTACGATATAGATCTTCCCATTTATGTTAACGTATTTCACCTTATAGTCTGTAGTATTTACTACTACATCTACCCTCCCAAGATCACCTAGTAGTGTCAGTATGTCTACTAGGAATTCCTCTCCACTACCCCCATAACGTGCCAGTAGTGCTAGATGATCGGCTTCACCATCACCATCTAGATCTATTGCTGCAACCTCGTTCTCAACATCCATGGAATCTAGTATGAGCTTCATAATACCTATTGCCTCATACTCATTAACCATGGATTCATTGCTACTGAATAGCCTGACTGGATCACGTGAATCCACTATTTTACCTAGATCATCTACTCTCTCAACACGGTATCTAGTCATTATATAGTGGTTTACAACAAATACTGTCCATAATGCACCATATTTTCTCTGGAAACTACTTGGGTCATCTATTATTCTAGTTATAACTATTGTTGCACATACAGGTTTTGTCTCATTTGTGTAGAAGATTAGGTATGCATGTAGTATATCCACCTTATCAGTTATGTTTATTGTAGCATTAGCGATCAGTATACGTGGATACAATAGATCCATTCCCCTCTGATCCCTTGACAACATATATAGTATTGTACCATTCGAGGAGAAGCCTACATGGATACTCTCTCCACCATGGACTATTATCTCATTTACACTAGACTGATTTGGCTTAAGCACTACCTTAATGGTTGTATTTACAGCTATTATATCCTCCCAATAACTATTAACTAGATCAAGTACTTCCGCCTTAACATCTGTACTAGGCTTGAACGAGTAGTACTCTCTTATGAGACTACTATATCTGCCCGTGTACATGTATTGATTCCTTGATGCAAGTACTAGGAAGAATACTGATATAGCTACTCCAGATACTGCAACAACTATTATGATTATCCCAAATACCTTCTTAGACACCAATACCCTATCACCTAATGGGGGAGGAGATAGGACATAGTATTAGATGCTAGGTATGTCTATACATGTATTTATCTGGTATGAACTAGGCTGTAATAAATACTTCATCCTTAAACAATGCTAGATACGGATCTAGGTAGAATAGCCTTATATGGCCCTCTACAATGTATTCCATGTAGACACTTTTTGATAGACAATATAGTCTAACGTTATACTCATTACCACTCCTATAGGCATGGATAATTACTGGGTCACCACAGTAGCTCTCTAGGAAATCCCATACCCAATAAGGATCATTTGCCCTGATCACAATATGATCTTTTCCAAGGGATACCGTAGCCTTATCCCCAAGTCTACTAACCAGATCCCAGTAGATCCCGCTAAGCCTCTCCCTCAATAAACCCTTTCTAGACCTAGCCAACCCTAGATACACCATACCCAGAAAATCCTAGTAACAAGGTTCCAATGTAATCCTCTTTTAATTACTGGGGCACATTGTAATGGTTAACCGTTAAAAGGTTCCGGGAGGAATAATCTAGTCTGGGATGAAGAACCTCCCTGCTATACAGACCATGTCCATGGGATGATGAGTCGGGTGAGCTTACAGATCCATATAGGTGTAGCTGGATATGCCGATTCCTGTCTGGGATATTGCCGGGAACCGTATACGTAGGCCGGGATTAAATGATCTATCTATTGCTGTCTATACACTGATCCAGTTGCTCGGCGTAGGTGAGGTCACGTCATATGGTGATCTAGCTATGCTATTAGGTGTGTCACCCCGGCTTATTGGTAGGATTCTCTCAATGAATAGGGATATAGTGGTTATTCCGTGTCATAGGGTTGTTAAGAGGGATCTTGGGGTTGGAGGCTATAGTCTGGGTACTAGTTTTAAGAGGGAGTTATTGAGGCTAGAGGGTTCTCTTGCAGATGAAGATAGGGTTAGGAGGGATTGTTATAGGAGTCTATACGAGTTACTCCTAGATCCTTGATGAACCCATGATCTACTGTACCTTATCAAGTGTGATCCATCGCAACTTGGTGAGTTAAAGAATAGTCTGTCCCGGAAACCCTCTCTACACACAGCGTATGTTACTCCATGTTCTCTAGCCCGGGAAACCACTGGTTCTAGAAGTTTCCTCCTAAGACTATCCCTTAGATACCTATACCCATGGATCGGTACACTATTCTCTAGATAAAGTTTTCTCCAAAGACTCTCTAGTTCAGGGAATGCCTCAGTCATTCTCTTGAGATTATCTGGGCGTGCCTTATAGGTTGATGATACTATATGCTTAGCTCCAGCTTCAACAACCCTATCAACAAGCTCCATAAGCATATCTGGGTCATCATTTAATCCAGGGATTATAGGGTCTATCCTGGCACCCACGGGTACACCATAGCTACTCAGTATCTCTAGGGCCCTGATCCTCTGGGATGGAGGTGGTGCACCAGGTTCCAGTTTCCGGGCTAGGCTATCATCTAGAGTTGTTATTGTTATCATAACAGCTGATGGTGTCTCCAGCAATAGATCCTTATCCCGCACCACTAGATCTGATTTAGTTGTTATGAGTATCCGGGCTCTCCTGGAAACAAGTATTTCTAGAGCTCCTCTTGTCAATAGTGTCCATGACTCTAGTGGTGGATATGGATCAGAGCTTGTGCTTAGCTCTATAACTAGATCATGGTTTATGAACTCTAGATCATGTCTTAGCCTCCTCCAGAAATCCTTTTTAGGAATACTTGGTTTTCGGCCAAGATATGCTGTTGCATAGCAGTAGAGACAGTAATGGCTACAACCAGTGTATGGGTGTAGACTATATTTTGGTGGGCAGGTACATAATGGGCTACCCCATGGATCAAATACCCGGATAACTTTAAGCCTCTTAACATTACCAAAAACCCTACTATTAACCACTGGAGACACCACTAATACAGTCTAGTCATTATATCCATATATTTACTGCAAAAACCTCTAGCAAGGATCTATATAGGGACCAGCCGATCCTATGTGGTTATAAGCTTCCTTATAACGTATTCCACCAATGGATCAATGACCCTGTATCCTTTAGTTGTTTTCTCTACTATACCATACCTTATGAGATTCCTTAATAGATCAGTGAATCTCTTATCAGTTATTTCTCCAGTTCTATACATTACATAGGTTTTTATCTGAGACCATGTTGTTGCACCACGTACTATAGCCTCAAGTATTGCTAGATATCTATCCCGGGAGTGCTCAATGATCTTATTGAGTTCATTAAGAACCATCTTAGAGCCTTCTGTGAAAACCTTCTCAAGAGCCTCTCTATGACCTATATTCTTAACACCACGGTAGTAGCCATATAGTGTAAGCCATCCCGGTATAGCATCTAGTTTCTCAACAACCTCCCTTAACTCATCCTCATCCACCCTAACATTTAATTGCTTAAACCCTTCCTCCAGAAACTCAATACTTTGCCTAAAGCTGAACTTCTCCAATTTTATCTCACACCTATATCTCCCATAGAGTGGTGCATTAGGATCATCTATTTTAAGGAAATCCCTTAGAACACCTACCTCACTACCAGTGACAATGACTGTAATAGCCTCTAGATTATCTATAGCCCATGAGAAAAGCATATCGTACCTTATAGCTCCAGAGAACCGTAGATACTGTGCTTCATCAAAAGCTATTACAAACCTTGTATTATGATGTATAGCCCATCTATTGAATGCTTTGAATAACTCGGTAAGATCAGTGAGTCTAGTAGGCTCTATTTCTATACCAGCCCCCATTATTTTGAAGCCCTTGATTCTCCCAATTAGTTCTCTCATCTTAAAACCTATTCTTTCAAAAAACTCCATGTTATCTGTAAAATAATCAGCTATCTTCCTATATACATGGTGTTTCGAGATTCTATTATAGACACTATAGATCTCTCTAACATCGACTATTACATGTGGATAACATAATTTCTTAAGAGCTGTATGAATAAAACTTGTTTTACCAATCCTACGTATACCATAAACTACTATAAATCTCTCCCCTAACTCAAGACTTTTCCTCAATATATCAAATTCCCTCTCCCTATCAAATAAGTCCTCAACCCGGGTCTTGGGATAGGGATCGAATAACATAAACTATCTCCCCCGATAGCTACTATCGGTCCCGATAGTTAATAAATCCATGCTTTCCTGTCTCTACCTCACCATAGATAGGATACGTAGGTCTTCATAGATCATTTAGACATTATCTTAATAACTTGTGTATACATTTTCATTACTTAGATAATGTGTCTCCAGTAGGGTATATAGGGTCTATGGAATGTTTGATCCTGTTGGAAAAACCGGTTATGTAAGGATTGTGTTTTCCCGGCATGCTCTTAGGAGGATTAGGGAGAGAGGGTTTTCTGTGGAGGATGTGTTGGAGACTCTTGATTCTCCTAGGCAACTCCTATATGATCGTTGGAGGGATCTGTATATCTATGTGGGGGATAATGGTTCAGCTGTTGTCTGTGCATATCGTGGATCATGTTTTGAGATCGTTACTGTACTTGGTAGGAGAGAGTTTAAGGCATTATTCTCCAAGTACGGTATTAGTAGGTATAAGGTTATAGTCTAGAAATGGGTGATTCCTTGGAGAATAGTGTGAGGCTTAGGGTTAAGGGTTCTTTTGAAAGGGTTAGTCCAGATGATGTATTTCGTTTCTACCCATGGATTAGGGATATACATAGGTATGTATTGGGTAAGAGTGGATGGGATCTGGTTTATTTTGAGTGTATTGGTGAAGCATTTGTAGAAATAGATCCTGGTAAGGCAGTATTTGATCTAGAGTACCAGCTTGACCTTGGATCTGGTGAGCATGGCTATATGCTCAAGGTAATGGTTTCAGATAAGAGCATAGGGAGAGTAGATATAATCGATCTTGTTGAGTGTAAGGTTTCCATGAACTACCATGATCTAGAATCCATACTGATCATTAAAATACCGGATAAAACCATATTAAGGATAATTGATCCGTTATGGTATACTCCTAAAACAACTAGATTCAGCTTTCTTACACTCTTTGACATAATCGATATAGTCAAGTACTTGATTAGTAAGGGATTTACATTATCCAATGAATCCCGGGATGCATTATCTCATATAATGGATCTTGTTAAATCACCTAGGTTTAGATTGGAGATAGAGGCTCGTATAATAGATCCTGATAAGGCACCATCGTTTGAGAGACTATTTAGTGAGTTAGAGGAGTTCTTTAGAAGGTATGGGATAATAGCATGTATTAGTAGGAAGGAATAGTTTATTCATTATATTGTTCCTGCTCATAATTGATCTTGACTGATACATTTGCTGATCCACTATAGGATTCAATAACTCCTAGTACTTCGTTTAGGAATGCTTTCTCCCGTGCCCTCCTATACATGGTTATAGCTAGTGGTACTAGTACTATTGATGAACCAGCTACTATACCTATTACTAGCCACAATAGATCATGTCCTCCAATAATACTGGGGAACATGTTAATGTTTCCATGGGGGCTGTAGGGATTTACTCTCTTAAGTACCATATGTACTGGTTTACCTCTACCTAGTAGTAGTGATAGTCTGGAGTATAGGATTGACATTGTAAACGATATATAGGAGTCCATGTACTCATGATTATCTAGAGCCTCTAATCCATACATGTAGTAGTATGTTGGTATGAATGAGCTAGTATTTAGACTACATAGTATATATTCAGATTCATTAGATAGTACAGAAGCCATTTCACGATCAATGCTACTGCCTAAGGAGAACATTCTATAGATCGATAGTGTTGAGTATGCAAGTGTATACAGTAGTTCACCTATGAATGCAAGTGTATCGTTCTCCATATAAGCTGATCTAGCTTTCTCCATGTACTCCGCAGCTTTCTCTAAAAGATCAGGTTCTGTCCCAAGATCACGTGATAAGGCTATAGCATAGGATAATACGTTATCAGCTATACTATAGAGTGTCATTGATGCATAGTATACATTCTTCTTAGCAACATAGCCACCCCCATATACAAGATCATGTATTTTCCTCCAGAAATCAATAGATCTGGTTCTTAGATAGCTATAGGCTAGATCGGATAGTGCACCAGCAGGATCGCTATTGATCTCCTCCATAGCCCTGGAGAAGCTATATTGTGCATCCAGGAATCTCATATCAATTGCTATTAGTAGCTCTAGTTTTGATAGATCTATTTTATCCACGTTACTATAGTCATCCAATAGATCGTTTACCACATATGAGGTGTTTATTAGAGTTTTATTCACAAGATCTATGTAGTCCTGTAGAGTATCTTGATCGATTAAAGCATTGGTTAACCAGTAGACATATAATGACATGTAGGTTGCTTTAAAGGCTTTATTGACACCAACCAGATCGTCTCCATTACTTAGGTAGTTCTCTGCTGAATTGATTAGTTCATTAGCTTTATTCAATAAGTTACCTATGGATCCTCTATACATGGGATCTAGTCTATTTACTAGGGATTGTGTAGAGCTAAGATAGTTCTTTGCCTCACTAACTAGGTTTATACCGTGGCTATGGAATAGCTCCACTAGATCATGGTTTAGATCTGGTGTACTATTATATGTACAGAGGAGATCGTATCCCGTGAAATACTTAAAGGCTTCACGGATACTAGATACCTCAATAACATCTACACCAAGACTCCTACCATACTCTACAAGATCTAGTTGATAATAGGTTATACTCTTATATACCCCCCACGGATACCTCCGGATAGTCACATTAGGTACATTAACGATCCTTTCACCCAATGGTATTAGGAATACCTTAAAACCAGCACCTGCCACAGCCTCCAACTTACCCTTAAGCCCGCCAACAGGCCCTACCATACCATCTGGATAGACCATCCCGGTCATAGTGACGTTTGGATAGATTGTCTTGTTTAGGAAGAGTGCTAGGAAACCTATTGTCATGAGAGCACCAGCACTAGGTCCTCCAACAACAAGTGTATCACTCTCCATAAACACGTAGTAGTCATAGCTATAGTAGTCTACACCAGCTAGACTAGATGCTACAAAAGCCGCTATACGGGCTGTAGCCTGTGTATCTAGTTCTGTCAATGGATTTGCTGTGAAGAATACGTTTCCAGAGCCTGGATAAGCTATGTATAGAGTGATCTTTGTAAGTACCCCTTCTCCACCCTCTTCACTAGTGACTGCTGGTGCATAGACTGTTATAGAGTATATTTTCTCATAGGATAATGTATTGGATAAGGCATAGAATTGATCCATTATGCATAGTATTAGGAGAACAAGTAATACCGTATACCTTCTCCCCATCACCTATTCGCCCCAACCCTAATCTCCACCCTAGAGTAGAAGGGTTAGAGTCTGTTATACGGGTTTCCGGGTTTCTCCTAGGATTCCATATGTGTTCTTATGAATTCCTCAAGCTCGTTAATGCCTATTCTACCAGTATTTAGTAGCTCAAGTATCCTATGTATTATGGATGCAATCCTATGATCCTTTACCCGGAATAGGTATTCCTCTGGATGCCTTGCATACCTTGTAATCCTATAGGCAACCTCCTTGAGAGACTCCATGTTAAAACCTACATTATCAACTACAACAATATCGTGTCCCTCCAACTGCCTCTTAACATCATCTGGTACACCATATTTTGATACAAGGATCATTTCCCGTGGATTATAGACACTCCTATACAGCTCAACAATCTTAACCTCACTAAGCCTAATACCCCTCCTCTTCCTAACCTCCTCAATAGCCTCCCTCCTAGAAACACCAAGTACATCCGCTAACCCATCCCATAAACCCTGTATCCATAGATTCCTCCACTCCTCAGCAGTCAATGGCTTAGCCAATGGACCCCGTACATCCCTTACCCGGACATACCAGTCTATAAGCTCCTTACACTCAATGATCACGTCAGGCCTCTTAATAGGTGGGTTAGAATCCATAGCCACAATATCCATAACCCTCCCACCATAAACCATGATATCCGGTCTCAGGGCCGTATAGAGTCTCCAAGACTCACGAAGATCGCTTGAGTCCTCCCATGCAAGAGGCCTTGGCACCTCTATGAAGAAACTAAGGCTTCCCTGCCCAGGTATGTCTATGACTAGGTTTGGAGGTATCCATCTCAGCTTCTGCTTACCACTACGCTCAAGACTTAGTACTCCATGTTCTGGATACACTACATAGACTCCATCATGGTATAGGCTATGGATTATGGCTAGGAAAACCCAGTTTTGATATAGTGTACGTAGGTTTGTCCGGAGACTAGTCCTTAGTGCTGCAGCAGCTCTAGGGCCATATTCCTCTGGTGTAAGCCTACCCCTCTTTAGATCGTGTGTGTATATGAATAGTTTCTTCTTTAGATGCCTATATGGATCCTTTAGGAAACTACCGAATTCACGGCTGAATAATACGTTTTTGAAACCATACAGTTTCCCAACATTCTCTAGAACCCCATTGAATACACTTATCCACTTCATAGCTTCAGCTACTGGTTCCTTCCCAAGTACGCAGTCTATGAAACACCTACTTACATCTCTTAATGCTAGGCATTTCCGGATGCACTCTATTGCCTCCTCATTAGTTGTCATACCTCTATTCCCATAGTAGTTGTAGTTGTTTAGACTCTATTATATGATATCGATCATTTCCTACACCATACCCTATATACCCGCCATAGATAATACGTACAAGCATATATCAAATATACATATATATGTATGGGTATGAAGTATGTATGTATATGTGGCAAGATTTATATATGTGTATGTATAATGGTAGGGTGAGTACAGAGTGGTCATAAGGTGATCATGGTGTTCACAAGGATCAAGTATTTAATCCGTAGACGTGTAGGGAGGAGATTTGATGGATATGATGGTGTTGATTACCTCCTACTATCTATTGCATACTCACACCCATATACATCACCAGTACTCCTTAGGAAGGCATTTAATGGTAGGAGGAGTATTAGAGGAACTAATTAGCTAGTATCTTGACAAGTACTAGTTATTTACCCATGTATTCAAATAATGATCTTTGTTTTTTACCTCCATACATTTTCTCCATAGACTCGATCCTTTTAAGTAGATCCTCTGGCGGCTCAACAGATCCTTTGATTAGTAGTTGTTTAAAGAATGTATCTCTTACAGGCTCATAAACGATCTTGTAGAATTTCTGCTGATCCCTTAATACCCATTCTGGAAACCTACCCACATAGTCTAGTGCAGCCTTC
Source organism: uncultured Desulfurococcaceae archaeon (assembly GCA_964627005.1). Taxonomy (GTDB): domain Archaea; phylum Thermoproteota; class Thermoprotei_A; order Sulfolobales; family Desulfurococcaceae; genus CAZHDB01. Next base: position 10,904 of record CAZVHC010000040.1, read on the forward strand.
CATGCCTTCTCATAGTCTATTACACGAGAGATCTTTTTAGCAACACTGTCATCGTAATCCCTAGGTGTTTGCTCCTTACCACCAATCACGTATAAGCCATTAGGTGATACCTCAACACATTCTCCAAGTACTTCCTCCATATCCTCTGGACATCTTGTTCTACGTGGTTTTAGAGCACCAGTTCTAAGTATCTCCTCTAAACGCTTCATCCTCCAAGCCATGGTGTGTGGGCCATGGTATTTAGCCCATGCATAGAATATTGCACGGTTTAGCCCAAAACTCTTGGCCTTATCCAGATCCCTGTATAGGATATAGTGTCTAGCGGCTTGTAGGAGAGCCATTACCTGGAACCTACCCACACCAGCTACTATGAGTTTCCTCTCAACATCTTTCTCCACACTCATATAGGGCACCAAGTAGTATCTATGTTCTCTAGGAGTCATTAAATTATTGGAGGTGGTACTGGTAGCTTCTCCAGCAACCTCTTCCTCTTGTTTACCTTCTCAACAACCCTAGGGATCCTCTTATAGATCATATAGTATATGATGAATGCTAGTGGTGGGTACAATAGCCTTACTACTATAAGCTTTTTACCAAGTGATCCTAGTAGGTGTGTCCGTGTATCTCTATCAAATTGTTTCAATAACATGTATTCCCCAATACCAGCTGCTATGTCTAGTAGACCCCCTATCACGATGTTATTAAAGAGTATTGACCATAGAAATATGTAGGCCGAATATCCTAGTGATCCATTGTATAGAGAACTCTTATTAGCAGAACCCACCATTATAGGTAGGAGTACTAGTGCCATATACCTTGATACTGGGGAGAACATATAGCTACCAATTAATGCTGCTACCAACATAATAATTATTCTCCTATACACTTGCTTATACTTGTATAACTGGGTAAATACTGGTTTAAGGTATAATAGAGCAAATAGGCCCATTACCCTCATAAAAATACTGCCGAAGAAAGGCCCTACAAATACTATATAGTGTAGCGTAGAAACTATTTCCTCAATATCATGGAATCCATGGACTGCGTATTCACTAAAAACTATATAGGTATAATAGAGTATATACACTGATACAACTAAGATTGCTATATTAACTAGAAATGATATGAGAGCATATTCTCTATAGTACTCTAGAGCTTTAACTGGGAAAAACCTTATCCTACCCAATAGATTCACCAGTAAATATTATCTAGGTAGGGGACAATATATTCTCTATTAGAACTGGATACATAGTGTTTTAGCTAGATCTTGTTAGTTCATAGTATTTACTAAATACTCTATGAATGGTATTCTCTAGATCACCTATTATATACTTGTATAGATTGTTTTCTCCTGCCTCAACCGATTTAAACCATATACTCTCAATAAATACATTAACTTCATCCACTACGACAGATATAAGGGGATCACATGGGTCAATGTGTTGTAGTAGATAATGTATTAATTGTTTAAGCATCAATCTAAGATTATCCATTAGCACCTTGTTATTCAGGATAGTGTATGGAGGAATACCGTCTATTAGTGCCTTTAACACTCTAGCTTTAAACAATGGTATGTCACCCCTCATTGGATAATTGGATATTGCTCTAATTATTTCCAATAGTTTATCCATGGGGAGCATTATCATAGGCCCATGTATTACTGGTTCAACAAGATCCTTGATCTGGGAATAGTTCTTCTCTATATTACTAGCTAGACGCTTAAGTATCTCTAGAATATACCGTGATACATTATCTATTTTACCATGGATTATGAGGTACTCCCATAGGGTCAATAGATCCATTGCTAGGTGGGGGTTCCCACTATAGTATCTTAGTACATTATCTGGTGAAGTATCACCCAATAGCTTCTCGGTAACATCTTCAGCAAAGATCCTTTCCACAAGATCCTTTATCTTATCAACTGTTACTTCAGACTTATACATTCTAAGGAACTCAAGTGCATAGATGTACTCCTGGGAATCCATAGGCTTTAGTAGGTATTCTCTAATAGTGTTTGAGACGCTAGCTATATCACATCTTCCACGGCTACAAAGCCATGCAAGTACCCATGGATCCTCGTTTCCAGCCATAACCCTGTCACCATAGAATCCTTATCCCCAGAATAATGTGTTAAGCTCCTAATAAAGAATTCAATATCCCTCCACCATGGAGGACAATCCTTAATTTATGGTTAAACCATATCTCTTCAATGGATACTGGAAATGCTTACCAAGGAGGATATTGATCGTATAAGGAGTGTGTGTAGAGAGCTCAATAGCATGGGGATTAAATGTAATGTTGAGATAGAGGAGTTCATAAACTATTTGTCAAGCCCCTCCTATAAACCGGACTCAATCACCATAGGGGATATTCTGGGGAATAAGTATTTACTTATACATGAGCTTGTAGAGATCACTTTACTTAAGGAGAGAGGCTACAGTATTGATAGGAATACTATTATGAAGGCTTACCCGGATTCTTATGAAGCACATTTGGAGGCTATTGGTGTTGAGCTTGAACTTGCATTTAGGAATGGTGATACGTGGTGGTTGAAGACCAGGCTTAATGATCTATTAAGCTATCTCGAGGATCCATTGTTACCAGTACATCTTGTTGATAAGTTACGTAATCTTATTGGTAGGTATAGGTCATTAACTAGATAACCTATTTAAGCACTAGTGTATTAAGATGGAGTGAATGATAAGGCAATGGTATAGGTTGGAGCCTTTTGACTAGTATACGGGTTCAGTTAAGGGCTTTGAATAGGAGAATATTGTTCCTCAATGCTGCATCCATTCTCTTGAGGAAGAGTATAGATAGAGTATCTAGTGGAGATAATGTTGTCACGGTACCATGTACATGCAAGAGTATACCTAGGATCATTAGTATATCTCTAGATCCATATAGGGGAGAGTATCGTGGTGACGCTATTGGACTTCTATATATTGATATGAACCGTGATGCCCTAGTCTATCTTGACGGTAAACCATATTATGGCTATGATAAGTTCCATAGATACATGGTTATAGATGATGTATTGAAGAAACATACTGTAGAACTTAGAATATATAGTACATATACCTTGGGTGAATACAGTGAGTTATTTAGGATCAATAGTATTGACTACCTAGTTGTCCTTGAGGCTCCATGGAGGCTCTCTAGGAGGTTAAGGTATCTTGTTGAGGTAGTAGATGCCTATAGTGATCACTGGTTTAGCCATGAGCTCATAAGAGTTGTTAAGGAGGCTCTTGATAGGGTTTCTATAGAGTCTATAAGTATTGATCAGGTTAAGGCAGTACTTGATCTGGTGGATCCCTCGTTGGGGACGTTTAGGGAGCTTATAGATGAGATGAAGTTTCTAATGGAGCGTGAGGCTAGGAAACTATTTGATGCTGGGTTAAGGCCTCCTGATTATGGTAGGTTGTTGAGGGAGTCTATTGATGCTCTAAGGTATCTTGAGGAGGAGCTTAGGAGGCTCAATAGGGTGTTTTGGAGGGAGGGCTGTGTATACATGGTTTCTCATGCACATATTGATGCTGCATGGCTATGGGATTGGAGGGAGACTATAGGTAAGGTTGCTAGGACTGTATTGAATACGTTACGTGTTCTAGGTGATCGTAGTGATCTAGTGTTTTTCCTTGGTAGTGCACTCTTCTATAAGTGGTTAAGGGAGTATTATCCGGAGATACATGATCTTGTGGTAAAGGCTATGGAGGAGGGTGTTTGGGAGATTGTTGGTGGTATGTGGGTTGAGAGCGATACTATATTAACTCCGCTTGAGTCACTAATAAGGCAGTTCTTCTATGGACAACGGTATTTTATGGAGAACTATGGTGTCAAGTGTAGAATTGCATGGCTCCCGGATAGCTTTGGCTTTAACCCAATCCTACCCCAGATCATGAGGAGTGCTGGCATAGAGTATTTTGCTACACATAAGCTATGCTGGAACAAGTATAACGAGTTTCCATACCATCTCTTCCGCTGGAGAGGTCTTGATGGAACAGAGATTGTCTCTCAACTCGTAATACTTGGTTATGGACTCCATGTCAGCCCTCGTTTAATTAGGAGATTGTGGAGAGACTATAGGGATAAGCAATTATATCCCAGGCCGCTCTACGTCTTTGGCTATGGTGATGGTGGTGGGGGACCTATACCAGAGCATGTTGAGAAAATAGATCTGTATAGACTTGTCCCTATACTCCCCCGGATTGAGAGTGGTAGGTTTGAGGATTATGTCCGGGGAGTTCTGGAGCTTAGGGATAAGCTTCCGGTATGGAGTGGTGAGCTTTATCTAGAGCTTCATAGGGGTA
>CAZVHC010000041.1:0-15202 GCA_964627005.1 uncultured Desulfurococcaceae archaeon
AGTTATATTCTTTAACATAAGCTATCAACTCCTTACGTGTTTTTCCTAAATAATGATTGGATAATACTTTTACTTAATAATTGCATAGCATTATATATTGGTTCTAAGGTTTCTTCCTTTCTATTTATATCCGAAGAGTAGATATAACACGGTATGTTTGTTGGTACTACAAGAACCTTGTAATCAAATTTTTCCATCTTCATTATCATAAATTCTAATCCACAAACTCTAGGTACTAGTCCACAACAAGTTTCTGGTTCCTCAAGAGCTTCTAATATATCATGCTTCATTTCCCAAATATATACGTTATAATCTTTAATGGCTGATTTATCGAGGTAATTGTGTTCATAGAGGAAATGTATTATCTGTATATACCTAGTTATATTAACTGTTGATCTATTGACACCTATATCAATAAATATTATCATGTATGCCTTGTATATAGAGTTTACCTTATCAATAAGCCTATATATGTGATCGATGCTGTACTGATTGATATCAACATAGATAACTACTTTATCATATTTCTTAGCATCACTAAGCTCCCAATACCCTCTTATATGGCTAATGTGTGGTAGTATAATAGATTTTGGATGACTAGCATTCTTTAATGCATCTCTACAGTCTTTCTCATATACAGTTAATATGCTCGATTGATCCCTGTACATAAATATTATATCTACATCTACATCACGATCAATTACTACATTATATTGGCTAGTATCTACAGTATCTACACCTCCCTCACTTTCAGAAACACTCTGCATGTATAAGTTATTATTGAGGTAGCTATGAACACTTAACACAACGATAGCTACTAGTAATATAATAACTATAACTAGGACAGATAATCTGCCTATAGACATAAGCTACACCAATTATATATTATCCAATAAATATATTTATTTTTTTTATCTATTAAAATAGACATTGTTTAATCAGAGTATAGGGAAGAAAAACAGTAAAGTACATATGGCGCCGGGGCGGGGATTTGAACCCCGGACCACCGGGTTTCTATCACCAGGCTTCTCCGAACCCGTGGTTAACAGCCCGGCGCTCCACCTGGCTGAGCTACCCCGGCACCTCTTTATTGTGTTTTGGTTTGTTGGTGTTTTTATTTTTTGCTTTCGTTACTGTTTTTGTGGTGGTATGAGCCCTATTGCTTTTAGTTTTTCTTCTAGGTATTGCCGTAGCTCGTCTAGGAGTACTTGTTTGTTCTCGTAGTCTATGTATTTCTTGGAGGGGAACGAGAATGATCCTAGATCTACTGTTCTATCTACCCTCTTTATTCCCTTGAATATTAATCCTCCTTCTTTTTCTACGAAGTACTTTAGCTTTGCTGTTATCTGTACATCCTCCTGAAGCTTCCCTGCCCCCATGGCTGCTTCCACTAGTGTTGCTAGTGTTGCTTGTTGTCTCCTCTTACTCCTGTAGAGTATGTTTACTATTATCTCATCAACCATTACATTCTTTATCTTCTGTCTATCCTTGTATGAGAAGTGCCTCATCACGTCACGGTCTATGATGTGTTTTAGCGGCTCTATATTATCTGTTGTTAGTCTTACTTGGAAGTAGTCTCCACTCTCCTTCATTGACATGCTCCGGTAGCCGTAGTTTTGTAGTATATCTACTATTATTGAGCCTACGAGTTCATCGAAGTCTGAAACCATTTTCTGAAACTCTGCTGCCTCAGCCATGTACTTTAGACCTTTTGCTGCCGCCTCCTTAGTCTTTTTTAATATATCCTTGAACCCGGGCATGAGCTTTCACCTAAAATGTGGTTCTAAATTATAGTTTGATAGAGATACTTATTATATTTTACACATTATAGCCTCAATAATTGTTTATAAACAATACATGACCATAATTTATTAGCACAGTATGCTCCATGGATAGGTCTTAAAAGGGACTAAGAAAATATTATACGTAGCCCTGATGAAGAGGGAACCCGGGTTTGAATAGGAATAGGCTGAATAACTATGTGTTGATAAGGCCCGCATCTTGAGGGGCTATATTCTTTTTCTCCATAGTTCTCTCATACGACGTCTCTTCTCTAGATACATTTCCCTCTCTAGGAAGCGATATACTGTTGAGTGTTGTCTCCCCTGGATCAGCATTTCTATTGCTTCCTTCGCTATGTTTGCTGATTCATAGTCTCCTATAATTGCTACGTAGTCACGGTAGATCGATATGTATGTCCCGGTTATCTCCTCGATCGTTCTCCGTGCTTTACCTTCCTCACCAATTATTCTCCCCTTAACTCTCTGCAGATGATTTGGTTTATCACCCACGTATTGCCTTAGATCTATTACTATGAGTATCTGATCCTCATCTAGAAGACGGAATGCTCTCTCTGGACTGAATCCGTAGGCTATTGCCCGGACTATATCCCTTGCCTTCATAAGCTGTAGTGCTGTTGTTGATGGTGATGCCGGTTCTATGATTACTGTCCCTGTTTTTGAATCAATTGTGATCAGTGTATTTGTACGTTTCATAATCTCCTCCTTAACACGTCCATCATGTCCTATGAGTACACCTATGCGGTCAAGTGGTAGTTTCTCATAGAGTCTTGTAACACCTAGTATGAAGCGTCCACCTTCTCCCTGCAACACGTGATCATCCTCCAAAGCTCCTCTGGAGACGGAATATCTAGTCCAGCCTCCTTGTAGAAGAAACGATATATATTCCTTATATCCCTATCAAGGAAATCCATTGCATTCGGATGATCGATCAGTACTGCCTGGCTAACATCTATGATCACTATTGACATGTCCTTTCTAACCATTATGTTGAACTCAGACATGTCTGCATGAACCATTCTTGCTCTACAATACATCTTCTGCATATTATTGATTACCTGCTCATATATCCAGTATAGATCATTTTCTGATAATTCCTGCCATACCTCCTTAAGCAATGGTGCTCTCACTCCATCCTCACCAATAAACTCCATCACGAGCACGTTATTATGTGAGGCAATTGGTTTGGGTACACTAACACCTGCATCATATAGTTTCTTTAGATTCCGGAACTCCTTCCTTGTCCATAGATATATTAGTTTACGTGTATCTCTAGGTAGTATTCCCTGGAAACGTGGATCACCACCTATGTATTTGAGTATGCCTTTCCGGAACTCTGCTGTAGCTGTAAGATAGATCTTTACAGCATACTCCTCCCCATTATAGCCATAGCCCAGGTATACTCTGGCCTCCTTACCAGTACTTATTACGCCATTCATCCTACGTAGAACATGTCTTCTCATGAGCTCGTAGAGAGTCATAACTGTACGGTAGTCAAAGACTTCCTCAACAGTTTCAAAGAGATCCTTGTCCTTGATCTTCTTCTTAATTCTCTCCCTCTCGATTAGGAGATCAATTGTATCGTCACTCATATATACTCACTCAAAACCTCTAGGAATTCACGTGGTAACACTCCTTTCTCAATAAGTTTCTGAACCTCATTACGTGCATAACGATAGATCACATCTCCCTTCCTAGGGTTAAAGTCCCATGGTACAACAAGTATTATGTCTCCCTCACGCATCCAAACCCTACGTCTCATACGTCCAGGGATCCTAATCATTCTCTCTTCTCCATCAAGACACTTAGCTATAAGATGATCTCCTCCGACAAGCCTGATTACTCCACAGAGTACCTCTCCTTCGCTAGGTATTGGCGGTTCTTTACTAACTTCTTCAACTCCCCTCTTCTTTTTCTTCTTAGGCATCTTATCTATTCACCCTCATTCCTCTTGACTATGTATAGTCTATTCCCTATGATATACCCCTTCATTTTATCTCCCTCTTTAACATTATTAAGGCTTACTAGACGGGGATATTCTCTTATCTCACCAGTAGTTTCATCCATTAGATAGATCGTTGATGGATCGCTTGCTATGACCAAGTAGTCCTTCTCCTCAATATAGTTTCTTGATTTAACAAGTCTTCCATCCCAATACTCGTTAATTGGTATACTATGTTTCTCACCAGTATCTAGATCAGTTATTCTAACCCTATTATCCCTAACCTCATCAACAACACCAAGTAACCTCCTATACTCGACAATATCCCCCTCCTCAAGATCAGGTAAACGTACCGATAGTGTAGTTATACCTTCCTTCCTACCACGTGATGGATCGTATTTTTTAACCTTAAATGTCTCAATAACCTTAGCACCCTTCTCACGACTAATTATTGAGGCTAGCCTTCGGGCTAGAACTGGTGTCACCATCTTTATGTTAATACCATTCTTATCCTCTTCAACATCAACTATATCATCTGCAATAGATGGTTCACTAAGAATCCTGCGTACATACTGTTTCTCATCCTCTGTTAAATGTCCACGGCTGCTCCTGATCTGTACAATAGCATTAAATACCTTACCTGCTTTCCTTAAGCATCTGGGACATACTGTCCTCACTATCCTAAATCTAACTATTACTGGCCTAGACACTATCTTTGATCCAGCAAGTAATGCTGTGACTCTAGCAATTGCCTCATGAAAGTTCTTATTAATCTTATGGATACTCTGTATCTCCTCAACCTCAAGTATCTCTACACCATTGTTAATAAATTGTCTAGACATATCAAGTATGTATCTTCTAAGCATATCCTCTAGAGACAATGGCTGCATCCAGCGTCCATGGTATCTCCATGAACCACATTTACTACATACAGTGATCTCAAAGACTGGTGTCTCCCTTAATAATCCCTTATATTTTAGGAAACACTCTATACAGTATCCATTAACTAGTGGTTCATCTGGTTCCTCTTGCCTACCACATTTTACACAGTACCTTGTCATAACCGGAACACCATTAGATCATCTTTATTATCTGGGCATGAGGAACCCCCTCAATATATATAACGGCATCTCTATGTACTAGGTTCCTCTTTATAGCTGCATTAACGATCTTTTCTCCTACAATATTTGCTATAGTTGATGCTTCAAGTAGATCAAGTGCTTCACCAATAGTTATTTTTCTACCGCCATAGAAACCCGGATCTATATAGAAGCTAGTACTACTCTCCTTTAACATCCTACCAAGTAGTTCAGCATCACAAATAGCTACTACAAACTCGCCCTCACTATGATACTCCTTAACATACACCATTTCATTCAATAAGTTATCCACAGCTTCACCATACCTCATCAATTCCACTATTTTACCCATACTAGTTTCTAGACCATAATCCCCTTTTATACTAGATTGAAAAACTGGGTTAAAAGAAATATTTCCTCTAGAAAGCTGTTAACGTTGTTTCTGCACCACATGCTAGACAACGTAGTTTAAAAACCTTACCCACTTTCTCTAGTACAGTAAATCTACTACCACATGTTGGGCATAATACGTAGTTTTTAACGAATCTATCTATAAGCCTGTTAATTATTGATGCTGAAAACCTACCCTGTAGAATTAGTGCACCCGACTCATCAATTGTACCTGGTACAGCTAGTTCTTTGACAAAATATCTCATTAGAAGCTTTGGATCTCTATTTAGTACATCAGCTATTTGTCTGAAATTCCTAATGATGATCCTATTACCAACAATTATTATTTCTGCCCTAGGTACTTCAAAAGGTTCTGCCTTAACCTCCTTCCTAGGCAATCTAGCATATAATCTATCAAGTAGTTCTTCATAACTATAGTCCCTAATACTCCTAGTCAATCCCTACCCCTCCATATACCATATACTAGGAATTAAAGGGTGTTAGAATATATTCTATATTTCGGTTACTCCGGGAAAGAATGATCTTGGTGGGTGATGGTGAGAAGAGTATACATTGAGACCTATGGATGTGCATTGAATAGAGGAGATACATATATAATGAAGACTGTACTGGCTAGTAAAGGTTATGTGTTTGTATATAACCCTATTGATGCAGATGTAATCATTATAAATACATGTACTGTTAGAATGGAGACTGAGCAACGAATGATCCATAGGATCAAGCTTCTATATAGGCTTTCCATGGAGTATGGTAAGAAACTGGTCGTAGCTGGTTGTCTAGCTAAGGCTCAGCCATACCTAGTATCTAGGATAGCTCCTACGGCGAGCCTATTATCTCCACAAAATGTGTCTCGTGTGGATATGGTTGTACGTGATGATAGGAGGATTGTATTGCTTGATGGTGAAAGGGAACGTGGGGTTCTTGGTGTTTGGATGGAGGATAGAGTAGCCATTATACCTATACAAGAGGGTTGTTTAGGTAATTGTAGTTTCTGTATTGTTAAGAATGCCCGCAGGAGACTATTCAGTTACCCAATAGATCATATTGTAAAGACTGCTGAGGAGCTGATAGGTAGGGGTGCTGTTGAAATAGAGCTTAGTGGTCAGGATACTGGTGCCTATGGACTGGATCTTTATGGTAAGCAGATGCTCCCAGATCTTGTTAGGAAGGTGTCTGAGATCCCTGGGGTATATATGGTTAGGATTGGAATGATTAATCCAGATACCCTAGAGCCAATAATTGATGATCTTATTGATGCCCTAAGGAATGATCGTGTTTATAAGTTTCTACATATTCCGCTTCAGAGTGGTAGTGATAAGGTATTAAGGATTATGAGGAGAAGGTACACTATCGATCAGTATAGAAGCCTGGTTAAGGAGCTCAGATCCAGGGTTCCAGATATAGCTATTGCAACAGATATTATTATTGGACATCCTGGTGAGGATGAGGATGATTTCCAGGCTACGCTAGAGATTGTTAGGGAGTTAGAATTTGACCGTATCCATGTAGCTCAATATACTATTAGACCTAATACGTATTCGGCGTCGCTAAAACAAGTTAGTAGTAGGGTTAAGAAGGAGCGTATGAAGAGGTTTCTAGAGGTTATGGAGGATATTGGTGTTAGGAGGCTAAGTAAGTATGTTGGTAAGATTGTAGATACATTCATTACCGAATGGAATGGGGATAGTTATACTGGTAGGCTTATAAACTATACACCAGTAATAGTTAGACATAACAACGATCTTATTGGTAAATGGGCTAGGGTGAAAGTTTACGATGCAACATTCTATGATCTTAGAGGAGTTATTATTAACTAACCTATAGTGATTAACTCGATAACAGGATTACAGTCTCTAAATTCATTCTCTATATGTTTCATAAGCTTAATAAGATCATTTATTCTAACGGGTAGAGAGGCAGGTATTATCCTTAAAGCTATAGTGATCTCAGATTGATCTATTCTCTCGATCTCTATTTGGTTCTCCTGAATCCTAAATACAGCTACACCACCACTCTTCATAACATTTATTAAGCGTTCAATAATCTCTCTAAGCTCTATAGCTGGATTTCTCTTTATTCTCAGTCTAAGTGGTATAAATGGTGATGTTTCACGTATTGCTGAGTATAGGAGTAGTGAATTTGCTATATATGTTCTATTACCAAATATATCCTCTATAGTTGATGAGAATGGATCCATGGACACGATCCTGCCATATATGGGTTTATGATGTCCTGGGAGATGTATTTCTAGATATCTACCCCTAATGTACCTGACTAGCTGGAGGGTTATGTATGCTGTAAACTCCCTTATCTCGTAGAAGAAGAGTATTGCTATGAGTAATGCAAATATTGCTATGATCGCATAAGTCACTATTGATGGCACGTAACTCTGTATTATGAATAGTGAGAACACCAATATAAAGACTGAGTCCATGATCCTCATAATAGTGATCTTTGTACCTACCCCAATATATCCTCTTTGATAAAGTGTTGACAATAATCTACTTATGAAGTATCTTAATACAATTATTGCTATCAACAATATTATAGCCGGAGCAAAATCATAGAGTATTCTCTCAATACTTGAGGGAGATATGTTTATTAGATTAAATATCATGTGTTCTCAACCCTTAAAGTATCTTGTCACATCCTGTAATCTAGACAATATAAGTAACTGGTACCCACTTCTCAATACAGTATCTGGAGTTGGAAAGAATATTTTCGTACCATCAAATATCGTGACAATCCTTATATCCTCTGGCAGATTTAGATCAGCGATCTTTCTATCGGCAGCCTTATCAGTCTCTGCAAGGGTAACCATGTAGATATATGAATCACCAATTCTGCCAAGCCTACTTGGTTCCAATATAGAGTCTAGATAACTAGCTATCATTGATGCTATAAGTGATGGCTGGCTAATAGGTACTCCAAGACCCAGTCTTTGTAGCAGTTCAGCAATCCTCTTGTCAGTTACTTTAGCAATACGGAAGGGTATATTATACATCTTAGCTATTGCTAGGGCAAACAAGTTTATCTCATTACGTCCAGTAAGAGCTATTACAGCATCAATCTCATCCATTCTAACATCACTTGTATATAGACTTACATCAGTAGCATCCCTATCAATAACTACAACATCATATTTTAATGCAAGATCCTTACGTCTAACAGGATCTCTTTCAACAACTATGACCTCATGCTTCTTAAGATCTAGTTTAGACAATAGCTCCTCAGCAACAGAACCTCCACCAATTATCAGGATCTTCAAGAACCTCCACCATCAATGCTACCTAGATAGCCTATTTCAGCCAATCTACAGTATTCTACTTATATACTATTCTAGACTAAAAGATTAACCTTAACAGGAGTAGTAATCAATAGAGTGTCTCAGTATATCTCTTACCAGTAATTAAGGCTATTAATAGCATGAGCTGTACGTATTCAAGACGGCCAAATAACATAAGAAATATAATGGTCACCTTAACACCTAGAGGAGCCATTGGAGAAACTACATTTACACTTAAACCAACACATCCAGCAGCTGATGTTGCTTCAAAGAGTGTATCTATAAAGTTATAGCCGTATGCAGCCATTACAGTGGCTCCTCCAAAGATCATTATCATGTGTAGAACAACTATTACAAGTGCCTGAGAAATCTCTGATTCGGAAAGCCACGATCCATCAATACTCATTCTCCTCTCAATAGGGGCTGATATAACTGATTTAAGTGCTACATCCTTGAGCTTCTTAAACAATATTAGTAGTCTTATGGACTTTATACCACCAGCTGTTGAGAACATCATACCGCCAATAAACATTCCCGCTATCAATATTGCCTTACTAGTATCTGATAGCTCAGCTATTGATCCTATGCTGAAACCCGTTGTTGTCATACCGGATACTAGGTTGAAGCTTCCAGCTACTAATGCATAGTGTAGATCTGTTTTTTCAATGAATAGATATGATAGGATCATCATAGTAGTTAGGAGAAGCATTGAAATAACATATACTCTAAACTCCTCGCTCCTCTTAAGTATCGAGAATTCCCCCTTAAACATCATTGCAATGATATAGAAGTTCATACCACCTATAAACATGAATATCATTACTGGTACGTAGGTTATTGGAGATCGATCATATATTACCTGGTATCCTGCATCATATGTTGACATACCACCAGTAGCTATTGTTGTTAGCACATGGTTGAATGCTTCATACAGGTTCATACCAGTGTATACATAGGATACTAGACCCATAAGTGTAAGGATTATATAGATCTTTAGAAGGGCTTTAGCTGTCCTATAGAATGTAGCCTCTATCTTAACTGGTCTCTCAACACCATATGCTGTCCTGCCTATATGGTAGAAGTAAGGGAATATAACCATTGCAAATACTACGAATCCAAGCTCTCCACTCCATTGCATTATACTCCTCCATGTAACAATTGATGGCCTCATATAGTCTAGTCCTGTTAAGACAGTAAATCCAGTACCTGTAAATCCACTTACACTTTCAAAAAATGCGTCTATAAACGATATGTTAATCGTGTACATGAGTACTATTGCTGATTCAAGTGGTATTAGGAGCCAAGCAATTGATACAACTACTAGGCTATCAAGTAGTGATAGTGGTTCTGCTTCAACTTTTGATGATAGGAAACCTATTAGTAGGAATATTAGGCCACTGATAAGGAATAGTGCTGAAATACTATAGCCTGTTAAAAGGTCTATTAGAGGTACAAGTAGCATTAATGCCCCTAAGACACCCTCAAGACTGCCGATAATCTTCAGTATACCCTTCCAGTTCAAAATATTTACACCAAGTACCTAGGAATGAATACCTAGGTGATATTTTGCACTATATGCTTAAAACAATTATTCCAAGGCCTATGGTAAGGGTATTGGTAATACAATGATCCTTCTAGGACTGTATCTCCTAGCAATATATCCTGCAAGATCATATACTTTATGTGCCTTCTCAAGTATGACAGCATCACTTGAGATAACCCATCTATCCCGGGATAGCTTAAGCACCTTAATATCAGCTTTTCTAGCAACAACTATGTTAGCATTAGGTAACAGCTCCCTTAACCTAGAAGCTAGTTCACCACTACGACTAACATTAGCGTCTAAGACTATGTATGTCTCATGACCATCTATAAACCATTTAATCAATGATATGATTCTATTAATAGTCTCTATATTAACAGCTAATGCAACTCTGGTGCGTATCCCAAGTAGATCCCTTATGAACCCATCATCACATAAATAGAGCTCTTCACCAGAAAGTATAGAGTATATTGTTGAGAATACATTATATCCATCAATAACTATTGATGAACCATTTGGTGGATATGATGTCTTAGAACGAATTGAGCGTACATACCTAGTTGTATGAACACATCTATAGAGTAGTAGACGCTCACGTCTGCTAAGTAGATACCTTGTAGATATAGTGTCCAATGCCAGCTTATGTGGATATCCACGATCAAGTAAGTATCTATAGTCTCTGGCTGCATCAACTAGTTCTCTACGCAACCGCCCATCTCCATCAATAACTTCCTAAAAATATTAAATAACTCTTTAGAGGAGACACTTGATCTAAATGTTACATGGTCCTTCTTACCGCCACCCTTAATATCCGGATATCTCTCCTTTAACTTTTCCAGTACAATCCTTAGATCTATTTCTTTAGCGACTTGTTCTGGATCATAGAATACCTCTATATATCTTCCTGCATCATAGAATACTATTATACCATTTTTAGAAATATCTAGTGCTAGTTCACGGTAAAACTTTTGATCGCCTATATCATTGTATAAGTATATAGCTTTATATCCGCATTCTTCAACTACTCCACTAGATATTCTCTCCATATATAGCCCATAGAGCTTCTCCCTATATCTAGCCAGAATCTCCTTTAACTCACTATATTCTCCACTAAATCTTGTTATAGCTTGTAGAACTTGTTTAGGACTAGTATTTAACTTACCAGCTATCTCCATAATAACCTCCTCCAGTTCACGAGAATACTCTGGTATCCGTGAACCAGCAATATACTCTATCCTTATAACACCATCCTGTATTTTCTCTACATTAACGATCTTTATACCCCCAACTTCACCAGTATTATGGAGATGGGTGCCAAAGCATGCTTCAACATCCCATCCAGGTATTTCAACGATCCTTAGGATCTTTGATACAATTGCTCCACCCTGATATATTCGGGTACCATATTTCTTCTCAGCCTCGAATTTTTCTAAGTAGGTAAACCTTAGATCTATTCTCTCGTCAACAACTCTATTAGCAAACTCCTCGATCTTCCTTATTTCTTCATCCGTAAGCATCCTGTAATGTGTGATATCTAGGCGTCCCTTCTCAACTGTTTTCTCAGCACCAGCCTGCCACACATGATCTCCAAGAACCTTCCGGGCTACACCAAGGATTATATGGGTAGCTGTATGGTGTCTCATAAGCCTATATCTACGTCTCCAATCAATGATCCCCTCAACAATGTCTCCCTTTGACAGTGTTGAACCTACACTCTCATCAAGCTCATGTATGATCACATCACCATGCTTATAGACTCTTCTAACTCTTACTCTACGGCCATCGGGTAACCTAAGATACCCTGTATCATGATCTTGCCCTCCAGCTATTGGGTAGAAAGCTGTTTGATCAAGTATTACGTAGTTATCCCTAACACCCAATACCTTAGCCTTAAACACCCTTAGATACGGATCCATATGGAATAGCCTACGTGTTTCTGGAAATCTAGATGTCCAATCAATTATTTCCCTAGGTAGAACTTGTTCACGGTATTTCTGAAAAGCTCCTGATCGTCCATGCCTCTTAGCAACTAATGAGTAGAAATCATGGGGTATATTGACTTCAACTCCATATTTCCGTGCCCGTTCAGCTATGATCTCTGGTGGTATACCATGTGAATCATAGATTTTCACAAGATCGTTTATTTCAAGCTTCTTCCTCTTCCTAATGAATTTATCTACTACCTTTAACCCTCTCTCCAATGTTTCGATATATCTCCTTACCTCATGATCTATTACATCAAGTATGTATTGCCTATGCTCACTGAATTTCGTGTATACATAGTGGTTTCTCCAGTAACTAATCATTTCCTCCATAAGCTCTGCAACAATTTCTCTATACCTACTTGGTTCTATACCGAGCTGATAAAGTGCCTTCAAACTCCTACGAAGAACTAGCCGGGCTAGGTAACCCTCTCCAGTATTTGATGGTACTATCCCATCGGATAACATTAGGGCAAGTGTTCTATAGTGATCGAGCAGTGTATAGAGAAGAAGTGATCTCCTAAAGCTATCGTAGTATTCTATATATCCATGTTCATCCAAGTATTTCTTTAACTGATCAAGTGAACCTATATCAACATCACTAAGCCTATATACGATCTCTCTTAACACGTGATACTCTGGCTCCTCTGTACCAAGTATATCCTTATACCTGCCTAGTAGTTCACCATATATAGTATGGAAAGCAGTAGGTACTCTCTGAGTAAACCATGCAATACGCTCTATACCATAACCTGTATCAATAACCCTTATATCCATAGGTGTATATCCGTCACCACTTACCCGATACTTCATAAAGACCAGTGTAGCCAGCTCTAAACCATCAACAATAACTTCATATGCTGGACCAGCATTACCTCCTCCTTCCCACCACGATGGCTTGAAGACGATGTCTTCTCCAGGTATCCCTATCTCCTTTGTAAAGAAGTTATATGCATACTCTAGTGTCTCATCAACCCAGTAGATGTAGTTGTCATCCCTATTGAAGGCGTGGTGGCCGCCCATTTCAAATGATGATAGATGTCTACCGAATGTTAGGCCTACCTCATCAATGTCCTCTAGCCTAATACAAGGTTGTACAATAACTAAGGGATTACTTGGTGGATCGACTACACCCTCGGTGACAGCTGGTTGGAACACTATAATGCTAGCTATCGTGAGATATAGATCATTTCTCCATCGAGCTAGAACAGGATATGGGTCGATGTATCCATGTCCGTTTCTACGGAAAAACTCTATAAACCTGTCACGAGCCTCCTTTAAAGACAACTTATTAACACTAGGGTAATCCTTTAGGAGGAAATCATACTTACTACACGGCCTATCCGGGCAACGATCTCTTGGCTTGAGGCTCCAGAATCTCTCTCCACAAACCCTACATCTATACTCCCGATAACCTAGAGACTCTAGGAATTTACTGAAAAACTCTGGTTCACTATTCATAGCCTGCAATTACATGCCCTCTTAAAAAGACTAGCCGAATAGTGCTCCAAGACCAGCTGATAGGTCCTCCTCACTAAGTTCTTCCTTCTCCTCTTCCTCCTCTTCAGCCTCCTCCTTCTTCTCCTCAGTAGCCTCTGGAGCTGGAGCTGTTGCTGGTGCAGCTGCAGGGGCCATGGGCATGGCTGTTGCCTGCTCTAGTACCTTGTCTATATCAACCTTCTTGAGTGCTGCAACAAGTGCCTTTACCCTTACTTCATCTACTTCTACACCAGCTGCTTCTAGAACCTTCTTTACATTCTCTTCATTTATCTCCTTATTAGCTGATCTGAGTAGTAGGGAAGCATATATGTACTCCATAGCCTATTCACCATCCTATATGTCTTCCTAGTATTCGTGGATTCATACATGGGCTATAGGGTGTTTTAAATTTTTAGTCTTAGGGTATATGTGGAAAACATGGATTAACCAAATAGTGCTCCAAGACCAGCTGATAGATCCTCTTCACTAAGCTCCTCCTTCTCCTCCTCTTCCTCCCCACCAGCTTCCTCCTCCACCTTCTCCTCTTCAGCAGGTTTAGTGGGAGCTACAGCCTTAATCTCTAGCCCAAGCTCTGGTGCATGTTCAGCTACTGCAGCAGCTAATGCTAATGCCTTAGCAATCGCCCTAGTTAGTACGTATTCGGCATTCTCTGGAGTCACAAAGCCAGCTTCAGCCGATAATGTTAGTGCACGTAAGAATGCCTTTCTAATGGCTAGCTCTAGTGCTTCAGGTACATCCCATGCAATCTCGGATCCTAGGGCTAGTGCGTTTAGATACGCTCTAATGATATTGCCACGGTACTCATTAAGATCTAGTTTAAGCTGGTCACCAGGTATTACTAGTCCATCCTCATATACTGCTTTAACCCTGATCCGGACTTCCTTTAATGCTATACCTAGTTTCTGAAGTATACTTGCTAATTCCTCGGAGATCTTGTCACCGGGTTTTGCTACTTTTGTATCCTTTGCAACCCATATGGTGTTACCCTGCATACGGATTGGTATCTTGAGCTTACTGAATGTACTCAGTATTGGTCCTGGCGATAGCCCTGTATTCCCAGCCGGTATTATTATCTCTTGATCAGCTATATCACCTGGTTTATAGTAGGTATATGTCTTTTGTTCCTCAAGGAGTAGTGCTAGCTCGAATGGATTTAGGTTTGTGAATAATATAAGGTTCTGTCCATGGAGAAGCTTAAATAGATCCTCGTTTTCAATACCTGCCTTTCTTAGTGCAAGCTTCATTAATGTATTCTTTGTTACACGAAAGACAACCTTACCCCGAAGCCTCTTCCTAATCTGCTGTAACTGTGCCGTAGGTAGTCCCTCTAGATATGCTAGTCCTATAACCTTATGTTTCTTTATAAGATCTACTAGTTCTTCAACCTCCCTAATCTTCCACTCCGGTATTCGGGCAGCTCTAGGTACTTTCCGAGCTAGTATAGACACTAGAGCATCACCTCTACATAGTACTCACTTCTACTGGAGGCCCCATAGTGGTTTTAATAATTATCTTGGACATGTTATGAGCTGGATTAGGTAGCTTAGCTTCTAAGGTGGATAATACAGCTAAAGCGTTCTCAGCAATCTCCTCTGGATCCATGTCTTCAGTGCCTATACGACACATTATCTGCGGCTGATCCTTTATTCTAACGAATACA
>CAZVHC010000042.1:0-4116 GCA_964627005.1 uncultured Desulfurococcaceae archaeon
GTGCTGGATACTGACCACCGGTAGCAGTATGAACAATAATCTGCACAATCTGGCCATTATTGTAGTCGCCACCATGGTCCTTATGTAGGAGGACAATATTAATTGTAGCCTTCTCACCAGGTTTTAAAGTAGTTTTATCGGCATTCCAAGCAGCCTTATCTGTTCCTGGCGTTATGCTAGCCTTTTGATCAATCGGAACATTATTTACAAAGACCTTATCAATAGTAACTGTTACTGAACCTTTATTTTCTACCTCTATAGTTATGTTGAAATACCTACTATCTTCATTAGTAATGTGCTCAGCTTCATTTGTCACATATGCTGCTGTTACGTCCAGTCTCTCCATTCTCGATACTCCGCCGATTACTCCTGTGATCCATAGGGCTACTGCTATGGCTAGGGCTATGGCTACAGAGACTATGATTACTGTGGCTATAACTGGTGAGATCGCTTTCATAGTTTCCACCTAGGTTTAATTGTGTAGGTAATGCATATATAAGTTTAACCATTAGGTTGAAGATCTGTGTAGGTATGTTGTTTAGACAGTACCTTGCTAAAGACTTAGAAACCAGACCAGCTGTTTATATCACCTACAAGTACCCATCCAACACACCATCCATCACATATACCATAGTACCAGCAGAACCCTATTTTGAAATACATTTTCAATCCAGTAAACACCCTTATCTGATCAATTTCAACACTAGTGATGGATGCCCATAGATGATAGCCTACCTTACACCCACTATACATCTGGCAGTACCCATGTCTTCCGGGCTTATATACATAGCCGTAAGGTACAGTGTCTGTTGAAAGCTGATCATCTTCATAGGTATACCAGAGTATGTGTTGTGCTAGATCCTCTACACCATTATGACCTATGAGTAGAAGGGAATAGCTTTCACCAGCTCCATGATAGAATACAGCTACTGGTTTAGCTACTACAGTATCTCCTATACGATCTTGTATATTGAGATACTGGAATGTAAGGCTCTTAATACGTAAATAGATCTTTTCCTTCGGTATCAAATAATAGTATTTGACTCCATCAATACTTATATATGCTATAAATTTCACAGGTATGTAAATACCGGGATCACTATATGTATGTGCTGCATAGAAACGTGCAATATATACAGCTTCTATGGTACGGTTAAACAATCTATACTCTCCATAGGGAGAGATCATTTCTATAACAACATGTACACCAGCAAAACCCCTACCATAAGTCCATCCTCCATCCATACCCGTTACTACACCATAGTATCCCGTGGAATTCCTGATCGTCACTATATAGCCATCCCTCCTCTTAATCTCAACCCAGTTCTCAATAATCCTATCAACAACTCTATCTAGTACAAGAGATGCGTTACCAGTAGCCCATGCAATAGCACGATCATAGTTCTGTGTACTAGCATACCAGTCACGATAGACTTCACGGTATGTACTATTAAATACCTCTGAAAACACCACAGAAGCATTACGGCTACCATGTATGAGTGCTAATAGACCTACACGTGTCAAGTCATGGTTTATAAGTATCCATTCATTGAGGGAGAAGCTATAGAAGTTCTCACGTACATAGACTGTACGGGATGTTGTATAGAATACTGTTGCTATAATCAATGCTACTACAAGGATCACAGCTATAGCTATAGGTAAACCACCCCTCACCTATAACCCACCTCTATATCATATATGAACATAGTACCATTACCCAGTAGCCTTGAGAAATGATAGTTATACATTATAAGATCCTCCATAGGCACATTAACTGGTACCCTAGTACACGTCATAAACCCCTCCTCCCTGCCCTCCACAAGATCATATACCGTTATATTAACCTGCACATAGTCAGCACCATACTCTGCAGCAACAGTATCGGCTAATTCACAAGCTGTCCAATACGTCTTCCTACGTACAAGCCTTATAACGTCAAACTGCCTATACTGGAATGATACTGATGTTGTCCTAGGGAATATTGATACAAACAATACTGTTAATGCAAGTATCAATACCAAGGTAGCCATATAAGCCGATATAACTACAGTCTGACCCCTCATACCGATCTCCTCCAGATAGTCAATATAACCTCATAGTCAACCATACCAATCCTCATAATATAGATCAATGAATCTGTCTGCCAATCCCTAGGTACTGTATCACCAAATTCAACCTCATAGTGATAAAAAGTAGCTACATACAGTCTACCAGCGTCATCTTTAAGCAATATTAGAACCGCATTATATAGTGGTGACTCTATCTCATGCAACCGTATAGCGTCACCTCTAAAAATCCTATCATATAGATAGTATTCCTCAGTACAGTAGTCACATACTTCTGAATACCAGCACCAACCACCATACCTATCCTTTTTCTGCCATATTTCAGTATAGTTTTCCTCATATACTAGAGATGAGAGGTACAGCTTTTCATATGTTTTACCATTTAACGTAACGGTACCATCATATATTATATAGTAATCTGTATCAGTATATATTACAGGAGTTATATTCTTTCTGAATCCCGGACAATAACTTGATGAACATCTATATATGTAAATAGTTGTATCAATACTATGGACAAAATGTAAGTGTCTATAGACACTAAAGTTTAGCTTTGTATAGTAGTATAGGTAAGCATCTACAACCTGGTACCCGCCATAGCTCTCCTTAGCCATAGCCCCATTAGATAAGTCATTTAAGACATATACTTTACCATTAATATTGAGTATATACGTCTTATATATATCATCATCTATATAGTAGTCTATATACCTTGTAATACCTGTTTCAAGGACTGCTACAACAATAATAACATCACTAGTACTAATGTATAAGTCATACCTATATATCCCTTGTCTATTGTAGATAATGGTTGGCTGTGTAATTAGGTAGGTATTGCTGGTTAGGTCATTTTTAATAATTAATACCGTGACATTACCAAGATCCCTTGTATATACAGATATGAAGTCACTATGTAACGTTATATTTACTATACCCCAGGAAACAATCCTTACATGGAATCCATATTCCCTATATACATCCTCTCCAACACGTTGCCTCACAAGATCCACTATATCTACTAGTGCTGGTGTAAAGTTATTTGTTGATATAAGCTTATTCAATACATCCTCTATAGTACTAGAATATAGAACCATTACATTAGGATCTATACGGCGTGGCGGCGGGTTATATAGGCTTGTATTAATCACTGTATATAGGGGTATGAATGACACTATAATTATACCTGCCAATATATACTCTATAATCTCCTTCATGGCGATTTCTCACCTACCACTACAAAATCGAGTATTATCTTATTACCAATGACATACTGGTTTAGTGTGACAAGTCTTGTACTACCAAATAATGCTAGTCCTCCAGAGACTACTACGTGGTAGCCATTAAATGATCCGTTACACACCTCGCTAACTCCGTAGACCCTCATATCAATGGATAACGTTACAACATATATTGTCCCATCCTCTAAATGGTTGAGGAAACTGTATCTAGCCTTAATGGATGAGCCATTACCTATAATGATGTTGTACGGTCTATTACTTGATGACCATAGGGGATAGTCTAGTGATACATTAGTATTTGTCCTTGAGTTAATAGCGTATTTAAGCTGTAGTGATATTGATTCAGCCGCTGCCACCAATACATTCCTCTCACTAGTATTAACTACATACCCGGATACAAATGCTGTGAACAGCATCACAGTATATAGAACCACCATGAGAGCCGTGGAGCCTATTACGTGAACCACGACAGGGCTTGGCATTACGCCATCACCACATATATTCTTTTCACAACAATGACTATATCAACTGGTTTAGAGGGATCCCTGCCCGGTATTATATCATCTAGATCTGCTGACCATATCACTGTACCACTAGATACATTATACAATTCTATCCTCAAGCTACCTATACCTGAGGCTACATATCTAACGATATCTTTATGGGGATATATGAGTAGGGAGGTGGGTCTTGTACTCTGGAGCCTAGGCTCAAGATCAAGGTATATGAGCCTAACTATATACCTACCATTAAGAGTCTCCTCGGGGCCTACCTCAACACGTGGTTCTGGATCAATGTATTTCCTAACTATG
>CAZVHC010000042.1:4216-15058 GCA_964627005.1 uncultured Desulfurococcaceae archaeon
TATTGGTTATATTGATCCTCCTTAGATAGGAGAAACTACTCTCTGAAGCCTCATATACGGTCACATAGGGTCTTGCAGTATTTAGTTCCGCTATAGACCATCCCCTAGAATAGTATTCATAGACACATGGTGTCAGCCTTAGGTTATTGACCATGAAGGAGCATCCAATAGGGTTATTCCCACTAGATCCATAGACTATTTCTGAGTGGGTGACGAGCGGTTTTAGTGTTTCTGCTACTACTGCCTTTGGCGTATCCTCATAGATAATGTTTCCATCAACGATTATCCTAAACCTTAGATCACTATATTCTTTATATCCAATACCTACACTCCTACTAGGTATTGATGCAGCATAGGCATTTCCTTGCACTATATAGTATATGTTGTTAGCTACATTGACAAATGTGGACTTTATATATCCGTATTCAGTAGATGCATAGCCTATTTCTAGCGTGGTTAATGCATAGTATAGTACTATGATCGATATAACTATTATTGTTGATGCAAGGATCATTGTTGAGAAGAGCTCACTCACACCCTTCACTACCGAGTCACCTCTGGAAGCATTGCTCCAACAAGTGATGCTTTAATCACTGGTGATATAAGGATCACTATTACTGCCACGATCGTTAGTATTAATGCATGTTTAAAGCCTGCCGAAACCGATCCTGAAGAGATCTTTCCTGCTACAAGACCCATTATATAGGAGTTCAATACTATAGCAGGCAATATCGTTGCTGCTGCAGTAGCATAAGCAGCTGATCCTAGTGCTAACGACCCCATATAGATTGCTAGTAGGAGTATTGATGTTGTAGCCAATATTGATCCCATGTAGGGTACTACTAGGAGTGTACGCAGATTCTTCTTCTTAGCATCCTCTATAGCATCAACATTCTCTGCAAACCATGCTAGGTTCTCAAGCACCTCTATAGTACCACCACCAACCTCTATAGCGTCCGTAAGCATGTATAGTAGTGCTTTAGCCCTCCATACAATGATCTTTTTCAATAGGGTGCTTATGATCCTTGATAAAGGTATTCCAAGGCTTAACTGCATAGCCATTCTCCGGAGATGCTTAGTGAATACTCCATAGTTTCTACTAGATAACTCTATAATACTCCTTTCTGGCGACAACCCGGTCTTACGGATCTCTACCAGATCTCTTAGAAAGCGTGTCACCCCATTAACGATCTTGTACTCCCTAGCCTTGTACTCAGTATATACCACTGACGGTATTGTAGCATAGATCAATGCCATAGATACTGCTAGAACAGGTTCTAGATAATGCTCGATCTCTACAAAGTATTCAGGGAAGAGCAACATTGTCTTTACTCCATTGAATATAGGGTTATTAGCCATTGGATGCCATGGGGGTAGGGATGAGGGTATTATGTAGCCTAATACAATGAGGAATAGGGCTAGGGGTATTGTTAACCCACAGTATACAATGTATGGTTTATAGTCTATCCATGGCTCCTTATACTGCATTACATCAGCTAGATAGATGATCATGAATGAAAGGAATGGTGTGAATACATATAGGAATAAGTACATACCACTAGCTGATAAACCAAATGTGACTGCTGAAGCAAGAGAGACTGTTACAAAGTACATGACCGATAAACTGATCATGGTTAACAGTACTAGGGCTAGATAGGCCTCGAGTAACCCGGATAATCTATCAGCTATGATCTTCATCTTAACAAGGATTTCTGAAAACATCATACGTGCCTTCTTAGTCAAGTAGTCACCTACATCACCACCTGCACGTACAGTAGTTATATAGCCTGTCAATAGATCCCTTGTACTAGCACTTGGAGTCCTCTCAGCTAGTATGGAGAATGCTGTCAACGGATCCTTACCAAGTACTCTAACCAGCAATATGAACTTTTGACTAATGTCACTGAACTTTGGGAATATTGCTTTTGAGCGAGAGATCCTTTCAAAGGCATCATATGGTGATACACCACTAGAGACCATTACACTAAGGTATGCAGCCGTATAGGGTAGTTCACCCTCTATAGAACCTGCCCTACTCGATCCGATGAGTGATGGCAGGTTTACCAGAGATATGAATGTTAGGAATGGCACTAATATAACGAATGGGAGTGCAAGTAATACCCTACTTATTAGCACAACTATGATCAGTACTATGGTCACTATAACCGATGTTATCGTGGCAAAACCTATGAAGCTAGCATAGGCTTCCGGGTAAATATGCATACCACTCCTACGTATATTGTCCGGTAGGTTAGGATATAGCTTAAGCACTCCTCTACCAAACCACCAGAAGTACTTGTATACGAAATCCCACATCTTCATAATGACCACTATATACTATATGTTATGCTTATATACTATATAGTCTCAGCCGGTTAATAATTGTATACAATGGACTTATTCAGTACATGTTATAGATGTATATAAACCCTATACCACCTATACAGCATCTTATAAACATGTATCGGGATAGTATTTAAGCGTGTAAAGATTATATATTTACCAAGTAGTGGTGTGGTAAGAGTTGACAAGCAGTATACTCAAAAGGATCACGGTACCATTTGAGATACTGAGGAAAGCACTAAGGAAGAAAGAGGAGGAGAGGCCTAGAGAGGTAGAGGAGGCAGTACGTACAGTTATCCCACTTATCGAGCCTATACAGGTTACCCCAAGAGACCCTAGTTGGAGGGTTATTGAGAGCTACTATGTCTATAAGCCATTCGTTAAAGTCACAATAGCTGAGACCCCGGAAGGACCAGTATACTATGTTGAAGAATATGGATTGACTATGGAGGATAAGGCTGTACTTGATAAGCTTACACAGATACTTATGGATGAGATAAGACCTCCTGAGAGACCAGAGGAGATCAAGGATCTACGTAGCTATGTTTTCGAGGAAGCTAAGCGTATTGCTGAGAAGTACCGTAATAAGCTTGGTCTTGTAGGTACTCGTAGGCTTAAGCTACTCTACTATATTGAGCGTAACCTCATAGGCTATGGTCCCATTGACCCACTTATGAGGGATCCCAATATAGAGGATATATCATGTAATGGCGTAAACATACCCATCTACATATGGCATCGTAAATACGAGAATATACCCACAAACATCACCTTCCTTGACGACGAGTACCTTAATGAGTACGTTATGAAGCTTGCACACATGGCTGGTAAGCACATCAGTATAGCTTTCCCAATAGTTGATGCAATGCTTCCCGGGAAACACCGTCTTGCAGCAACATTTGGTAGAGAAATATCTGTTAAGGGGCCAACATTCACTATACGTAAGTTCCGTGAGAGACCCTTTAGCCCTGTAGAACTTATCATGGGCGGTACACTCAATAGTATAATGGCTGCCTACCTATGGACACTAATAGAACATGGAAAAACAGCCCTCATCGCAGGAGGCACTGGAACTGGCAAAAGTTTCCCTGGAGATACAAAGATTATTGTAAGGATCAATGGTAAACCAGCTGTTGTCGAGGCTTCAAAACTATACAATATGATAGACTCTAGGGAGTATACTGTGGGAGACCACATTGTGAAAGATATCGATAATCACTTAATCGAGGTTTTAAGTGTTAATGATAATTATAAGCTTTCATGGAGAAGGCTAATAAGGATTATTAAGCATAGAGATCATAGGCCCCTTGTTAGAGTTAGGACAAATACCTCTATAATCACCACTACACTTGACCATAACTTCATAAAGATCGATCCACATACGCTGGATCTTGTTGCCGTAGAAGCTAAGGATCTAAAGCCTGGAGACTACATTGTCAATACATGGCTTGACATAGAATATAATGGAAGCTCTACAATAAGTACTGAATATGCATACTTCCTTGGTCTTTGGAGCGGCGATGGAAACCTCGATATATATAACAAATCAATAGTTCTAACGACAAGCAATGAAGATATCATACGTAAATATAAAGACTTAGTCAAGAAATTATTTGGCAAGAATGTACACATAGTTATTGATAAAAGGAATAATGTAAAGAGCCTAAGGTTTTACCATGAACAATTATATCGTTATTTATTAAGGCTGTTTAATGGCAATAAATCATATACTATTAGAGTTCCTAATGAGATCCTCTTTAGTAGCGATAAATCAGTATTATTAAGCTATATAGCTGGCATATTAGACTCTGACGGAAGCATATATGTGAGGAGACATAGAGATAAGATGGAGCTAATTGTAGAGTTTACCTCTAGGTCTAGGGAATTAATTAATGGAATAAGCTTTATGTTAAAGAGACTGAGAATTCAGCATGTTATTAAGGTACGGAATGTAAGAGGAAAGCCTGCCTATCGTATTCTCATATATGGTATGGAGGCTCTAAAGCTACTTACATTGGTTAAGGACTATGTCTCGATACAGATTAACGATGTCATTGAAATAGCTAATAAATACTATCTCCATAGGAGACGTAATCCAAACTATATGGTTTATCCGATCTCTGAATACCTAGTCCGTATTAGAGAAGCTTTAGGTATCGGTAAAAAGACTGTAGAGAAAGAGCTTGGGTTATCAAGTAGGTATATGAGGCAGTATGAGTATTGTAGGAGAAAACCGGGTATTGATACACTTAAGAAACTATATATGTACTACTCCAATAAACTCCGTGAGAGGCCAAGTAAGGAGGCTGAGGCACTACTTAGGAAACTAGCTATGCTTATGGATGGGGATGTATTCTTTGAAAAAATTATCTCTATAGAAAAGATTGAGCCGACAAACGAGTATCTATATGACCTAGAGGTTGAGGATACACACAACTTCGTGATCGGGCAGATAGGGTGGAGACTTAATCATAATACGACGTTGTTGAATGCAATTAGCCTGTTTATCAAGCCTGGTATGAAGATCGTTAGTGTTGAGGATACTCCAGAGCTTAATCTACCACATACTAACTGGGTTCAGCTCACTAGCCGTGAGAGCTATGTTGTTGGTATGGGTGCTGGTACTGAGGTTAAGCTCTTTGATCTCGTTAAGCTAAGCCTTAGGTATAGGCCGGACTATATTATTGTTGGAGAGGTCCGTGGTGAAGAGGCTTTCGTGCTATTCCAGGCCATGGCAAGTGTATCCTATGATACACCTGTATTAATTAGGGATTCCATGGGCAAAACCTATTTTGTAAAGATTGGTGAATTTATTGATAAGTTCTATAGGGAAGGAGAGGAACGAATAGCTAAGAATGTGAATGGATACTATGTGTTAAGTCACGATGGATTCCGTGTTGTATGGAAGCCTATAAAATATGTATTACGGCATAGCGTTAACGAGATCTATGAAATAGAATATGAAGGTGGAGGTAAACTAGAGGCAACAGGTAGTCATAGCGTATTTGTCCTAGATCCAGATACTCTTGACATAATTGAGAAACCCGTTTCACTACTAAATAAGAGCGAATATGTTATATCATTTAAGGGCGTTAAAGAGAATACAGAATATCAGGTAATAGATCTTATAGAGCTGGTCAAGGATTACAACAACGTCTATGTAGATAATATACCAAATGAACTAAAGAAGTTCACGGAAGGTAAAAACCCTATATCTCTACAGCAATACATAGTCTTGAGAAAAACCATTGAAACAACAGATGATACCTCACGTATTAGATTACAGCGAAGTAAATACACTCTACCATTAAAACTATTGTTGGATGAAGAACTAGCATTCCTATTTGGAGCATATATTGCTGGTGGATATATTAAAGAGCATAAAGGAAAACGCGTATGTTTCACACTTGGTAAAAGTGGAAAAGCTATTGCAAACAAGGTAGTAAATATAATGTATAAGAAATTCGGGATCAAACCTATTATCAATGACCGTAGTACCTACAGCATATATGAGTATCCACATACCCTATTGGCTATAGTATTTGAGAAACTCTTAGGAAGAAAACTTGAAGAAAAGAAGATACCAATAGCACTTTGGATATCGCCCAAGAGTGTCATCAGGGCCTTCTTTGAAGGATTAAAAGCTGGTTCACGGAGAACACTTGGGAGAAGATATACTCGTTATTCAACAGCAAATAGGGAACTAGCTTTTCAACTACTATGGCTGGCACGATATGCTGGGTTCTATTCAGAACTTGTAGAGGAAAAGGGTACAGGAAAGAATACTGGAAAAACCTACTATAACGTAATGGTTTACCTTAATCAAGTATATAGGAAACCTAATGCTTCAGAGAGGATACCTGTAAAGCCCATCCTTAAACTAATTGAGTATACTAAACCAAGATCAATGCCTCCTGAACTAACATATATAAAGAGGAGAGAATTCATATCAAGAAAAACAGCCCAAAAAGTCCTAGAATGGATTAAGAGAAACGGTTCCTTTACCAACTTTAGCAGGAAATATCTAGGAAAAATTGAGACATTAATTAATGGCGACATTATTCTATTAAAGATTAAGGATGTAAGGAAGAAAACATACCATGGATACGTCTACGATATCTCAGTACCTGAAACAGAGTCATTCTTTGGAGGAAACATACCAATTCTACTCCATAACACAGGTCATGGTGGCCTTAGTACGTTGCATGCTGAGACTCTTGATTACGCTATTAAGAGGCTGACTAGTCCTCCAATGAATATTCCTAAGACGTATATGAAGCTCATGAACGTGTTTATCCATATTAACCGTGTTATTACACGTATTGAGAAGGGTATTGTCCGTGTACAACGTAGGATCAGTATATTACAGGAGGTTGAGGACTATGATAAGTACATAACTATTGCTGAATGGGATCCAAGGACTGATGAACATAAGGTTTATCTAGAGAGAAGTATTCACCTACGTGATATTGCTGCTAAGAGAGGACTTGATCTAGAGGATATTATTGAGGAGATCTATAGGAAGGCTACCGTACTTAACTGGATGATCTATAGGAATGTGACTAATGTATGGGATGTATCAAGGATCATATTCAACTACTACTATGAACCAGAGACCATCTATAAGAGAGCTGTTGAGGAACTACACAAGGCTGGTGAAGAGATTGCTCCAGAGGTAATTGAGCAACCAACACCACCAACGATTGCTACTTCAACCGCTAGCCTAAGTATAACGGAGACAGAAAAACTGATAAGTAGGACTGAGATCCGTGAGGATATTACACGTGAACTTTTCGGTAGAACTAGAGAGTTACGGAGACGCTGAATTCACAATAGCTATCCCCACGTGCAATACACTTGGTTTCTCTCCATTTAACTCTATGTGGATGCCACAGTTCTGAATAGAAGCCTTCTATAAATGATCCTACGAAATCCCCTTTCTTCTCAGCCGGGCTCTTATATCTTGAACACTCAATGTTATCATATAGTCTAAAGATCACCTCACCCTCCTTAGCATTGTTATAGACTATCTCTACATGTCCAAAGCCTAGTGACTCTAACGTATATATGAATACCTTTGACAACATATCGTATTCTTCATCAGTTGCTGGTTCTCCATAAAATGACACTAGCAACTTATAGATACCACGCCCCATCTCCCTAGCAATCTGGTTGAATACCGTTGACCATGTAACACCATATTTATCCCTAGCCTCCATCATCAGATCGAATGCTCTCTTAGGCACTATAAGTGCCCGCTCACCATCGATCTTTACTGGAAATAGTCTTGGAAAGAGTATATTTCCAACGGGCTCCCTAAGCCTTACTTCTAGTACACCCGCTATCTTCTTAATATTATCAACTATATTTCTTGGATCAATATTCTTATCCATTTCAACAATGATCACTAGATAAACCTCCCTCTTATCAAGCGTTGCTGGTTCAGGTACTACGATCTTAACTATATTGACATTATGTCTAACAAAATACTCAGTTATATCCCTAAGTAATCCAACCCTATTATCAACCTTCATAGCTATTGAGTATAAGGCCTTATCTGGTGATAGTGTTTTAGCTGATATCATTGAATCTATTAGTAATGGTATTGTTTCTTCCCTCTCTCTCCTCCTTTTAAGAATTAATACCATCGCTACCACACAAGCAAGCTATTAATTCTCCATAAATATATTTTATATTGACGAAATATAAATATAGTTATGGAGCCTAATTATCGGCTATGCTCTCTTAATCTCGATCTTAAAGCCACTATTAAGATCGAGCATGTTGAATAATATCTGCGTCTCCTCCTCAACTCTCTCCTTTAAAGTCTTTGGATCTGTTGCTCCAAATAGTTTCTTCTTCTTAATATCTAGTTCTATATAAATATCTGTATCATGGAGATCTATTTTTAAATTCAATAGTTTATATCCATGGTAACTCAATAGATCGCCTAGTATATCCTCAAGCTTCTTCTTCAGCTCATCTAGTCTCTCTTTACTAATAGTTTTTCTCTCCTCCTCAATAACGGGTTTTTCGATAACACTACGTTGCTTAATGGTTAGTTGAGCTAGCTCACGTATTCTCTCAATAACTGGTTTCCTAATAGGTATTGTCTCTCCCCTTGGAAATTCTCGTGTTGGTGTTTCCACTTCAGCTTTCTCTTCCTCAATAAGAAAAATCCTTACCTGTATTGTCTCCCTTAATAGTCTTGATATAAAGTGTGCTAGAGCTCTAAGACCCACTAGTCTTCGACCACTAGATGGATCAGATAATGCTGTTGAAACTATCCTGCCATCCTCAATATACATTACGTATCTTCTACCGTCAATACTTGCAGTGAGTAGGTACTTACCCTCTCCAATATTCTTCATAAATTTTAGGAATTCATCAATATCCATACCACGTTTCTCTAGGAAACGACTACGCTTTAACAGATTTGCCTCAAATATTATATCTCTAAGTAACTCCATCCTCTTAAGATCAAGTGATAGCCTTGATATTATATCATAGATCTCTGTATCTCTACTCAATTCTCTACAGTACACCCCATATACGTATGTATCTATTTATTACTAGGTTATTAACTCATTCCGGATAGACCGCCAAGGTGATATGTTAATATTTAGTGTATATACTTCCTTAGCCTACAATAATATTGTAGGGGGATACTTTAAATATATACATTAGGGTGCTTAAGAGGGATATAGAGAGACTATTTTAGCAGCTATGTTTCTTAGTGCATTCAACATCTTCTCATCAACAAGATCTAGTGGCACCAATACTATAAGCATATCATTAGCCTTTAGCCTCTCAACAATAGAGTGAAGTAGTTCATAGAATCTCTTAAAACTGGTTAAGTTAACTAGATCGACCGGATTCTCTATAATGACAAGTACACTCTTGGAATTTACCTCCTTTCTAACCCTATCAATAATGTATGGTGTGTACGTGGGATCTATTCCTACCTCATACCTCCAAATACCCTTGCCAACCGAATATAGTTTTGGAAGTGTTAGTGACCTCGTTAATGTAATAGTATATATTGGTGTAGTCTGTCTACCACTTTCATCAATTAAGTAGTGAATAAGGTTTGTCTCAAGATATTCTATCAATGGGCTTCCACGGATCGTATATATTATTATAGTGTCGAAATCCATAAGATCCCTGCCTATCTCCATAGGATCACACAGCTTATCCATTAATGCCTTTGCAAGAGGGATCTTGTTTGATCCAAATAGTTTAAGGCTAAATTCTATAAGTACTATCTTAGGCTCCTTCAAAGATATATCGGCTACGTATCGACTAGTTAATGGTAATATATAGATGATCCTGTCAATAGCTATTGAGAAGTACATTATGGATATCATAAAGGATAATACTTCAATAGATTTAAGATATATTGCAGCATATACATTAAAGAATAGTATTTTTGACAGAACTATTGCCATAACTATACTTAAAAATATAGTAATCCTTAATCCAATACCCAGATCCAATTCCCTTTTCATCTTAAGAAGTATAACTAGGCTTGCAAAGGCTAAGGCTATGATCGTGAGGAGTAGGAAGTAGTCTAAAAAACCCCTCCCAACAATAGCTACATAGATCCCGGTAAATATGGGTATACCCCATAGTACAGCTAGGCTAAAGGATGCCCAGAAGATTATAAGGGATGCTGAAAAGTCATGGATAAGTCTTGTATAACCTCCCACTCCAAGGCTCTTAGAGGATTTAGCAAATAAGGAAGATATATTATAATTAATACTTTCAAATCTCATTATGAAAAATGTTAGTGAAGATGCTAACAGTATAAAGTGTGCTATACGTAATAGGCTAAAAGAAAGTAGTGGAAAAAGTTCATCAAGTATAGTTAGTGCTATAAAGGCTTCGATAAAGTATAGTATCGTATAGAAATGATACCTATAATCCTTTCTCTCAATAACATATACATATAGTCTAAATAATTTACTTAACAAATAGGCCAAGAGAAGTGAAATTGTTAAGCCAAAGGTTAAATACGTCATTGATAATGGATCATATATTGTTAGTAGATACACGTATTCACCATAATTTACGTATAAATATATAGTAGTTAGAATTATTAATGATACACTTATAACTACTGTCCCTATACTAAAATATCTTAGTATTACATTGTGGAATTCAGAAACCCCCATATTTTCTGGGTTCCTCATTTAATAATCTTCTTAGTAAACTAATATACATACCTATTCATATTATATTCTTTCCTACAGAACAGCTCAGCCCCCCTCTCTTACCTAATCATGAATGGGTATTGAAACTTAGTGGTTGCCGTTCACCTAAGCCGTGTCTTCATTTATCGATTTGTATCAAATTGTGTCGGACATGGTTTGGTTCATCACGGTCTCTCTCGGGCAAGCCTTGGGAGCTGTGCTCCCCTCACCCACCCGAGAAGCACCAATACATCCACTAGCTCTTCCCAAACCATAAATTCCACCCCCACCCCACAGCCTTAAAAAA
>CAZVHC010000043.1:0-1429 GCA_964627005.1 uncultured Desulfurococcaceae archaeon
TATTTCTCGGACAAGAGGTTGTGTCTTACATCTTTCAATTCTTTATGTTAGTACCCTACAACCAGTATCTAGCACCACTAGCACAGTTCATGGGCCTTTCAATTCTTTATGTTAGTACCATGCATGACCGGGTGAAAAACTATGAATGTATCTAGTTTATCTAATCTTTCAATTCTTTATGTTAGTACCCCCCTAACCCTTCCTGATGGATAAGCTACACCTACAAAAACAGCTTTCAATTCTTTATGTTAGTACCCGGTTTTGATCATGTTCTCCGGAGGCTTAAGGAGAAAGCTACTTTCAATTCTTTATGTTAGTACCATGAAGAGGGGAGAATACAGTATAGTGGTGGTAGAATAATCTTTCAATTCTTTATGTTAGTACCATAATTTGTTGATAAAGAAGGATCTAGTGCCTGTAGGTGGCTTTCAATTCTTTATGTTAGTACCCTGCCCAAGATATAATCCGGAGGTGAAGAAGAAGTGACCAGGCTAACTTTCAATTCTTTATGTTAGTACCCGTGGAGGGTGCCAAGACTATACAGGTGTTCGAGCTACTGGACCTTTCAATTCTTTATGTTAGTACCTTATACACTGTATATAATTATAAGGATTACACAGTATATATCTTTCAATTCTTTATGTTAGTACCCCTATATATTCCTATTAATAAATAATATAGGTAGAGTGATATTACTTTCAATTCTTTATGTTAGTACCTCTATGGGGTGTTGATGGAATTGGTGCTAATGCTTCATGACTTTCAATTCTTTATGTTAGTACCACAACAACACACCCAAGAAGAAACAACAGGGAAAACAGCTTTCAATTCTTTATGTTAGTACCGAAGAGGCTTGAGGGCCTCATAAGAGTGTTTATGGAGAGGACTTTCAATTCTTTATGTTAGTACCATGTGGAGTATGTAGCAGACAGGATATGGTATGGGAAGCCGCTTTCAATTCTTTATGTTAGTACCGAGCGCCATTAAATAAATTGATCGGTGGATACGGTGAATGTCTTTCAATTCTTTATGTTAGTACCTTGGAAGTACAGCTGTGCTTTAATCTTCCAGCAGTCTACGGCCTTTCAATTCTTTATGTTAGTACCTCTAGCGGAGAAGTACAACAATGAGACAGACAGTAAGCTGCTTTCAATTCTTTATGTTAGTACCAAATGAAAAAGCAATAGAAATACTTAAGAAATGGATATAGACTTTCAATTCTTTATGTTAGTACCACGCAAGTGTGTCTCTACAACAGGATTATCCATAAGCTCGTTAACTTTCAATTCTTTATGTTAGTACCATGTGAAGTTCGTGAATGGATTTATTACAAGAGAGAAGGCTTTCAATTCTTTATGTTAGTACCACAGGTATACAGAAAAGTTATTGAAGAAAAGGTAGATCCCTTTCAATTCTTTATGTTAGTACC
>CAZVHC010000043.1:1529-14501 GCA_964627005.1 uncultured Desulfurococcaceae archaeon
CTTTCAATTCTTTATGTTAGTACCTAAGCCTCAGCTTTTGTTAGTACACTATAATCTATGTGGATCTAGTATTTAAGTATTTCTTATTTCATTATTGATCTAATCGTTTTCATAGGAGTTATTGGGTGTTTCGGGTTCTGACCAGTTTTTATGTTTTTCTGTTGTGGGAACATGGGATCATTCCTTTTTGTTTTTATTGTTTGTTTTCTGTTCTTTGTGTTTGTTTTCTGGGATGGTGATGGTTCTGTTGATGGTGGTTCATCGTTTTATTTGATCTTTGGAAATATGGTGATATTTCCATGATCCTAAATGTTTTCTCCATGATCTGTTAGGTTATCCTAGTTTTCTCCTTGATCTTTAAGGGTGTTTAAAGGTTTTATACATTGTCTCTGTATATATTGTTTTTAGGGGGCTGGAGTATCTGAGTGGTGGTTTGATTGGGCTATATGTTTGTGGGCGGTATTCATAGTGATTATAGGCATTTAGTGGATACATTGTCACGGCTTGGATGCTATAGCTCTAGTGTACATGTATTCCTAGAAACACCACTACTACCTGGTCATAAGCATCTGCTCTCAATACTTAACAATGAAGTTTTTAAACATGGGTGTGATGGCCTGCATGTCACAATGATTGATCCTGGAAACCCCGTTAATGTATTGAATAATATTAGGTCACTAGCTAGAGGTTCTAGGAAGAGGATAGTTGTTGTAGTAGGTTCTGGTCTTGATAGACTTGATACACTCATATTACTAGGTATAGTACTTAGTGGTAGGGGATTCAAACTAGTAATACCCTATGGTACAGACTATATAGAGATCGATATAGCACAGCCACAGCTAATAATGGGCTATAGAAAACTACCAATGAGATTAGAGAAGCTACTAGCAATGATCATTAGTAGGGGTGGAGTAGGAATAGATGAACTAACTAGGAAAACAGGTCTTAAAAGAACTAGTCTAATGAAGTATCTAGGTCAGCTCAGGAAAATGGATCTAGTAAGTATAGATGATAAGGAGGGGAAAGTATATCCCACTATACAAGCCTACCTCGTAGGATAAGAGATAAGAGACTGCATACACACTATATACTATGATGAAACAAGGATGTTCCATGATGCAGTTATAACAATTGGTAAGGGAAAAGTACATGTTCATAGGGGAACTATTGTATTTAGGGATGAGAGTGGACATAAGATAGACATTAACCTAGCAAGTATAGATGGATTAATCATAATAAGTAGTGGTATATCAATAACCAGTAAAGCTGTAAGACAAATACTAAGAGCTAACGTAGACATAGTATTCCTAAGATCAGATGGATTCCCAGCAGCAATACTTACAAAACCAATAATATCAGCTAACGCCATAAGAACAAGGAAACAATTTGAATCAACACATGGAGGTATAGGGCTACAGATTGCATCAGCAATAGTATATTCTAAAATAACATGTATGACCCACCATATAAGATACTATATGAGGAAACTATCTGATGAAATACTAAGAGATACATACTATATGCTAAACGATCAGTTGAATACACTTGTAGACATAAGCTCTGATAATATGGAGGAGCATAGACATAGGCTACAGAAAATAGATCGTGTAGCTGAAGAGATCTATTGGTCTGGAATAACTAGAGTACTACCAGAACACATACACTTTACCGGTAGAAAGATATTCTCACGGGACAAGTTCAACATAGGTATGGACTATGTCTATGGGCAACTAGTAGCATATATACTGAGGCTATTACTGAGACAAGGACTCGATCCCTATATGGGCTATGTATATAGTCTAGTCTATGGAGAACCAATGCTCCTATACGATCTTGTTGAAATGTTTAGAATAAGTTGTGTAGACTATCCATACATTAAGGCTTTAAGAAGTGGATTTGATATAGAAATAAATGATCAGGGCTATATAGTCTATAGTGATCGTGTGAAGCTGATGAAGTTGTTTAAGGATAATTTAAGGAGGAAGGTATTCTATAATGGAAACCCCACTAGACTCGGTATAGTTATTAGGAAGATAATATATGATCTGGAGAAATCGGTTATGGAGAATAAAGTGTTTAACGAGTTTATAGATAGGTTTAAACCTACCTAATACCGATCCTACCCATTTTCTCAGGATTAGTTAATCCAGCAATACTCATAGCTAGATCCCTATCACCAGTTAAACGATATAGCTCATGGAACAATTGTTGCTGTATGAGGTATAATAGATCCTTTCTAACCATAGCCATAGAATCTACAAGATCTATTGGATGGGGTACACCATTAACACCAGTTATACTCGATATATACGATAATAGCTTATTAACCGGGTACTTATTACTTGGCCAATACTCGATCTTAGATGCTATCATATAGTAAGCTGGATTATAGGCTTTATACACAGCAATACCTATATTAGCAAAAACACTACCCTCACGTAATACACTAGTAATCCATGAGAGTCTCTCATTCAATGCCCTCCTCTCCCTAGCACCTAATACATCACCATATCTATTGATAAACCTCTGTATATAGTCTCCAAGATCAGCATACGTACTCAGATCAATCCATTCACCCGGTTTTAAGACATAGGTTGCAAGAGCCTTATCATTAACAATGATCGAGTTGTCAAGGAGACGGACAGCAATATCACGTCCATAACTCCTCTTAACAACACCAATAAGTGCTGTATCAGTATCAAGGGCAAGCTCTAGAATCTCATTTGTAAGCTCAACAATCCTCCTATAAAGCCTCATAATATAGCTCTCACGTCCAAGCCTAGAACTATATCCGGGAGGTGTCCTTGGGAAGAGTTCTCCATCAACAACTACTAGATCAAGATCGATTCTACCCTCTTTCTTATCAACTAGAACCTGCCTTATAAACTCCCTCTCATAAATCTTTGATAATGGTGTAGCAATAGCCTCAGTACGATCAGTAAACCTTATATAACCAACACTATCAAATACTGGATAATCACCACATGATCTGCATCCATGGAAAACATGTGAACGGATAATAACTATGAGCCTCCCACCCGTAAGCTCTAGTGGAGGAGATGTAAAACCAGTATCAAGAGCTAGTAGACAAGGCCTAAGATCAGGGTATCTCTCGATCCTCTTAAGAATACCTGTCCTAGTAAGCTTCTCCCTAACCCCATCCCTACTACTAACAAGCTTCCTAATATTATACGAATCAACAATCCTTTCAGCCTCCCTCTCAATACCATGGATAACAATTGATGGTAGAGGCTCCTCATAAAGTTCCTCAAAACCCTCCCTAAACAAACCCCTATCCATACCCATCTCTCTAGACAACCTCCCTAACCCTTATCAATACAGGGATCCTTAGTGGATTCATAAGACCGGCTAGGTAGAATTCCCGTCTTGTAAGTACTGCTAGTGACTGTTCACTAATACCAGCTAGATCCATGTATCCCCTTAGCTCATTATAGTCACTTGGTGTCTGTAGTTTACTGAAGAACCACGTATTAATGTTACTACGGATCTCTGTACCTATATCAATAATCCTCTGAGTAGCCAATACAAGTCCAAAACCCCACTTACGCCCCTCACGAGCAACCCGTGTCACTGCATAATTAGCTTCACCACAGTTTTGACATGCATAGTTATGGGCCTCATCAATAACAGCAACAGTATCTATAGGAGACTTATTCTCCTCAACACGTTTCCAAAGCTCATTAATAACACCTGCTACAATATATCTGCGGGTCAATAGATCCTCACTACTAAGATCGATTACTACAAGCCTCTTCTCCCAAGCAGTATCAACAATATGTTTCGGCAGTAGATTCCGATCACTGAGTGAGTGAAAGAATGTATCTCCAAGCTTAACATCAATAGCTACACCAAGCCTTATCTTAACACTCTCACGACCCCTAAGCCTATTAACAGATTCAATAGCTATACTCCTAAATAACCTACGATCCCATTTAACCGGGTACTTAGCCATTACCTCAAGTAGTTTCTCAAAATCAATATTCCCAAGGAAATCCTCAAAACCAACCATAGACCCTATATACTCTGTAAGATCACTCCTACCACCACTAGTGCTTATGAGCTCACTAAAAACCTTATCAGCATAGTCCTGCCTAGAATAATACTCATAGATATACCGGAGGATCGAATAGGTTATGTATGGTTCATAGGTGCTTGCATAGAGATTTGTACGCTTAATCATTAGATCGGCGGTTAACGATATGTCTAATACAATCTTTGAAGCCTCAACAACATAATCCTTATAATATACTGCATAGTCTAGACCAGTATGATCAAATATTATAACCCTATAGCCTGTCTTAGAGAGTATTTCATCAACAAGTGCACGTACAAGACGGGACTTACCAGTACCAGTAGCACCAACAACACCAACATGATAAGTGATCCACTGTGGATCAAGTGGTATAGAGATACCACTATACTTGTGATAACCGATCTCAAGACCCTCACCAAGATCAAGCCCTAGATCACTGGGGGACTCTATAACATAAACCTTAGAACCAGGATTAGGAGGTAGATCGACTTCCCTAAGCCTACTCCCCTCAACAATACCTATGAGGGCTGAATAACCACTACTATGAGGCAAAGTACCAGTCTCAACAAGCTCCGGATTATCAACATAACTAGTCCTACGATAGATGTTCAGGAAAGGCTCATAACGCTTAACACCACGTAATACACCAAGATACCTAAGACCACGCTTCTCATCATCTATGAGCACCAATTGCTCCTCCTTAGCAAGATGCTCAACACGATCCCATATAATAACTGGTGCATACACAGCTGTAGAACCACTACCAACAAGACCGATAAGCTGCATCTAAACCCACCCACTACTATAGAACTAGTTATAAAGCGGTATTAATCTATGACATACTATACACTAACCTATAGATCCACCAATTATTTTGAGGAACTCATCTAGATCATATACTATTCTACATGCATGAACAGCTTTAAACATGTCTATCCTACATAGTTTAATGCATTCCTTCCAAAAAGCATTACATACCTCGTAAGGAGTAAGATCGAGTATATGAAACCTGCTCTTCAACACTATATCTATTAAATGTCTCCCCATAGACGATATTAAAGGTACTAATATACTTGCATCAACAACATACACACGCCCCACCTATTCTTACGATCCTCATCAATGATCCTAGCAATCTCATACGGATCGATCTTGCCTGCCAATGATTTAGCTAGTTCATCAAGTTCCTTCCTGAGCTCTTCCTCCTCTAAACGCTCGATCTCCTCAATAAGCTTCCTCCTAACAAGTTCAGCTATATTAACATTATACTTCTCAAGCTTCTCCTTAACCCACTTAGGCACCCTAACACTAATAATAACACTCAAGATCCTTCTCCCACAAGTATACGGTTTGTATACACATTAATATGTCTGACTAGACTAATCATCTACTACAAAGAAATTAAGGAACTACCTAGACATAATATTGCTACTACACAACAATGTTTCTCCCTAACTAAGAGTAGAAGGGAAAAATACTTAGCTAGGAAAAACTATTTCCTATGCCTTAGATAGTCAAGTACCTCCTTCAAAGTCTTAAATAGTTCATCAATATCCTCATCAGTTATATAGCCCATATGCCCAATACGGAAAGTATACTCCTTAACAGGTCCATAGCCCTTAGCAATCTCAAAACCACGTTTCCTCATCTCCTCATAAACCTCAACACCCTTTATACCAGGTGGTGTCTTGACAACAGTTATCGTGGGGCTATAGTATCCGGGTTTAGCGAATAGCTCCAGGCCAAGATCAAGTACTCCCCTCCGGATCCTCTCAGCACGCTCCTCATACATCCTCAGCCAAGCATACTTACCACCCATCCGCTCAATGATCCTGAGAGCAACGTTTAACCCAGCAATCTGTGGTATGGGTGGAGTTGATGGAGTACTCCATTGCTTCTCAAGATACTTACGGTACAGTAGTAGGTCAAAGTACCATCCACGATCACTTATCTCCTTAGCCTTCTCAAAAACCTCCTCACTAAAAGCAGCCATAGCAAGACCTGGGGGTACACCAAAGGCTTTCTGACTACTAGCAAACACTATATCCAACCCCCACTCATCAACCTTTATATCAGCAGCACCCATGGCAGATACTGCATCAACAAACACTAGCTTATCATGCTCCTTAGCAACCTTTGCAAGCTCCCTCAATGGGTTAAGGACACCAGTGCTAGTCTCGTTATAAGTTATAGTGACAGCCTCAACATCAGGATTCTTCTTCAAAGCATCATCAAGCTCCTCGGGCAATACTGGTTCACCAGGTTTCTTCTCAAGTACAATAGCCTTCCTACCATTCCACTCAACAACATCACGGTAACGATAGCCAAAAGCACCAATAATAGTGACAAGCACCTTACCACCAGGCTTGACAGCACATCTCACACTAGCCTCCATAACACCAGTACCACTACTTGGAAACAACATCACAGTAGCCCTACGGGCCTCAAGGAAATCAGCTAACCTCTCAACAGTATCACGATGAAGCCTACTATACTCAACAGAACGATGACTAAACATCTGTGCCTTCATAACCTCCAATACCTCTGGAAAACAAGCTACAGGGCCTGCAGTAAATAGTTTCAATGGCTTTGGCCACATGATCTTTAGGACTTCATCAACTACATCCTTATACTTCATATTAAACACCACTATTGACTAATAGGTTAGTACAAAAATAAACCTATTTTCCCCATCTTAGGAGATTCATAAATACATTAAAGCATTGGTTTAAATACCACGGAGGCAGCTACTCTAGTACTTTACCATATCTATTTTACCACGGGCTTTATCATGTCACGTATGGATTAAATAACTGAGTAGAATATAATTATATCTTTAGCTAGTAAAAAGAAAGTATACATAGGTATATGCTTATGTATATCTACTAGTCTACTGGATTACATGGTTTCAAATAATGTCCCTAGTTAATACTAGCTATTATTTTAAGAACATTATTATAGAGTTAGTAAAATGGTTTACTAGGAGGCATTAATAGGGATCTTTTAAACAATTGGTTTGTCTCTAAATAATTCGTTGAAACAATAATACTTTAATAATTCTTAAGAGTATAGAAATAGTTGGTGAACCCTTTGAATATTGGGGATAAGAAGGTTAATTGGATCACGTATTTTAGCCTAAACAATATAGAGCTTGATGTACTCCTAAACACCATAGATATACTATTTAATGAGGGGAGGGTATGTAGGATAGAGGATTATGTTAAAAGAACTGTTT
Organism: uncultured Desulfurococcaceae archaeon; assembly: GCA_964627005.1. Taxonomy (GTDB): domain Archaea; phylum Thermoproteota; class Thermoprotei_A; order Sulfolobales; family Desulfurococcaceae; genus CAZHDB01. The sequence continues at coordinate 8,819 of CAZVHC010000043.1, forward strand.
TTGAGAAACTAAATCCTAATCTCGTTGAAAAGCTGAGGTCAAAGGGTATTCTTAAATCATTTACTAAGCAGGGTGAGACATTCTATACGGTAACAACACGTGGGGTTAAGGCTTTTTTCGAGGTAATATCTCCTGTTAACCGTGTAGTGACAAAGTATCCGGGTTTGAACTCTAAGACGCTTGCCCATAGGGTTTCAAAATATGTACTATATGGTGGTATCCATAGGGTCTATAGTGTACATGAGAAGATTATAGAGAAGATCCTAAGGATAATGGTTAGTGCAGGCTTCATAGTTGAGAAGGAATCAAGATATTATCCAACAGATCCTGATAATAAGGTTAAGGCATCTATAGAATTCATAAGTAAGATATCAAGTCATAGCTTTATACGTAATATAGAGGATGTAGTGCAGTCCATAACAAGATCTCTTAGAATACCTAGGGATAGGATTAACGAGATCGTTAGTGGTATATCTTATTCAACACTACTGGTTAATGAAAGGGATCCTAGGAGGGCTATAATAGATCTACTCTCAAGCCTAAGGGCAAAGGTAGAACAAAGCATTAGAGAGGGTAAGCTCCTTGAGGCATCAGCATATACTGGTCTAGCAATACAGTTGATCAATACGTTATCAGAGGATAGTTCTTCTATAAAGGGTCTCGGCAAAACATATAACCAGATGATCCTTAGATTCTATGAACTACTTGGAGACTATTTCTACCATAACCTAAGCTTTGATACAGCAATGATATTCTATGGTAAAGCAGTATCTTTTGCAAGGGAGAAACCAGAGTTCTCAAGGAATACACATAAGATAAAGGCTAAGTACATGCTGGCTAAAGCACGTAGTCTAGCATCTAGGAAGAAGTATGAGGAGGCAATAAATGAGCTTGACAAGCTCATAGAATACTATAAGAGTGTTGGTTTGATAAGAGAAGCCGATATAGCCCTAGCCCTGAGGAGGGAGTATCAGGGTGAGGTAGAGGTTCTACGTGGTAAGAGCTGTATAGCCCACGGCTTGTTCGAGGAGGCTGCAGCAATATATAATAGGCTTGGGACAAGATATTCTGGTAAAGCTCTCGCAGCTCATTGCAAGGCATTGATTAGCCGTGGTGAATGTGAACTCCTAGTTAATAAGAATCCTGAGGCTGCACTAGGAATACTTAATGAAGCTGCTAAGCTTGCAGATAGGATTCTTAGCCCTCATCTAAGGAATGCTGCTCTAAGCCTATACTATGAGGCTCATGCACGTATATGTGTTGATAAGGGTGATCTATTGTGTGCTAGTAATGATTTTCGTGAGGCATCTAAGTATTATAGCTCCCGTGGCCTTGTCAAGAGATCTCTTCTTAGTAGTGCTAGAGCATATAAGTTCCTTGGATTCCGCCATGTATTCAATGATGAATTTGATGCTGCATACAAAGATTTTATGGAGAGCCATAAACTCTATACAAAGCTGCTCAACCGTATCTATAAACACCTACTCCTAAAGTCTAGGGTAAACCACTACCTACTTGGTGAGGCTCTAAAGGGAGTACTTGATACACGTGCACTAGTAGAACTTATAGAGGCACTAAAGACTATTGAGGAATCAATAATACTTGCACCAGCAACCATAGATAAGCTCCTAGAGAAGATAACATCCAGTGGACACTACCTAGTAGAAGCTGGTAGAGAGATGGAGTATAGGCTAGTACTAGATCTAAAGAAGATACTTGATAAGCTTAAGGAGAGAGCTGGTGTAAGAGATCTTGAGCACAAGATAATAATGATAAACAATAAGCTAAGAAATATACAGGAGAACTACATAGGACTTGGGAAAGAGCCTAGGAAAGAATCAATTGCAAGGATCATAGTAGCAGTACTAACAAGGATCAAGTATAGCCTAGAAACAATAACACACTACCTAGAAGAAATATAAGAAGTGTGCGTCCCGGCACGCACACCAGGATCATCCAAGTCCCATACGGGACTGTCCCCGGTGTGAGGAGGACCAGGACATCTGTATTATATACTGTATCACTGGCTTTATTAAGGATTAATGGTTTAGCATATATTACACTATCTAATGTCATATCTGTATTGACAGTGGGTCCCTAAGGATTGTATTATATACTAACTAAATTATAGGTTCAACTTGGGGTTTAATATGGGGTATAACGTGTCTGTAAAGGTTCTAGCATCGATTATGGTATTACTTATAGTATTGTCAATAGCTATCTACATGGGGTTAGAGTATAGTGGTAGAGAATATGGGTTAAAGCCAACCAGTACTACGGGAACTACTTATCCGGAAACATCATCATCAGAATCAACTGGTTCAGAGACAACTAGTACTTCTAGTGCTAATGAGACCCTATACTATAATACCTCATTAGACATAGAGCCAAGGATGCTATCAGCAACCATGAGGATGTTGGCTAGAGAGTTTGGTTTTAATGAGTCGCTCAGTAAACTAGTAGAACTGTATATGGTGAGCATTAGGGTTAGGCAATGGTATAAGCCTCCCTTAGATGATCTACCTCCAGAGATTGATGCTGTTGTAAGAGAGATTGCAACAGAATATGGTGTAAACTATAATGAGTTAAGAGAGCACCTATTAAACTATGGTTTTGCAATAATCCCTGCACATGTTAAGGATATAGCTAATGCATATGAGTATCAGGGGTACAATAGGGTTATAACAGTTGATACAGTACTATACCTTTACCACGAGCTATTCGATCACCTACTACAGGATCTTGAGGGGAGGTACTTCATAAACTATCTCAGAGAATATGTAGCTACAATGCTTGACTACGAGCTAGAACAATATAATAGTCTAGACAATGAATTAAGGAGTACTATTATTGGAGAAGCACTACTGTATAACATAGGCTATTATGGACTACTAGCTAAACTCCTAGGACTAGATCCAGAGCTCCCTCCAGAGATTACTAGTGTTGTTGAGGAGGAGTACTCCCTAGTAATGAATGCCTCTGGTATGTATGTATCCCCATTATTTGGCTATCTAGAGGATTATACACAGTATAAGCCACGTGGACACTATACAAGATCAAAGGATCTAATGATGTATTTCCGGGCCATGATGTATATGGGGCGTATGAGATTCAATGTATATCCAGCCTATGGACAGAGCAATGATGTTGTAGATAGACTGGTGATACAGTCAATACTAATACCTATCCATATGGAGGGCTCATCTACTGCTAATGGATATAATGCTATGGATTATTGGCTAAAGATATACCTACCAACAGCATTCATTGTAGGAGTAAGTGACGATCTTACTCCACTAGATTATCTTGAGATTATTGAGGATGTATATAGTGGTAGGCCTAGCTATAATGACCTATTAAATAAAACTCTACTTGACATGTTCAAGGATGCAGTAATCGATTATGCACGTAAACATAGTATATCAAGGATTATATCATCACTAATATATCCTGAGGAAGAACAATCGCTCATAGGATTAAGGGTTATGGGGCAGAGATTCATACTTGATGGATACATACACCAGCTGCTATGCCATAGCAGTGTACCCGGTAAAACCCGTGTTTATGGACTTGAGATACCTGCTGCATTTGGAAGCGATCGTGCATGGGATCACTTATCAAGCGTTAGGGAAACATATGATGGACCCTATGAGGAGAAGATGATGGTTGCAAGGGAGATTATTGATAACTATACAGTTGGTGATTGGATGCAGAGCCTATATAGTGCATGGCTATATACACTAAAGACAATGATTGATGAGCACATGGAGGGCTATCTACCAGACTTTATGGAGACAAATGCATACATGGATAAGGCTCTAAACACCTTCCTATCCAGTTGGGCACAGCTCCGGCATGACACGATACTATATGCTAAACAACCATATGCTGAAATAATAGCACTACCACCAGAGCCCAGTGGCGGCTGGGTTGAGCCCTATCCAAGGACCTATGCTACACTTATGGAACTAGTTAATATGACTATAAACGGTCTCAAGAGGATGAATCTCCTAGATCAGAACTGGACATGCAGATTAGAGGAACTATCAAGTCTACTATCCAAGCTATACACTATGTCTTTGAAGGAACTATCTGGTGAGAGGTTTAGTGATGAAGAGATCTGGTTGATAAAGCATTACCACGAGGCCATAGATAGTATAATTGGGGATATAGAAATTGATCCAAGGATAATAGCTGATGTATACACTGATCCTAATACATATACTGTCCTAGAAGTTGGTACGGGATACTTTAACATAATAGTACTCATATACCAGGATCAAGGTGGGAAGCTATGTATAGGAGTAGGGTATGTTATGAGCTACTATGAATTCTACCATCCAGCAACAAATAGGCTTACAGATGAGGAATGGAGACAAATACTAGATAACCAGCAAATACAGGTACCAGAATGGATAAAATACCTACTGATAAACAGATCTAGATAATAGTTCACCATACAACCTCGATCCCAAGTGATCTTGCAACAAAAGATAAATCACTATCACCAGATACAATAGGCACATTATAGGCTTTAGCGAGAGCTATAGAGGTAGCATCACATATGGATAATCTTCTCCTCCTAAGATTGTTTATACCTGACTCCCTAAGAATACGATCTCCAAGGATCTTTATTTCGGAAGCATATAGTGCAATCTCTCGATCAATATCTATCCATTTAAAATAAGTATCTATAAACTCACGTATCTCATCAAGATCATGGAATGGTAGCCTACCTTTCCTCCAGTGATAGGATAGCTCATAAACGATCAGATAATGTATTAATCCATCAACATCACCTAATCTTATAGAATCCATAACACTATATGCTCTCCTACTAGCTTGTCCAAGGAGATCAGCCATAATAGCATATGTATCAACAATTACTGCTCTAGTCTCCTTAGCCATAGCTCCTCATCCTCATCAACTTCTTTCTCAGCCTCATCAATATCAACATTTAACCTCCTACCACGTCTCCTAAGCTCACTCCAGAGATCATGTATTCTCAAAATAATCTTATCATCCTCAACACTTAAATCTAGAAACATACCCTCCCTAATACCAAGTCTCTCCCTAATACTTTTAGGAATAACAATCACTCCACGCTTCCCAACACGTACACGAGCCATACACTCCACCATAGAAACAATACTTTTTCAGAGTAAAATATGGTTCAGACAGATAAATAAGACTATCTAATAAAATCACAGTAATATAGTTTACCAAGATCTAATGGAGTAGGTAAGAGAAAACATGTAAGTTAAGGGGAAAGGAGCTCGGTACGCGGCCTCTCAGCCGCATCTACTCTTTCTCGGCCTACTCACGGGTAGTGGGGCAGGAAACATTTTGATTATTAGAGGGAAAGTTTATATAAGTTGATAGTCAAGTTATTTATTGATTAGGAATGTCTGAGCGTTTGCTTCGTCCTAAGGAGGCTTGTAAGGCTCTTGGTATTAGTTATGTTACTCTTCGTAGATGGATTAAGGAGGGAAAGATAAGAGCAGTACGAACACTCGGTGGTAAATACCGTATACCAGAAAGCGAGGTAAAGAGGCTACTAAGTGGAATAGAGACAAGAGAAGTTAGAGCACTTATCTATGCTCGTGTTAGCTCTAGTGTTCTGAGGAAAGACCTTGAGAGGCAAATACAGTATCTCACCCAGTATTGTTTAGCTAAAGGCTAT
>CAZVHC010000044.1:0-14011 GCA_964627005.1 uncultured Desulfurococcaceae archaeon
TATTAGGAGACTAGCTAGGATTGGAGACTATCTTAGGGAGAAAACTTTGAAAGAGATTAGGCTTGTACTTGCATCATTGAAGGCTAAGACTTCACTTGATATAGCTTCTGAGGCTAGGAATAATGGTGTAGAGCTTATAGTGTACTGATAATATATCACGTTACCACCATGGTATCTTTACCCTATTTTCATGAGATACGTGATCTTTGTGTTGACATGGATGTTGATAAGTTTATTGAGGCTATCCAGAAGTATAATGCTAATGTACTATGTATGAGTGCACTATTAACATCTACTGCTAGATACATGGAGACTGTTAAGAACATGGAATCTGTCTCTAGGAGAGGAGATAGCTAGAACTCTGGAGGTGGTGGCGGAGCTTCCTCTAATGGGGCTCTGGAGAGCCTCCTAATCACATTATTAGCACCTACGTATACAAGTATCCATCCAATAAAGTCTGGTAATGGTATGAAGAACCCAAGTATAAATAGTATGCCTGCTATGAGGAATAGCTGTTCCTTAAACTCATCATTAAGGCTGAACATCAATATTATTAACCCTATACCTCCTAGGAATAGTAGTATGATACCCGGTACTAGTAGGAATATACCTATGAGAATAGGTATTGATATAACACCCACGATAAGGAGAACAATACCCCAGATATAGCCTAGTTTAATAAGTGTTTCTGCCGTAGAGTATCTATCACTATACCTAGCTAGTGTAGATACGCCAGAGACTAGTCTAGAGATAACTGCTACAAAGACTATTACTGCACCTATGAAGAGTGCTATGAATAATCCCATGATACTTGCCTCAACAGCTTCAAGAGATCCTGTTGTGAAGGCTATTAAGATAATATACATTAGAACTATACCAAGTATTAGATTACCTACTATCAAAATTAGTGCAGCATCCCTGATCATAGTAATGCCTTCAATGGCTAATTTCCTAGAATAATATTCATCATAGCCCCAGCTAGAATACACTCTCCAATACCCAAGTATAATAAGGATATGCTAAGGTAAATAGTTTGTTATATGGAAACTCATTGTATCTATATACCTATGGAGTACCAGGATTTAGTGAATAGTTTCTGTATATTCTTCAAATACTTCCTAAGGTGTAATGATCCAGTGATCCTTGTATCCATTGTATCTAGTACTATAGCCTAGTAGTGGCTCGGACACAGTTAGTGCTGGTGCTGAATACTAACCCTCTTTATAGGCACACACATTATGTAGTCAGCACCATATAGTCTAAGGAATACAGCTACACCACCATGTACACCATACATTTCCCTAATACCAACATCCTTCTCAAAGACCAGCCCAAGAGACGTTAGCTAGTGGTAGTTTATCAACAAGTAGTCTATAGCGGTCACGAGGCACTAGGGATGACGAGGAATTCCAAAGCCTTAATCTCATCAACAAGACTATTAATGTAGAGACCATTAGCTATACACTTACCAGTAACCCCTAGTTCACGGGCCATCCTATAAGCCTCTATACGTGTACAAGGGATCTAACGAATCAAGGAATAATGGTAGATCATATTCGGCTATGAATGGTAGTATTTTCTCTACAGACTCCCTCGTTGAAAGATCACGTATCCCAAGGTGTAGTCCATACCCTGATATAGTATCCAATGCATAATCTATAGCCTCCCCAACACCCCCACGATCAATTTCTCCATCCTCACTCAATAGATACCTGTCACCATGATAGAATAAACTAGCCACTAGTAAAACTAGATTAACACCTTGATAATCACCGATCTTAACACCAGCTATCTCCACAACCACCTGATCACTCTACATAGTCTAGGTGAAACATACTCATACCATGTCACCATTGAGGAAAAGCTATTGCTTAAAGTATTTCTCAAGGAATATTAGTGCTGGTAATAGTATCTTTACAGCATCATCCACCCTAACAATGACATGGCCCATATCAGGTACTATATGGGCTTCAAACACCCTTCCAAGCTCCAATAGCTTATCCATGTACCTTAGCACTGGTTTAAGAGGTGTCCTTGTATCATTCTGTGGATGCACTATACATAGTGGTGCCTTAACATTCTCAATATACGTTATAGGTGATCTCTCCCTCCAGAGCTCCTTCCTACCAGCAAATAGTATGTCTATGAATTGTCTAAAGGCTGCATCACCAAGACTATACATTTCCCCCCAATCAACAACACCTGCACCAGCAACACCACATCTCCATAGCTCCGGGTACCTGCCTAGTGCTAGATAGGACATGTAGCCTCCATAGCTATACCCCATGATAGCCACTCTATCCTTTTCAGCAACCCCTTTCTCCAGACCATACTTTACAGCATAGACTATATCCTCAAGATCACCACCACCAGGATCACCTATATCTAGGGTGCGGAACCAGTCACCATAACCAGTTGATCCACGGTAGTTAGGTGCTAGTACATGGTATCCACATGCAACGATTGAGGCTATCATCTTATCCCATACATCCATAACCTCAGACCACGGCCCACCATGTACATACACTACCGTGGGACCCGGTCTACTGGTTTTACCAGAGTATACTATGTACATGGGTATCTCAAGACCATCAAATGACCTATAGGTTACAAACTCCCTCCCACCAAGGGACTCCCTTATCTCCTCTGGAAGCTTATTATCAACAATAACCTCTGTCTCACCAGTCTCTAGATCTATCCTTAGAATACGTGTTGGGGAAACCATATTTGATACAGCAACATATACGCTGTCCCCATGGAATACTGGGTACCCATGTATAGTTCCCTCTGGAGTCTCTACAGCCCGTCCATCAATGAATAACTTCATCCTACCATTCCTTTTACCAATAACCCATATCCTTCCATCACCTAATACTCCATAGAGACTATGCTCAACTGGTCTATACTCATAGTAGTCCCTATGGGTGAAGGAAACCTCATGGAGCTCATCAGCCCCAGGATCATATATGTAGAGCTTATTCTCACCAGTAAAACTACTCTCAAACAATACCTGGTCCCCAACAAGTACTGGATACTTATTCATAGAACCATCCTTTGGAGTATAGATCCTTACATCACCAGAACCCCTATCATAGATATAGAGCTCCATACTCCTAGGATCACCCTTTAACGACCAAAAACCAACGATATATCTATCATTAAAGTCCGTCACAAACAATATGCTCCCTAAATCAACAAGTTTCTCCCAACCCCCATCAAAACCTATCCTATAGAGCCCAAGGCCCTCCCTAGAAACACCAACAAATACCGCTTCACCAGCACGGTAGGTGAAACTAAGTATTCTCATCAATGGAGTCTCAGCCAACAATCTCTCCCCACCACCACGGGCATCAACAATAAATAGCCTATGAAGCTCCCTACCACGAGCTACATCCCTTGAGAATACAACATATGGTGACCTTGGATCGGGTTTTTCAGCATCAACAATAGGCTCACTAGTCAACCTCCTAAGATCCCTGCCCTCAGGATCCATAGACCATAGGTTAACCTCTCCCTCAAGACTACTAAGGAAAACTATACGTCCATGAGTCTCTCCTAGGAGAGCGTATCCGGGTATCATAATTATTTTCTCAAGAGTATCAACTATACGCCTCAGATCCATGTATAGACACCCCTATCTAGACAACTAGTTGTCTCATCCAACATGTTTATACTAGCACTACTATAGAATATATGTTGTATCCCGTAGCAGGAGAATATGGTTTAGGTGGGTGGTCGGCTTAGCTAATTCTTCTCCTCCACAAAACAATTACTATTGTTGAGAGAATAGCTAGAGATATCAATGCAAGTATTAGGGTCCACGTAAACGTGTTATGTTCCTCCACCCCTGTCTCATGGGAGGTAGTTTGTGAGGTTATGGGTGTTTCCATGGTATTGGTGTTACTGGGTATTGATGTATTGTTCTCTATGGCTGGAGTTTGATTAGTAGATGATTGATTATTCCTACCTCCATATACTGTCCTATTTATAGTATACTCACTATATACCTCCCCATTAACATAGATCACTAGATCCCATGTCTCCTCCTCATCTCCTACTGGAGGTAGTTCTATTGTATAGCTATTCTCTAGAATCATCTGTGCTAGGCATACATAACTACCTAGCATATATACATAGTGGATCTCGATCCTCTTAGACAAGCTATCAACAACTATATTAGGGCTACCACCTACCTCACCAAGGATCTCTAGTTCTCCATGACCAAGTACTAGTGGGTTCCCTAGTTCACCATATAATACTCCACATGGTCCTGCTGTTGATATTGTTAAGTTGATCACTAGGGTATTGTCACTAATATGTGTATCAGTAAGCCCTATATTTAGATCACTGGAGAACCTATACGATAACGGTTCACGTATGATTATTATTGGGGTTATGGGCTCTATAGCTGGTACATCTAGATATATATTATCACTATGTATAAGGTCATTATTTAGGTATAGGTATATGGTGTAGTTGGATGGCCAAGTAATATTCATAGTAAACGATCTATTGATCCTAACTACCCCAAGGTCTCCACTAGATCCCATAAAACCAATGATCTGTAGTACAACATATTGTTTATAAGGACCCTTGGGTTCAACTATAGTAGTCCTTGTCATAAATCCTAACGATACATTGTATACCTGGGGCTCGATCCAGTATATTATGAGGGGCTTTAAACACATTAGCTCAAGATAAACATTAAACTCTACAACATTATCCCCATCACCTACACTAGATACATTAACCCATACCCTCAACACATTGAATTTATTAAGAGACCTATAATAACTGGTATAACCAGATGAACCACTATAACAAGGCACTACCGATAAAACAATCAATACCACCATAAGTACAGGGTAAAACCTAAACACACACTACACCACATAATACTAGGTAAAAGTATCCTATATATCTACAAAACTGTACACACTAGACAAACTAGATGATCACTAGAAAACACTTAACAACCCTTAGAGAAACATCCATGGTTAACCGGGGGGTTAACAAGCGTCTTCTCCACTGGAGCATCTAGCCCCAGCCTCCATGGAGCTTGCCTCAACACCCTTAAGATCTAAGTTCCATAGTTAACCCCCCGGTTAACAATGATAAATATGCTATTGTAGGAACTCTAATCCTAAGCATACTTTATAGTTATTCCTTAACCATATTTCTGCATATGATGTTCTGTAGTGCTTTATGATATAGTCTGTTGCTAGGTGCAATTATTTCTAGGCCACAGAATCCACCACTAGCTTTTTTTGTTCCACTCATAAATCCCGACATAGTCTCTACAAGCATATTCTAGTATATTCCACCTAACAAACCTGTCAATATCAGGTATTAGCTCTAGACTTATATTGTATATATCTAATGGTTCATTACATAATTTTTAAGTATATTATTTACTAGATTATACCATTTACTCTCTCCTTTTGATTGTTTAAAGATTTCCTTAGAACATCCTCGTAGACATGGCTTCTGATATAATCTAAGGCACGATCTAATGATATATTGTATCTGTAGCTATAATCCATGAGCCTATAGATTAGTGCTGGATTACCGCCTATATGATCTACTACCTCCTCAATATTAGATTTAATTGTGTCTCCACCATGTATTTCAGATAATTTCCTAATAAGCTCTAGGGTATCCTCAATCAGCATCTCACCTAGGTAGAATGTATCAATATATTCTATGGGTGTATCACTAGATATTCTAGCCCTATAACTATAATCACTTGATGCAAGTATAAACTGTAGATAACCATAACGTTCCTGAAGGGGGCATGAGGAACTTCATTAATCCCCATGGACTCTAATCACTAAAGTTAAGTATATTCTGTAGCTCATCAATAGCTACTACTGTACTAATATTAATCTTCTCAACAGATTCTACAAAATTAGATACAACATCCTGAAATACTGTTATTGGAGAAATACTCAATGCCCTATGTGGTTTCAGAGACATAGGGCCTAGCTGAATGGACTCTATCTTATCCAATAGTTCTTTTATCCAATCAAAAACCTTTGGGGAAATCCTTTATACTCCTTAGCCTGTTCCCTAAATTGTTTAATTAGATCCAGTACTGCCTCTCCAATGCTACTATAAGCCTTGCTAAAGTCAAGATAAATGGTTAGTATCCCATGTTTTCTCCTAAGATTCTCTAGGATATGTAGTGTAGTAGCTGTTTTACCAATACCACTGGGGCCTATGATAAATAGCATTGAACGATGTGGTATACCGGATGGCTTAAATGCCTTCTCCAATAAGGTGATCTCATGTGTTTTACCAATGAATATTTGTTTAACCATATTATCATCCATGTTTTAATAGAGGTTATTATCCTATATATTGTCGAAGGTTTAAAGCTCTAGTATAAGCCTCTTTAACACTGGATCGGGTATAGTGTATGTTCTACCAATTTTCTCAATGAGAAATGCATTCTCAAGACTACGTAGCATATCACGTAGTATCTTATTGTTAACGTTAAGCCTATTCCTTAATTCACTCCATGTAGCAGGTAATGTTTTAAGTAATAATATATATCTCCTAGGATCCCTACGTGTACTTAGGAAACGCTTCAACTCCTCCAACATAACCCCCTTACCCTCACCATAAACTTGTTCCAAAGCACTATAGTGGTCTAGACCACGTATACAACGGAAGTTACCGTAGTATGTAAGCCATCCAACAAAGCCATTAAGTCTCTCAATAACCTCCTCAATCTCAAGATCACTAATCTCTACACCACATTCTCTAAAACCTCTAATTAGAAAATCTCTACTCATATCCCTTGTAAAAGGCTTGAGCTTCATAACAATAGGTTTTCTACCATAGAGTGGATTCGATGGCTTAGGCTCTAAGAGACACTTTATAACACCAACCATTGATCCTGTAAAGACTATCTTGACATCATATGTATCCCATACCCTCTTCAATAGTTTAAGGAAATAGTTTGAAGGAAGATCCTGTACCTCATCCAGACCAATTACTCTACCATCTAGTTGTGAGAATAGATCATCTACAAGACTAGATATTGATAACTTAAATATCTTTAGATCTATTGAATACTCCCTCCTACTTACATGTTTTGATAGCTCATAGAGAAATCCACGTATGCTATTAACACCTAGTAAGTTTATGTAGATACCATTAACCTCTCTAAGGAATGTCTTTAATAGAGATGTTCTTCCAGTCATTCTCCTACCAAGGATTATAACCCAATCAGTCCTTATGAGCCTATGTAGTTCTTCTAGTTCCCTATCTCTACCAAATAATTCCTTACGTGTCTCCTTTGGTTTGAGGCTGAATAGCATATTAGGTTACCCTGGTAACTAGTTACCATGGTAACCTATTTATCCCTACTACTTAGATCAGTTCTTACTTGATGGTTAAGAATTTATTCTACATACAATCTATACATGTGTTACAGATAGGGATTTGAGGAGGAAACTATCTTAGTTCTTATGGGTGTATATGTATTGGCTAATGCACCAGGTTATAAGGTTAGGGGATACATTACTGTTGAGGAGTTATCCCAGTACAACCTATATCCTCCAGGGGAGAGGCTTGAGAAGGGGCCTGCTGTAGTTATTGAGTGTCCTGAGGAGATACCTTGTAACATATGTGTTGATGCATGTCCCTTTAAAGCTATATCCATGGACAAAATCTATGGTTTACCTAGGGTTGACTGGAACAAGTGTATTGGCTGTGGTGTATGTGTCCCTAGGTGCCCGGGTCTAGCCATATTCGTTATCGATCTCTCTAAGCCGGATAAAGCCTATGTCACAGTACCCTATGAGTTCTTACCAGAGCCACGGAAGGGTGATGAAGCAGTACTTCTTAGCCGTGATGGGAGGGAGGTTGGTGTTGGACGTGTTGTTAGGGCTTGGAAGCATGAGGGTACATGGGCTGTCACCGTGGAGGTTCCAAGGGATAAGGCTATGGAGGTGAGGGCTATATGGATCCGGAGAAAGTGATTATCTGTAGATGCGAGGATGTCACGTTAGCTGATGTACTAAGGGCTATTGATATGGGTTACAGGGATCTTGAGAGTCTCAAGAGGTATCTAAGGATTGGTATGGGTGCTTGCCAGGGTGGTCACTGCCTATTGATTGTTGCCCGGATACTTGCACGACGTCTAGGGAAAAGCCCTGACCAACTATTCTATCCACGTAGCCGTCCCCCACTTGTACCTGTTGAGATAAGGTATTTCCTTGGGGGTGGGGAGGGTGATTAGGACCGGTCTAGCAATTGTTGGTGCTGGTGTTGCCGGGCTTCTTACAGCATACCATCTTGTTGGGATGGGCTATAGTGATATAGTTTTTATTGAGAGGGACTATGTTGGTTCTGGAGGTAGCTATAGGTGTGCAACTGGGATTAGGGCTTCATTTACTAGCCGTGAACACATTGTTTTGATGAAGAGAGCTGTTGAGCTATGGCCTAGGCTAGGGGATGAGCTCGATATACCGTATCTACGTGGTGGTTATGTATGGCTTCTCCAGAGTGAGGATGAGGTTAGGGAGTTCCGTGTCTATGTTGATTTCCAGAACAAGCTTGGTGTACCAACGAGAATCATTGATCCAGAGGAGGTTAGGGAGTATGTACCCCCGATTAACATAGAGCATATTGTGGCCGGAGTTTATGATCCTTTGGCTGGTAAAGCTGATCCCTTTAAGACTGTACTGCATATCTATAAGTATCTTGTAGACCATGGTGTCCGTTTCTACACCGGTACAAGGGCTCTTAAACTAGTTGTTGAGAATAGCCGGGTTAAGGGTGTATTGACCGGCAAGGGTATTGTTGAGGCTGACAAGGTGCTTGTAGCAGCTGGTTATGGCTCCCGGGAGCTAATGGCTACTGCTGGAATCGATCTTCCTACAGAGAATATTCCGAAACACGCTCTTGTCACGGAACGCTACCGTGAAGCCTTTAAACCACTTGTTATTGACTGGAAGTACTCAAGCTATATTGTACAGACATTCGCAGGCACATTCCTGATCGGTTCAGAGATCCGTGAGGAACCGGATCGGCCTGCTACTAACCGGATAGACTATCTCTACCGTGCAGCCCGTGTATGGACAAGGCATTTCCCATGGCTAAGAGTAGTGAATATACTTCGGTACTGGACAGGCTACTATGTAATGACACCAGATCACCACCCAATACTTGGGCCCGTAGAAGAGATCGAGGGACTCTACATAGCTACCGGGTTTAGTGGACACGGGTTTATGATGGCTCCATCAGCTGGTGAAGCTGTTGCACAATGGATAATAGATGGTAAACCAGGTATTAGAGAGGCTGAAAACCTAGTACTAACAAGATTTAGGGAGGGCAGGATGATCAAGGAGATAGCGGTCTTTGGCTAACACCTTACCATCACTAGCCTTCCAGCCCCTTCAATATATTCGGATCCTATAATACTAAATATTTTATTTTTAGAGAACATGGTGTCAAGACATTAATTTTAGTAGATCCGTTTAGGCCTTAACTATTTTTCACGTACTACTGGTGTTCTATGTGGTAGTATGTACCTATATCATGAGTAGTACTGTTGCAAGTATTAGTGAAGTAATAGCTACTAGTAAGAGATCTGTTTTGTACTTAGTACAATAGATGCTATGACCC
Source organism: uncultured Desulfurococcaceae archaeon (assembly GCA_964627005.1). GTDB lineage: Archaea > Thermoproteota > Thermoprotei_A > Sulfolobales > Desulfurococcaceae > CAZHDB01. The sequence continues at coordinate 9,637 of CAZVHC010000044.1, forward strand.
CACGTATTGCTTACAAAATCTACCTTAGTAATACCTAGTAAGATATATTCCAGCCTTCTCCTACCAACTACCACGCTTCCAATGATCTCTGTAAATACTATGAGTAGGAATATATTGTTTATAGTAATCTGTAGTTCAGCTATAGTTGCTTATTCAATACTCCATGTACTAGATAAGCTCCTTACAATAATTATTAATATAAACAATATCAATATAGTCATAACAACAACTATAATATGATCAACTACTAGTATCAGTATTCTTCCATACTCCACTATATAATGGATTATTTTGGATAAGGACATCATTGCCCCTTCAATCAATAATTATATGATCTAGGATATAGACAGGATTTAGCCCAATAGTACCCTTAGGCTAGAGACACCATGTATAGTGTAGAGCCTTATAGGAAAAAAGTGTCATTAGTATATATCAATTATATTAGCGTTTAAGTAGAGATTCTACAGCCTCCTTGATCCTCTCAACACCTTTCTCGATCGATTCAAAGTCTGTACAGAAGCTTAGTCTTAGATAATCCTTACCAGCCTTATCCGGGAATGCTGTACCCGGTAATAGTATTACGTGGTATTTATCTATGATATAGTCTACTAGACTATCAGCATCCATACCGATCTCATCAAGTAGCTTCCTTACACGAGGGAATACATAGAATGCTCCACGACTCCTCCAAACCTCAAATCCCGGTATTTCTCTAAGCTTATCAACCAGTAGATCACGTCTCTTCTGGAAGAGCTTTATCATCTCCCTGATAGGTGTCCAGTCTCCACGTAGAGCCTCTATGGCTGCCTTCTGTCCAAAGCTTACTGGACAGCCCCAGATGTTAACGGCTAGTTTTGGTAGGTGTTTAGCAACCTCCTCCCTCACCACTAGGTAGCCTAGCCTCCATCCTGTCATGGAGAATGTTTTTGAGAACCCATTGGTGTAGAGTATATAGTCTCTCCAGTCCTCATAGCTTATCATAGACTTATACTCTGCATTATCGTATACAAAGTTATCATAGATCTCGTCAACCAAGACCATGATCCTGTGCTCCCGTGCAATCTCCATAATCTCGTCAAGCTGCTTAGGACTAAACAATCCACCAGTTGGGTTATGGGGGTTATTTATAACTATAAGCCTTGTCCTCTCAGTAATAGCTTCACGGATCTCCTCAATCGGTAGTGCAAACCCCTTCTCTGGGCCAAGCCATTTGAGTGGTATGAATTTCCTCCTAACACCTATTATCTTAGAGATCTCTGAGTATGCTGGGTAGCTAGGCTCTGGAATAATTATCTCATCGCCAGGCCTTAGGTATGAGAGTAGTGCTAGGAATATAGCTCCCTTAGTACCTGGTGTGACTATCACTTCTGATGGCCTTACATCACTACCATATCTCGTGTTAAGGTACTCGGCTATAGCTTCCCTTAGCTCCGGTATTCCGGGTGTCTCTGTATACCTTGTATACTTTTCCCTCAGAGCCTTTATCCCAGCCTCTATAATATGGTCTGGTGTAGGTAGATCTGGTTGTCCAATACCTAGACTATATACTTTATAGCCCTTCCGAGCTAGCTCACGTCCCCTAGCAATATATGCAAATGCTTTCTCACCAAGCATAGTCTCAATAACACGATTATAGCCTAGTGTTGGAGCATCCATATCAACCGCCGATATAATATGATCCCGGGTTTCTAGATTAAAAACAATTCCCATAAACACAGTATATAGTGTCCATAGGAAACCCATTAACCATGGTTTACACGGTAGACATCTATACTTAATAGACCATAAGAAGTAAATCGTAACTAGATAGAGTAGGTGATACCTTGCCCAGGGAATATGTAGTCATAGAGTATATAGGTAGTGAGGAGGAGGCCCGTGAGATCCGTAGGAGAATGGCTAACTGGGAATTCATAAATAAACAACCACCAAGGCTTAGGGAAGCGTTAATCTACTATATTGAGAAAGGAGATCTATATGTTGCTTCACGAATAGCTGGTTTGACAATTGAGGAATTCAATGAACTCAGGAAAAAGGCAGGGATACCAAATGTCTCATAGGGGATACACTATAGCCGATACATGTTTCCTCATAGACTGGTCTAAGTATAGGTATAGAGACATATTGTTTAAGATATTTAGGACAGTATTTGTACCAGAGGAGGTTCTTAGAGAGATCAAGTCAGAGGACACGATAACATGGATCTCAAGAGAACTTGCCCGAGATAATCTATCTCTCTATACCGTATCAAGATTTGAGATCGATGAGGCTAGGAGACTTATAGAGATTAGTAGGGAGAAACCTCATTTACCATCAATAGATCTTCCTGAAGCTATATGTCTTGTAATAGGTAGAACTAGGGGTTATGTTGTACTTACAGAGAATAGAGGAGCACTATACATACCTAGATCTGTAGATGAGTATAGAGATGTTGTTGTCTGGAGATCTCTAGAGTTATTAGTTAATGCTGTACTATATAGTATTTTAAAGGTAGACTGCGGCTCTCCCGATACTATATTTAAGGAATATATGAGGGATACTCTACATTTATTCCCTAGAAAAGCTCATGAGGAGGCTGTAGAGAGGGTGAGGAGATATTGTCTGGAGAGGAGGTTTTGAAAGAACTTATTGAGGAGGAGATTGAGGCCCGTGAGATCCGTAGGAGGATGGCTAATTGGGAGTTTATTAATAGGCAGCCTCCAAGGATCCGTGAAGCACTAGTATTTTATATTGAGAAGGGTGATATTCGTTTAGCTGCAAGGCTTGCCGGACTCGATCTTGAGGATTTCCGTGAGCTTTTACGTAAGGCTAATATTCCCGTTATTGTCTAGGCTTATCTATAGTTATTCCTTGACATAGTATTTCCTTAGTGCTACTGCTATATCTACCTTTGGAGTGAATGTCTTTACTGCATTGAGTGCTACCTCATAGTATTTACCGGGATCGCTGTTGTATAGATCTATTATCTCTAGGAGTTTCTTCTCAAACTCCCGGTACTCCTTCTCATTGACCTCGTTTGCTCTTGGGTCATTGTATATGTCTATGAAGTCCCTTATATCCTCTCCAAAGAACCAGCTATTGACACCATCCTCTATAACCTCTAGTGCACCTCCATCACGGCTTGAGAGTACTGGTGCACCATTAACACCTGCCTTCATATAGCTTGTACCACATGCCTCCCATCCACTGAATGGTGTGAATAGTAATAGGTTCATTGAGTGGAAGAGCTTCCTAGCGATCACTACGTCGTAGTCATGGATGTAAACCACGTTACTGAATCTAAGGTGGAGTCTACGGAACCACCTCGCATAACCTAGTCCATCACTATCCCTTGGATGAGGCTTACCCCCTAGGATGAAGAAAGCGTTTACGTCATGATGATCCTCTATGAAACGTGCTATGAAATCCGGTCTCTTATACCTTGCAAGCCTCCTACTCCACACAATAACTGGTTTATCACCAGGATCTACTTTATCCTTGTACCTCTGGAGTAACCCAATAAGTTCCCTGCGGGCCTCCTCCTTAACACTTCTCAGTAGATCAATGGATAGCGTCCCCTCATAATAGGCCTTTAGTAGCCTTGGATGCATCCACCTATATAGATCAATACCGTTGGTCACAGCCCTGATCTTACCCATATGCCTAGGGAATACATGAGCCATTATATCACGGTGCTTAAGTGATACAACAAATGCTTCACCAACACGTTCTAGGGCTAGTTCTGTCAAATTAACATAGTCTCCTAGGAAACTACCAAATTCACGTGCTATAAAGTCTCCCGGAAACCCTGGATGACCCCATGGACCAGGGGTATGTATGATGAATCGATACCGGTTCTCTAGGGGGAGTGCTAGGAGGAGTAGTGATGTATGGGCTTCCTGTAGATCGATTAAGCTTATGTTCTCAAGCCCCACAACCTCCCGGAGATAATATGCACTAGACTTTGCTAGGAAAGCATATCTTAGGAATTGCTCCTCAACACTATTCTCAACATAAACCTGATCAGTAAGTACACGAGCCCACCTAGGACATACGGCCTCAAACAATACGGCCTTAGCCGATCCACGCTCATAAACCCATGGACGGACAATAACCTCCTCACCACGTAGACTAATAGCAAACTCATCCTCAGGCTCCAGCACCCTCCACGCAGTCCTAGGCTGCCTCTGTGGAAGTGGTATAGGGGTTTCTCCATCAAAACGATAGTCTACATAGCCTCTACGGTAAAAGATCGAGAGTACTAGGTATTCAAGCCCAATCCGGGATGCAGTATATAGTTTATCGGCCTCCAATACACCAAGACCACCAGCATATGTATAGAGCTCATCAAGAGCGATCTCAGGGGTAACACTAACTATAACCATGCCCATACACCACA
>CAZVHC010000045.1:0-9440 GCA_964627005.1 uncultured Desulfurococcaceae archaeon
GTTCTTGAGAAGCTAGGTAAGAAGCCAGCCCAGAACATGATTAAGAGAATAAGGGATAAACAGCTAAGGCATAGAATCTTTCAAGCATCATTTAGAGGCGTTCAGAGGGCTATTGAGGAGAAGGCTGAGGAGCTTGGTGTACCAGTAACCTATGTAGACCCAAGAAACACGTCAAGAACATGTCCAATACATAATACGCCAATAACCTACAGTAATGGCTCAAGGATTGGAAGGTGTAGTAAAGGTGGAGAGCTATGGCATCGTGATATTGTTGCTTGCTGGAACCTCCTACTCAAAGCCCTACGGGGTGATGGGAGCCATGCTCCAAGCCCCGTAGGGCATCTCCCCTTAGATGGGAGCCCCATACCGTTGGGCTCGACCGCCACCCATGACCCCATAGGGATACCTAAATCCCTATGGACGAGGTGGAAGTCCCTACCGCAGACACAATTTGCTATAATTCTAAACAGAATGAAGCGGTAGGGACAAACGGTATAGCGATATGTACTAGTGTAATGTAAAATACCACTATTACAACTACCTTAAACAATAAGCTTAATCCCAGACACAGTCTAGGAAGTCTATAGACCATGTCTAGTCACCATTTAATACATTAAAAAATAATAGTATACCTTAATAAACTAGATAAATGGTATGAATAAATTATTGCTAAAAATATTTTGAAAGATCAAACACAAAAATAAGCTAGTAAATAATATAGTATTAAGATATAATAATTATTTTAGGTTTTAGAGAAAGTAGTATTTGACCTAAATAAGCCTAAACATATAAGCTATCTCTCAGGAAATAAGCAATAATGGATATAAACCTAAATATAAGGTCAATATTAGGGTCCATAGGAGTTGTTGCTTTTTTAGTGTTACTTATAAGAATCTATCTGAAAAACTATAATATTGAACTTCCATTTAATGTTTTACTGGCTGCAACCCTTATTTTGGGCTTTGTAATATCAATAGCTATATATTCAATTACGGATTTAGGACTTTTAGTTTCGTTTGATATAGGATACTTGATATCGTTCATTGTATTATCGTTGATTAATCCTATTGGAGTGATCTTTGTTATTATACTGGTTATATTATTGGTAATGATTATGGGTTTAAGTTAATGGTTATCATATAGTTAACATAATTTTAGAAAACTAATAATGTTTAGCTTGATATCTATAAGCACTTAAAAGTGATTTAATGTTATTTATGTTTAAGGCTCTTTGGCTTTGGGAACCAGTAGCTTGTATCTCCTGTATGGTTCCAATATCTCAATTATGATTTCATCACCCGGTTTTAATATCCCTTTATATTTTCTAAAGAATTTATATAGCCCCTTTTGTATATAATTGCCTGCTTTTGGATCTCCTTTTTTGGTACCTTTAGGAGCACTAGTGACGTATGTCCTTATTGGCCCTATGCCTTCAATTTCTAATATGAAAGGTTCTTTATATCTAGGGAAGAGATCTCTATACTTACGAATATATATTAGATTATATTTGAAGCATGATTCACTGAGTCTTATACGTATTCTCTTGGGGTGCTTTGGAGATGACAATAATCTAAAATCTCTTACTTCAAAGACTAGTTTGTAACAGTTGTCTTCATCTACTTTTCTTATAGATTCTACATGCATTTCAAATTTAGCATTTCTTATTTCTTCATAGCTTATTTTTTGTACAACTTCTTGTCTGCCCCCTAATGGCATATCTACATACTTCCTTACAAGTATTCCTTCTTTTCTAAACTCTAGCTCCAACATTTCAGACACCAAGAGTATATACTTAGATAACTTAGTTAAAAAGTTTTCTAGATATCTAGTTAACTTAGTATCCACGTGGATGAATTATAATAAGTTAAGGTCAAATATAGCACAATGATGCTTTCCTAGAAGGAATAGGTGTGATGGAAGTGAAGATAAGGATATCATAAATGAAGGCATTTCATTAATTATATACTAGTTTACATATTACCTTATTGTTAATGGGGTATAGGAGCGAATATCTATAAGGGACAGAATATGTATCATACTAGTAGTTAGGTGTTAATGGTCATGGCTAGTAGGGGAGTTAGTGAACTGCTCCATTTAGCCCATAGGTTTGTAGAGGAACTAGGTAGACCATTTGTTGGGAGAGAAGAGGAAGCACGTGCAATAGCCTTATCCATCATATCTGGTGAGCACATAGTATTAATTGGAGAACCAGGTACAGCTAAATCGGCGATGGCCCGTCGTGCAGCAGAACTGATCAATGCACGTTTCTTCAAATACTTATTGACAAAGTTTACAGAACCCGATGAGCTCTTCGGCCCACTAGACATTAATGCTTTGAAGAAGGGTGTGTATGTACGGATCACCGCTAATAAGCTTCCGGAGGCTGAGATCGCCTTTATAGATGAGATCTTTAATGCTAACTCAGCTATACTAAACATGTTCCTAACAATAATGAATGAACGTATACTCTACGACGGCTACAGCGAGATCAAGGTGCCTCTGTGGACAATGATTGCTGCTAGCAACCAGGTGCCGGATGAACCAGAGCTACAAGCTCTCTATGATCGTTTTCTATACCGTCATTTTGTGAAACCAGTTAGTGAGGATAAGTGGATGGAGCTCCTAGATGCTGTATGGAATATTGAGGCTGGTTTCTACACGAGGGCTGAACCCATACTCTCAATGGATCATATACGTAGTCTTAACAAGCTTTTATTCGAGGTTGATCTCTCCAAGATCAAGGAGAAACTTGTCAAGCTATACGCTATACTAGAGGATCACGGTATACACATTACTGATCGTAGGAAGGGCAAGGCTTTGAAAGCAATAGCTGCATCAGCCCTACTAGAGGAGCGTATGGTTGCTACAGAAGATGATCTACTTGTCCTAAAGATTGTTGCTCCAAGGGATCGTGAGGAGGCTGAGCAAGTAACAGCTATACTGATGGATGAGATCAAGGCTTCTGAGAAATATCTAAGGGAGCTAGCGGAGATCGAGGCTAATGTAAGGGAGGCTAAACAGTACATCATGGGTATTACTGAGTTTGAGCCAAGGCTAGTCGATTACCTACGTAGCTTTGAGTCTGTAAGGGATAAGGTACGTAGGATTGCTGAAGAGACTAGTGATGAGGTTATACGTAGAAGAGCACTCGATGTACTAGCCGAGATCGGCGATGTAATTACATTGATTAGGAGGAAACTAGGTATATAGTAGGTAGGGACGGATAGTCTTGTCCCTAGGTATGTATGGTTACTATGGTTATTTTGAGAAAGTTGATCGTGGTGTACTTAGGAGTATAAACTATAGTGATCCTGTTGTCAAGTACCGTGGATCAAAGGTTTTGAGGCTAGTGAGTATCTTATCCGATAAGAAGAAAATTGATCTAGACACCTATATGGCTATTGATGTATTCTATACATTCTACCTACCATACCCTATACTAGATGATCCCGGGAAGATACCCCGTAAAAAGATCATGGATTACAAGATAATTGATTCAATGCTTAAATCAGCATACATACACGATCTACGTAGCCGTACTGTAGCCGATAACCTATTGAGTAGTGTTGCTGCAAGCGTATTCATTACAGAACTTCAAAGCCTACTCGATAGGCTCAAGAAGGAAGCCCATAAGCTCCACAGAGGGCCCGGGAAGAGTGAGGTTAGTGAGGAGATCGAGAGGGATATTAGGAGAAGTGTTGAGAAGGCTATGGCTAATGCATTGAGTGATGTTGAGAATGTCAAGAAGCTACGGAACCTTGTTGAGGGCCAGCAACCCGGAAATGTTAGTATGATGGCTTATGAAGAATATGCTCCACAGCTCATAAAACTTGCAAGGAATACTGAGGTTAGGAAGGTACTTGAGCTACTCATGGGGATCAAGCCGTGGACAATTAATATATCACGTAAGAAACACCGGTATAAGCATGGAGAGATCATGGGTTATGAGGTGGGCAAGGATATAGAAAGGATCGTTACATCAACACTTGCCCTACCAGATGAGCTATTCTACCTAAGGCTAATGGAGGGTAAGCTACTGCTATACCAGAAGGTACTAACACAGAGCCTAGGACCGCTCTATTGTCTCTTAGATAAGTCTGGTAGTATGGATGGTATTAAGATGACATGGGCTAAAGCAGTAGTACTTAGTCTCTATATGAGAGCTGTTAAGGAGCATCGTGAATTCTACTTTAGATTCTTCGATAGCGTACCCTATCCACTAGCTAAGATCGATAGGAAGCCTAAGGCTAAACAAGTACTAAAGCTACTAGAGTACATAGCACGTGTAAAGGGTAGTGGGGGCACAGATATATCACGGGCGATCATACTAGCTACAAACGATATACGTAGTGGTGTTGTCCGGGAGACAAGTGATATAGTGCTCATAACTGATGGTGTAGACCGTATAGCCGAGCAACTAGTAACCTATAACCTTAAGAAGTCTAAAGCACGGCTAATAACAGTAATGATCATGGGTGATAACAAGAGCCTCCGAAAGATCTCTACAAAATACTTTACGGTAACAAAGCTTAGTAAAGAGGATATGCTACAGGTTGTCGAGGCATAAATAAAAATACTTTAACTAGATCCTCATTTTCAATAACCCATTCCACCATCACTCATCACCAAGGCTACTAGTATACCCGGAAAATGTTTCTCTTTACAATAGACCAGTAACTGTAGAAGATAAACCATAGAGTCACAAGCACTAGCACTACCAAATATACTGGTTTAGCCTCCTCCCATAGAATCTTTGATAGCGTAAAAGCAACTACTATAACATATACTATAGTACTTAGGATATAGGCTCTTTTCTGCCATCCATACTTTTTAATAGTAGTTATTGCATGTAATGCTGCATAACCCTCTCTAGTTAAGGTGTATTTACCTTCACTATTTAATGTTATGAGATTACCAAGTTTCTTTAGGTGAAAATATAGTTTACCACTACTCTTAATCCTAAGCTCCCTCTTCAACTCTGAAAAACTCATAGGCCTCTCTGCAAGTAGCTTCAGTATCTTAATTCTCAGGAGATGAGCTATTGCCTCAAAGGTTTCATAAGACTCCATACCTGTTCACCAAGGTGCTACTTGAGTATAAACTAGATATATTTCTAGAGTTCTAGACAAGATAGTCAATTAAACTAGACCATAGGGAAATCACTAATATTTTATAGAGAAATTGTTTATCCCAATAATATTAATATCATATATGCTATAGATAATTTAATCTTAAACTAATTTTATCAGTATTTTTAATTATTGTCTAAGGATATATTTGGGAATTCTAGTAGCTAGTAACTTTTTCTAAATCTAGTAATTGATCTCTAAAGGGAATTTTCTTAGCTTATGCTATTAGAGATGGATATTATTATTTAGGATTAACTCTTATATTTGCCTTTAAATTTAGAATTAGGAGGATCTAGTCATAGAGTATAGGGGGGAGGAATTTATTGGTAGCTATTGATCATAGAGGGGTAGGAGAATTGCTCTATACTCAATTATATCCTTAACTGATGCTGCATATGAGTTATCAAGATTATATCGATACATTTAAGCATGTAAAACTTCATTAGTAGATATGAACGGGCAATATATTTTCCTAAGGCACTTAATGTGGTTAAGTCTCTCGTTAAAATAGGAATATCTTATTAGGCGTTGATGTGACTAGACATCTAGGGGTTCTTCTAGACCGTGTCGAGAAAATAAGTGATAGAGTCTTTATTGCTATTGTTGATGATTACTTAATTAATATAGTTAAAGATAAACTTAAAGCATCTACGGTCATAGCTGAAGGTGCTTTTAGAAGACATAGGGCTATACTAGAGATCATGGACTCCATCCCTCTATAATGAACGTTTTACTAGGTATTGCTGATACACTAGTAGCATATACTAGAATACAAATCGAGGAACATGGGAAAAGACTTAAAGATACTAGATCAAGGTTACCGCTAAAACGGGTTTTATAGAAAATGGACAATCTCCACCCCAATCTCATTCCCCAGAGGGTTAAGCCCTCTGATGGTCGAGGGTTCATCCATGTAGATATTAGTCTTAAAGGACATGTATAGCTTTTTATAGCTATATCTAGTACACTATTTCACATATGGTTCAAAAATGATGTCCTCTATTTCTAGCTCTTCTTAACCTCTTTTCCACCAGTACTTTTAGCATTTTAGGTTTAAGATCGATATCCTAGTCCACTATTTATCTGTTAGGTATTGTTTAGAATAAGTGATAGACAATGATTTAATAAATAGTTTAGTATAATAGTATTGCCCATTTCTTCAACTTACCAGTAATTGGATCAACTTGTAGGCCAAGGACTTCAAGAGTAGATCCACCAATAAGAACCTTATCAATAATATCAGATATAAGGACAGGGACGATCTCACTCTCACCCATAATCTCAATAAAGACTCTACTACGCTCCATTAAAAGTCTACCAGCACCTGTCTCAACATAAGATTTACCAGTAACCTCAAGACCTAGCTCCTCAGCTATCTTACGTGGAATAACTGTTAATGTAGCACCAGTATCAACAAGTCCATTAACCTCAATAACCTTAGACTTATCCGGTCTACCGATCCTTGTTCTAACCCATATATGGCCCATAAATAGCTCCCCTACTCCAGTACACCTGTATATATTTGTTATAAATCCTAGTAAAATATCCTAAGTACATGATAGCCTCAACATTATGGAAGGAATAGCTTCTTTGAGTTCTCAACTAATTGTGTAGCTATAATATGGTGTTTGTAGCTATATTATAACTATTTTATCCATACTACATAGTGTCTTTAGGGTGTTGAGGGCTGATAGTGCTGCTAGGTAGCTTGTCCTTGGATTACTTGGTGAAGGCATATTCTCTACCGTGATCCTTATATGGCTAGCTCTCGAGTATACCTCGATCTCATGTATGTTCTTATCCACCATGGGATCAGCTATTATCTCTACATGGACTGGGGAGCCGGATGCAATTGTTAGTGTAGCTGATACATTAATGTTTACTGGGAATTCACGGACAGCCCGGTAGGAGTCTCCACTAAACACTACCGTGGGCTCACTAATCCCTTCTAAGTCTATGTTTGCTTTAGACTTTAGTGAGGATGGGGGCTTCCTAGTCCTAAGAACCACACGATCTATTCCTACAAGCCTTAAAGCCTTAATAGCGTCTAATCCTGCTATAGCACCACTTGGTATGATAATCCTCGATCCACTCTTCTCTAGGGCATCCCTAAGCCTCTCCATAAAGTCCTTATCAAGGAGTGCACCAACACTAAGAACAACAAGGTCAATGCCTCTAGAAACTATCTCTAGAGCATACTCCTTAACTGCATCTGGGCTAGCAGCCTCAACAATGATATCCGGGCCTAGATCGAGGAGCTCCTTAATACTACTAGCTACAACTACATCTCCTAAACCATACTTTTTAACGAGATCCCTACATTTCTCAGGATATATGTCGTAGAGACCAATAAGTTTACAGCCTATAATCCCTTCACTAAAGCCCCTAACTAGCTCACTGCATATAGCTCCACAGCCAATAATAGCTACACTCTTCACCTACACTCAACCCCCACTATATCCAAGCTAATATCTATCTTGACCGGGTTCATAGTTATTACGCTAGAACTTATAACATCAACACCCGTACCAGCGTATTCAACTATATTCTCTAGGTTAATACCTCCACTAGCCTCAACAACCACACGATCACGTAGGCCAATCCTCTCAAGCTCCCTTATGAACTCCCGGATAGAACCGGGATCCATGTTATCAAGCATAACAATATCAACACCCTCCCGAACAGCCCGAATACCATCATCTACACCCTCAACCTCAACCTCGATCCTATGTACAAAACTAGCCTTCTCCCTAACCCTACGAATAGCCTCAACAACATCACCAGCAACAACAATATGGTTATCCTTAATGAGGTAGGCATCACTAAGACAAAGCCTATGAGTATCCCCACCACCACACTCAACAGCCAATTTAGCAACAAGCCTTAAACCAGGAGGAGTCTTACGTGTAGCAGCAACTCTTATACGTGGGTTAATACTACGTGCTCTCTCAAGGAATAACCTAGTAGTAGTTGATACACCTAACATGTAAGCCATTAGATTAAGGAGTGTACGCTCAATATAGAGTATATCCTTGACACGGCCCTCAAACACGATTAGGTTAGAGCCCTTCTCAACCCAAACCCTATCCTCCACGGCCTCCCTTACATGGAACCCCAGCCTATCCAGGAGATCGGCTATAACCCCTATACAGCCACTATAGAGCCTTGTATTAGCCTTTACAACTGCCCGGCCCCAACTCCTATTATCAACAATAGCTTCACTAGTAAGATCCCAGTATGGAATATCCTCACGTAACCACTCAAGGAACATCATGTAGAGCCTATGGCCGATCAACTTCTATCCACCAATAATCCTTAGAGACTCCTCCATAACTTCCCTAACCCTACGTGCAACCACTGGATCAATTTCTACACGTGGCTTTAGATTCTCAAGACTACACCTAATATTGAGTAGATTGATCTTTTTCATATCAATACATATAGCTTGGGGGTTAACTGGATAGATCTTTTTATCCGGGTATAGCTTCCTAGCCCTATAGACAAGCCCCTCCTCAGTACCAATCAAATACTCAGAGGCCTCAATAGATCCTATGGCCTTTAGCATTTGACTAGTACTACCAATATAGTCAGCCATCCCACGTACACTAGATGGAGTCTCTGGATGAACTATAAGCTTAGCACCCGGATGCTCTTCCAAGGCCCTCCTAACATGGTACTCGCCAAGTAGATACTGGTGTACCGGGCAGTTACCATGTGGTGGTACAGCTACTACCTCCTTACCAGTCTCCCTAGCAACATGATCTGCTAGATTCCTATCCGGGCCAAACAATATTGTCTCATTGTCCAGTTTTGATACTAGTTTTGATGCTGATGAGCTAGTGACTATATAGTCTGCATAAACCTTGAGTTCAGTGGGAGAGTTTATGTATAGAACCAGTGGTGCACCCGGATATTCTTCACGAGCCCTCATAACATGATCCTTTGTAAGCATATCAGCTAGTACACATCGTGAACATGGCTCCGGGTGTAAAACGATCTTGTCCGGGTTGAGTATAGCGGCTATATCAGCCATAAAGGATACACCAGCAAAAACTATTACGTCAGCACTTGTCTCAAGAGCCTTCTTTGCAAGCTCTAGACTATCACCAACATAGTCAGCAATATCCTGAACCTCTGGAGGCATATAGTTATGGGCAAGTATGATAGCGTTACGCCTACGCTTGAGAACACCTATATCCTCCCGGAGCCTATCAATAAAACCCATTAAAACACACCCACATGAGAACAATAGGGTGTAGAGGTTAAATAGCATATAGCCGGGAGCACCCATGGTAAAGCCTATATCACATT
>CAZVHC010000045.1:9540-13298 GCA_964627005.1 uncultured Desulfurococcaceae archaeon
TGGTTATTCTGGATAATATTTGGTTCTGGAGTTGTAGTTTTTATTTATTCTTTAATCCTAGAAGCTATCTCCATAACTAGTTTCTCTACATACTTTACTGCGGTCTCTACATCTCTCTTCGTGCACCAGCCTTCGTAGAAGCATATATGCATACTCTGTGCAATAGCCCATACCTCATAAACCCATTTCCCAAGTTCATCTTCTAGAATCCTCTTGTACTCCCATAGCTCCCTATGGCTACTCAGCCTCCTCCCCTCTCTCCAGTAAGCATAGGCTTTAACAGCTAGAGCTGTAGCACCCCAGAGCTTCTCAGCAGCCTGCCGAGCATTATCCTTATCGAGTTCCTCACGGGCCTCCTCCACTAGGCTTTCAGCAACCCTAATATACTCTAAAGCCCTATCTCTTGGATCGAGATCACGGCTTAATAGCTCGGCAAGATACTCATCAACACTAACACCCCTCTTTGCAGCCTCCTCCCGGACACGTTGAGCCAACCTACCACGGACAACAATAGCTGTACCCAACACCTACACCAAGTTAAAACATTGTATACAGAGGGATAAAACGGTACCCACATAATACCATAAACACCATATCATGGACAACCACTACAACATCACCAAGACACACTACCATACCCAACAACTACACCATACCCCTCAATAGTACATATACTATGATGATAAATAGATCTAGAGATACCCATGGATATCATTAGAACAACATTAGATCATGGTTAACTATAGATGCACATCCCTAAAATACCCATTAAATCTCTAACCAGTATAGACTATTGCTTCCAAGACCCATAGCCTAGAATAGACACTAGCATTAACAAGTGTATAGCTAGGATATTTAGTAGGTATAATAGGATAAAGTATCGCTAATACGTGTAGAACCATAGTTTAACTAGTGAAGCAATAGATTCTTTTAGGCATGTTCTAGGCTCTAATTTATTGTCTAGGCATCTAGTGTATGTTTCAACATATCTCCTTATAAGCTTAGAACCCGTATCACCAGGCTCACGGCTAGCAAGTGATCTAAGGAATTCTAGGCTTTCCCTCAATAAACTATCATCATTAGATAAGGCTTGGATAATATAACCAGCTAACACTCGTGTATAGAGAGACGCTTGTGGGAATGTATATGCATAACCAGCTAGGTTAGCAACTAGAATAGCTAGGGCATCACTTAGCTTATCAGTATTAGTGGCTTCGGGTGCTAGAATAAACATGCATAATAACCCGATCAAATCATTAGACATCCTGCACCCTGCCTTCTCTAGCATCATTAGTAGTGAGCATCCGGATACTATTGGCTCAAGAGCCTCTAGAGGAACTTTCCCCTCCATAATACCCTATTTACTAAAAGTGTTTCTTCTTATCAATAATAGATCATTGTCTACTGGAGGCTAATAGTGGAGATTGTGTTTTAGGGTGGCTAGGCTAGTTTCCTCTTTAAACCTTTAAGCTTATGGAATTCATTTTCTCCAAGTACTATTATATGGAGTGGATAGTACATTGGTATTTCCTTCTCAAGTTCCCCCCATATATTATCTAGGATCTCTACTCTTTCACTATTATTTAGTTTCTTCCTAAATAGAACCACTATATCAATATCACTATTTACTGTAAGTCTATCTTCAGCAGCTCCACCTATCAAATAAACATTTGCACTAGGGTAAAGCTTCTTAATAGTATATACGATCTTATCTAGTAGCTCAAGGCACTTATGTAGTATCTGTAGTCTTCTCCAAGGTTTTTCTCCTGAATACATTCTCCTCAATCCCTTTCAATAGATTGATTACCTCTTTCACAGTATTTAATAATAGTTCTGCCTCCCTCCTCCCATACTCAAATAAGCCATATGTAGCTCTTGTATGAGCATCTGATAACTCTATGAGCTTCCTCCTATTCCTCCCAACATAGTCTATAACCTGCCTAGAATACTCCTCCAAACCCTCCTCTAACAGAGCAGATGCAAGGATCCCTAGGAGCTCACGTATATTATGGCCTCTAACCTCTTCACCAATCACCCTGTAGATAAGAGATTTAATATATAGCTGGACAGCATACTCTCCCTCACGAAGAGCTGTATCATAATCACCCTCCATAAAGGCTCTTTCAGCCCATTTCAATGCATTAAAAGCCCTCTTCCTCAGTAAAGACGGGTGTTGAGTAGTTTTCAGAGTGAAGGTTTTTATAGGTCTGTGTAGGTCTTTTAATGTTGATATATATGTTTTAGTGTTCTTTTTGCTATAATATATGCTGAACCCAAATGCCTATCTAGTCCTAGTTTTTTACCTATCTTTATACCTTCTTTACTAGTGTTTCTAGGATTAATATAAACTGTCTTTATTGAGTATAGTGGTGCTTTCCATGTTATTTTCTCTATTATTGAGTTTCGGAACATTGAGACCTTCCAGTTCCACTTTCTCCCCTTTCTCTCCCCATTTCTTATCCAGTAGTATCTTAGGTAACCTATTATCTCTGGATTCTCCAAACCAATTGTTGAAACTCCTTGGCTGTAGAGCCACTTAAGAAGAGCATGTATCTGCTCCCCTATAAGACTCCATGCCCGTTTCCTTCTAACACCCATAAATGTAGTGTTCCTTATCCAGAAAGTCCTATACGACAATAGGTTTCCATATTCATCTATTACTACAGCATCCAATCTATCAACATTAACGTCTACTCCCGCAATATTGCTTCCCCTAGGCTTAGCGTATCTCCTCATAACCTCTATATACAAGCTGTAAGGTATCATTATTTGCACTTCACCGTGAACGTGTAGACCATTCTTGCCTATACCATAGTCTCTAATAACTACTCTAGCTGGATAACCAATCATCCCTCTACTAGCTCTATTAACTAGGACTTCAATAAGCTTCTTCCATCCCTTAGGAGTAGAGACTTCTAGCTCAATATATCTTGTTCTCTTATCGTACCCTATTGTTAGGACTCTTACATGATGCATATCAATGAATCTTATATTCATGTTTCCTCTAGCATAACCCCGTTCACCATCGCTTTGGAATAGTAGCCATTGCTTTAACTCTATATCTTTTATGTTTACTTTGAGAGCTTTAGCTGATTTAAGTGTAGAGTAAATCAGCTTTAGTATTCCATCTACATACCTACGGTTAGGTAGTATATCATAACATTTACTCCTTAATACCTTAAGGAACCTGTATTCCGATAAATCAGTTACTAATTCATTCTCCTTAATCAAGCTTATCACTCTATGGGCAACTAGTTTAGATAGCCAAGCAGTTGATAGAACGTTTCTAGCATAATCATCATTGACATGAAAATCCATAGCTATAGTAATATATTTAGGTAGATTCATTTACCTCACTCGATTAGGATATATATCCGAAACACCTATAAACTTTACTAGAGTAATAAATACTTGGTGACCTCCGCTGGGGGCTAAGAAGCCTCTGGTGGAGAGAAACCGTGATGAACCGTCCTACCGAGACCTACAATGACCTAGGACGGGAAACGGTATTCACCGCTCATATAAGCACCATATAATAACTACTGGTTGGCTAGATTATTAGTATAGCTGTACTAAATAAACAAGATCGTTTATGAGAAGAAAAATAACATACTCCATTAAATATATTCAAAGGCAATACATAATATGCTAATGATTATGGACAAGCACCCTCCAATAGCTAGTCTATTACATCATAACCCAATTACTAGGCTATACATTCCAAAACATCATAGGGAAATGAATATGGTTTAAGAACC
>CAZVHC010000046.1:0-5620 GCA_964627005.1 uncultured Desulfurococcaceae archaeon
CAACCACTATCCTTAAGAATAAAAGACAAAAACCTCAAAAGCTCAGACTTACCAACATTCTTAGGCCCCCATAAAACAATGAAGGAACCATGTTTTACTTTATTTACCAGAAACCTCATCTCTTTCTCTCTATCATAAAATCTTGTACCAATACGTGTTCTATACTCATGTCCTAACATCTTGATATACCCCTAGTATAAGATCTGACCTGATAAACCTAATATACCTTGACTAAATGAAAGGGATCTTCTCTACGACTCCATTGGATTTCATCTCTACCATTTAGGTATCTACTATGTTATCTGTAGAATAACTTATCTAAACACTAATTACTTGATATCATAAAACTTAGTTCCGTATTAACCATAGGTATTTTAAACTCTAATGCTTATGCTTTATCATAGGTGTATTTGACTATGTTATTCGATCCAAGTATTGCTATGTATAAAAGTGTACTTAATAACCTGTATTTAGTGTTTTCAGAGAGATACCTAGATACTTCAATGTTGTATATACCTTATTACTATAAAGGAAAATATCCTTCAGCTAGTAATGAGGAGATAGAGGTAATAGCATTCCTGTCGGCGATATATGATTTTCAAATGAGAGTAGGTTCTCTAAAAACTCGTTTCATAGAATTGATCGATATAATGGAGAGAATGGGATGTAGGATATGGGATCTTATGGATAAAAGTGTATTTAAGGATATTTTTTATGAGTTATTGAGGAGTGAAGGATATTTCCATAGATTTGATCCATGTGGTAATGCTGTACCATGGATTATAAGGGTTCTCTCAAATCTTGACTTGGAATCTATAGCCTCTAGTTCCAGAGATCCGGATCTAGCTATTGCTGAAGCATTATGGAAAGAGTTATCTAGGTATACTAGTCAAATGACCCAAGTCGAGATTAGAAGGGTTAAGAATATATTACCAAGGCCTAACCTTAAATCTCCTTTAAAAAGGATTAACTTATTCCTGAGATGGGTTGTTAGAGATGAATACCCTGATCTAGGGCTTTGGAAAAGTATTGACAAGAGTAAGTTGAAGATACCCCTAGGGCTAGAAATAGCCCGTGTTGCTGGACGCTTATTCTTTGGGAAAGATCTTAGGGTAAATTCTATTAGGAGTCTTAGAATGGTTAATAATGTTCTAAAGAGGATAAACCCAGATGATCCTATTAAATATGATTTCGTATTATCAAGACCAGCATTACTAGGTATATGTCTTAGGAATATTGACTTCTCACATTGTTGGACATGCCCATTGAGAGAGATATGTAGAATCGGTAGATCTATAAAGGGGTATAGCGGGTTATTTACGGATAAGGACTATATGATTCTTAAGGAACCCATTGATCGGAGGAGACTTGGTTCAGCTATAAAGAGGCATAATATTGTTTTGAAACAGGCAATTAGGTATGTTAGGAGAGAGCTAGGCTATATTGACTGTAGATCTGATTATGCAATAGATCATGGTTTAAGGCCGGATATATACTGTAAAAACACTATACCACTTATAGGTGAAGTAAAGACATCAACAAGTACAAGACAAGGTCCAATGCAGTTAAAGGCCTACTATGAGGAATTGAGATTAAGGGAGGGAGTTAGAGAGGCTAATGGCTTACTTGTCTATGGTAGCTATAATAGTGATGATCTATTGTTTATAAGGGAGACAATAAGTCTATTAGGACTTAATAAGCTGTACAAAAACGTACTTATCATAGGACTTAAGGAGAACCTTAGGGAAGTAAAAATATTATATGATATATGTTAAGGAATATAGATCACTTATCTAGAAGATCTGTGATCGTGATGTACTTTTTACTAAGATATGAAGTTAGAGTTAAGTATACATATATTAATGCTTAAATACTATCTTCATCTATTAATGTAGTTGTTGATATGGTGATGGTGGATGAGGATAGTGAAGATTGTTCCTAGGAGTCATGGTTATATGGCCTTATTGCTTATGTTTTCATCAGTTATCATGTTCTCTATGGTGATATTTATAGGGCTGTGTATTGTTCATGATATGATGCTTGTATATGTAGCAGTATTATTCCTATTGATACCATTATCTCTTGGACTATACTTCTATACATCATATAGGAGAGCATCTAGGCTAGTTAATAGCTTTGTAGAGGTTATTGAGGGCTTGTCTGGTGATAGGCTTATCCTAAGGGATCATGTACTACTGGAGTATGGCTTACTGGAGACCAGTGGTAAATGGGTATCCACGGGTAGGTCAACATCATATGTTGTTGACTATGATTATAGGAGCTTATCGGAACCAGTATCTACGGATACTATAGACCTAGGCTTCTACCGTGAGAAAGGCTATATGGTGGCTGTTGCAGGGGATGCTGCAGGCTATGCCTTATTACCAGTTGCTAGAATAGTTGATGAGAGGTACCGTGACATATGCATTGTCTACCTAGGTAACGAGATGAATAGGTTAGCCAAGAGACAATACACATTATCAGCACGTACAAGCTATGGAGACTCAGCCTATGCAGTAGTCAATGTAGATAACAAGGGATTCTATGGAAACCTAGTACTACAGAAAACAGGTAAAGCCCGATCAGCACGTCTAGAGATCTGGGTACCCGGAGGAAAATCCGGGCGTAGATACATCAACATGGTAATTGCTAGGACAAGTGATCAGATAAACTTCAACTATCCAATATACCCGGGTGACCAGGTAGTCATAGTATTCCCCCTAAAATTCTCTAGCCCCAGAATACTAGCTAAACACCTAGGCCTAAAGCCACTCATAGCAGGATTCAATGGTGTAGAAGCCCTGCTCAAACTAATCATAGATATCCCATTACACAAAGACGTACATACCGAGGTAAAACTAGAAACCACAAAATAGATCCACGGTACCAAGCCAATACAGTACAAAAAACATTTGTTCAAGTAGTGTTTAATACCAAGATGATACTATCTCCCCTCAATTAATGCTTCAGCAGTGGTATAAGCACCAAGTAGTACTGCTAAAAACCATATCTCAAGGAAGACTAGACCAGTATCAATACCATATATGCAGGCATGGATAAACCATAGTATACCAAATACATACGCTACAATAGTCACAATACCATGTACTAACCCAGCTCTCCTAGTCCTAGATCCCCCTCCAAGCCTCATCCACCCCATTGGTAGTGGAAGCCAATCAAAGAAAGCACCTGGAATAAACAATAGCCTATATCCATAATACACACCAGTAATAAACAATACACCAGCAACTGCTACACAAACAAGTACCTTAATAACCTTATACCTCTTCTCATTACTCAATGATACAGCACCCATGGGGGAGCCCTCTAACCTATATACTATATGTTTTACAAAATCTATTTAAGAAATCAGCCAACACACTATCCTCGATCCCATTAATTAATGATATACTACGGGATAAGGCTTTGAACAATCTCCAGAAACTATTAAAAATATTACGTCAAAGCCTACTCTTGATCTGGAGACTATGATGTGAATGTTTATCACTAGTATCTAAAATATTTATGTAAAAGGCTTGGTATTTAGGGATATGAGTATGTTGAAATTATCTGGGATTGTATAACCTATGGTCTAAGAGTATCTTCAGCACTTATATAGCCTCTAAGGATGTCTATGCTTATTTTTTAAATAACCGTGGAGGTAAATAAAATGATATAGGTCTTGAGGAAAGATAGTTATGCCTAAATGGGGTATTCATAGAAAATATGCTTTAAGATTCATAAGAGAAAAGTATAGTGTTCAAAGAGATCATTCGTACTGGGATAACCTAGTTAATGACATTAACTTACTGATAGACTTTCCGGACAAATATTTTTCTGAGAAGGATTATGCATGGATAAAGTCTAGAATACGATCAAATAAGCAGAGACAGTGTATGGAAGTTGCTTATTTGATTTCACTTATACACATGGGATTTAAGGTTATTGGAGTAGTACATGATTGGAGAACTATTAGGAATAATAGAAGTCCTCTTGTCAAGCAAGTAGCCTATTGCATATATGGTGAAATAGGTGCTAAACTAGTCGATCTACATTCAGCCCTGGATAGAATAAAGCAAAAAGAATATAGAGAATATAAGGATTTTATTCAATGGGCTATACAGAATAACATTGATAAGGAAATACTATATTTTATAAAAACTTATTGGGAAGAAATAATAAAAGATATATTGAAAGAAAAGTATACTGTGGTGAAAAATCATGAACATAGATCAGTTCAGAGAGACTATTTCTAACTACGGATTCAATCCAGAGAAAGCTCTAGAGATACTAAAAGACATATATCTGGCTGATGAGCTACCCTATAAAGTTTGTCATGGAGGAGCTTATGAGAAGATATGATGCACTAATCTTTATGATGCCTCAGAAAAACTTATAAAGATACTTGTTTCGCTAAAATTAATAAGTAATTATGCTAAGGGTAAATATAGTGTTTATAAAGATATATGGAGTGACTTTAGACAAAGACGTATTGGTTTGGAAGAGGTTAAGAAATTTGTTGATCTGTCTGGTAGAGTATGGTTTCTTAGCTTAAGGGAGGAAGGTATTAGAGTATCTAGAGAGTATATGAATTACTTGATTAATAATAACAGAGACTTAATAATGAATATCATGACTAATTATTCTAAGGAGTTTATTGGATTACTCAAATATATTATATCTAATAGTTCCGTGAAACATTTAAGGGTGAAAGATGAACCAGTTAATGAAGCTATATGTGTGGGTGATGATTTTAAGTATTGGTTGGCATGCTCCATAAATACGTTTAAGGTATTCCATGACAATTGTTTAATGTTGCTAAGGGATCTTTCACGTATAGGTTTAGCGATATATATTCCAGCCTATTCTAGTAAGGGTGTTTACTTGTACCATGAATACAGTGTATCAGGTTATGTGATAGAGAATATAGCTAAGTTATTTAAGTCCGTTCATCCTATTGAAGTCATAAATGCGTTATATAAAATTTTCATCATCTATAAAGCATCTGTTGACAATAGATACATGGACTATCTAAGAAAGTATGTAATGGAAGATAATAAGTTTAGGACTGAATTACAAGCGTTTTTAGACATTCTATATAGTAAGGGTATTACAGCAAGGCTCACTATTAGTAAGGAAACAAATACACCATTGTTTATAGTGCTAGATGACAAAGGTTTTGAGGAGTCTCTAATAGAAACGGCTAATCAGGTTCTGGAGCATATATGCGAGAATGGTGAAAATAGATTGTGATGGTATCTATAATGAAATATTGTTTTTGCTATTAATACTGATATTTTCTACTATTCTGTATCAGGAAGAGTAATTCCATGTACCCACTAATAATTTATGGTATGTTTAACAAATAAGTTATCTAGGATATATTGATAGATAGTTTATGAAAGGTTTATGTGGTGGGAGATTTTGAGAATTGTTAAAGTAGTTAGTAGGAGATCTCGTTTTAGACTGTTCCTAGCAATCATAACTTCTACATCTATCCTATCAGTACTGGTTTATGCTGGATTCTATACTGATGCACCACAAGAACTAGGTTATTTTGGCCTTGTTCATAATTATACTTGCTCAAGTGCTTTCTAGGAGAGCATATAAGATTCTTAGT
>CAZVHC010000046.1:5720-13168 GCA_964627005.1 uncultured Desulfurococcaceae archaeon
GTTCATAATTATACTTGCTCAAGTGCTTTCTAGGAGAGCATATAAGATTCTTAGTAGAGTTGAGGAATTGATTATTGGCATATCTGGTGATAAGATCTTTTTAAGAGAGCCACTATTGATCGAGTATGGAGTTCTAAAGATCGTGTCTAGGATTGTTAGTGGAAAATTCTATGAGATCACATCTGATTATGTAAGATTGAGTGAACCAGTCTTAACGGATAGAATAGATCTTAGTTTTTATCGTGAGAGGGGATATCTAGTACTTGCCGACCATGGTGCTAGGGGATTGGTGGTTCTACCTGTAGCCATGATCCTTGATAAGAGATACTATGGTGCATGCATTACCTATATAGGTAGTGAAATGAATGATCTTGTTGAGGGAGAGTATTTTCTAAAGGTTGAAAGCCGCTATGGGGATTTAGTCTATGCACTGGTAACGGTTGATAAGAAGATGATCTCTGGAAAAATAGTCTTTAAGAAGAGGGTAAAGGCACGTTCAGCTCGTTTATCAATGCTTATCCCCGGGGGAACTGTTGCTCCATCATATGTGAAGAAGGCCATTATAGAGACTACTGATGATACATTCTTTACCTATAGACTCTATCCAGATGACCAGGTTATAGCATTATTCACCTATCATAGATACTTCCCAGTCCCGGAAATATTTGCTGAAGAATTTGGTGGATTACCATTTATAGCTGGTTTCCATGGTGTGGATGTTCTACTGAGGCTAACCATAGATCTCCCATTACATGGGGATGTACATAGGGATTATGTTATTAAGAGAAAATATAGTCCATAGGTACTTGGTGTCTTATAGTCTATGACATGTGGTGTTCTAGAATTAGGCTTATATTCCACATAGACCCTTATCTAAGACTAGTTGTATGCTATACTGTATCGTGGTGGAGGGTGGAGGGTTTTTGGCTTCACTTACAAGAGTTTTTCTATGGAATAAGTTTATGCCTATAATGCTTGCTATAACACTTGCTGTTGCAATACTGTTTTCCTCATCATTAACACTTGCAACTATATATATGAATGATTCTATTGAGAGAGCGTTATCTAGGCTAACCATTCACCAGCTACTAGCGTTTATGACTGATCAGAATTTCTCTAGTACTGAGGATCTAGTTTCTAGTGTATCTAGTGAACTTGATAAAATTGATGTTGTTGAGGACTATGAGCCCATACTATACGTTAGTAAGTGGGTTTTGAAGAAACCTCTTAAGCTAGTAGTTAATGAGGCTGATAATATATCTATAACAATACCTGGTGATACAACCCTATTCCTGGTATCCATGGAACATAGGTCGTTAAAGCCTATAGTCTATATATCAGATTATCTAGCCTATACACTTTCCTCAAGAAATCCGGATGCTATTGAGAAGTATAAGGAATATGCTATGGAAAATCCTAACCACACAGTATCTATTCTGGATAGGAGTTTCTATACATTGTTTAGTGTTAGATACGGGTACACGGGCTCATCGATCGTATATGGTATGGAGTTCACTAAACTATATGGTACTTCCCTAAATACTATCCTAGATGAACTAGCAGGATATGGGTTTTCCTCTAAAGGCTATATGGCGTTAATAGGTGATTATGAGACTATAGACTATATCCTTGGAAAGATGGATGAACTAGGGGCTGTGAGGAGCCCGGGTATTGGTGGTACCTACCTTATTTCGGGATTTAATAAATACCTTGTCACTGGTGAAGAGGCTGAGACACTAAGGTTTAATGCTGAACACTATATACGTGTAGCTCATACAGTAGCTATTGTACCCATGAAATATGATATTAAGAAGTTATTCTATGGATACAGCATATCGGCATCAATAAGATCAGTTAGTGAGCTAATCTATAAGTTATCAAGATCATTTGGAGACAGGGGGTATGGGCTGGTGGTACTTAACGACTATTTCTTAAAGGCTATAGAGGATATCAAGTATATTGAACCTTTCATGAGGTTTACATCTATAGTGACCATTGTCCCCGGACTAATCATTATATGGGTATTGGCGAGTAAGACACCACCAGTAGTGCTATCAATTACAAGGAAGATCATTGCTTTGATCAGGATACGTGGAATAGGTATTAAGAGGATCAAGTACTCATTCCTAGTAGCACTACTGCTATGGAGTTCCGCTGGACTGGTAATAGGGCTTTTCTCTGGTGTAGTCTATGCTGTACTACTTAAGGGTAAGCCTATAGAGTATGTGCCAAGGTATATAGGGTCATCAATAGATATTTACTCTGTATTAATACTCCTTGTAATGGTTGGTATAGCACTACTGCTATCAATTAGGAAGAGCTTTAGGGTGTTAAAGGATATTGCTCCAAGGGAATTCACTAGGCCAACGATATTTGCTGAACTACCACTGCTTG
Organism: uncultured Desulfurococcaceae archaeon; assembly: GCA_964627005.1. Classification (GTDB taxonomy): domain Archaea; phylum Thermoproteota; class Thermoprotei_A; order Sulfolobales; family Desulfurococcaceae; genus CAZHDB01. Next base: position 8,115 of record CAZVHC010000046.1, read on the forward strand.
AGAAGGGTATGGGTATCGGGTCATGGATAGCATTAACACTTGGTATATACTATATAGCTAAGACACTAATGGATTTCAGCCCAATGATGATACTGCAGCACTCACCTCCACGTGAGACGATGGTGATGATAATACTTATCATACTAGCCATACTTGATCCCTTCCTACTATTCCTTGGCCCAATACTATTCATATATGGTGTGACAAAGCTACTCATATCATACCCAGACACCCTCGGAAAGATCATTAGAGCAATTGTTTCACCACTAGTTGGTGAGCTTAAGAATCTAGTATCGAACCTCATACAGGTTAAACCAGCACGTCTATCACTATCGATCATGATGATCGGTTTTGCAGTAGGCTTCCTACTAATGGGTCTACTGGGAGTAGGTGTCACCAATAATGCCTTCAATACAATCAAGGATGTAGCCTATGGTACAGACTATTATGTGTACCGTGAATTCAATAGCATAGATGATTTCCTTGGAAACTACTCAATGCTAGCTAGTGAGTATAGTGGCTATGTTGGGGAACATACGGTTGCCGTAATGGTTGATCTCTCTAGAACCTATCTCTACATGGATATTGATGGGCATATAAGGATTGACCGTATAATGTTTATCAATGGGGAGGAGTATACAAGGATCTTTCATACACCAGCATCCATAAGCCCATACCGTGACGCTGATCGTGTATTGGGGAGTATTGGTGGTGGTGACGTGGTCGTTATTGCTAAGCCCGAGTATACAGTTGACTTTAGAGGTCCATGCAAGATCGTCTATATTGGTGTGGGAGCGGGTGGCGAGTTCATAGAGATCGATCATGTAAACATAATGTCTAGACTATACAGTATACCCGGTATCATAGCATATAATGCACTACCCTCCCACCCCTATATGGTAGAGGGTGTTAGGGCAACTACAGCGTCTTCACAAACAATACCGATGCCTAATATACCTACAACCATAGTGTATGGTATAGATTCTCTAGAGAGAGTTCTTAGGACACTAAATAATACCATAGGGGCACAGAAGACAGTATCTTATCCAGAGCATGAGTGGAAAACCGTTAGTGGCAATGTCAAGATATACTATATAGTTGCTACAAACAAGGTATATGATGAGAAGGCCCTTACTGAGAAAGGATGGATAGTATTTGATGCAAGGCCTTTAAAGGGCCTCGTGGATAATGCTAAGGATGTATTCCTAATAGGTATAAACCATGAGGTAACCAGTGGATTAGCACTATATACTACATCAATGATCGCTATAGCTATACTGGCTTACTCAAGCATATATGAGAACCTATATGCATTCACACTACTCCGTGCCCGTGGAGTTGGGGGGAGGAAGGTGTTTAGGATAGCCTTATCGGAATCACTAGTAGTATCACTACTAGGTATAATACCCGGTCTAATCATAGGTTTACTGCTGGGCTACTGTTCACCAAGAGCAATGTTCCTCATGACAACAGCACCCGATCTTAGGGAGGCATTTATCGTCTTTGGAGCCGATCTAACCCTCTCATTTACACCAGAGATAGTCCTACCCATAGTATTTGTACCCGGGATAGTGCTTATCCTATCCCTAACCATATCCCTCCTAACATACCGTAGAGTCTTACGTGAGGCAATAATGGTGCTTGGAAGCCACATATGATCCGGGGGTGGTGTAGGTGTCCTATGACCTACCTGTAAATGGTTTTAAAACAACTGGTGTACGTGTGGAGATAAGGGATCTGGTAAAGATCTATAGGATGGGACGTGGTATAGAGGTACAAGCCCTACGTGGACTATCAATGACTGTTGAACCAGGTGAAGCCGTCACGATCATGGGGCCAAGTGGCTCTGGTAAGACAACACTATTGAACCTCATAGGTGGTGTTGATAAGCCTACTGCAGGATCAGTTATTGTAGGAGATGTAAAGGTGCATGAGCTTGATGAGCCTAGGCTTGAGGAGTACAGGCTTAGGATGGTGGGCTATGTATTTCAGGCATTTAACCTTATACCAGTACTCACGGCTCTTGAGAATGTTGAGCTTCCAATGATAGCTCTTGGTGTCCCCAGGAGTAGGAGGATTGAGAGGGCAAAGTGGCTGCTGGAACTAGTTGGTCTTGGACATAGGCTTAAGCATAGGCCTACAGAACTTAGTGGTGGTGAGCAGCAGAGAGTTGCTATTGCTGTAGCCTTAGCCAATGATCCTCCATTGATACTAGCTGATGAGCCTACGGCTGAACTTGATACTGAGAATGCTATGAAGATAATAGATCTGCTTACAAAGTTATCGAAAGAATATGGTAAGACAGTTATCGTCTCAACACATGATCCAAGGATTGCTATAAGGACAAACCGTATACTAAAGATAGAGGATGGAGTGATCAAGGGAGAGTATAAGCCATTAGAGCTTGAGGAGAGACCAGAGCTTGTGAAACTAACTGATCTAGCAGATATTATAAAGACCCGTATAGCCTCGATCGAGAAACAAATGCAGGAGTTAGCTGTAAAGCTTGGAAGGGGAGAGATTACACAAGAGGAATTCGATCGAGAATACAATAGACTAAAGATCCTACTTGCAGGATACAAAGAACTACTATCAAGTCTAGGACATTAAACCCATCAACTCTACTTAAGAACATAAAGATTGTTTTCCCAACATCATATCCACATAGAATACATCACCTCTTCTAAAGACATTTAAATAACTCACTAGATAATGTACTTAATTGATCTAGTTAGCAGGAGGTCTATCTAGATTGTTTATAGATGCAATAGCTAGTTATATTACTGATTTCCTAAAGGATCATTATATCAAGGTAGAAGTTAATGAATATACTCTTGGAGTCAAGTACTCCTATGTCGAAATACTCTGTAGAAATAAGAACTACCTTGGCCTATCTATAACCCTTGTAGAAGATCTTGTCGGCTCTCCATGGAGTTTCATAGAACCATCTATAGATAGTTTAGTACCGATGGCTACAAGTATTAATCCTTATGTAAAGACCTTAGGAATAGCATTACTTAATGCATTATCACAGTACATGATATGGGAAATAGGCCTACCCAAGAACCTATATCTTGAGCTAGATATAGACTTTTTCAAGGCAATAGCCTCCTTTATAGAAGAACCAGTAGTTGTAATAGGTAATATGGCTCTACTGGTGAGGAGGCTGGGTGAAGAAGGCTTTAGAGACATAGTAGTCCTTGAGAGAAATCCATGTTATAGAATGAATTGCCTACCAGATACGGTTGCTCCAAGAGTTATTGGGAGAGCAAGGACACTGATCATAACTGGTGCAACTATTGTTAATGACACCATAGACCAGATCCTATCGTTAGCTAGGTATTCAAAGAAGATCCTTGTAGGACCTACTGCCGCTATTTATCCCAAACCCGTATGTGATGGACTGGTAGATGTAATAGCGTCCATGACCCCAGTGGATAATGATATAGTTAAGAAGATCATAAGAGCTGGAGGGGGTAGATGGAGCTTCCACAGATACTGTAGACCATACATAATATATGGTGAGAGAATATAGTTATCTAGAGACAATAGCTATGGGTTTAGGCCTTGACATACAGTATAATAGTCCTTGATAAGAAAACTGATCTAATGGGGATAGGCGTAGTATCTGGTAGCATAGCCGTTGGATCACGTGTACCATGGGCACGGTATAGAGTAGGTGGTGTAGCTACACAGGCCTTTACAAACCCCTCTCTTGGCCCAATAATACTCGATCTACTGGGCAAGGGACATGATCCGGAGGAGGCGTTGACAAAGGCTCTAATGAGTGATAACCAGAGAATGCTCCGGCAAGTAGCCGTAATGGATTGGAGGGGGAGAACTGCATACCATAATGGCTCAAATGTACCGGGAGAACATGGAGCCTATGTCTATAGGGAGTGTGTATCTATAGCAAATCTTGTTGTCTCAAAAGATATACCAGAGATACTATGTAGAACATACTACGAGTACCAAGGTGATCCCGTGGATGCACTTCTCAAGGCATTATGGGAAGCACATAGGCTTGGAGGAGATCGTAGGGGAGACCATAGCTCAGTACTACTAGTTGTAGGCTGGACTCCACATCACCCATACTATGATAGAATAATTGATCTAAGAATAGATTACTCCAGAGACCCAATAAACCAACTAATAAACCTATATAATATATATAGGAGGACAATGATGAGAATCCCCCAAATGAGATAACAAGACACACCATAAACCATGGAATTTACAAGCACCATTTAAACTAGAGACAAACATCATGGAAATCGCTCCAAGTTCCCCATCCAAAGATGATGTCTTGGTTAACCGGGGGGTTAACTAGCGTCTTCTCCGCTGGAGCCCCGATCCCTAGCCTCCATGGAGCCTACCCCCATACCCTCCAAACCCAGCCTCCAAGGTTAACCCCCCGGTTAACAGGCAATGCTTCAACTGGAGAAAAAGAATGCTAGAACTTCATTGTCTATGGAGTTAGAGATAATAACTATCGTAATTGAGTATCAATGATAACTAGAGGTTATCTCTAATGTATATGATTATAATTATGGTAGTTCTTTTCCTCAATACGTTATTAATTCTATATTGTTATCCCTAGCCTCACTCACTATGTTAAGTGTTGTCTTAAGCTTCAATGATGCAAGTATAGGTCTTACTTTCTTCCTCCTCTTCTCTAGAAGATAATCTCTAACTCTACAAAGCTTCTCTATATCTCTTATACTAGGCCTTGTCTTTACCTCAACAACTATGATCTCGTCAATAGTCTCAATATACAGATCGACTTCATAGTCATTAACTTTATACATCCTCTTAATCTCCAGTACCCTAACACCCTTAAGCCTAAGCTCATCAATTAAGTTGTCACGAATGAATCTTGATAAGGTAGCCTCTGTCAAAGCACCAATGTCATTACCAAGAGCACCAAGCATTTGACTATGCTTCCTCAATATCTCCTCATGCCTCTTCAATATCCCAATGATCTCGTTAAACTTCCTATCATGCTCCTCAAGCCTTTTACGATGCTCATGAAGTTCAGCCAAGATCTCGTTGAA
>CAZVHC010000047.1:0-12549 GCA_964627005.1 uncultured Desulfurococcaceae archaeon
AGTTAGATCTATTATATATTCATCCTTATGTATACATTTCAATTAGAAACACCATTTTATGGAGAACTATTATTTAGGAGAATTTTACGTATTTTCTCATCTAGATCACTTATATCATTAAATGGTGTAGCTCCCCTTCTCCTATATATCCTATATGCCTTAAGTATCTCTTCATCCTTTACATTAGGTTTCCATATGAGTACAGGTTTATTTCTCTTAATTGCATACTCTATCTGATGCATAGATCCACCTTTAGGACGTGCTTCAACTATAATAACTATCTTAGACATACCAGCTATAATTCTATTCCTTAATTGAAACATCATTCTAATCCATTTAATACGATCTATTTTAGATAGATTCTCTGATATAAAACATCCATTCTTTAAGATTTCCAGTACAAGTTCTTTACCATAACCTATTGTATCATAATCCATCCATGGCCTAACCTCAACAACTGTCCCTCCCTCTTCCAAAGCACCCTTTGTAGCACCAAAATCTATTCCTCTAGCAAATCCAGTAACCAAAATAAACCCTCTTCTAGCTATTAATCTCCCGATCTCTATAGCCATGTCAAATCCTTTCTCTGTACATTTTCTAGTGCCTACAATAGCTATAGCGAGTTTACTATTGAGATCGAGAAATTCCCCCTTATGATATAGGACTAGAGGAGGATATATGTACTCAGTTATCTTATTCATTCTAAGTAGCTCTTGTGGGTAATATTTACTAGTAAATGGGATTAAATGGATATCTTCATTTATCATTCGTGCATAATCTCCTCTCTCAATAACTGTTGGCTTAACATATTTTACCATAAAATCAAGTAGTTTATCCTGATACTCTTGGCTACTAAGAATCTTCTTAATAAAATCCTCAATATTATCAACATTAAATAAGCGATAAAGTTTTAACTTATAATCCCTCCAGTTTCTCCATAGAGTATGCCATAATATGGTTATCTCTTTCTCCCCTACTTTATCACTAGCTATTCTCATACTTAGCACAGTCTACATCATTCATTACCTAAATGTATTATTATTAGTGCTCCCTTTATCTACTTTCCTAAATAATATGAGGCCTATTTAAAAGGGAGAGCTCCAAATAATACTGATTTTTATCCTAATAATCTATGGAGTATAAGATCGTATTAGACTTTTATGTACTGTATAACTCAATAAGCCTGATAATGTGTTTAGTAAAACTTGATGCTGATGGACATACATGTATACATTTCCTACATCCATCACATTTCCCTGGTTCAATGTCCAGAGCATTAATGGCTCCACGTGGACATACAGCTTCACATAAGTTGCATCCAATACATTTACCAACCATATAGATCATTGGAGCTATATCCCTAACGAGCTTCACTAGCCATCGTCTATCAGATACACAGATCTCTAGTCTACCATTACCATGGACACGGGCTCTCCCATACCTAGAAGTAACCTCTACATAATCCCCCTTCCTAACACCCTCAAGACCAGTTATCCTCAAATACCTAAGGTATCTATCAAGATCAATGCTTACAACATTAGCTAGATAGAATACATAGCACTCCCCATAAAATAGATCTGGTTCAATAGATAGAGATACAGCCCTAGACAAAGTCTTTAACAAGAGATCACGTGTTCTAAGCCCAAGCCTCCTAACCAGAACACGGATCTCACCCGGATAACTAAACCTCCACCTCCACAAGCCATAGTCAACCCACTCCCTGGGGAGACCATGGGATCTAGCATAGCCCTGGAGATAACCTATCCACCTACTCCAGAGGACATGGTGGGTCTCCCGAATAGCGTCTATCTCAGCTAAACGACTAGTTGGGCATAGGTAACAACCGATCCTTTCATAACCCATGCTATAGAGTGGGTTTACAGGTAATCTCCTATAGACAAGGTATAGGTAGACCTCAAGACTAGTCCACTCCTGAATAGGTGTAGCAACATAGTCATAGGCCGTAGAACCACTAGGTGCAAACCGTCCAGCTAAAGCCCTAGATGTACTCTCATAGCGTCTCTGACCAACAATACTAACAATCCTATTAAACCTCCTCTTCAAAACACGGGCTAGAAAACTAAACTTAACAACCTTACAACACCACCTATAGTCACGGCCCGGAGGACCATAGGTATCTAGTGTTCTCCAGAAAGTATCTCCAGCATCAATCCTTATCATGTCAAGGCCCAGCTTATTAACAACATCCTCTACAGTCTCTAGTGTCTCTGGAAAATCCAGTCCAGTATCAAGGAATAAAGCCCTATTATACCCAGCTAATACGGCTAGCTGAGCTGATGCAGTACTATCCTTACCACCACTAACATTAATAATAACCGTTCCATAGTCCCGAATCCCTTTTAGGAAGCCTACGGCCTCCTCCTCAAGAGAAACTAGGTGATCAGTATTTACCTTTACAGCATCCCATAGATCCCTTTTCATAGGATTAAAGTCTAGCTTACCCGGTAGCTTCCAAACCCTAACAACCCTAACCCTACCTTCTCCATCAAGCTTCCCAAGACCATAGAGAGGCCTACCCTTAACACCTAGTGGAACCCACCTAGTACCCCTTGGTAGTTCACCAGTATAGTCACCTGGATACAATAGATCATCTCTCCTAATACCTCTAGACACGATCAGGTGTGGTGCAAGCTCTTCATCAACAACAAGCTTTACACCATAATACATTGGTTTAAAGAACCATCTACGCTCAAGTATATCGTATTCACGTACACCAACACTATACCCGGAAACAACCACTTCATCAGCAGCATCAACACCCTGAACCTTATTGAGTAGAGTGAAAGGCTCTGAACCAAATAGTCTATCAGCAAACCCGCGTCCATAATCACGTTCCACAATACTATAAAGGAGCCTAATGTCACGGGTAAAAGCTGGACGTACATCACCAGGAGGCACAAGCTTAAGCCTATAGAGTCTACCATAGAGTCTCTCATTAGGCTGGAAAACGGGTACTCCAAGCTCCACGGCCCAATAAATCCTTGGTACTATACTCTGGAAAAGCCTTGTAGCCTCTCTCCCCTTAACCCTCCTACCCATGGCTCATCAAAACCATATGCCCAACTCTATAGTTATCGGCATCCCTAAATAGTTATAGGTGCTATTAGTACTATAATGTAACATACCACCATATACTGGGTGATATATCCATGTATAGTGTTGGAAGAATATTTATGTTCAGGATCCCTCAAGGCAATGAACTCCTAGACTACCTCAATAGATTTGCTGATACAGAGGGTATCAGTATGGCCTGGGTTAATGCTATTGGTTCACTAGAGGATGTTGAACTAGCATATTATGATAGGGAGTCCGGGAAGTATATTGTGAAAAAGTATCCGGGAACCTATGAACTAGTAGCTGGTACTGGAAACATAAGCCTAAGGGATAATAAACCATTCACACACATGCACGTAGTAATAGGTGATCGAGAGAATAAAGCCTATGCAGGACACCTAGTTAAAGCAAATGTCTACGTAGCAGAGGTATTCATAGTAGAAATAACTGGTGAACCAAAACTAGTACGTGAACACGTAGGTGGAGGACTATGGCTATGGAAAACCACACCAAAACACTAAGAAACAATGATTGTAGGACAAGACATGGTTTATAAAGATCTAATAACCCCTTAAAAACATTGTTAACCGGGGGGTTAACTATGGACAGAAGAACTTTGACAATACTAGGACAGCCTCCATGGAGGCTGGGGACTGGGTTCTCCAGTGGATAAGGTGCATGTTAACTCCCCAGTTAACAATGGACTGAAGCTTTTCTATTATTAAATAATAAATGATATTAAAGGAGATGGAGTAGTTCATATAAACTGGTTATACAGGGCTGTGGATCAACTGCTCTACACTGATCCCTCCATCCATAATATATTGTCTTTAGTCCAGCTCTACGGGCAGGCCATATATCGTATTTTAACGAGTCACCTATATGGACGATCCTGTAGGGCTCAATACCCAGTAGATCGGCTAGTTCCATGTAGAACCTTGGATCGGTTTTCAGTATACCAGTAAGCTGTGTACTATGGACGTAGTCAAATAGATCAGTTGCATCATTAAGCTCTAGAACACGGAGCACAAGATCATGAGCACCCGTAGCAGTTGTCAGAACAACCCTATAGCCATGCCCTCTAAGCATCTCCAAAACCCATCTATGAAGGGGTGGTAGGGTAAATAACCTAGCTCTCAAGTCAATAAACAACCTATAAACACGATCGAGGAGCCTATGATCAGCATTAACACCCACCCGATAAAGATAATGGGCAAGCACATAACGATGCCATAGCTCACGCTCCGGCCCACGATCCCGGATCTCCCTCCATAGACTCCAGTAAAGCCCCGAATAACTATCGTACTCCCTAACACTATACCCTAGATCCTCAAGGAAACAATTAATCCTCCTAAAAACATCCTCAATAGACTTCCCTGGAACCCTTGGATCACATACTGATTCCCAGAATACCGTACATGCAAAATCAATACTAACCACATCAACCTCTCTAAACACGAGCTCAACACCTCAATAGGTTCTATAGGATTCTAATCCATTACTATGATAATATCATATCTATAATATTTAGGAAATATATGGCTAGGAGATTATATAGTCTTGTTTAACTAGATCGAGTTAGAAACCTACTAGCTATGGACTCCACGAGCTTCTCTACCATAGATAATGCCTTCTCCACATCCTCCTTATCCGCTAGATCTTCATAGAAGTTCTTATGCATAGTATTAGCATGAGCCCATACATCCCTAACCCAATCACCAAGCTCAAGGGCAACCCTACTCTTATAAACCCATAGATCAGCATGTGTCTCAAGCACCTTACCATCCCTAAATAGTGCATAGGCTTTAATAGCTAGAGCACATGCTCCCCAGATCTTTTCACTCGCCTGCCTTAAATCACCCTTATCAACCTCGATCTTAGCCTGCTCAATCAGTTGCTTTGCACCCTCGATATATTTTTTAGCTCTAGCCTTGTAGTCAGGATCATCGATGAACGTATCAGCAATAAGCTCCTCTATACTCATACCTCGTTCCCTAGCTTTTTCCATAAGTACTTCATAGATAGCTTTTGGTAGTGAAATATCCACAGACAATATATGTATCCCCAACTAATACTTATGTATAGTCACTCTTATGAATAACTTGGTTCATTAGAGTTTTTTCAGTCCTTAGTGAAAGAGTACATATCTTTAATAGATTATTATGGGATAGTGTAGGGGGAGGAGGCATCATATGAAGGATCCTATTGAAAACGCTGTTGGAGATTGTTTAAGGAAGTATTGCAGTATAAATGACATAGAGATCATAATTACTAGATGCAGTGATCTAGGGTGCTATGGGGAATTATTACGTAAAAGGGGAGGAGTATTATGTATTTGCTGATCATGGTAGGATATACTATGTTGGTGAAGCAGGTGATCTATATAGGAGGGTCTATGGCGAGCACTGTAGAGCATGTATAGGTAGTTCTGAGGGTGTAGTGAGATTTCTCATGTATCTCCTAGACAGTATATGTGGTGATAAGGAGATCATGGCTACTGAAAACATTGTTCTTAGGGAGAGATTTGTGAAGGAAAGGCTTAGAAGATTCATTACTGGATTAACCATATATATAGGTTATTGTAGGGATGGCGTACTTGATGGTAAGGATAGGGAGAAGAAAAGGAAGAGAAAAGCTATTGAGGAGTGTTTGAAGAGGAGATTAAAACCATTACTTAATCCCTAATTTTCACTTACTGATCTTTCTAATATAGTAGTTGTATCCAGCATAGTGTATTCGTGCTAGTAGCCCCTTTCTCACAAGATCCTCTACTACATCCCATGTACAGCCTTTCCTAGCTAGTATATCCTCTAGTATATCCTCTCTTAGTGGATGGACGCTTGTTATGGAGAGTATTTCTCTTGATACATCATCTAGTACTGTGAAATGTGTTCCTTCAAAGCCTGTGAGTAGTTCTACATGTTCTATTTTTTCAGAGAATAACTGGTATGCATGATTCAATAGCTCCTCAGATGGTGGTTTAACCCATTCCTCTGCTGGTGGTCTTGTTGGAGCTGCTATATAGGCTATATCAGGTTTTAGCTGGTGGAGGTAATCAGCTATCCTCTCAAGCTCTCTACTATAGTCTATGTTTCCTAGGAGCATGGTTTCCGTGACTAGTTTTCCACGGTAAACTCTCCTAAACTCCAATATACCCTCTAGTACACGATCGATTTTTAGGCTTGGATGGGGTCTATTAACTATTCTCCATATTCTCTCACTAACTGCATCAACCTTGATCGATACGTAGTTGAACGCTGTTAGATCGGTACGTACATCCTCTCTATGGAGGAGTGAACCATTAGTCAGTATAGCCAATGGTATACCATGGTTCTTTAGAAGCCTTGCCTCAACCCCAATGTTCTTATCAAGTGTAGGCTCTCCATTAGGTACAAACGTTATGTAGTCAATATGCTCTCCAGAACCTAGGAGCTGGGAGACACGGGTATTGACAATACCCACGAGCCTATATGGGTCATAGAATACCCTACGATCAATTGTTAACTCAACCGTACGTCCAGCCTGACAGTAGATACAGTTGTAACTACAGATCTTATGGGGTAGATTATTAACTCCAAGACTACGTCCAAGCCTACGGGAGGGTACGGGCCCAAACACTATGTTCTCCAACCCAGTATGCACCACAAATCTGTGGTGTACACTAAACTACATGGGCAACCACTATAAGGGTTTAACCATAATAGCTAGTCTAGTGGGGGAGCATGGGCTATGAAGCTCAAGTGCCCTAGATGCGGCTTCGTATTCGACATAACGTACTCTAGGGCTGTATCATGTAGTGGTTGCCCAGTAGCTACCTTTGGAGACTGTGGATACGTTAAGTGCCCAAGATGTGGACACGAATTCCCATATAGGCAGAGGCTATACTAGGGGGCTTTACCATGGAGCTCGGCCCACCAGATCCTAGTGGCTGCTATGTATTAGTCTTTAGACGTGATGTTATCGGTAGAGTTAGGGGTTTGGAGGGTGTGGAGGTTATAGAGTATGGTGATAGGGTTATAGTGAGGGTGAAGAGTAGGAGTATGGCTAAGAAACTATTGAGAACCTATAGAGAATATATCGTGAAACCCTAGAGCACTATAGACATGTACTTCTGTGCACGTATCATCTTAGCACGAGCCTTAATCTCGATCTCCTCAACAATATGTACTGGAGCCTTCAATAGCTCCACATAACCCTTATCCCGGGCCTCCTCAAGATACTCCTCAGCACGATCACTACGTGTTATAAGCACAGTATACCCGGGATACTGTTCACTAATACCAGCAGATAAGTCGGAGAAAACACCAGTATAGTCCGGGCAGACAAGACAGCCAAGCTGCATATAGGGTATAGCTTCACTCAACAAAATCCTCTTCTCACCACCATCATAACGGATAATCAATGTATCACCAACAATATTGATACCAGTAACCCTACTAGGCTCAATACCATAGAGACGTTGGAGACTACTAAGGAAAGCCTCTGTAGCAAATGTTCCAATACAGAATAGACTTACAATAAAGTGTATCTTACCGCTAAAATCAGTCTCTAATACTGGGAAGAGCTTCATCTGCCATAGAAACTGTGCCTGACAAGGCAGTCCAACCATAGCAACCCTACGGATACTCTCATCACTAAGTGCCTCCTTAAGCCTCATAGTAAACGGTAATACACTCCAACGGGTACCAGCAGCCTCCAACAACTCCTCCCGACTACGAGCAACAACAATCTCTCCAGTAACCCCTCTTGTCTTACGAGCTGTCACAACAGCATCTACAATACCTTCCTCAAGCATGTAGAGAAGTAATGCAGTGACAGCACCACCACTACCAATCCTATGCCTCCATATACTCTCATCACGTGCACGAGCTAGATACATAGACTTATACTCGCCAAGGGGTTTATCAAGCACCATGGGATAAGCCATACCCTCTAAACCACCTCCTTACCAGCACGATATCTCTGAACAAGGATCTGGGTGAAACGGGGGCAACGAATACAACATGTTCCACAACGAATACATTTCTCAACAATAAGATCGGGCTTACGATCAATCATTTGGAGGGCATTCGTTGGACAAGAGATAATACATGCACCACAACTAATACACAACCCCGTCAAAACGATTGTGTCAAGGAGATCAAAACCGCTAAGCCTACGTGCACGAGCTACTGCAGCAAACAATTCTAGGAAATACCCACGGCCACTCCTCAAACTATTAACTAATGCTAGGAAGAGATTTGGAGCTGGTGGACAACCAGGTATAGCATAGTCTACATCAACAATAGAGGATAGTGGTTGGAACGTGCGATGCTCTGGTCTTGGCTCCTGCCCTCCTCTACAGAATAATGTTATACCTCCAACACTAGCACATGATCCATAAGCTATTAATGTATCTGTATTCCTCCTAATCCTCCTCAATACATCTATGGAGTCTGGGTCATTAATGCATATAGGGCCTGTCACAACAGCTATATCGTATCTCCTATCAAGATCTATTTCTCCAAGATGATGAGTATGTATGTTGGCTATCCCACGGAGATCTGGGTAGACACGGAGTATTGATAGTGGGCAGCCCTCACATCCACCAAGATCATATATGAGTATATCCGGCTTATCCTCCAATACCTAACCCACCTTTACCACATGGGTTGCACAGGGTATGCATGGATCATAGAGACGTGGTATGGTATCTGCTACATGTACTGGAAGGTTCTTTGAAGAGATCTCCATATATGGTATATTGAACATTGTAGGTACAATGATCCTATAGCTAGCTACTCTACCATCACTATCAAGCTCTACATAATGTAATAATGTGCCACGTGGTGCTTCATAAACACCTACTCCACGACCCCTCTTAAAAACAATTGATCCGCTTTTAGAGGGTTCAGATGGATCTACTTGTTCAAGTAACTCCATGATCCTTAGTAGCGACAGCTCTATCTCAAGCATTCGTGCATACTGTAGCCCCCATAGGCTGTTATCACGGTATTCACGGTAGATCATGAGTCTAGCTCTAGGGCCGACCTCAACAGCCTTACCACCATATAGGGCCACCATACTAGTTGTCTTTGACACTCTCTCCGGAAGATTATTTCCTCTATAGCTGTGGTAATGTACTACATTAACCTTCCCTAGATCAATATTGTATTTATCGCCATAGAATGGGTGGGAGGCAAGTGGTTTAACATCTATAGATCTATTCTTCAATACATCTACTTTACCCGACTGGTTATTCTCGTCAAGTATTGTAGCCATTATATCCCGGTACTTATCAAGTACTCCCCTCAGATTCCTCAGCTGATCCGATATGATCTTCTGGGTTGGACATTTACTAAAACCACCAACAACTATGTATGGAGGATGTGTTGGTGAACCACCAATACGTGAGAGTATATCATTAACTCTATTTAAGAGCCTAATCTCATCAATAAGTAGCTTATCAAGTACCTCCCTCTTCACAAGATCAGGTGTGACCAGTATGAGGTGGATAAGGTGGCTCTGAACACGATTAAGTAGACCAAGGATCTCACGTAAGAGCCTACCATTGGCTGGAGGACTAACTCCGAGAGCATCCTCTAAAGCCTCAACAGCAGCTATACCATGGGCTGTATGACATAATCCACAGATCCTCATAACAGCTTCTACGACAAATAATGGGTTCTTACCACGGACAATACGTTCAAAACCACGGACGGGAGCACGTGAGATAAAGTAGGCATCAACAATACGTTCACCATCAGTATATACTAGGTACTCAGCCTCCCCACCAATACGGGATAACTGGTATACTGCTTGTCTAGAGAAATCATCCATACCATGTTGTCCTCCAGTAATTCCCTATACTATATGGTAATTATAAAGCTTATACGTGGGTTTAAGAGGATTATGTTTATGTATTTTCACGGTAACATATCACTGTACAATATCCTATGGATATATGGGTTGGAGGATTCCATGTATGTATAGATTGCTTAGTGTTCTAGGTATTTTATCCCTTGTTATTGTCTGGACAGGCATAGTATTGGCTATAGTTGTATCTGGATGCTTTAGCCTAAATATGCATGCATTGAGTGATCTTGGTGATTGGGTAGCTGCTTGTGAAGGTGATAGAGTATGTATGGAATCATGTAATAGGTTGAGTGAACCAATATTCAACTATGGCGTCATAATATCCGGTATACTATTCACAATAGCATCCATAGGGCTAGGGATTAGACGTGGCTCCTATACATGGATCTTGTTGTAACGGGATTACCGTCATCATTTATAGGATTATTACCAGAGGGTGTACGTCCCTACCACTTCGTATCTGCAGCAATATTCTTCCTATCACTACCAATAGTATCACTAGTAGCATTTGCTACAGAGTATAGAATCGATCATCCATGCCCCACAGCATCTCTAGCTCTAGGGATACTAGCACTATCTGGTGTAGCACTATTCTTCCTGGTAAAAATGGGTGTAGTTGGTGGGGTAGGGCTAGCTGTACCAGAAATAGTAGCTGTAGTGCCATCAAGCCTATGGGCTGGAATAACATTCTATAGGAAACTATATATGGGCTGAACCCTGTTCACCAAAACCTATACCTTATACGGAAATCCCTAAACTCACCACGATAAGGCTCCCACTCAACAACAACACGTTCAACACGGGCAGCAGGTGGTCCATGGTGAGCCCACCTTATAAGCTCCATAACCTTATCCTTAGGGCCCTCAACAACAGCCTCAACACTACCATCGGGTAGGTTACGGACCCAACCCGTGACACCAAGACGATCAGCAACATCCTTCATAGTAGCCCGGAAAAACACACCCTGAACCAAACCATAGATCCTTAGATGAGCACGAGCCATCTCAACCACAGCACAACACCCAATTAACATAGAATACAAGCCGGGATAATATAAAGAATTATAGAACACTCTACAAAACAATATATAGTGAGATGAGGTTTTCTCACGGAAACCGAACCCCCTAGTGGGGATGTGGAGGGCCGCAGCCAACCGATTACCTATTATGGCTGTGGTGGTATGGCTTGGTTAGTGCATGGATAGTACTTGTACTAGTACCGTTTGTCATAGGTTATTTGATAGGATTCTTTATTAGGAAAAGTATTGTTAAGGCTTTACTCTATGGGATGATATTTGCCTTATTAACTCCTCTAACGATATTTATGATCCTAGTTATACTACTAAAGTTTGGCTTAGTGGTTGGAGCAGTAATTCTTATTGCATTGTTATATATTGTGCTTCAAGTACTCCTTAGATTAGCCAAGATATTATAGGTCTGCATAGTTGTACTGAAGGGTATTTTATAGATAATACTCATATATTCTGGTCTAATAGGTATATGCTTATGAAGTAATATACCTATATATTGTTTAATACGCTGTCCAGTAGTAATGTAGTGCATCATAGTCCATGCAAAACTAGTCCATATACAATGATGGTGTCTATGCAGTTTATCTTGTAGCTACTGGCTAGGTATAGTGGAGCCGATAGTGATGGTGATGGGGTAGGTGATGAACCATACAATGCAACGGATGCATTCGATCCATACCCGCTCATGGAGCCTATGTGGAGCTATAGAGTAGTTGATGTATATAGTGGTGTTGTTGCAGAAGCCTTTCCAACAAATAACTAGCTAAATAGAAGAACATACAAGAGCAGCCAATTACGAGCCTCTTAGATGTAAGAATATGTTAAAACAAATGGTAATGAATATAGAAATTAGAAATGGTGGCGGGGCCCCACCACAGGGGATGGTAGCGGGGGCTCCCCAGCCGCTCCCCACAGCAGGGGACACGGCCTGTGGATTTGAACCACCGACCTCGGGCACGACCCCTCCGAGGGTGTGCCTCCGAGGCGGCAGCCCCTTATGAGCTTCGCGGGAGAGGTTCTCCAGACCTCCTCCTCCCGCGGGCTACCTGGCTGCCCTACCCCGCTGCCTTGCCCCGCCAAATATATTATAACGGTGTTTAGGTGGTTATAAACTTTTATTATTTCTTATTGTCCTCCATTAAAGCTCTCTTAGCCTCTTTATATTCCACTATGGTAAGTAATGAAGTTATGAAAGCAATAATAAATAATAATGTAGATCTTAAAGGTTCATTTGTATATAGTGTAGTCATCTGTATAGCACAACTTACCATTATTGAGAGACCCGTAAAAGCTACAGTTATGTGGAGTGTAAATATGCCTAGGTTGGGCCTCATCCTATCACCCATATTATCCTACTGGGGTATATAAAGCTGTTAATAGGGTAGTGATGATATGTGGGATAGAAATATAGTTTTACAAGTGATTTTCTGGGTCCCAGTCGCTCCACCTACATCATCGTTTCAGTTTGTCTCTGCCCGGTCATCCCTGTGTTGTTATTAGTGTATGGGTTTATTTTAGTTGTTCCCCATAGTATATTGTTTGGTGCTGGGGTTTTGGAGGATTTTGACTATAGCAAGGTTGTTCCTGAG
>CAZVHC010000048.1:0-12145 GCA_964627005.1 uncultured Desulfurococcaceae archaeon
GAGATACAGGTTACAGTACTAGATTACTTCCCAGCATTCCGTAGAAGAGATCTTGAGAGACCAACAGTTGAGGAAATGCTTATGGTTAAACGGGTACTAGAGGATCAGGGGCTTAAGACAGTGATCGTACAGACGGAAATAGGACATGTAGGGCCTAGGTCTCTAGGGTAATCATGTTATCCTTTATTATAACGTGTTGTTTATGGAGGGTGGTGTCTCGTGGGTAGGAGGGCTGGTGATGTATTGGCGGGATTGATCATGGTAGTTATTGGTGCTATTATCATATACGTAGCATTCTACCTATACACATCTACCCGAATACAAGGACTACTAGAGGCAACTATACCGGATAATGCAGTTATTAGTGTTGAGTGGTCGGGGGTAAGGTATTCGGGATCGAGTTCAGCAGCTACCCTAGGGCTGGGTGAATATAAGCTTACCAGACCACTATGTATAGTATCGATCAACAATACCATCTACTGTCTGGAACCTGGTGTAACCCTAGCAGTAGCATTATCACTGGTCAAGCCTATGCCCTTCCTACTACTCATAGCTTTCCTCCTAAACTATACTGGGGTATGGCTCATAGTTAAAGCCACTACGGGCCGTGAGCTACCCTTCCCCGGACTCAAGTACTTATCCATAGCACTACTACTAGCAATACTATTCTCAATACTAATACCAGTACCGATCGATGTGGGACCGGGTGATACAGTGTATTTGAAGATAGATAAGGCCTCTAGGAAGAACAACACCCTAGTAGTTGTTACTGAGGGAATGCTGTTAACCAGTGGGAGGCTATTAGCCGATCATGTGATGAGGATGCTGGCCTCATTAGTTGTAGCTGGAATAGGGGTTATGATATTGGGGATAGGATTATTCATAGCACTAGTAGAGCCGAAACAAACAATACAACATAGGCAATAAGAGTATCCATTAACACGATAACATCAAGACATAGGTGTAAATAACCATATTATTCACCTAATCTATCCAATATACGTAAAGGATACTGTGAGACTGATTTATCGCTACTCCTTAGCTCTTATAATACCCTTTGTTGGGGAGACAACTATTAAATCCTTTACCTTAATCCTCATCCTAAGCCTTTTCCATGCACCCACTATTTTGCCCCAGTCCTCTAGATCTTCGGTAACCACGGTATCTATGTTATTCTGTGCAACTAGTGCTGCATGTAGAGAGTCATAGGTTGTTTTTGAAAGCAAAGCTATCTCTCTAGCATAGTTAAAGGTCTCTCTATTAAGCTCTAGCATAGTTAGTGGTAGATCTAGATAGGAGTTTACAGCCTCATACGCTGCCTCAACACTAATCCTTGATAACGCACCAAATAATTCAAAGAGCACTAGAGATGATCCATAGCCCCTAAACTCCTTTGATACAAGCATCTCTAGTACACTATAGCATTCCCTATAGAAATCCGGATGCTTGAGAGCAACATAGATGAATATGTTGGTATCAATGTAGACCCGTTTCCCTCTTAAGAGATTCCTCAACAAGCTTCACCGCATCAATCCTTTTAGGTCCATTGAGGAACTTATCAGCAATAGATGAGAGTCTCTTTAGTGCATCAGAGCCTCTAATAGGCTTCATAACGATCATACCATTAACTACTTTAACGAGTAGTCTATCTCCAATACTTATCCCAAGAGCTTCCCTAATCTCCTTAGGTATGGTAACTTGGTATTTTCGGGTGACAACAACCTCAACCATAGTCTCTACCCTACTGTACTACTGTACTACCAATAATTTAACCTTTGCCTCCTCCACATATTCTCTTAATTCTCATTATCCCTCCTAGACCTACTCATAACACAATATCCTATGTTCTAATCTATCCTATATCTTTCTTTAATAAATAGTCATTATGAAATATATTGGTAAAGTATATAATGTATGGGTATACAGTATATATCCTATCATAGTATCGTTAGCAATGATCATTTTCTAGATAGAATATAGGGTCATAGTAAAAGAATACCTATAGTATCCACTACCAGTATCCAATACAATATATCCTCATCTCCATTGAATCACGTATCATCATCCAATAACTCCTTGTATCCTATATATAGTTTAATGAATTCTAGAGCATATCTGTCAGCATGTGGTGAAAACCTCCAATGAGGGGGAGCACCACCCAATGTGTATGGGTGGTTCCCCGAGTAGAGTATATGTTAACCCTGAAAGCAAGAGAAGTATTAGTATAGGGTTCTCTAGAGGAGCTACGTGAAGAACTATACATGACTAGAAGAGCTACCCAGTATATTATAGATGCTTTATGGGAGTTGGATAAACTACCAACAATAAACCAGTGTCACCAGATGTTCTACAGAATACTTCGTAGACAGGGATTCCGTGCACACCAGTGCAAGCAGATATACAAATATGCTTTATCAATAGTTAAATCCGTTAAGAATAATGGTGGTAAGAAACCCGTTTTAAGGAAGCTATCAGCTAGACTAGATAAATACGATGCTAAGGTTGATTTAGAGAATCAGATAGTCATAATGAAGCTAAGGAATAAAGTGTTTAAGATAAAACTGCAACACTATAAGGAGTACATTAGAAAGTTCCTTGGGAGGAAATGGTATGAGGTTATAGTAAGCATTGATAGAAGCGGTAGGATATGGGTCTCCATACCATTTAGATGGATATATAAACTATATAGTCCTAAGAGACTTATTTCCCTTGATATGAACCTCAAGAAAGTAGTAATCTATGATGGTAGATGTGTTAGGAGGATAGACACTAGGTTCACGGAGGCTCTCTACCTTAAGCATCTAGCTGAAGACATACAGAAGAGACATAGTTATGCATGGAGACGTAATAGGAAATTGTTAGAGATTATAAGAGCGTTACACAAGAGGTCAAGAAACACAGTGATTGATTGGTGCCATAAACTCGCCAAATACATTGTATTAAAAGCTAGGAGGACATGGAGTGCTATAGTGTTAGAGGATCTAGGGAAGCTATGGTTTAATGCTTCAAGGAAGTCATCTAGTTTAGCTGACAAGTTATCACGTTTCGCTTACCATAAACTACAACAGGCAATTATGACTAAGGCTATTGAGTACAATGTACCAGTGGTATTCATTGATCCAAGGGATACCTCAATAGTTTGTCCAAGATGTGGAATGAAGTTGGTTTATAACTATAGACTGGCAGTCTGTAGGAAATGTGGCTTAATAGCTGATAGGGATACAGTTGGAGCAATGAACATTTATCTAAAAACAATTAAATACCTAGCCCCACGCCATGGGTCGTGGGGCACCCACCCAATGACCAATGAAACCAGAGCAAAGGGTGGGCTCACCATAGATGAACCAATGACCAAACATATACAATCATATAAACTTTGCTACGGCTGTAGCAACTACATGTACTATTTAGGGAGAAGCTCGTAGAACTAATTGATGATAAGACCAAGGCTGTTTAAAGAAAATACTTGCTTCACCAATAGGACTGGAAGAGCTACCAAGTAGTAGGAATACATGTAAAGCTATAAAGATGCTAATTGAATACAATATACTCCAATATGCATGTAGTGAGTATACCGGGATCTATGGATGGAATAGGGTAGGTAGTAGAGAGTGTTTTTCCGGATGTCATAACACCTAGTAATAGGATACAGTATCTAGCACTATGTAGTCTCTACGGGAAAGACGATCCACTATGCAGACATAGACTAGATAAGGTAAGGATATCACAGTGATCGATTAAATAAGGCCGTTAGAAATATTTATCATTAATATCTTTAGTCTTTATCCGGTATAGTTCATTTTATATGGTCATATCTAATAGACACTTTACTTCATCATTATCCAGTCCAGCATGTTTTGAATAGAGCTTTGTTATTAGATGATCTATTTTGGCGAATCTACTGGTTTTTATAGATTTATAGATTTCCTTCAATATCTCTCTGTCACTGATTCCAAGTTTAGGTATAATGATAGATGATAAGTACCTCTCATCTATTGTATAGTATCCTCCTCTAACTCTAGTAGCTCTTGTTTTAAGGATAAAATATGAGATCCTAGAGTTCAGTATGCTGAGTATATAGAGTAATATGTCCTCTATTGATATCTTAGACCCTATAATACGTTCTAATTCCTCCCATAGCTCTTTAAACACTGGATCTTCCTTCCCCTTAGGAATAAGTACTATGACGTTATCAAGTGGGATGGCTCTATACCTATTTAGTGCAAATCTTGGCTCCTTAACAACTCTTGGAGTAACAATATTTGGCACTTTAATGATCTCCGGGGTTCTGGGCCTATGAAATCCATACCATACTCCAGCATATTCCTCAATAGCCTTACCCTCATATCTCCTATTCCTCAGCTCCTCATAATGATCAACTAGGTACTTTGCAACACCAATAAGCCCTTGAGGGATTATGCCATAGGCTATTCTCTTATCAAGCCTATCATGGATACTTTCATCAAGCTTTTCATCATTAACAAGTCTTTTCGTAAAATCTAGCACATCACCATTCTCCATCATAAATGCCGGGATCCATATGTGCTTCCCAGTTATTCCACCTACACCTATCTTATATGGGAAGAGAATCTTCCTCCGAATACTTATAGACCATGGCTTTATATCTTCACCAGCAATACAATCATAGACAAGCCCACTCATAGACAGCTTATATATACTTTCTAGTTCAGCCCATCTACTATGATCGAATACAAATAGCCTATTACTCCCAGTAGTCACACCCTGTAGATCCTTAAACAAATCACTTACCCGATAACCATCTATACTAATAAGTTTCTTAACGATGGAATAGGCACCCTTAACTAGAATATCTATATTCCATCCACTACTAACATTTTCCTTAAACCAGTCCTGATCAATATTAACCACTTCAACCTCCTGTACTCTTTCTCCGCCTAATACTCTATAGACATTCCTAATAGCATCAACATAACCTAACCCCTTAAGCTTATGTACAATAATTACGTATGCCTCCTCCAATACAGATCACCCTTTACTCCCCACATGCTTCTCCAATATAATAACTACTGGATAATTCGTAGCATCCGGAAATAGATCAGAACCATATTCTGAGAAATCAATAATGTATTTTATACGGGTATTATCAACTATAACCCTCCTTATACATTCACCAAATCCCCTTGTCAAAAACCTATTATTTACAACCATCCCAAGCACTCCATTATCCCTAAGCCACTCGATCCCCCTCTCTATAAATAGGACATAAACATCATACTTACCACAAGCACTTTTATACCTCCTCCTATATTCCTCTCTCTTCCTCGGATTCCATAAGGGGCTCAATGAACCTTTAAGTACTGATCCCCATGGTGGATTACCGAATACGTAATCAAACTTTATTGATAATATCTTCTTATACTTCTCAAGCCTTCTATGTGCCTCTTCTAATCTAGCATTAGTAAGAAATCCCGTGATACTTATATGTGCATACTTCATTAATGAATCCGCTGTGACTACATTAAGCTCTAACCTATACTCCGGATCTTGATGATGTACTCTGAAGTAGTAGTCTAGTAATAGCATTGTTAGATTTAGTGAAGTTAGAAATGTAGCAAAGGGATGTATATCAATTGCATATATATTATTCTTAATAGTCTCCAGTATAGATTTAGCTCTAACCCACTCTATATTAGAGAGTTTATGACACTCTTGTCTAGACTCTAAATGCTTAATTAATCTTCTGGTAACCTCAACTATAAATGTTCCCGAACCACAAGCGGGATCCAGCACTTTCTTCTTACATAAATCAATAGCTTCCGACCTATATCCCGATAAATCTATTATTAATGATGCGAGCTCGTGGGGAGTATAGAAACCACCAAGTCTCTGTCTCTCATTATCTGGAAGATAATGTTGATATATTCTTTGCCATATATCAAAATCTATGTCGCTTAAGTCATAATTTATAAGTACATTAATAACCCTGTCTAGAACATACTTAAAGGACTCTTCATATCTTCTAAGGATCATTTTCTGATCATGATTAAGAATACCACGTTTAATATCGGGAATGTACCACCAGTCAAATTCACTTAATGCATATATGTTTGGTAGTAATGTTTCATAATTCTGTCTTATCTCTATCAACATCTTTAAAGAATCATATCTATGGCCTGATCTATTATCAATAAATAGCTTGGGAACATATCCTTTATCTTCCATAACTCTATAGACAAGTAATCTAGCAATAATTACATGTGCCGTCTGATCCAGAAATAAAGATATATAGTTATCCAGTAAATCTTTAGTACATGACCATATAATTTCTTCAAAATTAGTTCTTCCACTCATTACATTAGCTATACATCTAGCTATAGATGATCTAATATTACCCTCTGAATTCCTAGTACCATTTACAATATCCTTAACCAACCTATCAATCTCACGTTTCCGATCATCTTCTCCAGATAACTCAATAATATGTTTAATCCTCTCCCTCAATATATCATATAGATCATTAAGTGGTATAATATCGTTACGGTAACACCATTCGCTAAATAACTTGGTAACTATGATCTTATGATCATTTCCAAAAACACCATTTATAGAATCTTCAAAGAAATCCCTAAGACTTGCTGATATTTCAGACACCATTCTCCTTAACTCATTAGAAAATCTCTCTATAATTAATGGCTTATCCAATGACAACTTCATTCTAGCCATGACATCACCTATTATGCCCTAATCTTATATAATTCATTGCATGTATTTTATTGAAAAAGTCTAAGATTCTTCCCCTAACAGCCTTCCTAATATCCTCTATCTCATAAATATCGCCTTTAATACAATCATATAATATCCATGTAATACCATTAGTGACAACTACATAGTCTATTGAGTAAAAATCCCTTGCCCGATCTATTGCCTCCCTAATATGTCTCTCTGTTATCCGAATACCTGGCCTTTTAGTCTCCACATATATCCTAGGCCTAATATGTTCATCAACTAATAAAACATCATATCTCTCTCCAAACACTATATTTTCTACACGCCAATGGAGATGATCCATAAATAATTCCTTAATAATCCAGAATCTAAGAGCTCTTTCACCCCAATCACCGGGATATCTTATTAATGTTTCATATTCTCGGTATCTCTTTATCAAGCGTATGATAGTATTTCTTACATTAGCTATAATTTCGGAATCAATCATCTACTATACCCTCTTAGACACACACTCTATACATAATCTTCCCTATTAATGGTAAATAACCTATCAAGCTATGTAGGCATTTACTATCTATAGTGTAGGTTAACCGATCTTATTTTGTCGAAAGAATAATGCTTGTTAAGTCGATCCAGTATCTTGATGCATCTCTTAATACTATGCTCTCTTTAATCTTCCTACTAAACTCATCTGGTGTGTAGGGTAGTACCTCTATATATGGAATTATATTTTCCTTAAACACTATCTTATTTATAAGATCAAGTCTCTCCTTAAACGGTATATTCTGGAAATCACTAGAGACAATCACAAGATCTATATCGCTTGTCTTAAGCCATGTCCCCTTAGCGTAGCTGCCAAATAGGAAGATTTTCTCAATATGGAATCCATTCTCTAGCAGGCACTCTATAAGCCTCCTTATAGCCTTGATAACGTTATCGGGTATCCTCTCCAACACGTTCACGGACAAGATCAACTATCCTCCTAGCAATCCTATAAGCCCTTAAGGCTTCTCCACGATCAACAGTCTCGCTAGGCAATCCATTAGCTGCATCCGGATACCTCGTTATAGTATAGTATTTATTAAGGATAGATAAGCTCTCCTCAAGGTCACTAGGGAGTCTGAAACCATGCTCTCTCAACCCACTATATAGTACCGTGACCCTATGAGTATATGGTGGAGGCTCCCTAGCAAGTACTATGTAGAGAGCCTTTAATGCCTTCTCTACGGCCTGTTGAGCATAGAAGGCTACTCTAAACCATCTCTTATTCTTTAAGGCTAGTTCAGCATCAAATAGATCCTCGTAGGCAGCTTCTATCCATAGTCTAGCCTCTTCTCTAACACTCATATAAACTGTATCACCCATACCTATACATTATGGTCTACTATTTACTATCATACACATAAACTATTATATAGAATATGGCTAGGACGTGGTGCTAGATACTATTCTACGTGTTAACTATATATTCAACTATGTATACATATATGGCCTCGTATATAGCGATCTTTATCTGGAACCCCATTATCTCCTCCTCACTATCAAGTGGATAGGGTACCGTGAAGCTCCACCTTACTTGGTGAGCATCATCTATTAATTATTAGGAAGCTATATCCCTTTCATCTACAAGCCTTATTATAACCTGGTATGCAGGGGTTTTAGCTATAGAGCCTTCCTCTCCACATATAGTTTACTGGAATTGAACAATGTATTTACATGGTAGTAGGGGTTCCTTTATAAAATCCCTTATGCAGGTTGATGAATAAGTTGATCCGGTTAGTACAGTATTACTTTCATCCTCATTGGAACATATGTATCATGGAAGATATAAGTTTTTATTTTCAGTATATCAAATAATATTGTAGTGATGAACATGTTTTTGAAGTCCTATCTATCTCCAATCTTATTCCTAGTTCTCATCCTCCAGTTTATACCCTATCCATATATAGTATGTCATGCTACGGATAATGGCTTCCATATAGAGATAACTGTAAAACCCTATATTGAATGCATTGATGAAGGCTGTATCGTGAGGTTAACAGATCTACCAGTTAACACATACTATACCTATGTAGCTGGAGCTCCAGCTCTACCAGTACTAAAGCTCATAGTGACAGCACCACCAGGATATAGGGTGGAGAAGGTACGGGTTAGACTAGGTGATCAGAGGATTATTGTGTTTGAGGAAGAACTGGTTAGGATACCTCCTCCACAACCCATAGGTATCAGGGTAGACTATACACGTACACAAGAGGATATACAAGGTGTCTATAGGCCCGGCTATTCTATCAGCCATGGGCATTGGAGAGGTGTTGACTATGTTGTTGTAACGGTTTATCCAATGGATTATAGTGGTGGGTTTAGGCTGAAATACTATAGTCTGGTGGAGATAACCGTATCATATAGTCTCCGGAGAACTTGGGAGCCATTTGATCACGAGATCTATTGTTATATGAGAAGTATATCTATAAACCATGATCAACTACCAATCCCTAAGCCTAAGACCAGCCCTCAGAACCCATGGATACTAGTTATAACACGTCCAATGTTTATTGATGAGTTAAGGAACTATACTAGTCTTAGGACTCACCAGGGATACCACGTGATCGTTACTACAGTAGAGGATATACTTGGTAGTGGTGTATCTGGGAGGGATATACCTGAGAAAATCCGTAACTACATCAACAACCTATACCAGCAATCCAATGGGCTACTCAAGTACCTATTGATCGTGGGTGATGTTAGTGGTGAGACTGGATGGCCTAATGGGCCAACAGATATAGGTGATCTTTATCCATGGGAGGTTCCTACAAGATACTTCCTCAACCCAGATGGTATGGAGAGCTATAGTCATACTGGGAACTATACACCTAGTGACTGGTACTATGTCACACTAGATACTACATGGGATGATGATGGTGATGGAATATATGGTGAGGTTGGAAATGATAGTGCAGATTGGGCTCCAGAACTAACTGTATCAAGGATTCCTGTAAGGACCGAGGATGATCTACTGGAGTACCTTGGTGCAGTTATCAATTATAATAGGACTGGAATATCCAGGTTCCTAGGCCTTGGCTCAACAGTATATTATTTCGGGCAGAATGGTGGTGGAGACTATGGTAGTCAGGGTGATACATCTACGGAGGCTATATGGGTTAAGCTCCGTGATGTTGGGCTCTATAGGGGTGCTCATAGGGAGTCTCTCTATGAACACTATCCAGTATTAACAGTGATTGATGATCCTAGTGATATTAATGGTAACCTGTCCTATAGCCTAGTCATAGACACTATCTACTCCTATAGACCAGACGTGATCGTATGGTTTGCCCATGGCTCATCTGATGCTGCTTGGAGGATGATATGGGCTAGTGATGATGGTGATGGTGTTCCAGAGGATAGTGAGATGAGTTGGGAGGTCTTCATTGACACTAGTGGATTAACTGATTCCTACGGCTATGTATCCGGGCTAGTTATTGCTATGAGTTGTCTTACAGCATACTATGACCACACCTACTACAACTCGCTAGGAGAGACATTTGTTAACACAACAAGTCTCTGGTATATTGGATGGGATCGTGTCACATGGGTTTGGCTTCATTCCTGGGATGAACAATTAGATCCGGATACATGGGGTGGTCTTGCAGATGGGTATACCTATATGGTACAGAAATTCCTTGTAAACAAAACACTACCAACAGCTGGTATTGTAGGCTATAGCCTAATGTATACTAAGGCGTGGAGCTCAACTATAGAGGATACTGATGCACAGTATTTCCGTAAGGTGTGGTGGGCTTCAACACTACTTGGTGACCCGGTACAGCCTATCCATAAGGCTAATACATTTATTGAGGTAATGGATGACTATATTGAGGCAGAACCTGGTAAACCAGTCAATATCACCTTTAGAATATACTATGGCCACGGATCACCCCTAGCTGGTGAAATCCTCTACCTAGTTAATGCTAGTAGTGGAGAGATAGTAGCATCTACAACCACTAATGAGGAGGGATATGGATCCTTTATATATACGATAAATGAGTCGGGTGAACACATGTTCTACATACTATACAATGGCTCAAGCAACTACATGCCCTATAAGAGCGATATTGTTAGAGTCTATGTCTCTCCAAGACCATCTAGCCATTGGTTCCTACTTGTTAATACAACAAACGATCTACTAGGCTACGGGGTTGACACTAGTGGATCACTGGTATATTGTGCTGGAGTAGTTAATTCTAGTGAGCCAATGGGCTTTATAGCTAGGATTGACTATAATGGTAGTATCTCATGGTTTAAAGTACTAAATACTAGTGACTACGTGGTTGAAAGGGTTGTTGTAGCTGATGATAGGCTTTATCTTGGGGGATACATTGTCAATGGTACTAGTGGCTCCATGGATGCATTCATTATTGAGTCCTCCCTAAACGGCTCTATCACATGGGCTAGGGTGTTCTCTGGTGAGGGTGATGAATACGTATCTGATGTAGTTGTTGTCAATAATAGCATCTATACCGTTGGCTCAACAAATAGTTTTGGCGGAGACTATGATATATTGTTTGCAGAACTGGATACTAGTGGATTTATCAGGTCGTACCGGGTAATAGATTCTGGTGGAAACGATCTTGTAGGGCACCATAGTAAATCGATCAGCTATAGTAATGGGTACTTCTACATAACTGGTTATACAGATGTAGTTTCTGGAAATGGTTATGATGTGCTTGTTATTAAGGTTGGTGTTGATGGTGCTGTGGAGTGGTCTAGGGTATTTGGAGGCCAGGAAGATGATCTGCCTATGGATCATGTTGTAGATGATGATGTGCTATACATTGTTGGTTCAACAAATAGTTTTGACCAGTCATATGATGTACTCATAGCCTGTATCAATGTATCCAATGGTGATCTCATGTGGTTCAGAGTATTTGGTGGTGATGGAGACGATCACGGATCAAGCATCATAGTATCACCAGATAATAAGCTATACATTATAGGCTATACGGGTAGCTATGGTGTTGGAGGATATGATGTATTCGTAGCTAGGATGAGTATTGATGGGGTAATGGATTGGCTTAAGACAATAGGCTCTAGTGGTGATGAGTATGTATCTATGGCTACCCTAACAAGTGATCAATACATAGTTGCTACAGGATACACTAGCAGCTATGGATCAGGGAACTACAGCCTATACACACTATTATTCAGCCCCTCAATAGGGGATCAGCTTGTATGGGCTGGTGATGAGTATCCACCAGTTGATGTAGTGACATACACGGCTATAGAAGTATATGACGTAGTGCCTCAGGAGACAAGTATATCTCCAAACGTATCGGAGGCATCATCACCATTATCTACAGCATCAATAGATACACTAGACTATAATGTATCAAGCCTTATTGCTAGAGATACTAACCTACCACAACCAATACCAGAGCCAACA
>CAZVHC010000049.1:0-12143 GCA_964627005.1 uncultured Desulfurococcaceae archaeon
AGGCAATGTATATAATCTACGAAACTACATCTTTCAATTCTATTGTTATTACACTATCACCTTATTCTCGGGTAAACATGATTGAGAAAGCTTTCAATTCTATTGTTATTACACAATATATATACGTTAGACTAAGGAGTAATAGGCTAGAGAGAATTGAAACTTTCAATTCTATTGTTATTACACAATGGCATTACTGAAGGAAGAGGGGTTGATCAAGTCCAAGACTTTCAATTCTATTGTTATTACACTGATACAACGATACCACCCGATATGAGGTGTAATAACAATCTTTCAATTCTATTGTTATTACACATGCAAAGCAATTGAGGACAAATTAGAAGTTGAGTATTACACTTTCAATTCTATTGTTATTACACAGAATGTTCCACTTGGTTAAGACTACATGGAATCCAGTAACCTTTCAATTCTATTGTTATTACACGTCCAATATATATAACAATAAGTATGATTATGAGAAGAAATCTTTCAATTCTATTGTTATTACACATATAGGTGTCCACACTATTTAAAAATAGGGGATAATTACTTTCAATTCTATTGTTATTACACAGGGGTTTAATACTCTAAATTCATTTCTAATGCACATTATACCTTTCAATTCTATTGTTATTACACCCTCCTGGTACTATGGTTTCGTGTACCTTTGTACCTGGGTTATCTTTCAATTCTATTGTTATTACACGAATGGGTTCATAAATGGAAGGATGAACCTAGTAAGTGGCTCTTTCAATTCTATTGTTATTACACTGACCATTTCTTTTGGTTGCTACGTTTAAATAATATATATAGTGATCCTATATAAGTCTTTCCTATATCAGCAGATCCCTGTGCTGATTTGGATTTTATGGTATTACTGATACCTGCATGTTTATATGTTTTGTGGCTTGTGGAACATTGGATCGTTCCTTGTTGTTCCATAGGTTTGGATGTTGTTTTATTGGTTTATTTTCTGAGATGGTATTGGTTCTGCTGATGATTGATGGTTGTTTGATGGTATGTTGTGAACATAGCCATTTTCCATAGATGTAATGGTTCTTGGTTCATAGTTTTATATACTGTATCTTCGCCTTATCTGATCTTTAAAGGTGTTTCCTTGTTTTATCTACTGTAATGCTTATATATGGTGTGTGTATATATTTTATATGGTGTATGGTTTGGTTTACAGTTTCATATTTACTTTGTCTAATAGGGTTGATCATGTTCCTGGGATCCTCAATAAACATGGTTCTCCGGGGCGTTCACGTATATACCTGTTGTATGAGAGGCCAATAACTCCTCCAGCTCGTTACAGTCTTAATCATCTCATAGGTGATGTTACTAGTATGGGGTTTCCTGAACCAGTTGTGCATGAGATCGGTTTTGGCAATATAGTTATGTCTATTGGTTATCTATTGAATATTATAGTTCCTATTAAGGATGAGCTATTCCTTGTAGTTGGTAGTGATAATAGTGTGCTTGACACTATAACACTATTATCTGTAGTATTGTCCCGTAAGAAGTTTGAGTATATGGCTCTACATGGACATATAGGTGTGCATCTGGTTAGTAAAACCATAGATCTTTTGCTTGGACGTGTGAAGATACCGGGTGGTGCATGGAGGATCCTTGATTTTGTTAAGAGATGTAATGGTGCAACGATAAAGGAGATTATGGAGGAACTAGGGTATAATGAGGCTACTGTTAGGAAGTACCTAAATATACTTAAGACATATAATCTTGTGAAAATACATCGTGGAGGACATGTTATCCCAACACAGATAGCACGTCTATTCTAAACGATCACGTGCCCGGGAAAAACGGTATATTCACATGGAAAGGATTGGTGTTCCAGCTAATATAATGGATCATGAAGCCAATGGTATATCGTGGAACAAGAGCTATATTCACATGGAATGATCTATTGATTATCAATCCTTATATAGATACTCATAGAAATACAGCATCGGTAATACTCAGGTATTACCTATGTATGACGTGGTAGGGCCTTGGTAATAGTCCAACCCTACCTAACACGTGTCCTACGACGTCTCCATTACATGCTTGAGAATGACCCTATTGAGGATGAATGGAGGGGGTGGAGATGGGATCAACCACCCCTAAGGCCAAGAGCATACTATGGACTATCAATGGGTGATGTAGTATCGAAATACTGTAGCACGAGGAGAGATGTATGGCTTAGACATGTGAGGAGGGCACGTCCGCCAACACAGCTCCATAGACAGCTATCGATAGGGATTATTGTACACGACATATTCCATCTAGCCAACAAGCTCTTCCTAGAAGCTAGTATACTATATAATGACCCCTCAGAAGCCTATGACTATATGATCAAGCATGGTGCTGAAGAATTCAGCCGACACGGTATAGACCTAGCCTCAGAGCCGTGGGCATGGAGTCTCTATAGGAGGATAGTACATAGCTACATAGGATCAATGGCTCTAAGAATGATCTGGCACCCTGGAAGCCGTGGTTATGAGGGGCTCCTATGGCTTACTGAACACCATATTGATGGCTCTATGCTTGGCCTTAGCCAAAACCTACGTGTAGATGCTTATGGTGAAGGGGTTGTTGTTGAGATAAAGTATGGGAGGCCAATGGATTTCCATAAACTAGCTCTTGCAGGCTATGCATTGGTTCTAGAGGCTAATTATGAGGTGCCGGTAAACTATGGATTGATCATATATGTTGACGGCATACCAGATCATGGTCCACGGATAAGCGTTAAGCCATACTATCTATCAACTAGTCTAAGGAGGTTCTTCATAGATGAGCGTGATGAAGTCATAGATCTGTTGATGACTGGGAAAGAGCCTCCAAAACCAAGGGATTGTCCAGAGACATGCCCGTATTATAGTGTATGTAATGGTTTTGGAGGATGATCGTGTGTGGCTGGTGGATTTAAAGAGTTGTTTGTGACAGGCTATGGTGTAAAGATCTATGTACGTAAGGGCATGATTGTGATTAGGGATGCTGATGGTAATAAGGTTGAGTATGCTCCTAGGGAGATCGGTTCACTAGTGATCGCTAGTGGTGGTGTCACAATAACTAGTAAAGCTGTCCGTGTACTAATGGAGGCTGCTGCAGACATTGTATTCCTTGATAGCCATGGACTACCCATAGGCCATGTCTACCCACCATATATTAATAGGACTGTTGATACAAGGAAGGCACAGTATATGAGCCTCTTTAACGGCCTATATGAACAGATAGCTAAGACTATTGTCTACTCAAAGATAGCTAATCAGGCAGGTTATCTAAAGTATCTAGCCCGTAAGCTTGGTGATGAAGCTTATCGTGAGACATACTATGATATACTGGATGTTGCTGGAGAGATCGATGAGCTAGGTGATCTTGAGCTAGAGGATCTTAGGAGAGAGCTTATATTGATCGAGGCTAAGGCTGCCCGTCTATACTGGTCAGCTATAGCCTATTATCTACCAGATGATATAGGTTTTAACGGCCGTGACCAGTCTGGTGGTGATCAGTTTAATGTATCCCTAAACTATCTCTATGGTATACTCTATAAGGAGGCTTGGAAAGCTCTTGTACTAGCTGGTCTTGATCCATATCTAGGCTATGTACATGTAGAGAGATCGGGTCGACCCGTCCTAGTATTTGATTTTGTGGAGATGTTTCGTGTAAGCTTTGTAGACTACCCATTATCACATGCTTTCTACAAGGGGCTTAGGGTTGATGTTGAGAATAAGCTTCTTAGCCATGAGAGCCGTGTAGAGCTTGTAAAGATCTTTAGGAAGAACATGGAGCGTAAAACAGGGTATAATCGTGGTGAGAGAACAGTGCTTTCTAGAGCACTTAAGCGTGTAGCATTTGATCTGGCTGGTGCTCTTAGGGAGAAGCACTTGTTTAAAGGCTTTATAGAGGACTGGTGATTATGAAGATCATTGTAGCCTATGATATAGGTGATAATGTGAAGAGGGAGGCTTTTGCTGGATTCCTAAAGAGGCTTGGGCTTGAGAGGATCCAGAGGAGTCTCTTCATAGGCCGTGGGGGTGGTGGTTTGGTTAAGGATATTGAGCGTATGGCCCGCCGTATAATTGATCCTTGCCGGGACTGTGTACACATATTCATATTGTCTAGTTATGAGCAGACTCGTGTTAGGGTTATTGGTACACCATATAATGAGGTTGGTAGGGTTGGTGTATCGTTTGTCTCAGAGCTATAGTGTTTCTGGATGGCTTGTTAAGGAGTATGTCTACTGCCCAATGATACCATGGATAATAACTCACTACAATCTTGTAGAGCCACCTACACAGAGTATGGTTGATGGATTGGAGATTGATAGGGACTATATTGAGGAGGTACTTGGAGAAATAGATCTAGGATACAGTGATCTCTTGGTTGAGGAGCCCATAACACTTGATGATGGAACGGTTATAAGGATTGATGCCTTAGCACGTAATGGCCGCGAATATACCCTAGTAGAGATTAAGAGGTACCGTAGGAAACACTATAGTGATCAGAAGGCACAGTTGAAGGCCTACGCCTACCTATTGACAAGGCATGGGAAACCAGTACATAACATGATACTGGTTCAGGAGAGGAAGGTAAGGTATAGGAGGAGATTTGAGGAGGTGGACTTGAGGGAGATGGAGGAGATCATTGAGAGGCTGAGGCAGGTTATAGAGAGCGATAAACCACCAATGGTAAAACCATCAAGGAAATGCTGGAGCTGCTGGTACAGAAAAATATGCCCAACACACTAGCTAAACCAACCCCCTCAACTGAATAAGCTCATACATTGTATAAGCCGATGGCTTTCTACTTACCTTCTTACACATAATTCTTATAGTCTCTACAAGTCTTCTATCAGTTGATACAATAATAGCTTCAGGAACATCTTTTGCAACAATAATGAGTGAAGTATCAGCAGGTGGGAAAGCCCCTGAGAGATCCTTAACAATATCTTCAAATGTGACGTAGTACTCTTTAATTCTCTTCAGTACATTCTTTAATACACTAAATAATCTATCATAATCATACATTCTCTCCATCTCCTTATATACAAAGTATAGAGTCTCAGTTATAACATAACAAGTAGTATATAATCTATTATCATTAAAGAACATATCAACATATCTAAAAAACATGTATACTTCAGGAGAAAACTTATCCTTTCCAACAGATAATTTATATAGAAGATATTGTACTAAAGGCTTTGTATCCAGGAATAAAACTGGCTTCTTGCTATTTATGGAGTGCAAGTAGACACCATTACTCTTATACATTCCTCATACTAACTATATCATCATTACTTAAATCATAAATTATATGCTTCTTAACATAAGCTAGCTTACCACCAACAATATCCGGTACATGCATGATCAGATGTACAAGATTATCCTCTCTCCAAACCTCACTCAATAACATAAGATCACTTGCAAGATCTGTTAAGCCACTAGTTTTTGTTATATATTCCTTCACCTTGTTCAAGATATAGCCAAGATTACTTCTCTCCTGCATAAAGTACACCACAATATTCATTCTATATATAACATACTCTTTGTGAATCACTTTATATGTCTTCCTGCTGAAAATCTAAAATATAGAACAAGGACAAAATTTATAAAAGATACCAAATTGAAAAATTATATATAGAACACAAGGGAGGTGTAGAACATGGATAACAGGACAGAAAGCATATTGAATATAGTGCTTGTCATAATGAAATGCTCTACTATTGTTAGAGTACATGCTAAGGATAAAACTGAAACATTATTACACTACTATAGGATCTAGGATAATATTAATAGCCTAAATTAATCCACTTTTTTCTTATAAAAAACTAAGAGGTGATGGTTTTGGGCTAGAGACCAGAGATATGTAGAATATGGAAGTGGTAATAACTTTAGAATCAATAGACTTAGTTGTCTTGTTAACCATTGTCTACATCCCTACTTGTAGTAATAACTCAAAGATACTGTAATAATAGCTAATACTTTTTATAATAGGTTAAGTTTAAATACTATAGCTTCATATAATTATAATAGCACATAGATAACTTGAGTGTGGGTCTTATGAGTATGCAATATAGTCCTCTTACTGATCTAGCTATTCGTGGTGCTATAGCTGCTCGTTTAGGTGGTATGAAGAGGGCTCAAGTTAGTAAGTTATTAGAGGTTGCATGGAGTGCTAGAGAATCTGAACTATTTGAGGAGTTATCACTATACATTGCCCGTCAAATTAGCCGTAGGGAGTTTGATCGTGATGCTGCACGTTATCTAATTATGGGTCTTAATGAGTTGAGGAAACAAGATAAGTTGTCTAGGGAGGAGGTTGCTAGGTTTATTGGTCTCTTCAGATGGGCTTATGATTCGATGGAGGGCATTAGATTAAGGATTAGACGTGAACATATTAGGAACATGACTTTTGATGGCTTCCTTAGGGAAATAGGGTTATTATGAGGCTGATACTGTGTCTAATGAGGAAGGTATTGTAAAGGTTTTCGGCAACTTTAACAAGGCTCTCATAGAGTATTATGAGATCAATGGTGTTATCGTTAATAAAGTAGCATTACATATTGGTAGTGGACGTGATGCTTCTCCAGGGCAAGCGATTGATAATCCTATTGTAAGGTTGCCTGATGGTAGACCCTATATACCCGGGTCTAGTGTTAAAGGTGTTTTCCGAAGTATTGTTGAAAGCTATCTTGTCACAGTGGCTAGTGGAAAGGATCATGTGAATACTAGTTGTGCAAAACTATTCCGTGATAATAATGTCTCTCCAGAAATGTTCTTAAAGGAATGCAGCCCTATACCTAGTGAGTCACGTGAAACTATTAAGCCATACTGTGTTAACCACGGATTATTTGGGGGACCCAATATTGCTAGCCATATACAGTTATTCGATCTAATGGTTGTTAAGGGTGGTAAGACATTTACTAAGCCTGGTGTTGCAATAGATCGTTTCCTGGGAGCTTCTAGGCTAGGTGCATTATATAATATTGAGCTTGTAGCTCCGGGTACCAAGTGGGAGTTTCGTATGAGGATCTATGGTCTAGAGTTCAATAGCGAACTTGGTAATACCTTGGAGTGGAGATGTGCTCGTGAGGCACTAGCGTTTCTATTGGAGTATATTAGTAGGGAGGGCTTTAGTCTTGGAGGACGTGTATCGGCTGGTCATGGATACATGGTCTTCGATCGTGAACCCATTGTTAAGCATGTATATGCTGATGAAAACGGCACCATACAGTCTGAAGAACTTAGTCTTAGGGAGTTTATTGAGATGCTTAGAGGTGGTGGGAAATGACGGGTGTTAAGTGGATAGGGCATCATGTGAGGCATAGAGAGGTCTATATGAAATTCAGTATTGTCAATAAAGAGCCATTAAGAATTGGTAGTGGTAGGGAAACTAAGCTTACTAGTCCTGTCGATCTACCAGTACTTAAGGTTATACGAGATGGTATCGAGGTACCATATATTCCGGGTTCTAGTATCAAGGGTGTGTTTAGGAGTTTTATGGATGTATTCATTAGAAGCTATAATGGATATACATGTCCGGGATCAGGTAATGGCGTATGTTATTCGTTAGCTAATATAAAAAGTACTGTAGAGAATCTTGTTAAACAAGCTAATTACTCTGAGCTTATAAATGTTCTATGGAGGAACCTATGTTTATCGTGTAAGGTCTATGGTTCTGGTAGTTATAGGAGCAAGGTAGTATTCTATGACTTTATGCCTAGTGGTGAGGTTAGTCTTGGTGTTAAACCTGGTATTGCTATTGATAGGAAAACTGGTACAACGGCTCGTGGAGCATTCTATCAGGTAGAGTTTGTCCAGCCGGGTGCAGTCTTTAGTGGTGGTTTTAGAGTATATGATGTACCCAACTATGTACTTGGTATAATAGGATTGACACTAATGGAGATTAATGAGGGTAGGATTAAGATTGGTGGTTTTAAGACACGTGGTTTCGGCAGAGTAGAGATCAGGGATCTTGAGATCGAGGTTATATTCCATACAAGTATTAGTGGTAAAGTAGAAGATGGCAAGCTAGTGCTTAATCCCATGGATCATATTGATGTACAAGTAGATTATAGCCTCCCAGCTAAACCGGGGATCAACAATATGGTAAGATTATCTGGTGATGATGCATGGAACCTCATTAACACGATAACTAGTAGGACCATTATGATCGATGATATTGTTAAAAAGATCGTGGATGAACACAAGCCTGAATGGCTGGGTGAACCAAGTTTTGTCTAGTCCTAGGCATATACTAGTGTCTAGACGTAATCCAAGTGTCTGGAGAGATACCGTATATAAAACTGATCTACTAAATGCTATATTAAAGATCAAGGCTATCACAAGATCATATCTACATATAACGAGTTCACCGCAACCCTATACTAGATCATCAAAAGAGGCTATCGAGAATGTAAGGAAGCTTATAAGGGGCATAGAAGATCCTGATCAGATAATCAATGCACTAATAAGATCTGGTGTTATAAAGGCATATACTGGCGTATACTTTGAGCAGTTTAAGCTGAATGGTAAACCCGTTATTCCTGGTTCTAGTTTAAAGGGTGCTATTAGATCTAGGCTTGAGCTATTGGCTATGGAGAGTAATGGTGTTAGTATAGCTTGTTTCATAAGATCATCTTATCTAAGATCAATTCCTAATGTAGGACAACATGGTTGGAGGCATACAAGGGTATGGGAGAAGACTGTATTAGGGAATCGTGGTAGACCATGTGATGCTACTAGATGGGGTGTTTATGAGGATATAAATGTGTGTAAAACATGTGATCTCTTTGGTACTAGTGGATTGGTTAGCCGTATTGATTTCTCAACACTTTATCCCATAGTCCAAAATGTTATGGTAGAACTTAATGTGTTTTTCAGCTGTGATCATGGTAGAATGGTTGGTGGAGTTGTTGAGGCTATAAAGCCCAGTACAGTTTTTGAAGGTGAGATAGCTGTCCATGGGCTCAGTGATAGCGAGTTTGGATTATTAGCAATAGGGCTTAGACTACATGAGGAGGGTAACCCCATTCTTACTGGTAGGTTTAAGTATCGTAGACTAGCAGTATGTGAGGACAATGCTGTTAAACCAGTTGTTTTCGGGAGACTAGAGATCTCTCCATTAGAGCTCAGGCTACCAATAACTCATAAAAAGTATCTAGAGAAGCATGGGATAGAGTATGAACGGGTAGGGCATTCATATATTGTTAAGGGAGATGATCTAGTTAACTACATCAAGTATGCTGTAGAGGAGGCCTATAAGGTCTATGGTAAGTATTTACCAAGAGATTTTGATGAGATCAGGGTTCTAGAGGAACAGATATGGGCCAAGGAAAGGGAATGGTGGAATAATTGTGTATGTAAATAGGGGTGGTTATAATGAATAAAGGTTTTAATGCAAATATAGAATTATGTAGGACTAAAATTGATGAGCTACTTAAAAGAGAACATATAGAGGATCTGGAGATTATTGATATTCAAAGCATGACATGTAGTATTGATAGGGATCTGAGTTTATTGTGTAAGGCTGGAGATGAGGTATCTAATGAAGTTAAAGCATTGATTATAAAGGTAAAGATAAAAGGTGGTTATGAAGGTGAAGGAAGAAGTAGGGTAGAAGATCTATTCTTACTAATTGAGCCTCAATTAAAAGTGAAATACATGGAAACTCTTAGTGAATATATTGATCAGTGTCCTTATTCATTAAATAAGTTTATTGTTAAGCTAATGAGGATTAGGGAATGTGGTGAGCCCTATGTAATATTTATTGATGAAACAAGCTGTATTGGGGGTAAGATGGATTGAAGGTTTATCGTATACTATCAATTCCATATTTATGTGGGAATAATAAGGTCTATGTACTTGAGTATGAAACTAAAGATTTTGAGAAAGAATGGAGGAATCTATGGACTAAAATAAACAATATTCTGAAGATATTAGATGAATACATTAGGGATAAGAGTAAAGAGACTAAACTTAGTGATTCTGATAAACTATCTCTAGTAATTGATTTTATTGTCTGGTCTCTAAGAGCACCAGTGTTTCTAGATACATTAGAGGACGTTATTTATTCACCATATAAGCTATACATATATGATCGATTGTCAAGCTATATGGGTGAAAAAATAGATCATGAAAGATTCTTCAAAATATGTAATTGGTTAGAATATATTGAGAGAGGTCTTAGTGAATGTGTACTTATGAGTAAGCTCTTCCATACAACTTATGATAATGTGAAAAGTACTTATAGGGATCTTGAGGATTATTTTAGGGAGGAAAAAACTATTAAAGTTAATGGTAATGTAAGCCTTAGCATGAGAAACTGGACCTACTTACTTAGCTATCCAGCTGATACAAGACCTGGATACAATACTACAAGTCTAATAGTACACTCTATACTTGTTTCGGCATTATCATGGGCACTAGCATATAGTAGGACTGGAGATAATGTTAAGGCCTTAGAACATGCATTAGCAGGTTTACTACATGATCTTGGGAAACCTATCGATCCAAGGAATCATGTGGAAAAGACCGTGGAATTCATAAAAGAGATACTTGGTGATATACTCAGGAAAATCATAGGTGAAGAACATTATAATAACGTGTTAACTCTCATTAAGAAGCATCACGAGAAAGATACCATAATAGCTGAAGCCGATCGATTAGCAGCTGGTGAGAGGAATATTGAGCTTATAAAGAGGTTCCTATTACAGGAACTCCAAAGCGTATTAAGGAAGATACGTGATCAAGTTGGTGAAGAACTTAGGGAGTATGTAGATAAAGCTATTGATAACCCATTAATACTATATAAATATGTAGAGGATGTAGGGTATAGTAGGAGTGAATGGTCTAGGCTTACATGGGATCTATGGGGTATCTTAACGGAAAATAACTTAGTTAAGGAATTATCTGAGACATTTGCTAAAAAACTATGGGAGATTGACAAGATCGATGTTAAGGAGGAAATTAAATACTCTGATGAAGTATCGGCAATACTTATAGATATAAGGGGGATTCAGAATACAATTAAGAGATCACTTGATCTAAGGATAATGTCTGTATCAAGTTATCTAATTGATTACTGGTTAATCTCCTACTTACCAGTAAGGGTTAGTGAGTGGAGTTTATCCAAGTATGGCTTTGCAACCCCGTTGTCTGCCTTCTTATTGAACTCTGGTGGTAAAGCGTTAATGATATTTCCATCTAGACTAATAGATCAACTAATAGATTCTATAAAGACAAAACTAAATACAATGAGCGATAAGGGTTTAAGGCTAAGTATAGCTATTGCTAAATCAAGGTTTACATCTGCATACTCTATTCTAATGGATATACTTGATAAGAAAGTATTTGCAGTGAAATCCCTAGATCAATCTAAGGAGGCAATGCTACATCCGGGAATTGGTTCTAGATGTGAATTATGTGGTATAAAGCCTGCCTCACTAATCATAAGTTTTGGTGAAGAGACTAGGAAGGTATGTATAGAATGCTATATCAAATGGAATATCGCTAGCAACCTAGTTTATGGAATACATAAGCTAAGATCCGGGATCAAGGGAGTAGAAATAGGAAAGCTATTAACGAAGTACTTAGACGATAGTTATGAAAAGAAGGATATAATGGATCTTCTTATTGAACAAATAGCTGGACTACCTCTTGATAAGACATTATATGGTAGACTATTGAATTACTCTGTCATTAATATTGATGGTAATCTAATGGGGTACTACATGGGTCGTTCAAAGTCGTTTACAGAGGCTATTGAGAAAAGCTATCGTATAGATTATGCATTAAAGATTAGTATTAGAGATTTCATAGAACTAGCTATAGAGACGATCAGTGGCTATATATCAAAGGAATTTGAGGGTGATGGGGAAACCATTGGTAAAAGAGAGGTTGCTAGGCTCTATCTTGGAATACTATATGCTGGTGGTGATGACGCCAAGATCCTTGCACCCTCATATCTAGCAATACCACTAACACTGTATCTCCTATACAAGTTTAACAAGGAACTAGGTTGTACAGCTTCTCTATCAGTAGGAATTGCATCTGGTCCACCAAAACATCATGTCTGGGGCCTTGATGATGCTAGTCATAGTCTTATGGAGATGTGTAAGGAGGGAATGGGTAGATTACAAGCTG
>CAZVHC010000050.1:0-10119 GCA_964627005.1 uncultured Desulfurococcaceae archaeon
ATTTCCTAGAATATAGCTAAGGCTAGATATTAGCGGAGGTATTAACTGTATGACCAATAAATGGATTAAGGAGTTCTTTATTGATAAGGGATACTTGTTCCTAAGGATTATGGATTCTATGTGGTCTAGTGCCTGGGGTATAGTTGATAATCTAGTTGATCTCCTTAGGAGATACGGTATTGGAAGATGGGCCCATATACTCGATCTGGGTTGTGGTAATGGGAGATTCACGGTAGCTTTAGCGAGTCGTGGTTATAGAGTTACTGGTGTTGACATATCCCCATTATACATA
Source organism: uncultured Desulfurococcaceae archaeon (assembly GCA_964627005.1). Classification (GTDB taxonomy): domain Archaea; phylum Thermoproteota; class Thermoprotei_A; order Sulfolobales; family Desulfurococcaceae; genus CAZHDB01. The sequence goes on from CAZVHC010000050.1 coordinate 293, forward strand.
GCTGATGCTTGGAGGAAGGCTAGTATGTATGGTGTACTTGACCGTGTTGATTTTAGGATTGGTAGTGCTCTTGATATTGATAGATTGTTTAACCGTGGATATTTTGATGCATCCATGCTCATATGGACAACTATTATAGGCTACTATGGCTCTCCAGAAACTGATCATGAGATACTGTCTAAGATAAGGTATGTCACCCGTGATAATGGATATCTATTCATATTGTGGACTGCTAATTATGATATAGTAGCTATGAAGAGAGCATTATGTGGGGTAACTAACTATATTACTGATATTGATCATGAGTATGTACTTGTTGAGAAACCAGTATTCGATCATGTTAGGGGAGTGGTTGAAAGTACATGGGTATTCTATAGGAAGAGGGGAAAAGATCTCGTATATGTTGATGAGGTAAAGCTTAGCCTTAGACTATATAGTCTACATGAGATCACAAGGATCGCTGGTGATGCTGGTTGGGAACTTGTAGCAGCCTACCATAGCATAAGGGACTATAGTCCGTTTAAACCTGGATTTAGCGGCTTTAACCTAGTATTTAAAGCAATATAAGTATCTTTTAACCAAGATCTGTATGTCAAGGTGGGTAAAAGATTTAGTGTTGCAGTAGATATAGGTTTCTACTAAGCTTTAAAGTCTTGGAAATAGTTATTTTATATTCACTATAGATATATGGTATTAAGTATTTATCTAGTATCTAAAATATTTAGATAAAAGGTATTTTATTAAGCCTATATTACTTGCCTTTAACATAGTATATTAGTTTATAAAACACCATATGTATTCAACTAGGTATACTCTTTATAACTCCCTATCTTATCAGAATTTGTTCTATGGGTTTAGCTCCTTGCCCCGGATACTCCTACTTAGGGCATATATGGATGAGGCTAATGGTGGATACTATAGTCCATTGCATGAGGGTGGATGTGCATCTATATTACCAGTACCGGAGAAAAACAGTCTAAGGCATATACCCTCCTTTATGAATCCGGACAATATAGTTGATCCATGTGGCTATGGCGTATTGTCTAGATACTATGTTTGTGACTGCTTTAGCAACAACGTTAAAGCCGTACATAATGATCCAAGACCAGATCTAGGGTTCTATACTGGGCACTATGCACCATATGGTAGGATACCAAAGTCCTTTGGGAAGAGGCTTAGGGAGGGTGATATACTATTGTTTATGGCTGGTCTTGCAGAGTATCCAGAGGATCTATGGGATCACTGTAGATCCGTGAAGGATGTACGGAAGGTGTTATCTAGTCTTAAGAGGAGGGGTAAGGCAGGAATATACATTGTATCTGGACTAGTTGTTGAGAGAGTGGTCGATATAGGTAGGACTGGATGGGTTAAGGCCTTGAGGGATTACCCAGTTCTAGAGTATAGTCCACACTACTATAGCTGGGATGATCGTACTGTAGCTGTTATAGGTAAGGGATTCATAATTAGTCCGCCACTAAAGATCTATTGTTTCCGGGAGGGGCTGTCTAGGGAATTCATTGATCTCGTTGGCCGGGATAATGCTGTCAAGATAATGAGGAATAACTTCCGTAGATCGGGTGTTGTAGAGGTATCTTATAGGAGGGTTAGGGATATAGTCTATCTATCAACATAGTATATCATTGGGACTGATTGACCTTGGAGGTAGTTGTTAAAACCATAGTTGATAACTATGTCTATGAGGAAGGTTTCCAGTCATCATGGGGTTTATCACTTTATATAGAATACCTTGGTAAAGCCATAATCTTTGATGTTGACAGTAGCTATAGTGTGTGGAGACATAATGCTGAACTCCTAGGTATTGACCCCTCTAAGGTAGAGGCTATTGTTATAAGCCATTGGCATGGAGATCACTCTGGTCCTTTGAGAGAGGTTCTTAGATGGATTGGTCGGACAGTACATGTTTATGTGCCTTCAAAGCCTTTCCTAGCTAGATTCTATGGTCTTAGAGAGACTATTGTGTGTAGTGAGCCATGTAGTATCTATGATAACGTGTTCACTACTGGTTCTCTTGGAGGCTTTATTAGTGAGCAGGCACTAGTGATCAATAGATCGAGTGATCTACTGGTATTTGTTGGATGTAGTCATCCGGGTGTTGATAGAATTGTTGAGTATGCAAAAGAGATCACTGGTGTTGAGAAGGTAAAGTTTGTCATGGGAGGCTTCCATATATCCTCATTGGAGGATGGATTTTATATAGCTAGGAGGCTAAAGGATCTTGGAGTGGAGTACGTATCACCTATGCACTGCACAGGCTCCGGGGCTAGAGAGGCAATTAAGAGATTATTTGGGGATAAGTATGTAGAGAATGGTTCTGGTAAAGTTATTGTTTTCTAGATCACAATACATCAGAATGTATCTATAGCTACCCTGCTATAGAATGCAATAGCAACTGTAGCGATGAGATCACCGAATGGAGGAATAGGTATGGTTGTACTTATCTCAGCAATCATTTTAGCTACTTCATCACTCCAATTATAGAAGTATGGGTATATTACTAGTTTATCTCTAATCATGTAGAATGGTAGATTGGCTAGTGTACCTATGATAAAGTTTAGTATAAACCAAGGTATTGTAAACAGTATTAAGACACCCTTTAAACCATGTCTATGGAGGAAACGTGGATATACATTAGATAATATGATGTAGGGAGCCACAATGTACTCTAGTATAATTGAGAGTATAAAGACAAACCATGCAATAGCATAGAGTAGCTGGAAGAGCTTAAAAGAAACTATGTATATCAGGATTATAATTAACAAGAGAAACTCTACAACTAAAAATACCATAAAGATTATGAATAGTTCTGATGCTTTCAGTATAAATAAGGATACCAGATCGACAAAACTAGACACTTTCTCCCTACTCATCATGACTGCTATAAATATGTATTTCCAGTAGAAGTATAGGGAGCCTATTAGTAAACTAAAGAATAGTATCAAAATAAAATCGAAGAATGTTACAGGCTCTATAGATAGCATTTGAAATATATTGAATAATGCTATTGACACTATAAAGTAGAGAGCTATAGCCAATAACGTGATACGTGGACTTGTATTCATATATTCACCCTCTAAACCATACTTCATAACTATATATGTCCCCATCTACACCTATATCCATAACTATCCCTATAGATTCATCCATAGCCTCCATAATTATATACGTCATACAGTATTATCTCTAGATCAATATCCTTATCTAGAAATGATCTATCCCAATATATGGTTATTGAATGCTCTGTACTAAGGATCTTGGCTTCAACATACATGGATCTGTAGATGAGATTCCATAATCCAGTAAACAGATTATATAATAGGACACATCAATACCCCATCTATGAGTATCCTTCCTGGTAAGCTATAGTTTTGTGGAAATGAGATAGTTATCCTAATCCAGTCAATCCTGGGATCAGAGCCTATTAGTTCAGGGATCCCTGACGCTTTAAACCACAATATCCTACCACTATAATATAAACTACATCTTGATCGCTTGTGTTGAGATTGAGTCTATTAACTATATCATTAATTATTTCATCAAGATCAATTTCCCCTTGATCAACTGATCTAGTGTATGGAGAGTATTTTACCGTATAGTGGTTAACCATATAAAGTGACACCATGATCATTAGTAGGATTAGAGTGCTAGTGGTAGATAGTATATGTTGTTCAAAGATATACCACCAGTAAGAATAGCTTATTCTAGAATAATATTATTGTTCTAGAGAGACATATTTTCTAATAACTAGGTACCTCTTATAGCCAACCAATCTAACTATCTTATCCACTGTAACCCGTATACCCTTCTCTCTCAACTCTAGTATTTTAGCTGCTGTCCTAGGCCCTATACCTGGTACCCTCACGATCAGTTCATATGGGTCATTGTTGAGATCAACTGGATATAGATGCTTATTATGCTCTGCATATAGGATCTTTGGGTCCTTGTTAGGGAGCATACCATTATCACTAACTAGTGTTTTCAGCTCATCTAATCTATATCCATAGGTTCTCAATAGCTCTATAGCCTGCATAACCCTTAAAGCCCTCCATCTAGGAGTTGGCCTCCTATCCTCTAATGGTGTACCCCTATATGGCTTGAACCCACTAATATAGATCCTGTCAACACCTTTTCTCAATAGCATCCATGCAGTTTCCAGAACCTCTAGATCTGTTTCATCACCTGCTCCTAGGACAAACTGGGTATCAATTCCACGTGATATATAGCCTACTCTTTGTCTAGTCCTCCTAAACCTTCTTTTAAGACACGCTAGCCACTCTAGTCTCTTAACAATATCCTGTAGCCAATCAGCCTTACTTGGAGCAATCTCTCTAAACACTGTCCTTGGAGCCTCGATATTAAGTCCTATACGATCAGATAATACTGCTGCATGGAATAACAAGTCCTTTGATACACCAGGCATTAGCCTTAGATGAATATATCCCCTATATCCTTTCCTCCTAAGCCTCTCGATAACCTCGATCATTCTTTCAACAACAGTATCCGGATCACCATATAGTGTACTTGTAAGGAATAATCCATCTACTCTACCAGCTCTATAGGATCTAGTGAATATCCTAATCAGCTCATCAACCTCCCAACTACTCCTAGAGAATCTACAATACCTACTCAGGGGACAGTAGAGACAATCCATACGGCAAGCACTAGATAATAGTGTTTTAAAGAGTCTATACCTTGTCCTCCTAAACAAGTCTATCCGATCCTTATCTAGTATAGCATACTTCATTAACTCCTTATACATACCGCTATTTCCCATAATATAATATTCTACTTTATAAAGAGTATAAGCTTAATCATTTACAATCCCCTAGCCATGTATAAAGGGGAAAAATTATCTGGATAAAGACTATCTACCCAACTATCTAGTCTTAGCACGGATTATTAGCTGGAGACAGACTATTACAGCAATTAATGATACTAGCACGAGTAGTAGGTAATCAGCTGTAGCACCAATACTTGATCCAATGATTTCTCCGCCAACACCAGGTGGTGGGAATCCTAGTACAGAATATACTGTACCACTAGTTATGTTTATGGATAGGGTATTAGCATCCTTATCCTGTATAGTTGGTGCTGGTTTCCATGTATGCTCTACCGGGTCATAGTAATAGTACCCTATATAGTCTTCTCCAACACCCTTCTCCTCAAGTAGTTCATCAGTATATTCATAGACTACATAAGCCCATGATCCACTACTTTCGATAGTTATATTAAATGCAGCTGTTAGTGAACGGGCACCACCTGGTACATATTCATAGAGGTCCATGAGCTGATCATGAGGTAGTATATGTACATATACGAAGCCATGTATTGTCAGGTTTAACCTACAGTTGTATTTATAGCTGAATATTGTTCTATCAATTGATACGTTATGGCTATCCGTGGAAGATATATCAAACTCTCTATTACCTGCAACATACGATGATACTATATAAATATTTTCTGAGCTATCAACGTATATTCCATTATCATTATCTGTTATCCTAGAACTAATGAACCATACATTACTTGCCTCATCAATATATGCTCCGAGTGGGGTATTGTTTACAACGAGACAGCCCTCAAATACTATGATCTTATCGGTTTCACTAGCGGAGTCGACATAGCCGGTAATATAGATTCCTCCATCATCAGAAAGAGGTGTACCCATGGTATCCCTTAGGGTAGTGTTTTTGAATAGAATAACTGGTGTTTCACTAGCACTATTAATGTCTATATCTATATAGACGCCATTATGGCTATTATCCTCTATAAGACTATTATTGACATGGGCTCCATAGTATGATAGAGACGATGTATGGTAGTACATGTATATACCATATTCATTATCTTCTACATGAGCATCACTAATCTCAGCCCCAATAGCTTCACTAATATATATACCAACGGAATTATTGTATACATGTACTTTCTTGATAAGGGAGCCCTCATGATCCCATCCACCAGTGATCTCAATACCTATGCCACAGTTTCTAACGTTGGAATCCATTAAAGTGATATTCCTACCATCCATATATACACCAGTATCAACATCCTCAACAAGTATATATCTTAGAAGTACATCTCTAACCCAATTACCAGTATACATGTAGACTCCATAACTAGCTCCTGGAGCACCAGAGATAATAGCATTTAATACAGTGATATTCATTGTTTTACCATAATAGGTTTCTCCATAGACATATAACCCTACATAGTACACATCCATTAGCTTTAGATCCCTTAGTAATGCATTGGATGAATTTAGTAATGCTATACTATAGACTTGGTATAGGCACGTGACATTCCTCATTACTATATTCATAGTATTATCAGTATAGATACCTAAGTAGTCACCACTCATATATGGGTTCTCTATCGTTACATTAATGCTGTCAAAGAATACTTGTGCGTAGAGGTTACCTCCAGAGGTAATGCCTCTAGATATAGTGTCATTACTGTATTCTATGAGCACACCAAATGTATTATTGTGTAAGTCTAGTCGTTCCAAAGTTATATTGTCACACTCATCAGCATACAAGCCATAAGTATAGTTAATTAGTATCATATCTGAAACCATGATATCAGAGGTATTATCTAGATAGACACCATAGGTATCGGCTTGCCTAATCCCTATACCCTCATCAGCCCCCCTCCTAGGCATTACAATACCTCCATGCCTAGAGACAAAAGGTGTCTTACTCCTCACACCCTCCGGTATACCACCACCAGGACCGGGTCCCTCTATATATGTCGATAATATTACTGTGTCACGTGAGTCTTCTATATAGATCCCCATCTCGTGTGTCTGGTGTATATCTATGCTACGTAGCCTAATGCCCTCTGTATCGAATATTATGATCCCTGTGTAGGAGTTATGTAGTTCAACACTATAAATACCTATATCACTACTATATCCAAACTCTAGCTGTGAACCACTTGTTAGTGATCCATTTATTATTAATCCAGAGAATACTATGTTTTCCGAATATATGAATCCTGGTCCATAGTGACTGGTTATGTTAACATATGGTGGATCGCTTGAGTTATAGGCTGTGATGTATAGGTCGTGGAGTACGTAGTAGTCTATAGGGAACGAGTCATTATAGTGTCCTGGGCAAATGTATATGTATGCTTCATCATAGCCTCCATAGCTAACTGTATTGTTTAGATAATCTAGTGCACTTGATAAGTTCTCGAAGTAAGCATTTGCCCCTGGTATCATACATGGTGTCTGATTAACTACTAATACTAGTGTTTGACTAGGTACTATGGTGTTGTGGGAAAAGGTTATTACTGGTATGTGGCCTATGGCAGCAAGTATTGATACAGCTAGAAGTGCTAATACTACACCTTTATACATTAATATCACCATTTATTTTAAGGTGTTAGTATGTATATAGTATACAGAATAATATTTAATGTTTTCCCCAAATCCTTAACACTGTTATAGCACCATATAACTATAGCTGAGAGGTGTATCTAGAGATGAGGGATCTTATAGAGATAGCTAGGGAATTGATAAGAACACCAAGTCTATCTGGTGAGGAGAGGGAGATTACCTATCTAATAAGGGATCTATTGGGTGAGTATGGTGTTGATAAGGTCTTTATTGATGAATATGGGAATGTCATTGGAGTTAGGAAGGGGGATCTTGGGGGCTCTATAGTTTTTGAGGGACATATGGATCACGTTCCTCCTGGAGATCCTTCTAACTGGAAATATGATCCCTATGGAGCAGTAGTTGTTGACAACAAGGTATATGGTCGTGGAGCTGTTGATATGAAGGGTGCTATAGCTTCAATGATATACTCGATCAAAGATCTAAGGGATAAGGATATCCCCTCCACATACTATGTATTCGTTCCGTATGAAGAGATCTCTGAGGGAACATTGTTTGGGAAAGCATTGGAAGAAACACTAGGGATTAAACCGGATCTAGTGGTTCTAGGTGAAGCTACAAACCTTAACCTACATAGGGGGCATCGTGGAAGAGCTGTTATAGAGACAGTTTTCCATGGAGTATCAGCTCATGCATCAATGCCTGATCAGGGATTGAATGCTTTAAAAGCACTTTCAAAATTCATAGACTTACTCACTAGGTACTCGGATAAACTACCCTATCACAGCATACTTGGTAGATCTAGTGTAGAGCCTACAGTGGTTGACTGCAGCCCAAGATCTCCTCCAATGATCCCTGATCTATGTAGGCTAATGATCGATTATAGGATGGTAGTTAGTGAGACGAGGGATTCCATAGTAGCTTATCTAGAGACCATAGCAAAGACACTGGTTAACGAGGGGCTGGTCATTGATATAGAGATCAGTATAGCTGTTGAAGAGGCTGTAATGTGGACTGGTAAACATGTATCTATTGAACACTATTATCCACCATGGATTAATGAAGACCATGATCTCTTGGAGAAGATACTAGGGATCATTAGGGAACATAGACCATGTGCAACACTAGGTGTATGGAGATTTAGTACAGATGGAGTATATTCTGCCGGGAAAGCAGGAGTACCAACCATAGGTGTGGGACCGGGTATGGAGGAACTAGCTCATAAGCCTAATGAGTACGTGGTACTAGGTGATCTAGAGATTGCCTCGAGAATATATACTGGTATAGTCCATGGGTTTAGGGAGATAATTACTAGGTAATAGTACTTGGGAAAGGTTTTTTAGGTAGGATGTTCAGTTTAATTAGGGATAAGGATTTGAACAACAAGACATCAAATACCATGTTTCTAGAGGTTGCAGGTCTATTTAGAGACTATATTGTAAAGATATTTAATGAATGGATTGAGACTACTGGTATCACAATAGATCTTCTTAATGAGGGGCTTCCAAGGGATCTCCTAAAGTACATAAATAGTTTGGGGAATATCGAGAAAACCATCAAGAACGGCAATAGGCTTTACGTATACATTAGGGGAGGAGATGGTGATAGGATAACAGTTGTTGTAGAACCGATCAAGTGAGAAAAGAACTATAGTATATGATAAAAACTATATTATAGAAAAAGAGACTAGATTAGATTCTAGGCAGGTCTTACATAACCCCATTTCTCAAGTGCACGGGCAAGCTCCTTATGCTCCTTAGCATACTCATCCAATGGTATACCCTGTAGATAGGCATCAATAGCCCGCCTCATAGCACGTCCACCAGCAATCACACCATCCGGGTGATTCTACTGCAAATGTAAAACCTATTACTGAACGTGCTCCAAATAATTTGGACATGCTGGTTATATTCCAGAAACGCTCATTATTATGAGTTAAATCATAGAATAATGCTTGATTAGCTGCCGAATATGGCGTTAAGTATATAACCAGATCGGTTATTTCACCATAGGGATAATAATTATATTGCAGACCATAGCCTGTGAATACCTGCCTATAGTTTCCATCCCAATATATTAGTAGTGCATTAGTATAGAATGTGCCGTGTGGGGTATTATATAGTAAGTAGAAGGTCTCAGGACCAACGTATATAGCTATTTTTGAGTGTGACATATAATTCTTTATCTCGGCTATAACACTCCATTTGCTCTGGCCCTCTATATTTACCTTTTCAATATATATAGCATTAGTATCTATTATGATTAAAGGGGCTAATATTGTAGAGTCTGTCTTGACCTCTTTAAATAAGGCAGCTTCACCACCAGTAATCTTTGATAGAGAATAGTCTTGTGGAGCATAATATTCATCATTATAAAACAATATAGTTAATGGAAAATATTGGGGAGGAGCGTATTGAGGATCCCTATTACAGTCTTTAATAATTTCTCCACTGTATATATCCCTATAGAT
>CAZVHC010000051.1:0-9875 GCA_964627005.1 uncultured Desulfurococcaceae archaeon
GCGGGCCGTTACCCCGCCAACTACCTGATGGGCCGCAGCCCCATCCTCGGGCGGCACGGCGGCGATAACCCCCGCCGTACCCTTTCGGCGAGGGACCCTTCCAGGCCCCCTCGCCTATCGGGGATTAGCTCCAGTTTCCCGGAGTTATCCCCGTCCCGAGGGTAGGTTAGCCACGTGTTACTCAGCCGTCCGCCACGCCCCGCGGCGGCGGGGCGTACGACTCCCATGGCTTAGCCCCACCCCGATAGCGGTCGGGTCCGGCAGGATCAACCGGAGTTGCGGCCGCAAGGGGGTGGGGTGGTCTATGGGTTTATGCCCCCTTGTGGGCAGATACCCTCCCCCTATATATAGAACTGGGGAGGGGTGCTGGGCACTAGCCCCTTGTCAGACCCAAGCGTCCCGAGGGTAATTATTGTGTCCCTCGGGGGGCTTGGGTCTCCATTTGTTTTGGGTTATTAGTGTGAGTCAATACTAGCATAGTGTGTGGGGGTATATATTTTTCTTGGTCATATCCCCGCGGCAGGAGATGGACTAGTCATCCTTTTCCCGGGCTATGCCCGGTGTCCTAGTCGTGCCGCCGCCGGGTGGCCGCGGGGCTGTATATATTTTTGTTTTTCTAGGCTCTTAAGTATTACTTCCTCTTATTTACCCGGTTGTTACCCGGGTATTTTGGCGGTATTGTCTTGTTGTCTCTTGTGTTGTTATACCTTTATTATTGTAGGTGTAGGTACTGTGTTTTTATGTTAGGGTGTCCAGTGGCGTTAGTAGATTTATATACTTGTTAACCTATATGATATGTAGAGTATCCCCAGTACTGTATTGGAGTGTGATTACTGTGGGGATGTACTGGTGCTGCTGATGGGTGATGCTGGTGGAGAATAGGAGTATTGCTGCGGTAATACTTATCACGATAACCCTATCGTCTCTAGGCACTATGTATGTACTCTCTATATTGTTTGGTTCGCCAATAAAGATCTTTTATGTAAAGAGGAATACCTCCCTTGACACTGATCATGATGGGCTGGTTGATGATTTTGAGCTTGAGATTGGCACTAACCCCTATAGTAATGATACTGATGGAGATGGGCTATGTGATCGTGATGAGGTACTCATATACAATACTGATCCATTGAGTACTGATACTGATGGAGATGGAGTAAACGATTATACTGAGATCATGGTTTATGGTACTAACCCATTATCTGGTGATACAGATAATGATGGTTTAATGGATGGAGAGGAGTTGGAGCTTAAAACAGATCCTTTGGACCGGGATACAGATAATGATGGTGTCCAGGATTCACTAGATATTGATCCACTAATTAACGTTATACTGGTTATCAACATTAGTTTGTGGAAAGAGATCGTTAGTGCTGATGAGGATGGACCAGGTGATCCTGTTGTAGTCATAGACATACTCACTGAAGACGGTAGACGTGTAGACAATAGACGTATAGAACTAGGTAACGATATATCTATGTATCCAACTCCACTACAGTCTAAACCTATCATTATAGAGGTGGATATACCAGATAATATCCATAAATACCTGCTTTACCTAGAAGTATATGATGATGATGGTGTACTACGCGAATCCGATAAATACATTATAGCTAGCGATGGTGGAACAACCGTTCTAATAGAATATAACGTAGACAGTAGAGTTAGAAGCTATGTCTTCGAGGGTAAACCAGTTACTGGAATGCCTATAGGACATATTGAGCTAACAATATATACTAAGAAATAGTGGGCCCGCGGGGATTTGAACCCCGGACCTCCGCCTCGTCAGGGCGGCGTCCTAACCAGGCTAGACGACGGGCCCTTTCTACGGGTTATTGATTATATCTTGGTAGGGGTTATATTGGTTACGGATATGTCCTAGGTTATCCCTGTCCCACGGATATGGTTGTTTATAGCTAGTTTATGGTTATATGTTTTATGAGTGGGATTAAATGGGAAATCTTTAAATTATCTGTAATTGTATAAGGGTTTTGAGAAAATCCTCTAGTCTATACCTGTGTTATGGTGTAGTGTATGGTGCTTCAATACAGCCTTAATCTCACTAAGAGAGCTGGTGAGGTATCTTTTACACTCCCTGATATAGGTGGTGGGGAGGAGCTTGTATCGTTAACCCAGAGTGTATGTCCCTACTGCTATCGTGTTCTCCCAGCTGTTATTATTGAGCGTGAAGGTAGGCTCTATATTAGACGTGTATGCCCGGAGCATGGTGTAACTGAGGAGCTTTACTGGGGAGATGTAGAGCTATATAAGAAGTTTATCAGGTGGGATAGTGAGGGACGTGGTCCGAGACACATATATACTGCTCTCAAAAATATATGTCCATTCAACTGTGGATTATGTCCATTGCATAAGAACCATACAGCACTAATGAATATTGTTGTCACTAACCGGTGTAACCTTAGCTGCTGGTACTGTTTCTTCTATGCTGAAGCATCTGGCTATGTCTATGAACCAACGCTTGAACAGATTGTTGAGATGGTTCGTTCAGCTAAGAAGCAGGCTGTAGCTGTTAATGTGCAGCTTACTGGTGGTGAGCCGACACTTAGAGATGATCTCATCGATATTGTTAGGGCTATTAAGGCTGAGGGTGTAAAGCATATGCAGTTGAATACTAATGGGCTTAAGTTTGCAGAGCTCTATCTACAAGATCCTGTTAAGGCTGTGGAGTATGCACGTGCTCTCAGGGTTAACGGCGTGAATACCGTGTATCTGAGTTTTGATGGTGTGACACCAGTTACTAATTGGAAGAACCATTGGGAGATACCCTATATACTCGAGGTCTTCCGTAAGGCAAGTATGACGAGTACTGTACTCGTACCAACAGTTATACGTGGGATCAATGACCACGAGCTTGGAGCTATAATAAAATTTGCGGCTAAGCATGTAGATGTTGTACGTGGAGTCAATTTTCAGCCAGTAAGCCTCACCGGGCTTATGAAGAAGCATGAGAGGATGAAGTACCGTATAACGATACCAGAGGTTATAAAGAAGGTTGAGGAGCAGACAAATGGCGAGATCGATAGGGAGGCATGGTTCCCAGTACCTGTAAGTGCTATCTTCTCAAGATTCATAGAGGGGTTTAGTGGCGAGTTCAAGTTTGAAATGGATAACCATCCAATATGTGGTGCTGCTACCTACGTCTATGTGGAGAGGGAGGGTGGTAGAGTTAAGAGATTAGTGCCTGTCACAAGCTTTGTTGATGTAGAGGGTTTACTAGAGTATCTTAGGGAGAAATGGGAGGACCTAATAACTGGTTCTACTAGGGTTATTATAGGGCTTAAACTACTATATGGTATAAGGAAGTTCATAGATAGTAAAAATGCTCCAAAAGAATTCGATCTGTTTAAGCTGCTATTAAACATTATTATCAGGAGAAACTATGAGGCCTTGGGTGAACTACATTATAAAATGCTCTTTATAGGTATGATGCATTTCATGGACCTATACAACTACGATATACAGCGTGTAATGAGATGTAATATACACTATGGAGTACCCGATGGAAGGCTAATACCATTCTGTGCATTCAATATATTCGAGGACATATACCGTGAACAAATACAGAGGCAATACGGTGTTCCGATAAAGGAATGGTCGAAGAAGCATGGTTTACCAGAGAACATTACAGCCAAGAAATACATTAGAAACAGGAGACAACTAGAGACAAACCCCATCTACAGACAGGCGTATGAGGGTATAATAGAGGAGGTTATGAAGAAATAGGGATAAAGAATTTAAAAATCTCAAAACAACTAGACTATACCCGGAGATAGCCGGGTCGTCTAGCGGCCAAGGATGCGGGGCTCTGGCCCCCGTGACCGGGGTTCGAATCCCCGCCCGGCTACCATTTTCTCCATAGATGGTTAATCTTATAATCCCTTAGACCCTGCCTAAATATATATTGAAGCCGCCGTAGCTCAGCTGGGTAGAGCGCCGGCCTTGTACGGTGGTTCCTCAATCCAGCGTCCGGGGTCGCCCTGGAAAGCCGGTGGTCGCGGGTTCAAATCCCGCCGGCGGCTTCCAGGCTATTGATAGGATGATTTTGTGGTTGGGGCTTCATTAATTGATCTTGATGTAACCCTATGGGATCATTTTTGATGTATATAGTCCCCATGGTTCTTTTTATAGGATTAACTAGACTATATAATTGATTTTCATGGTGAGAGGCTTTTGTCTCTATATAGTGATACCCGTGGTTTCCTTGATACTTGTTATAGATTAAGTGTTGTTGTCGCCTTTGTTAGATGGAATAGATATTGTGTTGTTAGGGAGATACTTGATCCACTGAGTATTACTAGGTATTTTGACTATTTATTCAATAAGTTCTATCCATTTAAATATGAGCTACTAGCTATATCCATAGATATTATTGGGAGGAGCTTGGGTGTTGGGAGGCAATTAAACGTAATCTATGTAAGTGATCGAAGGGACTACATGACTTAGTTAGAGGATTCCCTGATAATGTATACTTTATCCACATACGGGTTGACGTTAATGGTTATAGGGAGTTAACATGCTATGTAAGGGATATTATTGGTAATACATGGTAACGTAACACTTTATTATTCTAACCCTATACATTAGGTTTTATATGAGGGAGAATATGTATTGGATAGACTAGCCATTATATTAGCTGGTGGTAAGGGGACAAGGCTTAGACCATTAACTTATGTCAAGCCTAAGCCACTAATACCATTGGCCGGCAAACCGATCATAGACTATATAATTGGTTGGCTGAGAGCTAATGGTTTTAGGAGATTCATAGTATTAGCGAAGTATCTGGGCAAACAGATCAAGAAGCATTTTAGAGACTGTACTGACGTTGATGTGGAAATACTTGATTCTAAGGATACGGCTGATGCTGTTAGGCTAGTATCTGAACTTATAGATACGGATCACTTCCTAGTATCAATGGGTGATGTACTCTGTAACGCTGGTTTCAATGAATTTTATGAAGAACATACTGGACTAGGGGGCATAGCCACTATTGCTTTAAAGGAAGTTGATAATCCTTTACACTATGGACTTGTATTCATAGACTCTGGGAGAAGAATTAGATTATTTGTTGAGAAACCCTTATCCATAGAGATATATGCTTTAAGCATGGCCCATATGCATGTGTCTGGAGAGAGCATATACTCTAACTACGTCAATACGGGTTTCTACATGATAAGGCGTGACTTACTCGATATTCTTAGGAGGAACCCTGCATTAATGGACTGGGGTAAGCATGTGTTTCCATATCTACTTGAGAACAACTATAGCGTATACGCGTGGATTATGCCTAGGGATACTTATTGGGAGGATATTGGGAGGATTGAGAATTATAAGAAGGCTACATGGGATATGCTCAGTGGTATCGTGAAGAACTTTAGGCCGAACGGTGATCTTGTTGGAGATAGAGTATATATTGAGGAGGGAGCTGAGGTAGCGGGTGAGATCCTTCCTCCCGTACATATTGGTGCTGATTCCGTTATTGAGGAGGGGGTTGTTATAGGACCCTATGTCTCTATAGGGAGTGGTGTCCGTATTAATAGGAATACAAGGATCTCCTACTCCATAGTATGGGATAATACACATATATCTAGAGACACCTACGTACATGACACGATCATAATGGATCATGTGCTGGTGGGGGATAATACAAAAATAATCTCATCAATAATAGGTTCAAACAACAATATTGGATCTGGTGAGAGGCTGGAGAGGAGTACTATCCAGCCAAAAAACAAGGTGAAACACCATGGTCTATAAGTTTATGAGAGGACGTATTGTTGGAAAACCCAATCAGGAGATAACTCCAGAGGATGCTGCTGAACTAGGAGCAATTATTGGCAGCTGGTATGGCAGAGGATCTATTGTTGTTAGTGGACGAGATTATAATCCATCGTCACGCATGCTTAAAAGGGCTTTTGTAGCTGGGCTTATGAGTGCTGGCGTTGATGTAATGGATTTTCACGAGTCTTTATCAGGAGAGATCTCTTATAGCATAAAGCGTTTTGGTGCTCGTGGAGGTGTTAATGTATCTACTTATCCATTGCTTGAGGGACATGTACAATTCAGGATCTTTACTAGCCCCGGCTATGAGGTTATTGGTGATGAGCTAGCTAGTATTATAAGGGATAAGTATATTCAGAGGACAATGCCTGGGGAGACAGGATGGGTTACTTATGCTGAGTATATCCATAAGCTCTATGTATCTGCCTTGACTGCTTTTATTAATAGTGATGCTGTATCTAGTAGAGGTTTTAGTATTGTTGTTAGTACTAGCTATGGTCCAAGCGATCTTGTTCTGCCGGATCTCTTTGCATCACTTAATGTAGACTATATATTATTGAGTAGTGGTAGGAGAGTTGCCCATGGCTTTAGGTATCCATTGATTGATGAGGTTAGGCGGGTATCTGGTATTGTTAGATCTGCTGGTCTGGATTTTGGTGTTATACTCAATAATGATGGTTCATCACTAGCTATTGTTGATGATAATGGTGCATTATTGCTTCCTGAAGAGACTTCCCTTATACTCCTACAAATGATCCCTAGGAGCTCAAGTATTGTTGTCTCCAGCGATATATTCTATTTCTTTGATATGGTTGCAGGATATAGTGGTGTTGATGTTGTTAGAGCTGGTGATAGTGAGTCATCTATTGTGAAAGAGTGTTTTAGGCTTAGACCCGTGCTTGGCTTTAATGGTGTTGGAGAGTATATCCATCCAATATTTAGCCTTGGATATGATGCTGTACTGACACTTGCTAAGGTGTTAGAAGCTCTTGCATCTACTGGTAAGAGGTTATCGGATATATTGAGGAGCTATGTGTATCCCCGATACTATGTTGTAGAGACTTCTCTAGAGATAGAAAGGGTTGCCGAGCTGATATGTAGTCTTGAAGAGAGTTACTGTAGACAGTATATTGGGGGATATAGGGCTAGGATTAGGGGACAGAACATTGTTGTAACATACAATCCATTAACAGATAATACGAGAATACTTATAGACTCTCATGCACAAGCCATAGATAAGCTTGTACAGACAATACAGGAGACACTAGCCACAGAACCACAGTGAATACAAGACTTTATCAACCCCGTAGAATAGACAATATATGTGGAGCCCTCGCCCCTCCAGAGACCCCCGTGTCCCAGGGGGTTCTGTGAGGAGGGGTTCCGTCGGGCGGCATTCACTCCTTCTATAAGAGCATATGGTTAGCCCCTTATCCAGAGTACATGAATTATCTTCTCTAAATGCTTCTACCGTAGTTTTTGATGCATAGATATTCCTAGACCTGAAATGGGGTGAACCATGGGGTTTGAGTGCATGTTCTACACCATGATCTATGGCATGGGTTTGCTGTAGTGTCTATGCTGTCCAGTAGCTCCTTTATCCTGTAATCTAGATGTGGGTATTGATATACGTGTAGAGACTAGTTATCATCAGGAAAAGGAAGGGTTTGGAGAGTATAGGGGTGGATTATAGTGTGTATAAAGTTAACTGTTGATGAGCATCTTAGGGGAGAGAGAATACACGTAGACTTTGAGGCACTGGCTATGAAGCTTAGGGCAGGTTGAGAATGAGGGATGTAGAGGTAGTGAGGAAGTATCTTCTCGGGAAGATAACCTATGAAGAGACGTTAGAGAAGATAATAGGGTGTTAGAGTAGGAGTTAGTTGTTTAGTATTACACCACAAATTTGTGGTGCTAAGTGGGTGTTAATTATAGTCTTTGCTTTAAGGGTATAGCTATGCTCATGTACCAACCATGATCGTGTTTTATAACCCTATTTTTATCTAGATGTGTCTTCGACATTAATACTGTAGTAATAAGGTTAATGATAGGTGATACAGTTTTTAAATAGTGAACTGGTGAGAGAATCTACACCTACATTAGATACTATGAAAACAACAATATGGTGCGGGGGGTGGGATTTGAACCCACGCAGGCCTACGCCATCGGGTCCCCCACCCTAATAGGTCCTGAGCCCGACCCCTTTGACCAGGCTCGGGCACCCCCGCCTCTATATCACTAGTCTCTACTATTCTTGGTTTTTATTGTTTATTAGGGTGCTATGTATATGATCTATTGTGGTGTATGTGTGTTGGATTCCATGGTTTTAGCCTATATACTTATTCTCCTAGGGGCTATAATGGTTCTAGTTGAGATTGCTACTCCCGGCTTCTTCATAGCTGTGCCTGGCACCATAGCTATACTATATGGGATAGCCATACTCTTGTTCCCCTGGCTTCTAGAGACTTGGTGGGGTCCATGGGCTCTACTTGCCCTAGCTTTCCCACTTGGTGCATTAACCTACTATATATACCGTCGCCTATCACCTCCATCACCACCTGTGACCGAGAGTTTTGAGGGACTTATCGGTAAACTGGGTGTTGTAGTTGAGACTGTTGAACCAGATAGTATAAGGGGTAAGGTTAGGATTGATAGTGATGTATGGAGTGCTACGTCTACTAAGAGGATAGAGACTGGTACTCGTGTCATTGTTGTTGGTGTTGAGGGTGTACACTTGATTGTTGAGCCTTTGGAGGAAAAGGATATAGGTAGTAAGGGATCATAGATCATATTAAACAAATGGTTTGAGGTGCTACTTCATGGATCCATTAACCATATTTATGGCGTTCATACTAGCCGTCATAGTAGTACTCATATTTTCCAAGGGCATTGTTATTATAAAGCCTTGGGAAGCAGGTATCTATATCCGGCTGGGTAGATTCGTAGGTATATTGAGACCTGGTGTACACTGGGTGCCACCATTTATAAGCCGTGTAGACCGCATCGATCTTAGGACACAGGTTGTTGATGTACCCCGGCAGGACGTTATTACGAGGGATAACTCCCCGGTGACAGTTGATGCTATAGTCTATTTCCGGGTAATCGATCCTAAGAAGGCCTATTTCGAGGTGACAAACTATAGGCAGGCAGTCATAGCACTTGCACAGACAACACTACGTAGCGTTATAGGTGATATGGAGCTTGACGAGATACTCTATAACCGTGCAGCCATAAACACTAGGCTTAGACAAATACTTGATGAAGCAACTGATAAGTGGGGTGTACGTGTAGAGACTGTAGAGATCCGTGAGGTAGAGCCTAGTCCACGTGTTAAGCAGGCTATGGAGGAGCAGACTAGTGCTGAGAGGGAGAGACGTGCAGCCATACTCCGGGCTGATGGGCGGAAGAGAGCAGCTATACTAGAAGCTGAGGGTGAGAAGACAGCACATATACTAAGGGCTGAGGGTGAACGTATAGCTGCTATACTACGTGCAGAGGGTGAAAGGCTAGCGACAATCCTTAGAGCCCAGGGTGAAGCACAACGTCTAAGAATACTCTCCCTTGGAGCAGCTAGTCTCCACAGCCACGCCCTAACAGCTATGAGCCTAGATACACTTGAGAAGATGGCTGATGGGAAGGCAACAAAGATCATTATCCCATTCGAGGTAACAAGACTAGTAGAGACTATAGCAGCCTACCTAGGCAAGGGTGTCCGTGAACCACAGGTGAGAGAGATAGATATTGAGAGACTATACAAGCTAGTAGGTAAACCAGAGGAGATACTAGGCACAATACCCAGTTACGAAGAACTATCAACAGAGGTAAAGAAAGCACTAGAAGAGGCTAAGAAAACAAGGCTAAAACCAACAGAACTAGCTAAGGAAGCAGAAGAACTACTCCAAGAGATCGAGGAAAAGAAAGAGTAGCGCCGGGGGCGGGATTCGAACCCGCGTGCCCCGTGGGGGCAGTGGGTCTCTCCACCAAATTAGAGCCAGATCCTGGTCTCGAGCCCACCCCCTTAGGCCGCTCGGGCACCCCGGCTCCTAGCCTATACTTTCTTGGGGAGGGTATTATTT
>CAZVHC010000052.1:0-9739 GCA_964627005.1 uncultured Desulfurococcaceae archaeon
GTTTAAATAATATATATAGTGATCCTATATAAGTCTTTCCTATATCAGCAGATCCTTGATCTTATTTTAGATCCTAGATGATCCCTGATTCCCGTTGTTTTTA
The DNA here is from genome assembly GCA_964627005.1 of uncultured Desulfurococcaceae archaeon. Taxonomy (GTDB): domain Archaea; phylum Thermoproteota; class Thermoprotei_A; order Sulfolobales; family Desulfurococcaceae; genus CAZHDB01. The sequence continues at coordinate 104 of CAZVHC010000052.1, forward strand.
AATTTTGTGGTTTCTGGAACAATAGATCATTCCCATGTGTTCTTAGGTACAATATATTGTCTAAATACTCTACATACTGGGAAGGTGATGTATCTGCTGATGGTCTATAGGGATCTATTGGTTATATGGGGAATATCGCCATATTCCAATAACCTGATGGCCCGTGTATTAAGGATTTGTACAGTGTATTTAATGCATCCCCTGATCTTCAACACTGTATCATAAACTAAGAAACATAGGGGGAGACCAATATCCTCCATAGAACTCATGTTAAATGGGCATCATTGACATAACTGTTTAAATACAATTATACACAGCCGATCAGGAGCCTTAGGAAAAACGGTATATTCACATGGAATGATCTGTTGTTCTAGACTCCAATAATAGGTCTTGGTATTTATTACACATGATAGAAAATAGGATTGTTCACATGGAATGATCTATTGATTATAAATACTTATATAGAACATACATAGGTAATACCCATGATTTTGTGCATACACTATATAAATGTAGGAAATAAAGTATCACCATTGTTAACCGGAGAGGTTATCCATGGTATACAGTCTTTCCATTAACCTTATCCAAGATCCATGGCCTATGGAGACTATGAAATTATTCCAGAGGAAATGGTGCTAGTTAACCGGGGGGTTAACTATGGAGTCCAAGTCCTTAAGGGGCGTTGAGGCAATCTCCATGGAGGCTAGGCTAATTTTCCAGTGGAAAAGGAGTGTATTAACTGGGGAGTTAACATTGGAGATTGGGTTTGAGAGTATTGTGTGGGCTCCATGGAGGCTGGGATAGGTGTTCCAGTGGCTAAGGTGCTTGTTAACCCCCCGGTTAACAATGGTGGTTTACCATTATTTCTCCCAACTATTAGAGGGGTTTATCTATTCTCTAAGCTCCCTATAGATGCTTACTTTATTAGGTGTTGATACAATGTATCCCCAAACTTCTGATCCTCTGTAGACTGGTACAACCTCTTCTCTGGATACCATGGGTTTCTCATGGGGTTTAATCCTTGGGTACATGAGTATTATTGAGTAGTATGGTATTGATGGATAGTGTATTATGTAGTGGGCAATCTTATCAAGTATTCCATAACCCTTCTTGGTCTCCTCAATCTCTATAGGTGGACACCTAGTATGTACTTCTCTACAATACCTCTTCTCCCCAGATCTTATGTCGTAGTATACGTAGGCAGGATACCTCTCATAATCCATACCATAGTAGATTCCAGAGACAAGTAGTTCACCATACCTAGAGACAATGGTATCCTCGGGTTCAAATCTCTCAAAAACACCAACAAGGAATAACTCACCACCATAGCCTACAGCAATAGCTGTACATAGACTATATGGGTCATGGAATAAGTATACATTATAAGGCTTACCGCCAACAAGATCTCTAAGAATATACGTAGAGGTATGAGGGCCAAGACAATCTCTCCCAACATCAATAGATACACGATCATATTCTCTCAACAAACCACGATAAACATCATAAACTACAACATGAAGCCTAACCCGATCCATACTAGTCACATAATAATATGAACCTAGAAAATCATAGTCCAACCCCCAACTAATAATCCTACCACGGCCAACACGTACTGGAGAACAATATATGGAGTCACTAGATCCAATAAGTACAAGGTATGGTATAACCCGTGAACCCTCCCTTCCACCAACCACTACAAAACCATAGTCAAGACCATCAACACCAATCATGAGAACTGTAGATAAAGGCTTACCACGGCCACTCCACAGCAGACCATGATCTATGGAGTACACATAAGTCGTTCCACGACAATACCTGGAATACATAAACAAATCCCTACCCGGTATATAGGCATAACCATATACCCTAACCCATCTCCCACACCTCCTACCCCTACACAGCCTAACATAGCCCTTCTCACGGCCAACTGCTAATACACTAGAACCATCCCTACGTGCAAAACTACGGATACCAAGGCCAAACCACTCCCTTGGAAGCTTACCAGTATCACAAACCCAGTACTTATTACTAACAAGATCGATTGTCAGTAGAACCATATAGTCTCTCTCAATATTAACACACGGTATTGATAAATAGTGTTCGTTGAGATCAACACTATGTATAGTAACACCAAACCTATACGTATAACCCTCCAGAGAAATAATCTGGGTAAGACCCAACATACATAGCCTCCACAGATAATACTTATGCAAATAAGGTATAAGACCCTATAGAACCATGTATAAGAGTTTCCCTAACCAGATAAAATATGAGAGTAAAATATAGTTAGACACCCAATACCTCCTTAATCAATGCAGCTCTTACAAACAATCCATTCCTAGCCTGCTCAAAATACATGGCCTGAGGCAACTGATCAACACTTGGATCAAGCTCCCATGTACGTGGTAGTGGATGCATTATAACTGGTATCCTACGGTACTCCCCAAGCATATCAGCTGTTATCCTATAGCTCCCCCTAAGCCTCTCATACATACCCGGATCCGGTAGTCTTTCCTTCTGAAGCCTCGTCACATAGAGTACATCAAGCTCCTCAATAACCTTATCAACACTATCAACAAGCTCATACCTCACCCTACCCTCTATATAATCCAGAACCTCCCTACGGATCTGTAGAGGCTCTGGAGCAATATAGTAGATCCTTATACCACTAAACTTTGACAATAGGTATGAGAGACTACTAGGCGTCCTACCATACCTCAGATCACCCATGATACCAACAGTTAAACCATCAACCCTACCAAAAACCCTCCACATAGTATATACGTCGAGCAAAGCCTGTGTAGGATGCTCATTCCATCCATCACCAGCATTGATGATCGGTGCATTGATCAAGTCCTTAACCTCCATAGGGAACCCGGGCTTACTCTGTCTAAGAACAATAACGTCCGGATCATAACCATCAATTATACGTAGCGTATCAATATCAGTCTCACCCTTAGCCAAACTAGAGGTAGAAACATCAAAATCAATCACATCACCACCAAGACGCTTCATAGCAAACTGGAAACTAAGCTTAGTACGAGTACTAGGCTCAAGGAATACTGTAGCCATAACCTTCCCACGAGCATAACCTAGAACACCTTTCTCACTAATCTCCCTCCTCAACTTCTCAGCTAACTGGAAAAGCTCCAATACAGTATCACGATCAAATTGTTTAGCAGACAATATATCGTGTCCCTTAAGACTAGCCATAGAGAACCAAGCCCCCTAGTGCTATATGTGTAATAATATACATGTATTATGCATATAATAAGACTCTCCCCTCTACATCCCTACCAAACCTAATATCAAGTTTTGATACAAGATAATAGCTTATACCACGTGGTGGTTTACCAAGTACAATGGGGGTCTTTCTCTTAAAAGGTACTGTTAGTGCAAGTATACTATTATCCCTCCTATCCATCAATAAGATCATGGGTTCGCTGGGTAGGATGCTCACATCATAGTTCTCCACACCCTCATCCCTAATCCTCCCAACTCCACCCTCACAGTAGTATTGGATAATGGTACCCCCAGAATACATAGTCCCCCCTTGATACCCGGGCTCCCACCATTCAACACGATCTCTCCATGGACATGTCCTCTATCAATACATGCCTTACACAATAACATGGTATCCCCATGATATAGTATATTATCCCTACAAACTCTATCCATAGACACCATACCGGGATCCAGGACAGCTATACATATCCTCTCAGAACAATATGCTGGTAACAAGGCATAACCCATACCATCCCTGCCAACTGCTATAAAGAATCCCTGCCCCAATGAGAAGCTATAGTCTAGAACCCTATGCCCACCACCAAGATCCTCTTCAAAGAACCCCATTGGTACTGGTATAAACATGGTGGTTGTCTCAATAAAGCTATAGTCTCCACGATACACCCTCCTAGTCTCAAGCACTAGATACCATAGAGCTAAAACTCCCTCCTAAGATAAAGCCTATAATCCCTATAGGAGACTATATCAGATGCTATAGCTCTCGCCAACCTATACCTCTCTAGTTTCTTCAATGCATAACCAATTATCACATACGTGAGGAGGAGGGCTAGTGGTAAGAGGAAGGCACCAATAAACCACATATGTACTAGAAACATTATCGTAAAGAACCAGAGTAGAACTAGTGGAGCTGATAGTAAGGCCGTGAATATAAAGAGATCCCTTTTTAATAGCCACAAGTACCTCTACCCTCAAAAAAACACCACTAGCTAGAAATCCCCGCTTCCCCAAAATATCCTATATAGAGTGTGGTCTGATAAACCTAGAGTACATAGGCTATAGATGGATTATGTAAAAATAACTAGGTTGTATCAAGGAGTAAAAGACCCTACTTGTTCTCCCCCACTACTCTCCGGATAGCTCTAACGATATTCACGTACCCAGTACATCTACATAGGTTTCCACGGAGGTAATCAAGGATATCCTCCACACTAGGCCTAGGATTCTCCTCTAGAAGCTTCTTAGCAGTAAGTATGAAACCCGGTATACAATAACCACACTGCACAGCACCCTCCTCAAGGAAGACCCTCTGCAAAGGATCGAGTTCGCCATCCCTAGCTAAACCCTCTACAGTGACAACATCACGTCCATCAACATCAGCTGCAAGCACTAGGCAAGAGAGCACGGGCTCACCATCAACAAGTACTGTACAAGCACCACACTCACCAATACCACATCCATAACGAACACTAGTGACACCAAGCTTATCCCTCAAAACATTGATCAGTAGCTCATTAGGCTCAACATCAACCTCCACAGGCTCACCATTAAGCCTAAACCTAATCCTCACCCACCACCACCCCCAACAGCTCTCTCAAAGGCCTTGAGGAGAGCATCAAAAGTAATCACCTTAGAAACATGCCTACGATACTCAGCAGTAGAACGAGCATCAGTTATAGGAGATATATCGTTCACCACAAGCCTAGCAGCCTCCATAGCAGTTTCACGGCTGAAAACCCTACCACGGAGATAATCCTCAACACTATGTGCACGGACAGGAGTAGGGGCAACAGAGCCAAGGGCTACAGCAACATCCTCAACAACATTACCCCCACCAATAACCAGTTTTACAGCAACACTAGCCTTAGCAAGATCCATTGATGTACGAGAGATCTTTATAAAAGCCGATCCAATCCTACCCCTTGGATACGGGAGAATAATCTCCTTAAGCAACTCATTATGCCTCAACACAGTCTTCTTAGGACCCTGGAAAAACCCTGTTATAGGCACGATCCTCTCACCACCTGGTCCAACAACTACCAGTCTAGCATTAAACACCATTAATGGTGGTGCTGTATCAGCTGCTGGTGAAGCATTACATAGGTTACCACCAATAGTAGCCATATTCCTTATCTGTATACTAGCCATGGACTTCAAAGCCTCATAAAGTGCTGTAAACCTCTCCCTAACAATAGGGTTATTCTCAAGCTCACGTAGACGAGTCAATGCACCAATAACGAGGTGATCACCATAATCCCTCACCCCCCTAAGCTCCTCAATACCCTTAATATTAACTATGTACTTAGGCCTTAGAACACCCATCTTAATCTGGACAAGCAAATCAGTACCTCCAGCAAGCACCTTAGCCTCCGGGCCAAGCTTAGTGAGAAGCTCTATGGCCTCCTCAATACTCCTTGGCTCATAGTATTCGAAACTACATGGTATAATATGTGTGTTTGAGTAGTTGAGATTCCATCCCCTCAAAACGGATCACCCTCCCTCCTACGAATAGCCTCAATGATCCTCTCTGGAGTAATAGGTAGTTCATAGAAACGAATACCTACTGCATTATAGATAGCATTAGCAATAGCTGCTGCAACAGGATTAGCTGCAGCTTCACCAAGACCCTTAGCACCAAATGGGCCATCAGGATCACTTGTAGGTGCAAAGATCACTTTAAACTTATCCGGTTCAACAAGATCCTTTGTAGAGGGTATCTTATAGTCCGTAAGGAAACCCCTACACACAAGCTCTCCTGTCACAGGATCATAGGCTGTATGCTCAAGGAGAGCCATTGAGTAACCCATAGCAAACCCCCCATGCACCTGCCCCTCAGCTAGATCAGGGTTGATCACTGTACCACAATCAACACCTGCAACAACCTCCAATGGCTTAACAATCCCTGTCCATGTATCAACTAGTACCTTTACAAAAAACACTGTATAGGCTGGTGGGGCGGAGGGTGCACGATAGGATAAGGATACAGATAGTGTCCCCCAGTTACGCTGCCATAGAGTATAGGCTAGCTCCCTTAAAGTGATCCTTTTATCCGGACTACCCTCCACATAGATAACAGTATCACCGATCCTCTCATCATACTCCATCCGTAGCCCATCAATTGTTGCAACACCACCTATTAGATGCAATGCGTACTCAAGTATCTTTTGTTTAAGGAGACGTGCAGCTCTACGTGCGGCTTCACCACCAACAAATACTCCACGTGAGGCATGGGTACACACGTCATAAAGCGTTGTAGCTGTATCGCTCCAAACAATATTTATACGATCGACTGGTACACATAGCTCCTCAGCAATAATCTTTGCATGAGCATCAAGTGTACCACCACCATGATCCTGGAGAGCCGTTATATAGTCAATAGAGCCATCCTCATTAAGTTTCAAAATAACACCAGTATAGTCTATAACAGTACCGGACAATGGGCCACCAGCACCACTGGTGTGGAAACCACGTCCAACACCAATACCGATCCTATAACGACCCCTCTTCTCCCTAGGATCACCACGTTCCCTCCACCCGATCAACTCAGCACCTCTCCGGAGAAGATAGGGTACACCATCACTACGTACAATAGATCTAACTGTTGGGCCCTGGCCCCAGAATAGATCACCTTTGCCAAGGTAGTTCTTCAACCTAAACTCTACAGGGTCAATACCTAGCTCCTCAGCTAGCTCATCAACTACTGTCTCAACAGCCCATGTGATCTGTGGGTTGCCGAAACCCCTCATAGCACCACTAGGCACCTTATTAGTGTAGACAGCTATTCCATGATACCTTATATTCCTCCACTTATACAGTGATACAAACCATCCAAGAGCAACACCCAGTAGTGGATAAGGCTGGATCTGGTGTGCACCGATATCCATGATATTCTCTAGCTCACCAGCAACTAGGGAACCATCACGTTTAGCAGCAGCCTTTATCCTCAAATACATCTCATAGCTACAATGCTCATACATATCCTCCTCACGGGTCAAAGAGATCTTTACTGGACGCCCGGACTTGAGGGCAAGTGCTACAGCAACAAGGACTACCGGGTTTGTCTGTATACTTGATCCAAAGCTTCCGCCAATAGGTATCTTAACGACATTAACCTTACTCATGGGTATGCTGAAAACCCTTGATACAAGGATCCTTGTGTTATGTATTGTCTGGGTAGTTGTCCATATAGTCAATCCACCATTAGGCTCAGGCTTTACAACAACAGCCTTAGGCTCAAGCTGTAGATGATACCTACGGTTGGTATGGAATTTCCTCTCAATAATGACATCAGCCTCCATAAAAGCCTTATCAGGATCACCTTCTACATACTCGTATCTACATGCAATATTCCTCTCAACACTAACCCACCTATCGCCAAGCATGATCTTTTCATGGATAACTGGTGCATCCTCAGCCATAGACTTAAACGGGTCTAGAGAGAATGGTAGAGGCTCCCAATCAACCTCCAATGCCTCAATAGCCTTCTGTGCAAGATACTCTGATTCAGCAGCAACAGCAGCTACGTATTCACCAACAAATCTCGGGTGATCGGTTAGGATCTCCCAGTCCTTATAGGTCACATCCTCAGTACTAACAAGCCTAGGGTTAAACTTCACCCTAGGTACATCCCATGGAGTAACCACTACCCTAGCATACCTTAAAGCATTATCAACCTTAATACTCTTGACAAGAGCATGGGGGTAAGGGCTCTTAAGGATCCTACCGATCAGCATACCCGGCAGGCATATGTCATTAGCATACTTGATCCTACCAGTAGCCTTAGCCACACCATCATGTCTAATAGTCTTTTTACCAATAAACCTATATCCCACTACAAACCTCCACCCCGTGGATGATAATGGATTATCCTCTACATTTTTAGTCTACTATGTAGGCTACATAAAAAACAATACTGTAGAGGAGAGTCTATTGTATATAAGACAATGTATTAAGAGAAAATAATCTATATATGGTGGGGGATGTTCTGGATTAATGAATGTATTATGTGGTGTATGTAGGTGTTATGGTAATAAAGGTGTAGCAGTACTATTTTGTATTGGTGTATATGCCTTGTCAAGTCTCCTTGTTAGAAATGGCCGTATTGTCTATCCATGGGGTGTTGTTGAAGCCGATCTATATATTGTGGATGGTGTTGTAAAAGCTGTTGGCCATGGACTGAGAGCTGATGGTGTGGAGGTAGTTGATGCATCTGGTAAGCTTGTAATACCTGGTGTAATAGATGATCATGTGCATATGAGGGAGCCTGGTCTAGAGTATAAGGATGATTTTACACGTGGTACACTTGATGCATTAACTGGTGGTGTGACAACAGTACTTGAGATGCCTAATACACTTCCTCCAGTAGATAGTGCTGAGAGACTCATTGAAAAGAGGAGATTGCTTGAGCCAAAGGCCTATGTTGACTTCAGCCTCTATGGCGTGGTACATAATAGTAATGTTGGGGAGATGGAGGCTATGGTTAAAGCTGGTGCTGTAGGTTTTAAGATATTCCTTGGACCAACAACTGGTAACATCCCACCACCATCAACAAAGAGCCTCTATGAGGCTATGGCTAGAGCAGTAGAACTAGATACAGTACTTGCATTCCATGCTGAAGACTGGGATCTTGTAAGGTATTTTACGGAGAGGGTTAGAGCTAGTGGTAGAAATGATCCATTAGCACATCTTGAGGCTAGACCACCAGTATGTGAAGAACTAGCTATAAGGAGGTTGGCCGTACTAGCTAGGTATACTGGTGCACGTATACATATTGTACACGTGACATCATGTGAAGCTGTAGAGGCTATAAGAGATGCTATGGAGACTGGTGTAAGGATATCTGGTGAAACTAATCCACACTACCTACTACTTGATAGCCGGGACTACAGTAGATACGGTACACTAATCAAGGTAAATCCGCCAATTAGGGAGCCACGGCATCGTGAATGCCTATGGAAAGCAATATATGATGGAGTAATCACTGTAATAGGCTCCGATCATGCACCACATAGTACTGAAGAGAAAAACCGTGATATATGGAGTGCACCAGGTGGATTCCCAGGTGTTGCAACACTCCTCCCACTAATGATCGATCAGGCTCTACGTGGTAAACTCGATCTGACAATGATACCTAGGCTATTATCTGAAAATCCAGCAAAACTATTCAAACTATACCCACAGAAAGGCTGTCTCCACCCAGGATGTGATGGTGATCTGGTAGTAATTGATCCATCTAGTGAAACCATTATTGATAGGGAGAAACTACATACAAAACACAAGTTAACACCATTCCATGGATGGAGGCTTAAGGGGAGAATAGAATATGTAGTCCTAAGAGGCAATATAATCTATAGAGATGGGGAAATAATTGATAATCCCATAGGGAAATTCATA
>CAZVHC010000053.1:0-9349 GCA_964627005.1 uncultured Desulfurococcaceae archaeon
GTCCGACACAATTTGATACAAATCAATAAATGAAGACACGGCTTAGGTGAACGGTAAATATAAGGAATATAGAGTTAAAGCAGTGGCTACTATTCCAATGTGAAGCAGAAAAAGAAAAGAAAGGAAACCTAAACATAAGACTAGTATCAATAAATAAAGTAGAAATCTTGGTAGTCAATCATAAGAAAGAACCAAGGAAAATAATAATAGATCTCAGAACACCGAAAGGATATAGGAGAATACTAGAGACACTTATAGAGAAGGCATTGAATAAGGAGATAGGTTATCCTGCAAGAATAGTAGTTAAAGAATACAATTTCTATCCAGGCAACCTACACTTATACTGTAGTCTACAAGTGATGGTATCCTACAGCCTATACCTAGAGACTATGAAGAGATACAGTAAACCTCTTGGGGACCATGTTGGTGGTGTAGACGTTAATGTTGATAGACTGAATATGGCTATAGTGGATAGATATGGTAGGTTAAGGGATGTAAAGACCTTCTGGTTTAGAGAGATAACTAGTCGTGGATACAAGAGGAAACCTGCATGGACAAAAATCCACCAAGCAATACATGATATGATAAACTATGCCTACCATCATGGTGTATCAGTTATAGCCTTGGAAAACCCAGAGATTATCGGCTACCTGAGGTACTACTGGATAAGAAATGGTGATAGGAAAACAAAGAACTACAACTACAGGGTCACGATATTTAGAAACAAGGTAATAAAAGTAGTAACCTATAAAGCACCACTCTACAGCCTAAAAACAATCCACGTAAACCCAAGAGGAACAACACACTCCAAGAAACACGATGAAGCTATGAGGAAATATGGATTAGATAGACATACAGCTTCAGCATACTTAATAGCAGTAAAAGGAATAAAAAGACATACAATGATACAGAAAGCTATAGTCTAAAGTTTCTGTCCCAGTCCAGGGCACCAGTATATATGTTGAAACGGGCAACACAAAGTTGTCTACCACCACCAATATTTACATAACCAGTCAGGTAGACATAGTCTCCATCAATAACTGCATCCCGGAACTCCGGATGTTCACCAAGAGAACCATCAAGCCCTAGGGCCCTAGCCCATATAGTACTCCCAGATGTGATATTGATAGAGGCTATTAGTAATGCATTTCCTGTTGAACCATGGACGATCACTACAGCATCATTGATACCAACAACTCCATCCACCCAATCCGGTAATGCACTACCCTTAACAGTATCCCATAACATGATTAATTGATCGATTGATGGAGCTGCATATACCATTGTTAGAAGAGCTACTATTAGAAGAGATTTAAGTACATGACACCTATAGTGGGACAACTATCCCACCCCTAGGGCACTAATTTATATAGCAATTGATCATATATAGTTTGTATTAATTCATAGATAATTGGTCTCAATGAATCATTAATTACATATATATGAACTATATTTTATTACTTAGTATACTAATTAATTAGCTATTTAATATCTGGAAATTAAATATAGAGGATAAAGGGTAAACAAGCTATATGTTTCCAAGCTCCTCAGATAACATGTTTAATAGATCTCTAACCCTATTAGTCAGTATTGTTGCTCTCTCCATAGAATACCTATAGTGCATTAGATCCTTTAGCCTCAGTATCTTCTCATAAAAATGATCTATTGTCTCCCTAAACCCCCTCCCATTCTCCCAGCTATAATGAAATACACGTAGAAAACCAACTATACCTAGAGCATCAAGTTTATCAGCATCACTCAACACCTTAGCCTCCTCACACAATGGCTTAACACCATGTCTTCTAGCATATGAGAAGCTATGGTAGAGGATAGCATTAACAACTTTATCAATAACATTATTTTCAATACCATGTTCTATAAGGTATGCTTTAGCAAATAATGCTGAGTAATAGGCATGTGGTTCACCAATTACACGCCCTATATCGTGTAGATAGACCGCCAGATCTAGTACTAGGGGATCGATTTCCAGCCCCTCATGATCAACTATATCCCATGCAATCCTATGTACACGCTCAATATGGGGGTACCCATGGGAAAAACTATTCCCTAGAACCCTTCTCACTAGATCCTTTACCTTCTCCACCAGATCCCTTCTCAACCCCGTACACCCGTGCAAGTGACCATGTACGTATAAGTGTTACTCCACCACTAAGTGTGACAAAACCTATTAGTATGGCTAATAGGCTAGATGCTACATCACGATAGTAGCTAATCAATACTATGCCGTTATAGAACATGTATAGGCTGAAGAACAATAGTATTAGTCCTGCAATGGGTGTTATATAGTCCTTAACCATTACACACCTAACCCCACAGTATATCTATTAATGTCTTAACCATCTTTACAAACCAGTTAAACTCCATCTCTACAGAATCTATATACTTATCCATTAAATAAGGTAATTGTTGTGAAAAAAGCAGATACCATGTATCAAATCTATCAACATAGGTATTAAGTTCATAGTCATAGGCTGGAGGCTCTAAACCAAAGACTGTAGCTAATGCATGAACCACCTTATAGGGGTATAGGATGAAGAGTAGGACAATATATGCTATGAGCACCGATATAGAGATAGCTACTCCAGCATATGATACCCTATATAGTTTCTCAAATGGGTTCTTAAGCATAGGCTTAAACTGTATCTTAACAAGTCCAGAGATCCTATTATATATTAGTGCATAGACTAGTGTGGAGATAGCTATTGTTAATAGGAAGCTTAATCCGTAATGTAGGGTTTTAGGGCTATAGCGTAGAAGTATAGACATAGCCATACTTATGATAGGTGATAGGAGAGACCATGTAAAGAAGAGTGTGACTATATAGAACATTCTAACAAATAGTTTCTGATGCCACAGACCACCCTCATGGGATCTCCTATATAGTTCATTAAAGTATGTCTTTAGCTTACTAGCTACGTATTTGTGGGAGAGTAGTATAGTGTCTGAGAGTAGTCCATTGATATAGTTGTGTAGTACATAGTATACTGATAGGGATATGAGTATGAATAGTAGTAGTTCACCTACCCGGGTCTGTAGGAAATACCCTATAACCATTTCAGCCACTAGATTTCCTGTACTAGCAATATTTGTTAATTCTATGAATATCTGTGCAAGTCCATAGGATATTGTTATGTATATAAATATTGTTATGGAGATAAGTATTATGGATACAGCTATACCAGGTATTCGTGCTCTAATACGTCTATACCCTACACCCATGGTGAGTAGCCTAGTTATTATGTCTCCATGCAGTATTAGTAGAGTATATATGAGAACCTCGTATAGAGAGGGTGTACCAGGTATACCTATGATCTGGTAGACTGTACCACATACTATATATGATAAGATAATGATCTCCGGGATGGAGAGGTATATTCCCAGGCCAATAAGGATTATTGATAGATATATAATGATCCTGAATAAGCCGTAGAGGTAGATTGATGAATCAAGGATCCTGTATAGTGGATAGGATATGAGCAGTATGTATACTATGGAGTAGAGGAGCCTATATCTTCTAAAAACACTATCCCTAGCACGGGCCATGGCTAGGCCACCATAGACCTATATGTCTCTATGAACTTTATCACTCTAGGCAGCAGACTTGATGGGCCAACCTGTATAACGTGTATACCGTTCCTCCTAAGGGTATAGGCATAAGAATGTGTTTTCTCAAGAGCCCTATATGATGTTGCTAGGTAGAGTGCTGCCTCAAAACCCGATAGATACCTTACCTCATAGAGCTCAGGTATTGGTGATACAACTACTAGACTATGTTTCAATGATGCTAGTCTATAATAGATCTCTATGAGCTCCCTAATCTCCCTATCAAGTACACCCTCCGGATAAGCTGTTGGATCTAGTGATAGGAATACAATGAATATATTCCTAGACCTACGTTGTATGAGGGAAAGTGTCCTCCTTAACAACTCAGCCATGGTTATACCTGGGTACTCCCTACTCCACTCAATCATTGATAATTGACGTAGGAGTCTACCATACTGTATCCTCCCCCTACCCTGCCTAAGTAGTAGTGGCTCCCGTCCACGAATTGCTAGTCCAACCCAGTCTCCACGTTCTAGTGTAGCAGCAGCTAATCCAGATACTACCCTCACGGATTCCTCAAGCATTGTCTTACCAACTACTCCATAGAGCATTGCTGGTGATGCATCAAGTACAAGCATGAGATTAAGGCTAGCCTCTCTCTCAAATAGTTTAACATAGAGTCTCTGTAGTCTAGCATAGGCTTTCCAGTCTATAAACCGGTAGTCATCGCCATAGACATACTCCCTCAAAGTTATGAACTCTGTACCAATACCTCTCAGCCGTGACTTTGTAAGCCCTAGGCTTGTAGAGATCCATTTAGACATTAGATGGCGTGGTATAGGGTATGGTTTTGGATGCACATAAACCCGGAGATCACTATTTGGAATGATCGCCTTATAGGCAAATATGCCCATGGGATCACGTACAATAACCTCTACACCACGGAATAAATGACTCCCTATCCTAGGCTTAACCATATACTCTAGCTCAACATAGCCTTTACCAGGTAGTGTTGCTACAATATAGTTTGATCCATGGGTTAGATGGAATAGGCTTGGATATAGATCGTTTATCTCCATAAATATTATTGGTAGCCATGACCTATTCGTAAGCCTTACCCTAACCCTTGCCTCCCTCCCCTCAACAAGTGGTTTATCAATAGATCTTGATACTTGGAGTCCATAGATAAGCCTACTTGACAACTCGATCAGTAGATACATAGCCGATATATAGCCTAGTACAATAGCCACTATAACGTAGAGTTGCTGTGGAATTACGGGTTGATAGAGGATAGTCATGGCTATTGTAAAACTAATTATCATCAGTAAACCTATGAATCTATTAGTAAAGACAACTTGTCCATAAACACTATCCTTAGACATAAACTATCCACTCAACCCTCAACACCTGGTGTAGGAACCTGTACTGAACGTAGTATCTCGCCAATAACCTGATCAGGGGTCACACCCTCTAGTTCAGCTTCAGGCTTGAGTATGAGCCTATGCCGTAGCACTGGGTAGGCAACATACTTTACATCATCAGGTATAACATAGTCACGCCCCTCAATCAATGCCTTAGCCTTACTACATAGGTAGAGGGCTATAGCCGCTCTCGGAGAACCACCTAGACGTACATGTGGATGCTTATGTGTCTCCTCAACAATGGATATAATGTAGTCCATAACCTCATCACTAACCTTCACATGGGGGAGCATATCACGGATCCTTAGGACATCAGATGCGTCAGCAACTGGGTTTACACGAAACTCCTCTATAAAATGTATTCTCCTAAGGATCTCAAAGCTCTCCTCACGAGTAGGGTAGTCAACAATAACCTTTAGGAGGAAACGATCGATCTGTGCCTCCGGGAGGGGGAATGTACCCTCCATCTCAATAGGGTTCTGAGTAGCAATCACCATGAAGGGCTCCGGAAGCCTAAACGTAACACCCTCGATCGTCACCTGCCTCTCCTGCATAGCCTCCAGCAATGCTGATTGTGTCCTTGGGCTAGCACGGTTTATCTCATCAAACAATACTATATTAGCAAATATAGGGCCCTTCCTAGGCCTAAACTCTCCGGTCTTAGGATCATAGACAAATGTACCAATTATATCACTAGGCAATAGATCTGGTGTTGCCTGTATCCTTGAGTATGTCATATTGAATGTCCGGGCTATTGTCTTGGCCATGAGTGTCTTGGCTACACCAGGTACTCCCTCAAGTAGTACGTGCCCTCCGGAATAGAGTGCTATGAGAATGTATTCTATAATGTCTCTTTTACCAACTATTACCCTTGATACCTCCTCCATTATAGCCTTTGTAGTCTTTGATACGAATTCCGGATCTATGTTAGTGGAGGATTTCCTCGATTCCACGGTAACCAGCCCTTCTAGTTATTGAGTATCCCATTAGCTCAAGTATATGTTCTACTCGATTAATATATTTTGACAATGTCCGTCCCCAGAAAATGATCAGTGGCAGTCTCCTCTTCCCAGCTGCTTTCTGATTGATCATGTATAGCCATTTAAGGTTTTTACTGAATATCTCCCTATCAATACCTAGTGTTCTAGAAACCTTATCCAGCAACTTAGGATCACTATATATCTTCTCCAGTTCTAATCCAGTTACTTTATAGAATACGTAGTCTAGTAGTCTCCATAGATCAATTATTGCCTCCCTAGGCTTAATGAACCCCTTCTCCCTCTTAAGCAACCCCCTTCTAACCCTTGTCTCAGCCATAAAGACTATCTCATCAACTCTTGACACAGATATACTCCTTAATGATTTAAATCCTAGTGTATACTGTAGTGTTAGTGCTATAGCTAATATAATACCTATGCCGATAATGAATGCTATAAACTGGTTCTTAACCACAAGATCCGTTAGTATGGAGTCAAATGTATGTAGTCCACTGGATACGAAATAGATAATCATTGCTGGGTGGAAGGGTATACCGATCTTCTTTATAGATGACTTATAGTGTGAATTGTCAATCAAGATCCTTTCTCTACCTATGAACCTAAGTATATCATCCACTATACCCCTATATGTCTCATTAGCACCCGGCATCGTGTAGGCTTGGTTAGTGAATAAGAAGCTATCACTCAAGACAACTACTCTACCACCAGACGTATACACTACTACACCCACTACCACATAGTACATTGCACCCCAATAGACTAGATACTCATTATTTACAAGCAGATCACTACCTCCCTCAGGCAATGGTATTGCTGTCGTCACATTAAATACATCATTCATCTCCTCATCATCATTATAGTCAATAGCACCAGTACTTAGTAGGAATACCCTATACCTAACCGTAGCCGTAGCAGGAGTAGATCCTGTGAATCTAATGTTTGATGCCCAGTTAAGCCTTAGTGTCTCTGATGGACTCCTATAGTCAATAGGGTATAGGAGCTCTACACCACGTCCTATCCAAGCTCTCCTATAGAGACTAGGATCATCTATTCTAAAATATATTGCTGGTGGATATGGGTTCTCATAACCAGGTAGTCCATAGAGTATTGCATGTCCACTAATATTTATTCCTAGGAGGTTTAGGAAGTTATTTGATGTTATATTCTCATCAGCAACCACTACGTCAACACCATGGTTAACCACTAGATCGAGGAGTTCCACGGACTCCATCCTAGATAATGGCTTATCAGGTGCTATAATGAGTATTGCTGAATCATTACCTGCACTACTGACTAGTTTATCCCATTCACTATAGACTTCAACTCTATAATTACTCCTCTTGAGGTATGTGTAGAATAGGCTTGTACCCATATAGTCTATGTTGTAGGGGCTAGCCGTACCACTATAGATCTTTAGTGTTAGCTCATAGACTTTAGCAGGCATGTATAATGACGCCAGTACACCTATGATCAATAGTATTACTAGGAAAGTCCTTATCCTAGGCTCATCAAGAGACATCCTACCTAAACCCTCTCAATAACTTATTGACAAGTACTTGTAAACGCCTTATCCTCTCCCCACCAATACTCCTACCACCATAGACTCTCTCCTCATAAACATTGGTAGCCTCTAGGACGATCTCCCTAGCCCTAGGATCACTTATTCTCATTGAGAACTCCCTTAATGTCTCATAACCCTCCCTCCTATAGCCGTGGAGTCTTAGATAGAGTAGTAGTCTCCTACACAACCTTATAACTGGATCCTCTATCTCCCTCCCCATTAAAGCACCTATGTAGTCTCTAGTCCTATATACAACCCTACCTATGCTCCTATGGAGTACACTGGAGATTATTGAGCGGTACTTTATAAGTAGGATTATTACTGTGGAGACTAGGGTTATTATTGATAATTGGGATATGAAGTCCATGGAGGATGGCTGTGGAGTTGATGCTGTAGCTACTGGTGAACCAGATAATCCGGGTTTCTGTAGCTGTGGTAGACCCTTTATCGGGGGTAATTCTATCTGGTTAAATGATTCATTAAGCTCTAACGGTATCTCTGGAAACTCTAGCTTCCCACCAGATGTTTTCTCAAGCCTTGACACGATCTCATAGAACATCTCAAGATCGCTTTTTGATAACTCCGTTGGATTACACTTTATCTTCTTAGCCAACTCTATTAGTGATGTACTATTGACTAGACTACCATATTTCTCTATAAAATCAACTATATTGATTGATGCACTATCACCTGTTATATTCTCTGTAGACAATATAATGGATAAGTTCTCTGCAAAACCAGGATCCTCAGCAAGTACATAGTCACCATACCTCTCATTAAGATACTGCTGGAGCTCCCTCAACAACTCAGTAGCAGTACCATAATCACCGGCCTCAACAGCCTTCCGAATAGCAGCTATATACGTGTTAACAATAGGGTCATTAAGCCTCCTAAGACTATCAAGTCTATCAAGGAAATCACGAAGATCAATATTAACCGTATCCTCAGCCTTCATATCAGGATCCTGCCTCTTAGGGAGAACACCATGGACAGGAACAACTAAGGCAACAAATACACTAGTAAACACCATCAGTATATATAGTAGTATACAATACCTAGGCAATACCACACTACACTACCATAGAATATCTAGATAACAAGTAAATATATACCTAGAGCCCTTGACCAATTAAGCGGTAAAACCATTGTTAACCGGGGGGTTAACTAGCACCTTTTCCACTGGAACATTCCATTCCCAACCTCCATGGAGGTTGTCCAACACACCCTAAGAGCAGCCTCCAATATTAACCCCCCAGTTAATAAGCACCATTTCAGCTGGAGTATCATTACCATGTTCCATGGATAATGGAGGTTGTAATGTGATAAGTCTGTGGTAGTTGGTCGCCATAGTTAACCCCCCGGTTAACAATGGGGATTGATGGCTTATTTCCCTACATAGCATATTTACTATTATACATTATTGATTGGTGTGTTTAGTTGTGTTTATATGCTTGGTAAGGTATAATTGTTATAGTGTGGGTATTATACTCTGGGTGTTACTATCTTGTTTATGAGGTTTATTGATAGGGAGGATGAGCTTAGATCCCTGGATAGGATCTGGGAGACCAGTTGTCCGGGTCTTATAGTGGTTTATGGTTAGGAGACGTATTGGTAAAACTAGGCTTGTTATGGAGTGGGTTAGGGATAAACCTCATGTTTATATGCAGTGTTTACCTGCTAGTGATGATGTTAACTTGTCTAGGCTTTCCAGGGCTATTGGTGATCAGTTTGGACTAGATATTTTCTATAAGGTTGAAAGCTGTTTCTTGATTGTAGGTCTTTCAAGGTCTCTGTAGGTTTCTTCT
>CAZVHC010000054.1:0-9120 GCA_964627005.1 uncultured Desulfurococcaceae archaeon
TGGTTTCCAATGCATCTTATTGTATATTGGGGTTCAAGCTAACAGCTTGGTGGACACTAAAGAATAAACTAGATGCATTAATAGAGGAGATCAAGGAGATAATATCCGAGATACTATGCAGGTGTACAGGGTATAAGTAGGTAATAGAGGCTATAGATTATGTATGGAAACTAAAGCAGCAATAGCCTTGATCCATATACCTTATTAGAAATATATTATTTAGGGAGACCCTAATATCATCATAAACTAAGTGTTCAGCAATGACATGGAAAATATATATTGTAATACCAATACTATTGCTTATCATCTATAATAACGTGGCTCCTATAACCAATAGTATAGGCATGGTTAGTACTAGAGACTCTATTGAGAAAACACCTACTGTAATAGTGTATGGTTCCAGTGAATGTCCAGCATGTAGTGGGTTAAAGGATTTCTTCAACAATAATGGTATCCCCTACGAGTTTAGGGAGATATATGATTGTGGTATTCAGGGCTGTAAGCTAAGTGATTATGGTAGAGATCTTGCTGAAATAATTGGAATCGTTGGTCTAGAACCATACATACCAGATTCAGTAGTAATCAATAGTGAGGGCTATATAGTAGCTATTGTACAGGGAAGTATAAAGGATAAGATGTTCTGGGAGAAACTGTTATCTAAAAACTTTAGCTGTGGTATAGAGGTCTATATAGAGGATCAATGGGGTAATATAGTCCTAAAGAATGTAATCACTAATCCCAATGACATATCAAAACTAGTAAAGATAGTTCTGGGAGAGGAAATTCCAGCAACAACAATAATGGAGCTAATGAAGTCATGCAATACCACTACCACAACAACTAGTAGAAATACTATGGAGAGTAAGGAAGATCATGGTTGGCAACTAATAGTAATCACTATATCAGTCATCATAATTGCTATAGTACTAGTGACTGTACTTAGTAAGAGAGGCAGGTAAGTAAAAGGAGGGTAAAAACGTTCAGGAATAAACTAGAGAATTAATTAGACAATATACTTTATTGACCTAGAAATACTTTAGACCTTACCAAACTTCTGAACCTTCTTAGGCCTCAAATTATGGCTTTTACATCTACGGCATTTCTCAGCTCCAGGAGGATTAAGTGCACCACATTTACGGCATACCCACTTATTCAAAGCCCTATTATAAACGATCCTCCATTTCACCGGATCTGTTATAGGCATTTATTCTTCACCCTCTAGCCTCTAACCAAGATAGACAAGTATGTACACCTATTAAGTTTTACTAATCAACTATTCCGTTAACTATAAGATCCCCTCTACATAGGAA
The DNA here is from genome assembly GCA_964627005.1 of uncultured Desulfurococcaceae archaeon. Taxonomy (GTDB): domain Archaea; phylum Thermoproteota; class Thermoprotei_A; order Sulfolobales; family Desulfurococcaceae; genus CAZHDB01. The sequence goes on from CAZVHC010000054.1 coordinate 1,311, forward strand.
CATTATAGCCTATGGAAGTATATGTGGGAAAGAATTAAGTTATATAGCATATAGTTAATCATTATAGCCGGGTTAATAGGAGGTACTGGTCTATGGGTCTTAAGGAAGTTGTTGAGGAAGCTAATAGGAAGGCTTATGAGGCAATGAATAACTCCCACCCATACTGGGTAGATATCGGGATTGCATCAAAGGTTATAGAGGGGTATAAGGGAGATAGACTACTCCATGCAGGTCCACCAACAACATGGGAGAATGCATCGGGCCCTCTAAAGGGTGCATTGATCGGTGCAGTAATCTATGAGGGATGGGCATCCTCTCCTGAAGAGGCAGAGAAACTCCTTAGCCGTGGAGAAATAGTTTTTGAGCCTACACATCACTACAATGTTGTTGGTCCCATGGCTGGTGTTGTCTCCCCCTCAATGCCTGTCATGGTGTTCTATGATAGAGTCTATGGTAATAAGTCATATACCAATCTCAATGAGGGATTGGGTAAGGTACTAAGGTATGGAGCGTATGGGAAGGAGGTTATAGAGAGACTATACTGGATGAGGGAGAAGCTATACCCAGTGCTCAAGGCCGTTATAGATGAGATTAGAAGAGATAATGATGGTGGATTAGACTATAAGAATATAATGATCCAGTCTCTACACATGGGTGATGAATGCCATAACCGTAACTATGCATCAAACATGCTCTTCCTCAAAGAGATCACTCCATACCTAATGAGATCGGGTGTTGATAGAGATGATGCAGTAGAAGCATATAGATTCATAGCAGGTAATCCTACATTCACACTAAACATGAACATGGCTGCTGCAAAGCTTATGACGTTAGCAGCGCATGGTATAGAGTATAGTACCGTTGTAACAGTGATCGCCCGTAACGGCTCTGAGGTAGGTATATGGGTTAGTGGATTAGGTAATGAATGGATAACAGCTCCCTCACCAGTACCAAAGGGAGTATTCTTCCCAGGATATAGTGAGAAGGATGCTAGTGGGGACATAGGTGATTCAGCGATCATGGAGACAGCAGGGCTAGGGGGATTTGCCATGGCTGCTGCTCCAGCTATTATAAACTATGTTGGAGGTACAGTAAACTATATCATTGAGACAGTTAAGAGGATGTATGAGATCACAGTTGGTGAGCACAAGTACTTCACAATACCATACCTAGGCTTCCGGGGTACACCAGTAGCTATTGATATAAGGAAGGTTCTAAGGAAGGGGATAACACCAGTACTCAATACTGGTATAGCACATAAGGAGCCAGGTATTGGTCAGATTGGTGCAGGTATTGTAGAACTACCATTTGAACTCTTCAAAAAAGCATTAAGGAGGTATGCTGAGAAATACGGTCTCTAAAGGTATTGAAGATAGGGTATAGGTTCTTAGAAACCCTAGAATCTCATGGAGTAATCCATGGTAGGGTAGTCTATGTATTTGATAATACAGTAGATATTGTTTTCAAAAAAGATCTTTTTGCAATAACCTATAAACCCTATGGCTCACCATATACGATTAACCTAGAGAGACAACCATATCATAGACTATTTAATGGCTCTGTAAGAACCAGTTCCAGAGTATCTATTATGTATGGGTCTAAGGGCACAGTATTCCGGGTAAATGGTCGTGATATCATACTAGATATTAGTAGAGCCAATATATACAAGCCACATTCCATACACATTATAGGAAGTATTGATTCAAGGATAGCTACCCATATACAATTGGCTAAGAGATATATCGATAAACTATCCGAAATACTTGGTCTCCGTATCAATGATCAACTAGTTAACCTAGTTGACAAGGCAATAGATAATGTTAGGCAATACCTAACGAAATATCTAGATAAAACAATAGGTATCAATAGATTAAAGGATCAACTCATAAGATATATTGGGTTAGGAGAAGGATTCACACCAGCGTATGACGATTACCTAGCAGGTCTTCTTGCAGGTGCCAACTACTACATGAAACTACTTGGGAAACCCTTCATAACAATCGATCTAGAGAAACTATATGGTAAAACCAATATAGTTAGCCTAAAAATGATTGAGTATTCTATGAGACTAGAACTAATTGAACCATTAGACAATCTACTAACAACAATATTAGGTGGGAGAGAACCACGGGAATTAATGGAAAAAATAATTGACATATTAACCATAGGCTGGAGCTCCGGCTACTACATGGCCCATGGTCTCCTAGATTCACTAGAAACTATTAGTCAGAACATAATGCTACAAGACGGCAGAAAGCAGACTCACCACCCATAAACTTGAATGGGAATGCAGCAATCACACAACGCCGGTTAACCACAGCCTCGATCTCTCCACCGGCATTCTCAACATGCAGTATACCCTTGGGGAAGAGATAGGTATGCATAAGCTGGTAGTTCTCAGGCCAAGGCATAACCTCATCAATGGGTTTCCCATGCTTCTCCTCAAACTCCCTAACAATATCAGGTCTTATCTTACGGATAACAGTGTTTAATGGATGATCCTGGCTGGCTGCATCAACAGCTGTCCACCTAATCTTCCTACGGATAAGCCAGTCGGCAAACTCCTTGATTGGACCGGGATGCTTAAGCATATATCTTACGAGATCTGCTGTTGGCTGATACCATGCATACCTATGGTATCCAGTATGTATGACCAGTATATCGTATTCCTTAAGCTCTAGATTGTAGCTCTTAAGCTTCTTCTCAATAAGATCGCTTGTATAGATATCTAGATCACCTACTTCATCACTAATATCAACAATAACTCCCTCGCCAATCCAGTATTCAACAGGTATACTACCAATATCCATTCCAGCAGGGTCAAAGTGTAGTGGGCCATCCATATGAGTACCTATATGCAGAGGGGTCATGATATACTGTGCACCAACACCATGCTCATAGACGGTCTTTATCCACTTAAACTCGAAGGGAGGGTATGTAGGAAATGGTGGGCTAAGATGGCTTAGTGGCTGACTAAGATCATATACCTTAACGTTACTCCAATCAACAGCATCCATCCAATTATACTTTGGCTTCCCCTCTTTCTCAATCCTATCAACAAACTCCTCAAGAATATTACCTATACGTGCCTTCCATTTACGGCCGAATACATCTGCCATAAAATGATCACCTGGTTTTCCCTTAGGCAATTAATATCTTGTATGGGAATAGTATATCAATATTTACCTTGGATAGAACTTCTCCTCCTCCCTCCACTCGTATATGATAGCACCATTTCTAATAACATACCTTGGCTTCTCATGATACCATATGAGTTCATAGATACTCCTAGCCCTATGAACCAATAGATCGGCCTTACCCCCAATCCTTAAACCATATTCTTTCAACCCTATTGCCTTAGCAGCTCTCCAAGTAATCATTTCATAAAATAGATCCATGTCACCTAGTGTCATAGACCATGTAATATGTGATGCTAGGAATGCAACCTCCAACATATTATTACGGCCATAGGGGTAGTAGGCATCACTAATATCATCTTGTCCAAGAGCAACATTAACCCCCCGGTTAACCATGTACTTTATAGGTAGATGCAGAGGCCCTGTATGAGGATCGCTTACAAGGCTCATACCAGCCCTTCTAAGGAGACCAGAGAGTCTATCAAGGTACGGTCTCGGCTTAACAGCTAGTGCACGTGCATGACATGCTGTTACCCGGTTAACCCAGTTGTTCCTTATAGTCTTTAGAGCTAGTAACTCGGTGGTGTCAAGGGTTGGGTCTCCAGCATCATCTGTAAGCATAGCTATATCACGATCATACTCCATAGCAATCCTAAATACTATGTCAATATGTTTCTCCATATCATCACGGCTATACTCTATCCACGGAATACCTCCTACAACATCAACATCATACTCCATAGCCTTCCATAGAATCTCCTCACAACCAGGATCACGTAATATACCGTCCTGTGGGAATGCAACAACCTGAAGATCAACTATCCCCCTATACCGATCCCTAAGCTTAACAAGGGCTTTAACTGCCTCAAGACCAGCCTTTGTATCTGTATCAGCAAATGCCCTTATGTAGAGAGTACCATGCCTAACAGCCTCCAGTAGAGCCTTTTCAGCATTACAGTAGATCCATTCCTCACGGTACCTCTCCTTAACACGGCTAGCAATCTCTATAGCAGAAAGACTAGACTCCATACCACGGCTCTGATAGCTACGGACAGCCTCCTCACCAATCATTAGATAGGTATAGACCTTACAGAGGTGCAGATGTGGGTTAACAAAGGGCTCTGTAACAAGACCTCCATTAGCATCAATCTCATGCTCCCCCTTCCCAACCACATGCTCCTCAATAGCCTCGATCAAGCCGTTGGAGATAGCTATATCATATAGCTTATCACGCCCATGTAGCCGGGCCCTCCGGATCACAAGATCGTATTTCTCAGTCATAAACAGCCACCTACATGATCTTTTCAAGTATCTCCTCAAGATCCCTTTCAAGCCTTGGCCTAGGCCTCCAGACTACATGAGCTACCCTAACACCCTGTCTCTTAAGCTCATGGTAGAAGTGTTCAAGACCTATATTGATCACCTTAGGCTTCTCCCTTAATAGTTTAAGTGGATCACTGTTCAAGCCTCAACACCTGGGTATAAGTGCTTATTTATGAACTCCCTAAAAATAGAACGATCAGTTATTCCAGCTGCTATGAAACCAGCTACAATACTTGCCAAAGCATTGGATCGGAAGACATGTACACCATGCTCCTCCAAAAGCCTTATCTCATGCTCCATATTCTGTGGATCATTTGGAGTACCGATAACATGGGCGATAATGGTCAAGTGCCTACCATCCTCCCTAGCAACCTTAAAGGCTTCCTCAATAGCATCTATATGAGCTTCAACAGGGCTTGGATGAGAACCATAGCCTAGTACGAAATCAAGCAATAACACGCTCACACCACTATCCCTAGCCTCCTGGATAACCCTATCAACTCTGATCGAGGGATCGATCATTGGATGGGGCCTGCCCTTAGTAAACTCCTCACCACCAAGATCAATTATAGAGTGATCACGGCTAACCCATGGATCATCAAGCCTATACCTAGGATCAAGTGGTGCATTAGAATATATAGGCCCAAGGATCTCACGGAGCAAATACTGTGCCTCATAGGCAAGTGTACCACCAGTATAGAGTCCACGGACAAACCCCTTCCTACCACCCTTCAACCTAACCTCCCCCTTAATAATATCAAGGACTCTATCAAGATCAGGGATAAGGTACTCACCAACCCTACGATAAACATCATCACCATAGAAATAAGCAACAGCCATGGCTGCAGAATGAAGAGTTGAAGAACCAAGCACACGATCCCTAACGATCCATCCACGTAACCCAGAGCCCATGAAACATACAACATATTTCTTCAAGGTACTAGTACGGATATAGGATAGAACCTTATCAGCGATCTCGTGGGATGGAGGCTTAGAGACAATAGCGATCACATCAGTAGACTCATCCCTCTCCAACAGATCTATTGAGAAGAGTGTAGATAAACCACCAACCTCAACACGGAGATCACGGCCTCCAACACCAATACCATGGCTAATCCCCAGACCAGCATTTGACAACAATACACTAAGCTCCTGCAAACCAGTACCAGCAGCAGCAACAATACCAACACCACCCCTCTCAACAGCATTAGCAAAGCCGAGGCCAACACCAGATATTATTGAAGTACCGGCCTCAGGCCCCATGACAAGGACTCCTTTCTCCAAAGCCTTCCTCTTAATAATAACCTCATCCTCAAGAGGCACATGATCACTGAAGATATGTAGATGAATACCCTTCTCAATAAGATCGAGTGCTAGCTCCCTCACATACTCACCAGGAATAGATATAAGGGCAAGATCAGCTCCCCCAAGACCCTCAATAGCAGACTCAACACTATAGTAGTACCCCTCCCCAACACCACCCCCACGAAGCAACTCCTCAATCCTCTCCCTAACAACCTCAACATCAACCCCATCAGCAACCTTAACAGCAATAATCAAGTCACCCTCACCAGCAGCCTCACCATCAACAGTCAAAAGACCCCTCTCCCCCAACAACCTCTTATTAAGATCAGTTCCCATCACAATAGCAGCATCAACAACACCCTCAATCCTCCTAGCCTCCTCACTAAGCCTCATCAACTGAACAGAATCACGATACAAACCCCTATACACAAAATTCCGGACAACAACCAACCAAAAACACACCCCAAACACACAATCAACCCATAGATATAGAGATACAAAAATAAAAGAGTTACAACAAAGAAACAGGAGAAACCAATATAAACAAAACAAGACAAACAAATACACCCAGACAAAAAGGGCCCGGACTCCAGAGAGCCCCCAAAGAGGGGCAATGAAGAACCCAGGCCATAAAAATAGACTCGGGAAGATGAACCCAAGGCAAATGGCCCGGGTAGCTCAGCCTGGTTAGAGCGCCGGGCTGTGGAGCCCGGCACAGAAACCCGGAGGTCCCGGGTTCAAATCCCGGCCCGGGCCCTTCCTAAAATTATAATTATTTTAACCTTAGCTTGTCTTGAGCTGTGTTTTCTGGGGTTTCTTAGATAGGGATAAAAAGATCTCGTTTGTGGAGAGGTATTATCTTTTAATCTTTAATTTTTTACAGATGATTGCTGTGGATATCGATAGGGAGATTATGGCTATTATAAGAAGGCTTAAGTACATGGGTTGCTGGGTATTGTTGTCTACTAGTTCTCCTCCTACTGAGGCTATGGAGCTATTTGCTAATACGTGGAACCACTCTATAGCGTGAACATCATATCTACTACCTGTAGCTGATGTAAAGCCTATGTATCCTCCATACATTATATTGAATGATACTGTTACCGTCTCATTTATCAATGGTGTTCCTACGGGTGTTTTGTCTATGAGATCAGAGTTTCTCCATACAATAACGGGTAGATTCTCATTAACCACGTGTCCTTCAGAACCTGTTTTCCTGAACAATATTCTAATGAATAAATGTGTATTCCTAACAACAAGATCTATGCCGTATGTATGGATTAGATAGGGTACAATATAGTTAGTCCTATTCACCTGCAATGACATGAATGGGGGTATGGGTCCACCAGGATTTCGGAAAGTATCTATCTTTACGAAGTAGCCGGGTGTACCATTGATACAGAGGCATTCACCAAACGAGTAACCCGGTAATAATGGGTCATGGTAGAATGCAAAGGCTAACACATCAGCCTGTATACCCCACCAATATATGCTATGAATTCCACCATCCAGCTCTAGTACATGGGTAGATATAGTTTCCTAAAGTATAAACATCCATTAAAACTCCTCTACAAACATGGGAAACTATACAATAATACACACTTACATAGTGGTATTAGGTAGATAATAGAATCTCCATTAAAACCCGTGCTTAGACGGTATTAGAGTAAAAGCTCCAGTTCAATACATCTCCTTTAACCCTAGAATTGACATATATAATTAAGAATTTAGACATGTAATTCACAGCATCACATCTTTTAAATTCTATAGTTATGATTTTAATAGACTCTCTAAAGCCTATTCATACTTTCTTCAATTCTTTTGCTATTACTCTAAACCATGGTTTATAAGTGCTTATAGCCTAGGTTTCTAGTGGGTGTTTTGTGTTGAGGGATAGGGTTTTGGAGCCTGGGGAATACTATATTGATGGTGTGCATGTAAGGATCCATGAGAGGATGAGGCTTTCTACCGTTAAGAGGATGATCAAGGGTATTAAGAGGATTGAGAGGAACATTGAAAAAGGAAGATACTAGCGTAGGACTTTC
>CAZVHC010000055.1:0-9063 GCA_964627005.1 uncultured Desulfurococcaceae archaeon
TCTTCGCTCAAGATTTCTTCTGCTTCGAGATAAATCCTCATTTTATCACCTATTTTTATAGGTATAATATACATATATATTTTCTGTATGTAGATCGAGAATTTAATAACTTGTCTGTAATTTTTTTTCTGTAGTTGAGACATGTTATCTGTATTCTTTAACTATTGTTTTCTCATTAATTATTTCTAGTAGATCATTTGTTAATGATCGTATTTTCTCTTTAAGGATCATGTATTCCTTTTCACTAATCTCTGTTGCTGGATGTTCTGGTTTTAGTTTACATGTTCCTACATCTCTATCTAGTTTACCCAGCCCAAGTCTATGGGCTTCCTTTACAATCTCGATCTTGTCGTGGAAGGCTACTGGCCTATATACTGGTTTTGGTGATAGTTTTGTCAGTACTGATAGGTTCTTTAGTGTTTGACTAGCTACTTGTCCTACGGCTTCCCCAGTTAGTATGCCCATGCATCCTTCTCGATCAGCTATTATGGAGGCTATATTGTACATTACAGCCTTACATAGTAGGCATCGGAGCCTTGATGGTATCTCCTGCCTTGCAACAAGCTCACTAACACCATGGACTATATAGGCCCTCATACTATCCCATGGTATCCACTCCCAAAGCATATCAATTGATTCACGTGCTCTCCTAGTAGCCTCCATACTCCAGTATGGAGTCATATCAATGTATACTGGAACCACAGATACGCCACGTTTCAATGCATAGAGTGTGGCCACTGCAGAATCAACACCACCAGATACAAGTGCTACAAGACACCCCTCAACACCATATGGTAGTCCTCCAAAGCCGTTGTAGACGGTATCTGTGACAATAATGTAGTCTCCACGGAACTCAACATACACGATACGATCAGGGTTTGAGAGATTAACTATGGAGCCAAACCTATTCTGTATAGCCCATCCAAGATACTTCTCTAAACCACGATTACTCAATGGATAAGGTGCATTGTGTACTCTAACCATAAATGTCTCCCTAGCCACAAGCCTACCATGGAGAAACTCCAGGACAACATCCTCAACACGATCAATCCCATCCTCAACAATATATGCTGGACTAGTACTCGATACACCCGGAACCCTAGATAACAACTTTGCTACATAGACAGGATCACCTATACCCCTAACAACTATTCTCTCATCAATACACTCTATAGAAGCCTCAAACCCCCTCCTCCTAAGCATCCTCCTTATAGACTCTATTAGTCTAGAAACCATTTGCCTCCTAGCACATGTCCTCCTAACCATATACTCTCCAAGCCTAACTAGGACTCCATTAAACATCGTAGCCATGAGCGACACCCTATCCCGATCCTACATTGCCTTCTTTAGACCCTCCTCAAGCTCATGGATCCTTTTATCCATATCCTCTATAGACTTCTCAAGCTCATTAATCCTCTCCTTAAGATCCCTCTTGACCTTCTCTGGATTAAGGTATCGGATGCACTCCTTAATCTCCCTTTCAACACGATCGATTTCCTTCTTCAACTGTTCAACTACACCATCAGGATCATCTAGGGCCTTTAACCTCCACTTAAAAATATCGATCCACTTCCTCTTAGCCTCTATTACGGATCTATATGGTCTCCTCCTAGCCATGTACTCCCTAAGATCCTTTTCCCTCCCATTAATTTCATCCATGATCTCCTTTCTAAGTTTATCCTTATCGATCCCCTTAGATCTTTTTAACTTATTCACAAAAGGCTTGACATTATCATACACATACTTCTTATATTTTCTCTCCCTACGAAGATCTTTTAACTTCTTCCTACACTCCCGTGACTTCTTACCCACATTAGCTAGTTCATTATTGAGTTTAACTAGTTCGTTTCTAGCATTCTTTCTCTTATTAATTAGATCCTTTAACTCCATGTATTTCCCTAGATACTTGTCCCCCCCATCACATGTTTTAGAACTATATTTTCTAGACTCCCGTGACCCCATGCATTCCTTATGGGCCTGCATACATTGCTCCTTGGTCAGGCTTATCCCTTCCACAGAAGGCTCCATTAGATTGGGTGGTTTTGATGGTTGTACATGGCCTAGTGATAGGTTATGCCCTAGCTCATGTGCAAGTATATCGGATAATCCCTGATCAACTACTCTAGAGGATATAATTACTATCCTCCCAGGTTCTGCTCCATAGCCATCCTCACGTACCTCAGTAGTTTTCTCATCAATACTACCTATGATAAATACATCAATACACTGTATGCCATATCCATAACTCTTCACAAGGGACTCAAGTACACTAAACACGTTTACCTTTCCATGCTTTTTCTTAGGATCTATTTTCTCCAGAATATCTCTAACCTGGTCTATTTCACTCTTGGGTCTCCGAGCCTTGGTTAAGGCATCTATCACGTCTTTAAGGAATTGCTTAAGCACATTGCTTGGTACTGTAGTGTCTTTCCTATACTTAGTACCCCTATACTCCCCATCACGATCCCATTTAGCAACAACTCTCTCCTCATAATCAACAGCTATCCCACCCTTATCCATTACCAGTGATCTACAGCTACCGTCACTAAAGATCTCTGAAGCATCTAGTTTCTGGACAACCTTATACTTAACACCCATGGTCTTATCATCAGCTCTATATTCTGCAAAGCCTTGGAGTACTGGTACCTCTATAGTCTTCCTAGGATCAATTGTTCTAGCATAGACCTTTCCATTACCGTCTATGCAGGGATAGAATCTTATACAGCACTTCTCCCATATCCTATTAACTCCACTTAATAGATCCATTAATTTAGATACATAATCGTATGGTAGCTGTGATCCACTTGATCTACTAGTATCTATTTTAAAGAACCTAACACATACACTACACCAATCACACTTTTTAGGCTTAGCCCCAGCTGGTGGTGCTCCAACGGGTTTCTCCTGGAAAACAAGCCCACCCCTACCCAATAGGTATATCGTATATACTGCTAATCCACATGTGATTGTTGATAGTGTATAAACTATTGGTGCCCCATACTGTTTGATCAATCCAATGATCTTGTATGTAATGTGCCTCTCAATCCTTGGATAAACATATATTGGTTCTCCACCATCACTAGCTAGTTTCCATGGATACCCTGTGTAGTTGAAGAAATAGTCTTTCTCCTCCAGTACATACTCCCCACAAACCGTGTATTTCCCATCACTCAAGTGTACGGGTAGTGCTATTGTTTTAGGGTAACCATTTACCTCATCAACTATAATGGGCTCTATCTCTCTATACCTACTATCATAATATATTGCTGATGTGAACTTCGTAATTCTATATACTGGTTCACCATGTTCATCCAATGGTAGATCAATTGTTATAGTATCTACTGTGGTATTCTCAACCCTTACCTCAACTACATAGTATCCCGTGATAGATAATGTGTAGAAGTACACGATATACATTATAACTGCTAGAACTAGTAGTAGTAGAGTAAGTACTTTATACATGTTTGAGAGACTATACATCCAAGCATACACATCCATGGGGGTATGGATATAACTTGTAGAGGATACCTAATAAGTCTATATAAAAACAACACTAATGACTAAGTAATAACTCTAAGCTTTCTATCAACAAGTTTAAACTCATAGAGTCTAGGCTCTGTCTCAACCATTCTCATCTTCCTAATCAATAGGTATCTCTTCAACATCTTATCCTCCCTCCTAAGAATAAGCTCTATAATCCCGTCAACAATGGTGCTAAGCCAAGTAACAGCTTCTCTCTCAATATACTCAGTATAGATCATTGAGAGAACTATTGTTGAGCCATACTTCTTACAGTACGACACAAGATCCCTTACATGCCTATGAAAGATCTCTCCAAACTCCTTCCTTATAGAATGTAGTCCATCAATAACTACAGCTGTATTCTTATCAAGCACTATATCCTTAAGAACAATATTAAAGAATGATGTGACAGTTATTGTCCGTGGATTAATGCTCCGGATAACAAGATTCCTACCAACAATTCTATCAACATCATATCTCAGAAACTTAAGTGTCTCAATAATCTGTTGATAAGGCTCCTCAAAAGATATAAAGTAAACCCTATAGCCATTAAGTGCCCAATTAGCAGCCATTGACAATAACAATATTGTCTTACCAGATCCCGTTGGGCCTATTATGAGTATTGATGTACCCTTTATAAACCCTCCATTAAGTATCTTATCAAGACCCTCTATATCTGTTGGAAGCCTATCCTCTAATGAGATCTTTGATTCAGGGATCATAATGACTCCTGTAGGATGAATCTCCATACCCGTATCCGGGTATATATCAATCTCATAGATCACTCTACCAATAGGTCTACCCCTAACCTTTAGTATCTCCATAAACCTACGTGGTGCACCCATACCAGGTACTTCTAGGTTAAGCCTTAGTACTGCATCAGCCCACACACGTAGCATGTACTGATCCCTTTCATCCCTCCTCAGAAGCTCATGTAATACTATGAATAAGCTCCCACTCTCCAGTATAGCATCCTTTATGAATGAACGGACTACAGTGAAAAGCTCTAGTGGAGATAACGCCCTTATGAAAGGATCTATAGTGTCTAGCACAATAACTCTTGCATCATGTGTTCTAATAGCGTCTATGACTAGATTAGCTAGGTTAGCCCCAGCTTCTTCCCTAGATACACTTATATTCTCTATGAAGGTGAATAGTCCCTTAACAATATATTCTTTGAAGTCAAGTCCTATACCATTCATAAACTCTATAAACTCTTCCTTTCTCTCAATAGTACTGATCCATACAACGTTATCCCCTCTCTTCAATGCTTCATAGGCTAGTCTTGCAGCAAATAATGTCTTACCAGTACCCGGCATACCTTCTATGAGGACTATTTGTCCCTGATAGAAACCACCTATGATATCATCTAGATCCTTTATGCCTGTCTTTATAATCCTTATACTTGGTTTCTTAATCATTGTTTCAGCCCTATGAGTATAGTTTATATAGCCTATTGGTTAATAATGATTTCCAAGGAAACGAATAAACCTATATAACAGAGTAAGTATTATGTAGGCTAGGTGAAACTGTTATGTCAAACATAAAGCTTGGACCTTGTGGGGAGAAAATAGGACATATAAGTCTCGTTGAAAAACAGAAGGTACCGGATGAAATGGCTGAAAGGACATGGATTAAATGGCTTATAAGCCGGGATGATGGTGCACCAACATTTGCAATGAGAGTTTTCACTATTGAACCCGGAGGACATATAAAGCCTCATCATCATCCATGGGAACATGAGATATATGTTTTGAAGGGTGTTGGTGATATCCGGATTAGCTCTAGAGTATATAGAGTGACCTCTGGATCATTCGTGTACATACCACCAAATGTTGAGCATGAGTACTGGAATAGGGGTGAAGATGATCTTGAGTTCATATGTATAATACCGTTAAAACCTAGTGTTGAAGGGAATACTAGAAAGGAGTGTTAAACCAAAGATCATGTTTTGTAAAGGATCTGTTCATAAATTATTTAAACTATCTATCATATATTATCTCTAAGGTTTGCTACTACACCATATACTTGGTGATCTATTTGGAGAGCATTGAGGAAATGATCTATAGGGCCTCGGTTGAGGGTGCACAGAAAAGTCTCTGGTTCTTCTTCATATATGCTATAACTGCTTTACCAATAATAGGTTTACTGTATGCACAAGCGTATATAAGGATCATGGTTTTAGACCTACCTATTGGTACAAAGTTTGCACAGGTATTTGCTCTATTCTATATAGGTATTGCACTTATTCTCCTTGGAGCATTTGTTCTCTACTATAAATTCCTTGTCCATATGAAGGATATCTTTAACATACTTCACCTAGAAACATTTGATCTCCATAAATACTTCCTTGTAGCATCAATACTCTTCCTAGGAGTAAATCTTATTGGAGGCTACATACTATGGATTGGCTCATATACTATAGGATACTATATAAGTATAATAGCTAATCCAAAAAGTATTATTAGCTCATTAACAGCTATCTCCAAACTCTACCTACGACACTTATTCTTTGAAATATTCTATACATTAGAGGCCTCTCTCACATTTATACTCACACTAATAACATCTATATCTCTTAGAATAATATCATCTAGAACAGGCATATTAGTTGCAGAAATTGCTGCATGGATTGCATGGATTACAGCTGGGCTATTCATTATATACATATTTATATCATCAAACATATACATATTGATAGGATCAGTTATCACGCTGGTTATACTAATGATACTACTAGGTACATTATCTCTTAAACTACCAGGGATACTTATGAATATGTATGCTGAGAGAGAAAAGCTTGTATCACTTGAGATCCCTCCAGTAGAGTTTGAGGAGTAAACATGTTTAATCTACTACATCCGGATACGTTGACTGAGGAGTTAATGCTTAAAATAGATCTCTTAAGCAATATGATACCCTATGCTATAAAGAGACTATCTATTGTATCTATGATAGTAATACTTGGCTCTACAGTTATATTTTATGCTCTACCATATGTTATAGGTTCTCTATACTCTCTAATGCTTCTATGTCTATTCATGGTTTTAGGCATGTCTATCATATACTATTTTATACTATTGTTCTTCAATTTAGTAGATGAGCTATACTATCTATTTGGGTATAGGATAGGGTATGCCCTAAAACTGTTTAAACTAGGTGTTGCTGGTATAGTGTCTATAAAGATTGTTATGCTATTACTACTCATACATGGATCTAGTACTGGGAACTATATTGTGTTTAGAGAATCAAGTGATCTCACCATATTGTTAAGGAGCCTAGGACATGATATCCTATGGTATACGATATACTTGTTAGCTGCACTATTCTGGTCACTATACTTCATAGCCTATGGGTATCTTATGAATGATCTTGGTGTAAAGGTTGGCCTCATAAGCTTTAGAACATTTGCATGGATGAAGATAATAACAGCCTTACTAACAATATCTTTCTGGATCATGCTTAGCCCTAGGTTATTTGAGACATGGATATTCTTTGAAATACTATCATACCTCATGATCATTATATCCCTTGATGCCGTCAAGGAGAGAATCTATGAGAAAATGTCTGAACTAATTAAGGAACCAGATAGGATTAGGGCTAGGCTAATTGATGAGGTAATCGTTTAGAGAAAGTATTTAAAAAACAGGAATGACACTTTTAGATAACTTACTCAACAGGCTCAACATGTATGATCTGGACTGGGCAGGCTGCAGCAGCTTGTTCAACACAGTCCTTAAGATCCTCTGATACAATGCCTTCAGCAACATTACTTGGATCAGTACGCCACTGCTCCACAATCTGTGCCTTATTGTCTTCAGGGCTCATTTCAAAGACGTCTGGACATAGGCTTACACATACCATGTCTGAGATACAGTTGTCCCTAGGATCTATTCTTACCTTGTACTTGGCCATAATATTTCACCATGTATTTAATCGTTTGTAGGGAAACTATATACTTTACTCAAGGAATTACAATTGTATTTAAAACAGTTAATGAAACAACTAGTACCTAAGCATACAAGATATTATTTTAGCTCATCTCTAAATCGAGCCATCATATCCGGGTAGTCAGATGCTATAGCGTCAGCACCACGGTTTATCATCTGCCTAGCTACCTCAAGATCATTTACCGTCCACACAACAACCTTCAATCCAAGCTTATGGGCTGTAGCATTTGCCTTGGAGGAGGCTATACGGTAGTAGGGGAGAACAATCCTAGCCCCAAGCCTTTTAGCATCAAATATTCTCCCAGGTGGTTTGAAGTATATGAGCCCAGTCACTATCCTTGGCTCTACAGTCTTAACAGTACTTAGTACTTCATCATAGAAGCTTATGAATGCAACCCTATTGATCAAGCCATAGCGTCGGACAAGCTCTATAGCATCAACCGTTATATCGGGCTCCTTAATCTCTATAAACATGTATACTTTATCACCAATATGTCTCAAGGCATCCTCTAGACTAGCTATTCTCTCACCACCAATCCTTATATTCTCAAGGATCCACTTATACTCTAGATCCCTGGCCTTAAGGGGTAGTCCTACAAGCCTCTCAAAACTCTCATCGTGTAACAGTATGAGTTTACCATCCTTTGTAGCCCTTACATCAACCTCTACAACATCAGCTCCATTCTCAACAGCATACTCTAGACTAGCAAGTGTATTCTCAGGCTTAACACCAGCAGCTCCTCTATGCCCAACTACTGAGAAAGGCCTTCTACTTAGAGCTTCTAGTATAGATGTCATTTCCATCCACTTCAACAAATATATATTTGTGGTATTGGGGAAATAAACTTGTAGTTGATAGTTAATCAATCTACTATACCATATGTTTTCTTAATAGCATTATATACATCAATAGCCCTTATGACATAGCCGCACTTTGGACATTTAAACGTGTATCCCTCCAATGGTATTTCAAATTCTCTTCCACAGCTTGGACATTTTATATAGTTTATGTCAAGATCATGTGATATAATGAGATCGTATATATCCCTAAAGCCAATCCTCTCCCCAGTCTCCTTCTTAACCTCATACTTTAACCCCTTAGACACATAGACCTCCTTTACAAGCTCCTCTAATGCATCTCTATAACGTATCTCAAGCCTAGCTATACTCTCCATAGAACTACGGAGTTTCTCCATGATCTCTGTTTTCCGGGGCATATACCATGTCCTATATAGTACGTAGGTTAGTGGTAGTGAAACTATAAGTCCTAGTCCTAGAGGGATTATACCAACTACATTAATTATTATAGCATACTTCCTAAACTCCTTATAGAGGATATCTAGCTCATAGTTTAACTTATCAACATACATTCTCCTAATACTATGGATCTCCCTAAGAATATTCATTAACTGCTGAATCCTTATCTTATACCTATCCCTAACCTCCTCAAAATCAATAATACCAGTTAACCTACGCATAAGATCCGTCTTAATCTTAGACATTAAATACTCATACTCCCTATCAGAACTCAATCCAATCAACCAAATACTCCCATATCAGCACCATACATAGAAATTCTATAAGGTACTGG
>CAZVHC010000056.1:0-8857 GCA_964627005.1 uncultured Desulfurococcaceae archaeon
TTAATCTATAGAATAGGGTTTATAAGAGCTATTCTCATAGCAATACTTATTACAGCAATTATATATGTTAGAGCTCGGTTTAGCTGTAAAAGGATCACGTGTAGACATGTGGTTACTGACTATATTGTGGCCCTTACTATCATAATGTCCAGCTATATATTAACCTATTACCTAGGTATATTCTCTATTGAGTATCTTGTTGATGTACTCCTATACTCCATACCGTTTATACCCATACCATTCCTAATACTGTATTCTAGGAGGAGCATTAGGAATAAAAGAACCAATCATGTATACCTATGGTCTAGTACATGGATTCTCTTAGTGACAGTACTAATGGTGCTTATGGTAGTATGTGGTGTGGGGTATAATGTGCTCCACAGACTACTTGATCTACTACTAATACTCTCTCTACCAATAATACTACTTAGGACACCATACCATAAATACTTAACACCATTGCTTTTAATTGCGTTACTAATACCTTCAACAATACTTATTGAATATAGGCTACTAACTGGTGAGGACAATATATCCTATTACTGGTTATACCGTAGTGACGAGATCTATATGGTACATGTAGTTAAGAACATGTCCGGATACCCAATGATCGGATGTGATGTTAAGACATGGTATTTATTCAGATACTATGGAGTGAAACCATCATTCTACTATACACAATGGCTTACAGGGATAAAGCGTAAGCCCAGCTATAGATTCCTAGTATTCCTCTATAGAGAGGATCTTAGTAAGGGTCTTGTCTATAGTATAAAGCCTGCCCCACCACTCAAGGATAAGCTCCAAATACTTTACCAATCAGACCTGATATATATGTCAAACAATGTTGTCATATACTATACTATAAGATAGCAATTGAAAAAAATGTTATATAGATTATCTACCGTCTATACCTAGTAATAACTAGATAGGCAGTAACCACTAGTACAATGATTAAAACCAGTACTATAATGACGTAACATCTATTGTCGCTCATCTCATTACTAGTATTAGTTATTGTTTCTACCTCAGAATCATTAGTGGTTAATTGTTTGTTTGATGTAGTGTCCTGCCCGGGATTCTGTGTAGGCTTAGGTGTTATTTCATAGAGCTTATCTATTTCTAACTCTCCACAAATACCTAGTGTTACTAGTGTATTATTGGGTAGTCCAGCTATTCTCCTATACTCATTAGCAAGTTTTATAAATAGATCCTTATTAGACCCAACAAACTCTCTAAACTCATCTACCGTCTTAAAACTACATGTTCCATTAAGTGGACAAATCCCCATCATAGGCCCACTATATCCAGCACCAATAACCCTAATATACCATCCATAGCTCTTAAACGTAGAATTAATATCCTCTAAAACATTTGATAAAGGTATACCCAGTTCTACTCTAAAGTCCCTCACAATAAACAATACATACACATCAAGACTGTACGAGGTAAGATTGTATGAGATATTATTTGTAGCTTCTACCACAACATCTACTAACTTATTTACTAATGACTCGCTATAATAGTCCCTATCAAGAGTATACGCTACCACTAGATATGGATCAGCATCATATATACTAACCATAACCCTCCTCATAGGTATACCGTATTCCTTTATTAATTTCTTAACATTATCTAGGAGAGCCCCCATAATCCATGGATCCTTACGTGACGGCTTACTATGTACTACTAGTCCTTTCCTAGAACCCCACTCTATAATGAGATCCTCTATATCCTTGGACACTATATAGCTAGTGTCTATAGGTGACCCATTAGCCACAACTACATATGATCCGATGTACAGTATAGTCCTATTCTGCATATTATCCAGTCTATACACTAGTCTTGAAAGATTATAGTATATGACATCATATCCTTTAACTATATTGGCAGAACCATTGGTATTAATGGCTATTACTTGATTGGTTAAGAGCATATTTATAGATAAAACAAGCACCAATATATACAATATATATCTATTCATACCATCACCTCCTAACAGGGACAGGTATATGGATTAGGACATATAATTGGTTCTACAGCCCATATACTCGTTATATTGTGGAATACAGCCAATGAATAACCTCCGGAAACCCCGAAAACTATACCATATAGTTCAACACCCATTGAAGTATAGAACCATCCTAAGAAACTACCACTATCTCCAGGTTTACTGGGACACGTGGTAATTAGGACATATATTGTTTTAGTTTCTCCATTAACGTCCCTCCTACCAGCAACCATGTATCCCACTATAGTTCCATAGGTAGTGTAGGTTGTTCTACCAACTTTTAGACACGGATTATTAATTAGTTCTGTTATGTCAGACTCATATGCTCTACCTATAAAGCTGTAATAAATAGTATTTTGTCCACCATAGGTATGGTTAAGCCATACTCTAGGTAGCAATCTACTTGGAGGCCATAAACACATAGATACATCATTGAAGGGACATACTTTAACATATATAGGGGTAAAGGAGGCATCCACACCATCATTAGCTGTAAGAAACATAACATTACCAATATAGTTATTTTGATACGCACTTGTATTCTGATAAGCTGTCGTGTTACCAGCCTCAGTAAAGATGTGGCCAACTGATACAATACCGTAGAAAATTATATATCCACCAAAAGGCATCGGCAAAGCCCAATACGCTGGAAAGCTTATGCTACCTAACACCTCATGCGTCTCATTTAATGGTACAGCAATCTGTAGACCAGCTATTAGAGGTCTGTATCTATACCTAGGTGATGGAGGTAATGGAGGAGCATTATAATACCCATTTATTACCGTAGGAGATGCTAGCATTACTATTGATATAACTAGGAGTATAGAAATAATTCTATACATATCCTCCACCATTATATATCTGCAAACGAGATAATATTTATTTTTTATAGTAAAATGTAGACTAATTAATGAACTTTATAAACAATTATGTACAACATGTACATATATATTCTAAGTATTAACCTTAACTAAATACTATAATTGATTTAGCTGGCAAGCTTATTTATCAAGGTATTACCGTAAAAATCTACTAAATCTATTATCGCTTAATTCTTTGCAGTAATAGTCTTAGATCGTTTTTACCTATAATGTTAGTGTGTATGAAGAGCATGTATACTAGTGCTAGAAGTATTGTTTGTACTATTGTGTTTGGATATATTGTCCTGACTATATAGAATATAGTTAGTGAAGCTATTATAGGTAGCAATGTATTATAGGGGTTTGGTATGTACCTATACTTTCTCGACAGGTATAGTGAATAGGCTAGTGCAGTATATGATCCTATTGTGTAGGAGATTGCTGCCCCAGCTCCAGCCATAGTTGGTGTTAGTAGTAGGTATAGTATTATCCTTGGTATGTTCTGTATAAGCCCTAGATAGAGTACCTCTCTATACTTGTCGAATGCATAGAGTATACTTATTGAGGCTGTGAATAATAGCTGTGGATAGGCTGAAAACAGTAGTATTGGGAGTATATATGGTACCTCATTATACCGGGTACCAAGTATTAGGAGTAGTATGTTGGAGTTAAAGATTAGGTATGCCGTAATAGGAGATAGGATAGCGTATGTGAATCCAAGTATTCTACGGACAATCTCCTCATGCCCAGACTCCATGCTCGACAATGCTGGTAACATTATATTGAGGATGCTTGTCCCAATGGTTGTTACAAAGCTAGCTATTAGGAATGCTATATAGTATTGTCCAGTAGAGATCTCATTGGATAATCCATAGAGAAAGACAACTCCAAGCCATTGCCCAAGTAACGCTATTATTGAGGGGATCCATGTAGCAATACCAGCGTATATAACCTCCTTAACCTTACTCCAGTCAATCCCTAGGTAAACCCCTATATGGTAGCATGTATAGGCTAGCCCTAGGATAAGTAGTACCAGATATTGTAGTGCATAGCCTATATAGGCCCCTATCCATCCTAGGCCAAGATATACAAGGTATATGCCCATGGATAGCTTTACGGTATTTGCTATAAGGTTTGATAGGAAATAGTATTTTGTCCTAAGCAATCCGATGAATATCGATATTACCGTAAAGTATATAGATAGAAAAGCTATTATACATGCGTAAGAGATCATCTCATGACTATAGGCTAGGAAGCCTCCCATGTACATTGATAGTGAATATATTATTAATAGTACTACTAGGCTTAGAAGTGCTATGAAGTATATTGTTGACCAGTAGTACTTTTTTAGGAGAACCCTATCTCCTAGACCTACTGCTTTCCCAATAAATCTCCTAATACTGATGTTTGTACCAAGACCAAGTAATCCACCCATGATCATTCCTAGCCCTAGTACTGCACTAGTCCTGCCCACAATGGCTGGTGATGCTATCCATGATATAGTGATCCAGAAGAGGGATCCAAAAACGTTATTTACAACCTTAGCTCCATAGAGCCATAAACCACTAAAGACTATCCGTGTAAAATCCCTATCCCTACCATCCACTATACTCTACACCTAAACCCCAACGATACTGATCATCGTTTCTATGAATACCTATACGCAAATAAATACCTTATACCCTTAGCACCATGTATCCATAGATCATTTATCACCTAGTTTATTTAGGACATACACGATCATATAATATAGGTGGGGGGATTTGCATGAGTGTTCTTAAGGCACTAGTACTAATACGTGTTGAACCCGGTACAGAGAGGGATGTCCTAGAAAAGATCATTGAAATACCGGAGGTTGTGGAGGCAGGTATAATACTTGGTGAGTACGACATATATGCTCTCATAGAGATCGAGGAGGAGGCTAGCCAAAGAGAACTCTTATCCAGACTATCACGGATAGTTATTAATAGAGTGAGACGTATAAAGGGGGTTCAACTTACACTAACACTAATTACGTTTGACCATTTAACCCAGAAGTGGAGACCAGTATCTATCGAGTTATTGAGGCCGGAGACTCCAATGTCTGACTAGAATACATGTCTAAAATAGATCTATTGTCTCCACAACCTTATATGTAGAATGGTATTCCTTAGGCAGTATCCCGGGCAGATATGGTGGATTATGGAATGGATCTATGAGTATAAGTTCTTTATCTCCATATATAGCCTTTACAACATCATATTTCTCATCATCAAGTATCATGGGGATACTCCTAATCTCCTTATACCCCTCAGCACCAACAATATACTCTATAGATTTACCAGAACTACACCACCTCCTACCCTCTGATACAATACATACGTCAAGCCCACAAGAACTCTCGATCCTGACTATGAATCCCTTCCTAGTAAGGGGTTAAACTCTTTCCTCTCACCAGCCTTGATCAGGCCTTTGTAGATTACATCTTTAACGTATTTCCTGCAATCACTTATGATATTAGTAGCTAGTTCTCTTACAAGATCTAGTCTAATATATGACTTTATTATACCAATGTATCTATCCATAAACCTACTAGGATCACTTTCCCATAGTATACGGACCCTAGGTTTTAGTGAAAGATATGTAGCCACGAGCACCATGGATATAGTATACGATGACCACATATAAGTTTGATCTTGTAATTAAGTATTAATACCTAGTTAAACCTCCTCCTATATAGGTGATGACTATGGAGATATACAATGTTGGAATAGCTATTTCTAGTGAAGAACCAAATAGTAGATTTACAACACTAATAGAGGAGTTCATCAATGGTCTCACAAGCTATAGTGATCGATTGAGGCTTGTCCTAGGAGGATACTGGGGAGCTATGAAGTACCTAGCTGACTATGCTTATGAGAAGGGATTTACATTAGTATTCATACTACCATCTAGTCCACGTGAGAATGTACCTAGGAGGAGGAACTTTATAGTAGTAAGTACTGGATTGGACTATCCAACACGTAGCACAGTATTAGCCCGGACAAGTGATGTACTTGTAGCTCTTGGAGGCCGTGTAGGCTCTATGATAGAGATACTTCTAGCCTATAGCTATGGTAAACCAGTAGTTATTGTCCATGGTACAGGCTATGATACTGACCATTTACCAGGGGTATTCAGGGATTCTATTGACTCCCGCTACCTAGCTCCCCTATATTATGTGGAGAATGGAGCTGATGCCTCTAGTAAGGTGTTGGAGATACTTGGTCTTAAGTAGCTTTAAATTGTCCCTCCACGACCCATTGATCTATATTTGATATTCTGTATCCTTATGGATAATCCTAGCCTCCTATAATTCATAGTCTTTATAGCCCTCTGTTTAATACTTGATCCATCCCTAAATATTTCCTTAAGCGGTCTACCAACATGATCTATTGATATAGGAAGATCTAGGATATCAAGTATTGTTGGAGCAATATCATATACAGATGCATTTACTAGGCCACCCCTCCTAATATCTCCTCCAGAAGCCACTAGTACACCATAGTGTGAAACATAGCTTGTATGCCCACCTAGGGGCTCATGGTTCTCCAGTACATAATCCCTCATCTTAAGATCATGGGCTATTCCACACCCAGTCCTTGTCTCCACAATAATATCTGGTGCACGATAAAGATATGGTCCTCTCCATACATTCTTTACAATATATACTTTATTGATGGCATCCCTACCTCTATACCTACTACATCTACGTAGAAGATCTACTACATAATCGATCGTTATATCCTTATCCATTATGAATAATCCTTCGGATGATGGATAAACTCTAGAGTATACAGGATCGATTGTTTGTGATGTTTCTGGGAGGAATAGTCTTGCAAATACTATACCTCCAGCCCTCTTAACGATCATGCTTAAAAGCCTATATCTATTAACTATGTTGCTTAACACCTCTCTACTCAAACCGATCCTGCCTAGCAGTCTTGATATTGTTGGTGAACTAGTCCGTTTACTATCACCTATCCGCTTCCCTAGACTAACTAGTCCATGGTCATAGAGTATCCTTGGTATATTGAGTTTATAGCGTGCATAGTCAAAACCATGATCGGAGACTATGAGGAAGGGTGTATCCGGGTAACCAGAGCTCTCAACAACCTCCTTAACCCATCGATCAAGGCTTCTATAATAGATCCTATAGGCTCTCCAGTCATTCCAGAAATGATGCTGTAGTTTATCACTACATCTAAAGACAACCGATACAAAATCATAATCATAATTCCGGATCATGTAGGAGGCTATCCGGGCCCTATTACCATCGATCCCAATATATGTCTGAGGAGACTCATTAACTATATCAACTTCTAACGGGTAGCCAAATCTCTTTAGAACCATATAGCCCATATCCCTTGGATATGCAAAGCCGTTATAGTTTGTTGTCAATATACCAGTGAGCATAAACCCCCTGATCCTTTTAGCTGGATACGTGCCCGGGTAGTTAATAACCAGTGATGATAGCCTGTGATAGCCAAGTATATCCCATAGAGTCTCCCTCTCAAGATACAATGAGCTACCAAGGACTAGCCTACCATTCCTACTTCTCAACATAAAACCTGTTAGCCCATGCTGTGCCGGATCGAGGCCAGTAGCTATTGTAGGCCATGAGGGGAATGTGGAGGATGCAATAGTTGATCTTAGATACCCGTGGACACCATCCTCAATAGCCTCAGCTAGGAAGGGCATAACACCATCACTTATAAGCTTCCTCAATATAATCCATGTAGCTCCATCAACACCTATAAGTACTACTTTAACCAATTTCCATCATCCTTAGGTATTTGAGAGATTATCTACTAACTATGATTACTACTATTTAAAAGTATAATTAATCTTAGTACTCCTATACCAATACATGGTCATAGCTGTGATCAGCCATGGTTGCCCAGTCATTGAGGTAGTATGTTTATTAAAGATTTCACAATGTTGTAATCCAATAGTTTCTCTGAGTAGTATTCATTATTAGCTATCTTTTCCATATATCTGGGTAGAGAACTCTTTCTATATAATCCATTAGTTAGCTCCTTAAGTTTCCTAGATGGATGAGGCTCTATTCTCCCATATAGTGTATAGAGTATCCATTCCTCAATCTCATACTTATTCACAACTATGTAGACCTTTCAAGATAGTCTATTATCAGTAGGGACATGTTGTTTCTCACGCTTAACAGCACCCTCTGGATCACCGTCTCCATCAACCAGTATTATCACTTTATCAAACTCTATTGCTGAAGCGTAGATATACGGGTAAACTTTGAACTACATAGTCCCGGTATAGGTTTTACATCTATAATGGTTCTTTTATCAATGATGCCTTTATCCTTTAACTTGTTTATTAGAATTTTTGAGGGCTTCATCACCATAGCTATCTTCAACAAAGATCTTTATTCTATAAGCTAACATACGTGATGTATTCTCCAAGTGATACACCTAACCTTCACAACTTTCTCTCAAGAGATTCTGGATCAGGTATCCTAGATGCTATAGTCTCTAATCCTTTTCTCTCCAATATTATTACTTCACCAGGCTTTACCAGATCCATTAATGCAGGAGAGTGAGTTGTAGCTATTAGTACCACATCACTATTCCTAATATCATCCAGTACCCTATGTATAGCCCTTATATGTAGTGAGTTCTCGATCTCATCAATGACAAGTAGTGGAGAACCTATGTCTAGGGCAATCTCTATAGCGAGTACCTTTAATAAACCACTAGGTATGGATGGAGGGTCAAATACATTGGTGTCCTCAATAAGTTCTAAATAGATCCTGCCATCAGATGTTAGTGTGGTTCTTACATCTATACCTTTTTCATCAAGGATATACTCTAGTGATGAACGTATATGTTCGGGTAATCTACCTCCATAAATTGTTGATATGAGTGAGGCTAAATCCTCACCAAAGGGGCAGAAACATTAGATTATAGCTTTCTGTATCGTAGTATGCCTTTCTATACCT
>CAZVHC010000057.1:0-8612 GCA_964627005.1 uncultured Desulfurococcaceae archaeon
GCTTTCTATTCTCTTTAGAGATCCACGTTTTATTATGTTTTTGTAGGGGTTTTTATGTTTTTCTTCCATTGTGATCTTGTTCTCCATTAGAACGTTCGATCAAATGGCTTGGTTATTATCATTGGTGTTCCGATGATCTGATGGATTTGGTCATGGTTGTTCCAAAGATCAAGACGTGATCGACTATAATGAGTGTTCTGATGGAGGGGATCTGATTTAGAACTAACTATCTTATTATTGATAAGTGTTATATTGTTTTAATGGTATCTTCTACAGGATCAATCTAACTGGTTAACTAGATCTTTTATATAACTCCATTCCATGTAGACGTTTCTACTTTACAAGTAGAAATGTGATCTGTTGCTATCTCTT
This sequence comes from uncultured Desulfurococcaceae archaeon, assembly GCA_964627005.1. Taxonomy (GTDB): domain Archaea; phylum Thermoproteota; class Thermoprotei_A; order Sulfolobales; family Desulfurococcaceae; genus CAZHDB01. The sequence goes on from CAZVHC010000057.1 coordinate 373, forward strand.
ATATTGGGTGGTGTGGTGTGTTTCCTAGGTGGGTGTGGGATTATATCCGGTCTTTGAATAATGGTGTCCATGGTAACTACTTTGAGGTTCGTGGTTGGGATGTGGATGTTATTGGTCAGAGGTATCCGTTTAAGCCATCTATATCTGATATTATTTCTCCATGTCCCTGTAAGAGGGATGTTTGGTTGAGGAGGGTTAGGCATGTAAGGATCGATAGTCCAGTACTGGCTGTAGGCCGGGTTGTGCATAGGGTGTTTATGGAGGGTTTCCGGCTTGGCTACCGTGGGCTAGGGATCGATTATGCTGTAGGCCATAGGGGTAGGGTTTTGAGGAGTGAATTGAGGAGGATAGGTGGGGCTTTAGGGTATAGAGTGCTTGCCCATATATATGATCTTGGTTATATGCATGGCTATATAGCTTATAGGGAGTCTATACCAGTGTCTGTAGAGCCATCAATACCTGGTTCACTAATAGGCTTATCAGATATTGTGAAACCAGACTTCATAGTAGGATTTATACCTGTTGAAGTGACTACTGGGAACGACAGATCGTATCTAGAGCTTAAAGTACTTGGGCTAACTGGTTATGCATTAGCCATTGAGGCATGGACTGGTAACCCAGTAGACTATGCAGTACTCATACAGATCCATTTATCAACAGGTGATCTTGGCTATCGTGTTGTAAGGGTAGGTGATAGTCTTAGGAAAAGGTTTCTAGAGATCAGGGATAGTATATCCCGGATGATAAGCCTTGGTGAGGAACCAGAGAAACCAAGTGTTTGCCCAGATAACTGTCCATACCATAGTGTATGTGGTGCTGGGTTATGAAGGTACTCTACATAGTTAAGCCCGGATGCAAGATCCATGTACATAGGGATACGATATACCTTAGCTGCCGTGATGGAGAGGAGACCGTTATAACTCCAGACTATAACCAAGTAATAATTGCTTCATCAAGGATTGGCTTAACATCTAAAGCAATACGTAGACTAGCTAGTATGGGTATCGATATAGTATTCCTTGACCCCTATGGAAACCCAGTTGCAAGGATATATCCACCATTTATCAACAAAACCGTTGCTACAAGAGTTATGCAGTACAGGTATATTGTTGTTGAGGAGCGTGGCCTAGAGCTTGCACGAGAGATCATAACATGTAAACTCTATAATCAGGCAGCACTACTCAAGTACCTAGCAAAGATCTATCGTGAACCAGTCTATCGTGATATAGGTTATGAGGTTGAGGCAATAGCTGATGAGCTTAACGGTATACCAGTTAATGAGTTGAGTGAGGAGAAGATACTAGCTTATGAAAGCTATGGTGCAAGACAATACTGGGGTGTAGTAGCATCCATAGTACCAGGGGAACTAGGGTTTAATGGGAGGAACCCGGATTCTCCAGACCCATTTAACATGGCTCTTAACTATGGCTATGGTATACTCTATGGAGTAGTTGAGAAATCATTATTGCTAGTAGGTCTCGATCCATATCTAGGCTTCCTACATAAGTTTAAGAGTGGTAAGCCATCACTAACACTTGACTTTATAGAGATGTTTAGACAGGTAGTTGTTGATAAGCCTCTAATCATGGGATCTAGGAGTATAGTGTTTGAGCTAGTAGCTGGGAAGCTATCCTATGAGACACGTAAAGCTATTGCTAAACACGTGCTTGACCAATTGAACCAGAGAATATACCATAGCAGGACTAAGAAAAAGATCGAGGTTTCCAAGATAATACTCTATGAGGCATGGGAGTTAGCTAGAGCATTTAGGACGGGATCAGTTTATAATGGGTTCCGGGTGGTATTCTGATGACATATGTTGTTGTAGCGTATGATATAAGTGATGATCGTAGTAGGCTATGGGTTTCAGAAAAGCTTAAGGCACACGGTCTTGTAAGGATACAGCGTAGCTTATTCATTGGCCGTGGAGGCTATTATAGGGCTAAGGAGGTTTATCGTGGTACAAGACGCTATATAGATCCATCTAGTGATAGTATATTCATTATTGTAGTACCTGGTGAATCCCTTAGTAGAGCATTAGTCCATGGTAAGCTATGGGATAACGTATTGATTGAAACAAGGTATCTAGTGATCTAGTATGCAGGCACTACAGTATGGTATAGGGTATATACCTATAGTTCTCGTAAAAGAGTACGCCTATTGCCCAAGGATATTCTACTACAAGTACTACATGTACATGGAGCCTCCTACAGAATCCATGAGATACCCATGCTATACTTATCAGACGCTATACAGTATTATCCGTGAATACGGGCTAGAGGGTGATCTCTACCTAGAGTATCCTGTGTACAGTAGGTTATTGGGTGTTTCTGGTCGTGTTGATGCAGTAGTACTACATGATGATGGAACCTATAGCCTGATCGAGGTCAAATACAGTGTTTCCAAGAGAAGGCTTGAGACAAGCCATAGGCATTTAAAGATACAGCTCATAGCCTACATGATCGCTTGTGAGGAGACACTAGGGCTAAGGACAAGATCAGCCTATATGCTCTCACTAGACAATAGTAGGCTATTGGAGGTAAGGATTAGGCCTTGGGAGATCGTTGAGACGATAGATCTTGTGGAGAATATGTGGAAGATAATAACCGATCAGAGGATACCAGATAGAACAAGTGATAAATGGAAATGCAGGGCCTGTCACTATAGGAAGATATGCTGGTAGATCTTGGTCTTAATCCTCTACTACATAGAGTTTAGTTAGCTCTGTAGTCTTGACCATTAGTGGTCTCCCGGAGAGTTCTACAAGACCTAGTTCTGCTAGTTTAGCTACTTGCCTCCTAATAGTTGTTCTATCCTTACCCGTATAACCAGCTATATCCTCTATAGATACCTCCCTCCTCCTATAAACGATCTCTAGTATAGGGGCTAGTGCACCCGGGCTCCATGTCTCAACTAGATCGAGGAGTTCCAGAGGTATTTCTATAGAGCAACTGCCATCCTCCAGATCAATTCTCACAATACTTATCTTCTCCCTAATATCCACTGGTAGGAATAGTATTGCCGTATAGAGTGAGAGTATAAGAGCCCTCATCCCCCCGGACAACACTATTATTATATTATCCATAGACTGTGCATGTCTAATCAACATGCTCCTAATCCTAGCTACATTCTCTACAAAACTACATGGGCTATCTAGGCTAAGGAGTTTAACATCTACATCACCAACCATATCAGCAATACGCTTTATAGACTCATAGGCTCTCCTAACCTTATCAATAACAGGTCCTGTGACAACAAGTATCTTATCACCAGGCTCAAGACCATAGGTTAGTACTGCACGTATAGCCCATTTCTCCTCAAAACCAAGTGTTGCTACCACGAGCTTAGCCATGGCCAAGGCACCATGTGTATAGTATATGCACTAGACCCTAATAAACCCCATTGTATATGCATTAGAAATACATTTATAATAAGGTTTATATATAGGTAATGCATTACATATACTTGAGGTGGGAGGGTAATGGGAACTATTCCTAGTCTAGATGAGTTCCAGGATATAATCAATATGTTGAGTAGATTCAGCCAATGCAGAATGTACAGTATAATAGATCGGTTGGCCAATGCTACCTCTAGAGGTGCAGTATACACATCACTATATGAGGCAGTTAGAATGGCTGAAGCTGCTGTGCAAAGGGAGGATAAGTTATTATGTGATAAGCCAAGGGAGGTTAAAGCCTATGTAGCTCCTAGGGAGACTATTATGAAGCTCCTCAATATAGGTGATGACAGGATCTTGATCGAGATTGCTAAGAAGATCGCTATAGCATCCCTAACACCACGTAGGAGAGATGATAAGGAGGAGGGGGTGTAGGGGTTATGGCCTACCTAAGTCTTGGTGTTAGACTCCTAGTTAATGTTGAAGCTCTCAATATGGTTGAGAGTGTCGGTAACTATACAAGGCATAGGAAGGCAGCTATCATATATCCTGGAGAGAACGGATCATATGCTATCCGATGGGTTCCAGTAGTTAGTGGCGAGTCACTAGCTCATACATACCAGTGTTGGCTTTCAAAGCTAGCAAGCGATCGTGGGTTACCTGTTTGTGAGTACTGTGGTAGATGCGAGTTTACTAAGCATGCTGATACAAAACTATTTGGTTCAGGCAATTGGGAGAAGGAATTAGCATCACTACTTGAGAAACTAGCTAAGGAGAGAACCGTTGATCCAGATAAGCTACACCATATTGAGAAGACTGTTGTTGAGAATTGTGTTGTTGAGGATATTGGTGGCTTTATGCTCCCAGCACGTCCACTACCAGTCCGTAGGACAAGCAGGTTCCTTGTAAGCTACATGGTTCCAGCCTATGACCAGGTTGAGAACATTGCTCTAGAACCACAGATGCATACCCGTAGCTCTACACGGGTAGCTGGTGGTGAAGAGGTTAGCGGTCAGATGATCTATTATGTGGAGGTTGGTTCAGCCATATACTCGTGGAGCATGTCTATAGACCTAGATGGTATTGGTCGTACAAGCTTCATACGTGTAGAGGATGCTGTTGGTAAGGAGGAGCGTTTAAGGAGGATTGAGGCTGCAGTTGATGCTCTTCTACTAATGCTTGAGTCTAGATTATTTGGTGCTAAACAGTCTAGGTACATGCCTGTCATGGATTATGAGAGCTTGGTTGTAGCTGTTAGTGACAAGTATCCATTCAATGTATCAGCTCCAGCTAATAAGGACTATGCATTATCTACACTGTCACGTGCTAAGGCATTCTCTGAAGCAACAGGATTAAATGTAAGGCTCTATGGGTATAGGGCTGGTGTTGAGGGTATTGAGGAGTATGAGACAATCTCTGAACTACTAAAGGCTGTTAAAGAGGCTGCTACCGGGTAGCATGGTTATGGCTAGGATTATCCATCTGGAGGTGGAGCTTCACTGGGGCTATAGTGTAAAGGAGCCTCTCTACACGGCTTCACAGCCAACATATAAGCTTCCTCCACAGACAACTGTTGTTGGTGCACTAGCCTACCCCTATGCCTATGTCAATAGGCTTCCAGAGAACATTGTTGATGGAGATAAGCTGTATTCTACAACAATACGTCTAGCCTCAATGATTAGATGGGTTAGTGTAAGGAATACAATGGCTCCACTGGGCCCGATTGAGACAATGGATATTAATAGGCTAATACTAGTCCTTGGGATACGTAGAGCACACATATACCCTGGATCAAGGTTTCTATGGGGAGTACAGCCTATAGGAAAGATCTATTCACCATCTTGGAAACTAGAGATCATGATCCTTCCGGAGGAGGAAAGCATTAATGAGATCGCTAGGCTAGCATACTCGATCGTTAGGCTTGGATGTAGGGAGAGCCTTGTATCAGTAGATAGGGTTGAGGTAGTAGATGCTAATGTGTCTAGACAGGAATTAGTGTCTACATCATATTATTTCCCAAGGAGACTTGCAAGAGAGATCAGTGGAAACTACATGGTTACACACATGCCTACACTAACTAGTGAATTCTATAGGCTAGCCCATATAACCGATCCACGTAGGTTTATAGAAGAATACGTTATCCCAAGAGATCCTATGGGAAGGATCGATGTTAGATTAACAGAGGATGCTATAGCCATACATAACCCGGTCAATAACGATCATGTAATTATTCCTAAGGAGGTGCTTAAATAATGGATGGACTAGTATTACTAGATACGCCTTTAGGACATGATCTAATGTATACAACGTATATTAGAGCATTAGCCATAGGTGTTGGTGGAGAACTCTCCATAGAGTATGATAATGAGAGAAATACATATTATATAGGATTGCAGGGTGTATCCATTAACGAGATCATTGAGAAGTCTATTAAGGTACTATACAGTATGAGGGAACAAGTATCTAGTTTAAGGGCTTCAATACCATTGATAGTTGGGGGGCCGGGTACAGATGCTGATCATGTTTATAAGATACTTGGAGTTAGACCTACCAAGAGATCTGAGTATAGAGGGAGGTTCTATGATAGTGTAATCGAGTATCTAAGAAAGGATCTTGAGGGATTAGCCTATAGCCTCTCAATTAAGAACTACTTAGCCAGGGTGAATGGGAATCTTGTACATATGTATGGTGGTTCTCGTGCACAGTATCCGGTACCCTCAATCTATAAGCACGAGATACTCTATGAGCTTGGCCGTTTTGGTGGTTTGAGAGACTATACTATTGGTAGACCTAGTATAGGTCGTGTGGAGATAAGGGTTGCTCCAGAGTTATATATGTATCTCACAGCACTAGCTATGGCTTATGAGGTCTATGCTGTATATACTCAACAAGGCATTGATCGTGTTTATCTATCACTTGTCCCTATAAGAACGAGATTAAATAGACATAGGGCAGCTTATCTTGAGCAGGTTTTTGAGAACATCATTAAGTGGATTAGAGATACACATGCCGCTAGACTCTATGGTGAACCAGATGTTTTCACATTAGCACTTGGCTACTGGTTATACGTTATTGATAGGGATGGCGCATTAGCTAATATAGGTTTTAGACTCGGTATTCACGTCTTTAGTGAGGGTAAGAGGAGGTTCCAGAAGAAACACTATGTCTACATAGATAATAGCCTGCTCAGAACAACTGATCTGGGGCTTAAGAGGCTAGGGCTTGAGAGAGTAGATAGAATTGATCTAGCTAGGATCCTTGCATACCTACTTATCTCAACACATTTACTAGCAATAGATACTGGGTCAAGTGTTTATCAGAGAATAGCTTGTTATACTAGGAATATAGCATTAGGTATTATGGGGTTATCTCCTAAGGCACTACTTGACCAAATATATGATCTCAATAGGTTGTTGAGTGATCAAGTCGTTAGAACAAGAGTATCGGGTAAGCTAGCAGGTGTTATGGGTAAAGATACAAATGAAGCTAAAGAGTATCTAAACTATGTGTTTAGTGAACTCCTAGGATATATACACTAAATCCCTTGTGGGAGAAAGTATGACCCAATACAGTATAGTTGATCATGTGAAGCATAGAGTTAGAGAGCTATCTGAAAAATACACACCAGTTTTTTATATTGCACCAACTGGTTTTGGTAAAACCACATTATATATAGAGGAGGATGTTTTAAGGGAACTTATTAGGTCCGGTAAAAGGATTATCCATGTACTACCACTTAGATCAATAATTGTTGATACACTTAAGAGATTAATAGACTATTTTGATAGGATTAAGGCTAGTTATAGAGATTATCTGGGTTACCAGGCTGGTCTTGACAGGGTATGCTTTAATGGTAAGTGCGTTGATAAGGATCCATATATGCTTAGTACATACAATGTGACAACCTATGATAGTTATTCACTAACACTACTAGTATCCCCAATACCAGAGCTTACAGGCCCCTACGGACACTATGATCTAGGCTATATGTCTCTAACAACAGCTATAAACCTATTTGATGAAGTCCATATACTACTCGATACCCATGAGGACTATAAGGGACTATACTTCCTACAAGGTGTAACATACTATTTATCACTAGTAGGGTCAAGACTAGTCTATATGAGTGCTACAGTTCATCCAAAACTTATAGCAATGTTGCTAAAACCGTTCAGAGAGAGGGGGTCTCATAGGAGGCCATACATTGTTATTGTTGGTAGTGATCAGCTTATAAAAAGGTATAGGGAGTGGTTATCAGAGACCATACCCAAGGAACTCATACAAGCCTATGAAGTATATCCAGGATCAGATGTATGTATATCAGATAAGGAACTATGTGATAAACTCCTTAACTACCCCAACCACGTTAAGACAATTATATCTAGAGATAAAGTATTGGATATAGCCATTAAAGTTCTTAGTATGGAACCTATTAATGACTTCTCCAAGTATACATGCAGACGTTTAGCTGTGATCGTTAATACTGTTAATAGGGCTATAGATGTCTATAGGTGTCTTAAGAAGTTTATTGAGAGAAAGAATCTTGATTATAAAGTATATCTACTACATGGTAGGATCGGTGAGAATGAGAAATCCCGTAGGCTGGAAGAGATAAAGGATGCTATTAAAAAGCGTAAGAATATAGTTGTTGTATCAACACAGGTTATAGAGGCTGGTGTTAACATCAGCTTCCAAACACTAATTACTGAAGTATCGATCATAGAATCTCTTATCCAGAGAGTTGGAAGAGTAGCTAGAAATAATCCTATGAACGAGTGTATTGATGGGCCATGCCTAGTAATAGTGTCTATTTCAGAACAGTCTATAGAGGATGCTAGAAGTG
>CAZVHC010000058.1:0-8284 GCA_964627005.1 uncultured Desulfurococcaceae archaeon
GCCCATATACTGGCAGCGATCATGTATAGGGAGTATAATGCACTTATAACTGGTGGGCATATATACCCTGACTATGCATATGATGATTATAGCCTAGAGATCTTTGATCCAGAGATTTTCCGGGAGGCTATTGAGAAAGCTAATGAAGTTGTAAAGAAAGGTATTGACGTAAAGATCTACTGGCTTGAGAGGGGGAAAACACTAGAGATACCCGGTATTGTTAAATTAGCATCACGTATGCCTCCAGAGATAAAGCTTCTAAGGATAGTTGAGATACCGGGAGTAGATATACAGGCTGATGGGGGACCCCATGTAAGGAATACAAAAGAGATTGGGGAGATCGTGTTTATGAAAGCAGCTAATAAGGGTAGGAGGAGAAAGAGACTCTACTATACAGTGAAACCTTAGAGGAGATCTATTATACTTGTGTAGAGCATTCTAAGGCCTATGTAGGATAGGACAATACCTATAACTAGTCTAAGCATATCACGGCTCATTTTACCAGCTAGTCTAGGGCCTATGCATGCCCCTATAACTGCACCTATAGTAAACGGTATACCTACCTCATAAACTACATCACCATTTAGTACATGTCTAACTGTAGCAGCTACTGATGATGGAAAGATAAGAAATGTAGATAATGCTACAGCTGTATGGATGGGTATATGGAGTAGTCCAAGGAATATAGGCATATTAATAACTCCACCACCAGTACCAGTAAGTCCAGCAATAAAGCCTGAGAACAATCCTATAGGTATTGCTCTAGACCAGTGAATATTGATCTCGTTTACATTAACCAGCGGATCTAGAGATGATCTGTTTAGGAACCTGAAATATGCTAGTCGTACCAATAGCCTTGTGGAATAGAATAATAGGAATAGCGAGATAATGATCTTCACTATATTCTGATCGATTAGGCTTAAAGTATATACGCCTAGGTATGAAGCAGGCACCATACCTACTAGAAAGTAAATACCAAGATTAACTGGTACACGTTTCATCCTAACATAGTTTATTGTAGCAGTTAGAGATAGAAATGTTATCACAAACTTACTAGTACCAATAGCATTACTAATACCTAGTCCTAAGAAGTAAAATAATGGTACCATAAAAGCCCCTCCACCTATACCAGCCATTGTAGATGCAATAGCGATCACTATACCAGTAAACACGTATGCAATAAGTTCTAAACTTGTCATACCGATCACCTACCACATATTCCATTTCAGTAAATTGTTCTCTACAACAAGATGACTACTTAAATCTCTCCCCAAACAACACAATAACCTCTCCATAATGCTCCAAGGAGGCTTCATAGTAGCTATTTAGTCCGCAATATAAATGCTGTCCTGAAGAGCAGTATATTTTCTTATAAATGCATTAATATATCACTAATCTAATAGTTAGAAATATTAACTATAATCTTCTATATCCATTAGTGGAAAACTTTAAATATACTAACCAATATATTAGTATCTCGAAATATATGAATAGGTGAATAAGATGCCTGGACAAATCCCCTTGATCGGAGAAAAATTCCCTGAAATAACTGTCCATACAAGCCATGGTCCAAGGAAACTCCCAGACGATTATAGAGGTAAGTGGTTTGTATTATTCAGTCACCCAGCAGATTTTACGCCAGTATGTACAACAGAGTTTGTAGCATTTGCTAAGAGGTACGAGGACTTTAAGAAACTAAATACAGAGCTAATAGGACTTAGTGTAGACAATACATTCAGCCATATCAAGTGGATTGAGTGGATAAAGGAGAAATTCGGTATAGAAATACCATTCCCAATAATAGCCGACCCACAGGGTAATGTTGCTAAGAAACTGGGCATGATCCATGCGGAATCAGATGTAGTTACTGTACGTGCAGTATTTATTGTCGACGACAAGGGGGTTATAAGGACAATACTATACTACCCGTTAAACCTAGGTAGACTAATAGATGAAATACTGAGGATTGTCAAGGGACTCCAGTTGGTCGATCGGTATGGCAGGGCTTTACCAGCAAACTGGCCTAATAACGAGCTAATAGGTGATGCTGTCATAGTGCCTCCAGCATCAAGTGTACAGGAGGCTGAGGAGAACCTTAAGAAGTACAAGTGCTTTGACTGGTGGTTCTGCTACGAAGAAGATAAAGTGTCCAAGGAAGAAGTCGATCTTGTCCGAGGCTTTCTAGAAAGGGCATCTAAGCCACAGAAGTAAAACAATAATCTTTTTTAACCAATACATATACATATAATTGTTTCCTACAAAACCACATCATTATGGTGGATATTGAATTGGTAAAAACCTGGGTTAAGGAAATAGCTAAGAATACATATATTCTCAGACTAGATGATGATAAGATAAGATATTTTGAGGCTCTATGGAGTATACCAGAAGGTATAACGTATAACGCATACCTATTGATCTCTGAGGATAAGGTAATACTATTCGATACATGGAAGAATACATACTCTGATCTATTCATTGAGACTTTAAAGGAGGTTATTGAGCCAAGAGATATAGACTACATAGTCATACACCACATGGAGCCTGATCATAGTGGTTCTCTTCCCAAGCTACTCAAGTACATAGATAATGTGGTTATAATAGGACATCCGCTAGTAAAGTCTATGATAAAATCATTCTATGGAGTAGAACCAAGGTTCATACATGTAGATGATGGTGCTGAGCTGGAAATTAGTAATGAGATAAAGCTAAGATTTATACATACACCATGGCTTCACTGGCCAGAGACTATTATGACTTATGTGGTTGGTGAAGGTATACTCTTTAGTTGTGATGCTTTTGGAGGCTTCTCAATACCTTCTACAATAACTGACGAGAACCATGATGCTGTAGATAAATACATACCCTATGTACGTAAGTACTTTACAACTGTTATTGGTAAGTATAGGAGATTTGTAGTAAGGAATATTGAGAAACTAGACAGTATGCAGCTGGACATAAGGATCGTGGCACCAGCCCATGGACTTGTATGGAGGAGAGAGCCTAGAAGAATAATCGATCTATATTATTCATTAGCTAATGGTCTAAGTACTAGAAATAAGGTTGTAGTAATATATAGTTCAATGTATGGTTTTATTGAGGAGGCTATGAGTATAATCATCAATGAAATCAGGAAACACGGTATAGAACCAGTTGTATACAGAATAACCGATATGGATCGAGCCAATATATCTGATATACTTGGTGAAATAATTGATGCATCAGCACTAATAATAGGTACAGCAACATATGAGTCAGGAGTATTTCCATTGATTAAGTACTATATAGACCTTATAGTATCCAAGGCCTCTAGAGACATACCAGTTCTTATAGTATCTTCTTATGGATGGGGTGGTGTTGCAGCTAGACTTTTAAGTAATGAGTTATCTTCTAAAGGATTCCATATAGTGGATATAATCGAGTTTAAGGGTAGAGCTACTAGGGATGATCTATCTATGATACCTGATACGATTAATCGACTACTTACAAGTACCAAATAAACCAACTAAACCATAATGGGATAGTACAGTGAAAATATTTGAAGTAGAAATCATCTAGGCCAAATATGTTTACATTACATGGTATTAGTAGGGCTATGGGGGATGTTATTTCTTAAAGTTAATTTAGTGCTTCGTTGCCTATTCCTTGACAATATCAAGTATTATTGCTGGACAAACCCTCTTAACACCAGGCATACGAACTATCTCATCATGTATTCTGGCTATCTCGTCACTATCTCTAGCCCATATAATAGCCATTAACCCATGATCACCTGATGTTATAGCGAGATACTTGATAAAATCCTTCTCCTTAAGCTTATTCAGTACATTGAATATGTATTCAGGTTCTACATCAATACCAGTTATAGATACAACTTTATACCCCAGTTTCTTTGGATCAATAAGTACTGTATACTTACGTATAACACCCATTTTCTCAAGCTTCCTAATCCTCTTAATAACAGCAACATCACTTAAACCAAGGGCTTTAGCGATCTCACTATATGGGATCCTACCGTTTTTCATTAACATATCAATTATCTTAAGATCCTTTTCATCTAAGGTGGTCATTTCCCGCTTCCCTTTTCCCCTACACCTTTGATCCTAAAAACACCTATTCTATAATCACTACCTACTATAGGCTCTCTATACTCTACAAGCTCAGCCTTTATACCGAGATCCTCTAGGACATACTTGAAATCCTCAACCCAATCCCTAACACCACATGTATGACAGAACGACCCAGTGAATTTTATAATAACTTTACCATCATCAATAGATACCAATTCTGCATGAGCTTCTGGAAATCTATACTTGTTATATATGTCTAAAGCTCTAAAGATATAGTCCCTAATCGAAAACCTCCCATCTATATTTTTGTCTCGACTCATTACTGATAAACCCTTTCCCATATTATGTTACATTAATTTCTTTCCTAGCCTCCCATAGTCCATGTAGATTACAATAGCTTATGGCATACAATACTCCCTTCCTCTTAAGTCTTAGTACAACCTCTATTTCGGGCTCCATGATAGCTGGTGTAAACTCGAAACACCCAAGCAATACTGGATTAAATGGTCTATCCTCCTCATAGTAGTAGAGTTCGATTCTTCTAATTGAGTGCTCCAACTTATTTGGATGTGGACCTACCTTCACCCTTACCCTAAATGGTTCATCAGCCTTTACGGTATCCGGAGCCTCAATCTTCGGTGTATGAGATTCTACCTTAGATATTGCTTCATCACTAGCGGTTTCTGGGGTATAGATTAACTCTTTAAACATTTTCATACATATACACCTATGACAGGATATGTGTAGTCGAAATAATAAGTTTAGTGTTTCCAAGATCTGTGTTAGGGAAGCTAACTATTCTATACGGATTCCTTCTCTTTTAACAAGTAGTTAATGAATTTATGTAGGTTATCTCTGGCCTCATAAACTGTTTTACCAGAGAGTAGTGCAACAAGTTTTCTAGTAAATCTCCTAACATCACCTCTCCTCCTAGCCCTCATAACTTCTCCACGTAGTTGTTTCTCAAGATCAAATTTCCTCAACACGTTAAGCAGCTTATCGCTTTCTATGAATCTACTAATTAGACTCTCCAATTCATGATAGAGCCTTACCAGTTCACTGCCAATAGCCTTTATATCGCCATAGTCAACAAGTAAATCAATAGCCTGTTCCCCATAGCCATAGGATGCTAGTAGTAGTAAGGACTTGGGATCTGATGAGTATTTCACTCTAACAGCTTCTGGATAAACCTTAGACTTGATCTCTAGTGTATATGGTCTAAAGTTATCTCCTCCACTATACCTAACCATTGTACTCCTATACTCAAGATCCATTTTACATTCATCAATAAACTCTCTAAGACTATCAAGATCACTGATCTCAGCATCAACTATTGGTACATGATCTATTTTCAGCAGCCTAGAACTTTCACTTACTGTCAATAACTGTCCATCCGGTCTACGGGCATTAAGGAGCAATAGTTCTACATCAGATACACTATAAAGTTCCACATTAGGTCTTAATAGAGCTGGTTCTGGTAGCTTCAATATAAATGTAAATGTCCATCCACTATAGCCCTTTAATAACTCATATAAACCCATATCTAATGCGTATTCATGGGCAAGTTTCACATAGGGATTAACGATCTCGCTAATATCTGCCACCTCGACTCTCCGTCCCCAGTAGACCATGTTGTGGAGTAGATATCTTGTAGCGGGAATCCATTTCTTAAGTAGTGGGTTATAGTAGAAGGTTATTGGGTATCCATCAATACGTTTAGTCACCTCTACGATAGTATTCTCACGTGGATCAATGATCTCTACGCGATGTCCCTCAATATCATGAGTTCTATGGCTTGGATAAGCTATAGTCTCAACCCTACCATCACGATCTATGAATAATATTGTACCTACAGCATCAATGCTCACCGGGAAATATCTTATATATGCTCGTGGATTCCAGCTATAGATACACAGCTCGCCATTCTCCACCAATACACAGTTTTTCTGGATAAGCCTAGTAAATACATCAAGATATCTGCCGAGGAAAGCATTAACTTTCTTAGATGGTTGGCCAAGAAGGCTGCTGACATCCCTGATCTCTTCTGGAGAAGGCTCATAGCCTCTATCAATAGCTATTTTCAATGCTTCAACCATACAGATACTATTGCCTCTACATCCACTATATAGGTTCCTAGAACCCATGTAGAACCACCTATACCAGCCTACTGGGCTAATGCTATCCCGGATCAAGGTAATAATTTTTAGAGATACGATAAGCCTATAGCTCCTAAAGAAGAAACATTATTAGTAGATGAAGAATCCCAACGTGGGCTGATGTCTAGCGTGATGAGATCGGCCTCTACGGATGAGCTGGGTGCTTTGATTGGTTAAGATATATGTTGGTACTAGTGGTTGGAGCTATAGCTGGAACCCAGATGGATTTAAATGGTATGTTCGTGAATCCGGGTTAAATGCTGTAGAACTAAACTCAAGCTTCTATAGATTACCCTATAGATCAATGGTTCTTGGATGGAGCCGTGTATCCCACGGAATAAGATGGGCTATCAAGGTACACCGTATGGTTACCCATGTATATAGGCTTAAACCACCAAAAGCACTAGAGTGGTTCGGATACCTAGTATCTAGAATAGCCTCACTTGAGGAGAAGGGTCTTATTGATTTCTACCTATTCCAGTTACCACCAAGCTATAGGGCTTCACGTGAGAACTGGGCTCGTATAGAATATTTTGCATCTAAGACAGAGCTTGGGCCTAGGATGGCGGTTGAATGGAGACATGTAAGCTGGTTTAATGATGAATGGATTGATCGTGCACGTGAGATCGGGGTAACGGTTGTTTCAGTGGATTCTCCGGATTTCCTATTCTATACCCGATCAACTGATTACGTCTATGTACGTATGCATGGGCGTAGTTACTGGTATGCACACTACTATACTGATGAAGAGCTATTGGAGGTTGCCCGGAAGATAATGGGTCTAGGCGGTAGTAGGGTATATGTATTCTTCAATAATGACCATGATATGCTGGAGAATGCTAGGAGAATGCATGATCTACTACTGAGGCTTTCCTCCTAAACCGTTATCCTGTATAGGAAAATCCTTAAAACCAGCTTTACTAGTAGGTTTTTTAGGTACCTTAGGGGAGGGGAGTAGTTAAGGCAGAAAGGACCTGGGTGATGACTGGGGTTTGAGTGAGGAGTCATTCAGATACATAGTACGTATAGCAGGCACGGATGTCGATGGTAGTCTTAAGACTGCATGGGGGCTTGCAGAGATCAAGGGTATAGGGGTTAATCTAGCCTATGCAATGTGCCGTATGCTAGGCATTGATCCTGAGAAGAGGATAGGCTTCCTAACGGACTCTGAGATCAAGAAGATCGAGGAAGCCCTTAAAGACCTATCCTCCTACGGAATACCTGACTGGATGCTTAACCGTCGGAAAGACTATACAAGTGGTAAGAACCTACACTTGATTGGTGCAGAACTAATATTCCATGTAAAACAGGATATCGAGAGGGAGAAGAGGATAAAGAGCTATCGTGGTATAAGGCATGCACTAGGCCTCAAGGTACGTGGACAACGTACACGTACAACGGGCCGTCTAGGTGTAACAGTTGGTGTAAGGAAGAAGAGGAGGTAGGTAGGACATGGGTGATCCACGTAAGCCCCGGAAGAAATGGATAGGGCCCAAACACCCATGGCGTAAAGAGAGGCTAATGCATGAAATGAGACTCGTAGGAGAGTATGGACTACGTAATAAGAGAGAACTATGGATAGCACAGACAATAATTAGGAAGTTCAGGCACCAAGCAAGATCGCTACTTGCCGTCCCAAAGGAGATCCGTGAAAAAGCTGAGAAAGCACTACTACACCGCCTATACGTACTTGGCTTACTACCCGAGAACGCTACACTAGATGATGTACTTTCACTATCAGTAGAGGATCTTCTTGAGAGGAGGCTTCAGACAATAGTTTATCGTAAAGGACTGGCTAAGACCATATATCAGGCACGGCAGCTAATAGTCCATGGACACATAGCTATTGGTGGACGCCGTGTAACAGCACCCGGATACCTAGTCACGAGGGATGAAGAGGATCTTATAGATTATGCACCTACAAGTCCATTTAAGAAACTAGCTGAAGAACAAGCTGGAGGTTAAGGGCAATGGCCTTCTCAATCCGTGAACTAAAATGGGGTGTAGCCCACATATATAGTTCACCAAATAACACTATAATCCACATAACAGATCTCA
>CAZVHC010000059.1:0-8098 GCA_964627005.1 uncultured Desulfurococcaceae archaeon
CGGGCCCGCCGGGATTTGAACCCGGGACCTCCGGCTCCGAAGGCCGGCGCCTTAGTCCTGGCTGGGCTACGGGCCCTCTCTTCTATGGTTTTTGTCTGTAGTGTTTATAAGGTTGTTTTGTGGTTTTAACTGGTGTTTCTAGGTTGTGTTTGGGGTGTTGGTTTGTGGGTGTTGTTGGTGTTTTGGGTGAGCGTGATCTATTGGTTCTGATGGTGTTTTCTGGTGTTTTTGGTGCTTCTATAGTGTTTGCTAATATTGCTGCTGGTGTTAAGCTTGTTGATTTCTTTGGTTTTGTTGTTCCTGCAGGCACTATTGCTTACTCGATCACTTTTCCGGTGACGGATATTGTTGATGAAGTCTATGGTAGGAGGAGGGCTGTCTATATTGTATGGGCTGGTCTTGCAGCTGAGATCTCTATGCTTGTATTGGTTGGTGCTGAAGCTCTACTGCCTGCCTTGGAGCCGGGTATGCAGGCTGATTATCTCCGTATATTTACCCCGCAGCTCCGTATAGTATTGGCGAGTATCATGGCGTATCTTGTTAGTCAGCATCATGATGTATGGGCTTTCTGGAAGTGGAGAGAGATAACTGGTGGAAGGTATCTGTGGATACGGAATAATGCTTCTACAATGGTTAGCCAATTACTTGACTCAACAATATTCATACTGGTAGCATTCTACGGGCTTGAGCCACTGGATATACTGTTGAACATGATCTTTAGTATGTGGTTATTTAAGGTACTAGTAGCTGCATTAGACACTCCATTCGTATACCTTGGGGTAATGCTTGTAAGGAGGTATGTGTTGAAACCAGACCTAGGGATATAGGGATCGATAATAATATCTAGTGATAGACTATAGTAGTCTAGTGGGTAGATGGTTTTGAAGACAAAGTTGTTCGTACATGGAGATAGTGATGGAGTTGTATGTGGTGCACTAGCCTACCACTACTATAGGGGCAGGGGCGATGATGTAGAGATCGTATTTACACATCCAGCAGGCCTAGTAGAGGATCTAGAGGAGTTTGCTAAACCAGGTGAACGTGTATTCATAGCAGATATAGCTCTTAGTGAGAAACACCTAGATGAGATAGTGGAGCTATTCAGAAGATACTCTAGAGCGGGAGAGCTTATCTACATAGATCATCATCCAGGGCCTCTGGGCATAAATGTTAGGGAGCTTGAGGGAACAATAGTACATGATACATGTTGTTCAGCATCAGAACTAACATATCGTTTCCTAGAGGATACACTTGGTTTCGAGTATAGCCGTGTAGCACTCTATGGAGCCATTGGAGACTATCTCGACGAAACACCATGGGCTAGGAAAACACTGCATGACTGGGATAAGAGGAGTGTCTATTTCGAGGCTGGAGTACTTACTCAGGGTCTTGAGGCCTCCCGTAAACTCTATGATTTTAAGAGACATGTTGTAAAACACTTATCCGAGAATAGGCTCCCAAGTAGTCTTAGTGAACTGCTCGTAAGAGCCTTGATCGAGAGTGTTAATGAGGAGGAGATGAGGAGGTGGATTATGAGGAATGTTGTAAAGCTAGAAATGATTGGTTATGTGGTTGAGCCTCCCGGAAGCCTTGGTAGAGCAGCTAATTATGCCCGGGTATACTCTGGTAAACCAGTTGGGCTAGCAGCTTCAAAGCATAGGGGCACCATGGTTATGAGCCTCAGGTCTGTTAGAGAAATAGATCTCAATAGGATCCTTAGAACCATAGCTCCAAGATTAAACGGTACTGGTGGAGGACATCCATATGCTGCTGGTGCACGTATACCAGTTAACAAGTTTATGGAGTTCCTAGAAATACTTGATAAGGAGTTAAAAACATTGTATAGCTAATCTATGGTTAAACCAGATATTAAGAGCCTCAGATCATTATACTTGCTCTTAACAATATCAAGTGCTTCCTCAAAACCCTGCTTACGCCCCTTATCAGCCGGATCAAAGGCTATAATGACTAGTGGGAGGTACTCCATACCATATATCCGGGCTAGGAATGCTTCAGCACTTATATGGTTTACAATAATATCTCCACCCAATGCCCTATAGGCCTTAGCCTCAGCTGGTGTTTCATGCCTCAAGCCACTAGTTACGACTGCTATGGCTTTATCAACAACTCTTATACCCCTTGACTCAGCTGTCTGTAGTATTGCTTTCCTAAGCTTATCAGAGAAGATCGTTCCCAGATCGATTAAGTGGCCTACCTCATGTTCTAGCTTGAGCGGGAGCAGCTGGGCAAGATCGATCATGTCATGGGGTACCACTATATCTCCAAGCCCTATCCGATCATGTAGTCTAGTCCCTATGGTCAATGATATGATATACTTTATGTTCTTAGCATAGAATAGCTCAAAAAACCCACTATAGTCAATACTTGTTGGTGGTAGGAAATGCTTCCTCTCAAAACGATCTACATAAGTGATCTTGTATGCTGCCTGTATCGATCTATACCTTATACTCCTCCTTCTAAGATCCATTGTGAGAAGAGCACCAGTAAATAGTTCCCTTACGTAGGGCTCTCCTATAAGACCTAGCTTCTTAACCATCTCATATCATCCAATCAATATCCTAGTAAATGGTTAGACTAGAGACTCCATCTTCTCCCTAAGAATCTCCCTAGCCTCATCAACACCTATCCTAGATACATGGGCTTTACCCAGCTCCTCAAGGAGTAGCTTGGGGTTCTCACGATAATCATTCAATCCCCTACTAAGCTTTACATAGCCCTTATAGGCTTCACCAGGTTTCGGCAGGATCACTGCTTCAGCAACATATGCACCTGCACGGGATTCAATACATGCAATACCGATATTCTCACCACCCTCACCCTTAAGTTCAAACAATAATCCACCCTCAATAGTCTCTCCAATAGGTGCAGCATCAACAACTACACTAGCTATATCCAGGGGCTTCTCCTCAACAACCTCCTCTTTCTCAAGAGGCTGTGTCTTACCCATAATCTCCTTAGTCTCCTCCATCCTAAACTCCTCCTTCTCACCACGAAGTATCTTCTCAGCTTCCTCCCTAGTTGGTGCCTCAGCATACTGCTCCTGAACCTCCTTCAGCCTCTCCTCAATAACCTCTTTAACAGCCTTAGCAACCTCCTCATCACTTACACGTTTGAAGTATTCAATACGTAGTGTGTCATAGTACCACTTGATCCTATTATCCTCCACGTCATACTGAACCCTTATCCTGACAACATCACCCTTATCAACCTTAAGTTTCTCAACAAGTATTATGAACAACAGTCTATTGATCTCTCCACTAGCTCGGGCAACTTCACGTGCAAACTCTCGATCTTGTTTAACCCTATCCCTTAGTTGAGCGAATAGTGTCCTACGTAGTTTATCAGCATATGCACCAGCTATAACTAATCCAGTACTAAGTTCCTGAGGCATAGATGTATGCACCTCTAAAGCCTTATCTACCATAACTAAATTTATTATCTAATATACTATAAATATTTCATTAAGTCTAGGAAGGGATCGGGTGTAGTGTATTGAGTGGTGAGGTTGTTTTTGAGGGTGTGATAGTGGGTTTTGAACCTGCACCGGGTTTTGAGGATAGGAAGGCAGTTTATGTGCAGGGTAGTTTCGATGGTGAATCAACTGGTTTCTACGTACTAGTAGCTGATGATCTATATGAGAGACTTATAAGTATGGGTGTAGGTAGAATGATTAGTGGAAAGGGATCAGTGGTTAGCCGGGATCCCGTGGTGATAGAGGCATCAATAGTGGATGGAGGCTGATACTAAGGTGGCCAAGCTACTGAGGCTCCCACCCCGGATAAAGGTGCTTGAAGCACTTGGTTCAATAGCTGATGGTAGGATAGAGGTTAGGGGTGATGAGGCAGAGGTTATATCATCAACTGGTGAGAGGAGGTATAAGGTTATAGTGAGAGATGATGGTCGTGTATACTCAAGCGATAACGGCACGGTCTATCGTGGATACGTAGGATACCCCATAATAGCCCTCCTAATGATCAAGGGTAAGCTACCATATGATGAGAGAATAGCAAAGGCATTAGCAGGTATACCGTGGAAGAAACTCAATGAGACATACCGTAAATACGTTATTGTGGAACAGATAGTCCTTAAGAAGGCCGAGGAGAGGGGTGTACCTAGACAGGTTATAGTGGATTTCGTCAACATCGTTATGAAGAAGCTACAGTCTATGAAGCTTGTCTTCGACGAGGATCTTGTGAAGCAGAAAACCCTCTTCTAGCTCCTTCCATGGTTAAACTTAATACTTTCTAGAACCTATACACTATTCTCCGTTAAGTTAATATAGGGAATGGGGCTATGGTGATGTAGTGGTGACGCCTATTGTTGAGGGGAGGACTAGTCTCCAAGACTATATTGTATGGCTTAACCGGGTAGCTGATAAGTGGAGGAGTAAGTGGGAGGAAGCACGGGTATTCGAGGCAGATCCTTCTAGTAAACCCAAGTTCTTCCTAACAGCAGCCTTCCCCTACCCTAATGGGATGATGCATCTCGGACATGCTAGAACCTATACGTTAGCAGACATATATGCTAGGTTTAAGAGGCTAATGGGCTATAACGTGCTCTTCCCAATGGGCTTCCACTACACGGGCACACCCATTCTCGCCATGGCCGATGCCCTTAAGGAGGGTGATGAGAAGACATTAAAGCTTTTCCGTGAACTATACCGTATACCTGATGAAGAGATCGAGAAGATGAAGGATCCACTCTACATGGTCCGGTACTTCCATAGAAGCATCAAGGAGTCAATGAAGATCATGGGGTACATGATTGATTGGAGGAGGGAGTTTACAAGCATAGATCCACTGTTCAGCAGCTTCATACACTGGCAATTCCATAAACTATATGAGAAAGGCTATATAACAAGGGGTACTCACCCCGTAGGATGGGATCCAGTTGTAGGTACCCCGGTAAGTATGCATGATACAAAGGGTGATGTTGAGCCTGAGATAGGCGAGTTTACACTATTATTCTTTGAGACAGACGATGGAGCCTACATGCCTGCTGCAACACTACGTCCAGAGACAGTATTTGGTGCTATCAATATATGGGTTAACCCTGATGCAGTCTATGTAGAAGCACTTGTCAATGGGTCTAGATGGATTATTAGTAGGGAGGCTGTTGAAAAACTTAGGCTCCAGCTAAGGAAGGTAGAGGTTCTGAGAGAGTTTCGTGGAGAAGAACTAGTTGGTAAGCGTGTCCGTAACCCAGCTACTGGTTGGAGAATCCCAGTTCTACCAGCAAAGTTTGTTGATACTGATACAGCTACTGGTGTGGTAATGAGTGTACCTGCTCATGCACCCTACGACTATGCTGCTCTCAAGGACATCCTTAGGGATAGAGAACTCCTTGAGAAACTAGGAATTGATCCAGAGGAGCTTACCCCCAAGACAGTTGTCCGTGTACCTGGTGTTAGTGATAAGCTTGCAGTTGATATTGTTGAGGAGATGGGGATTAAGAGCCAGCTTGAACGTGATAGACTAGATGAGGCTACTAGGAAGGTCTATAGTATGGAGTTTAAGCAGGGAGTTGTTGTTGAGGAGATAATTGATCGTGTTGCATCGGATATAACTGATACTGTATCGAAGAAGTATATAGTGGCTGCTGTAAAGACGCTTATAGCAGGTAAACCAGTACCAGAAGCACGTGAGGCTACAGCTGAATGGCTACGTAATGCCGGGTTAGCCGATAGCATGTACGAGATCATTAATAAGCCCGTCTATAGCAGGTGGGGTAATAAGGTTGTCGTGAAGATCCTTGAGAACCAGTGGTTTATAGACTATGGTGTTGAGGAGTGGAAGAAACTTGTAAGAGAAGCACTTGAGCAAATGAATATTGTGCCTCCACAGATGAGGAAGGAGTTTATAGAGACTATAGAGTGGGTTAGGAGGAGAGCATGTGCTAGAACCAAGGGACTAGGTACAAGGCTTCCATGGGATCGTGAATGGGTTATTGAGAGCCTCAGTGACTCAACAATATATATGGCCTTCTACACGGTGAACCATATACTACGTAGACACGGCGTTAAAGCTGATCAGCTGAGTGCTGAGGCATGGGACTATATACTGCTTGGGAAAGGTGATCCTAGAAAAATATCTAAGAAGACAGGTATACCCATAGAGGCTCTAGTAGAGGCACGTGAAGAGTTTGACTACTGGTACCCACTTGACTCCCGGCATAGCGGCAAGGATCTTGTTAAGAACCACCTAACATTCTTCATATTCAATCATGTAGCAGTATTCCCAAGGAGTAAATGGCCACGGCAGATAGTAGTCAATGGCTATGTACTATACCGTGGGCAGAAGATGAGTAAGAGTCTCTTCAACGTTATACCAGTACATCAGTTAGCATCAACACTTAGTCCAGATGGCCTTAGGCTAGCAATAGCCATCTCAAGCGAGATCGATCAGGATCTTGACTTTAGGGAGGAGATAGCATACTCTGTCATAGAACAGCTTAGGAGAATACATAGTATGGTCATGGAGTACCGTGACATCATACGGGAGTACCGTGGTAAACCTCTACCCGAGAGACTATACCTAGAGGACTCATGGATGATCAGTAAGCTCAAGGAAGTAATAGATCATGCTCGTGGATCACTTGAACAACTAAGAATACGTGAAGCGGCGAACACGATCTATTATGTACTTGAGGAGATTGTGAAGAAATACATTGATATACTATGGGCTAGGGGGAGGGGTGTTGACGAGATTGCCAAGCATATTCTGGCATACGTGTTTGACTCATGGATAAGGATGATGTCTCCATACACACCATTCTTTGCTGAGGAGATGTGGAACATTGTTGGTGGAGAGGGTTTTGTCATGGATGCTGGGTGGCCAAGTATTGGTGAGGAGTACTTTAGTCCCGAGGCTATCCTCTCCATGGAGTATATTGACAGGCTTGTAAACGATATACGTGAGATCATTAGGGTTAAGGGCGGTAGGCCAAAGAAGGTTATGGTCTATGTTGTCCGTCCAGCTGATTATGGGCTGTTAAGGGATGCACTAGAGTGTATTGGTAGTGGTAGGTCTATGAGGGAGTTTATAAGGAGTGTTGTGGCTGGTGCGGGTGATAAGAGGAGGGCTTCTATGAGGGCACGTAGGATCTATGAATTAGCCTCTAGCCTACCTGATCATCTAAGGGATCTTGTGTCTAGGGTTGAGTTTGATGAGAAGAGGGCTATACTGGATCTTAGGGATTGGGTTGAGAGACTGGTTGGGGCTTCTGTTGAGGCATACTATGTTGATGAGGCTGGGGAGCTGAGGGGTAAGGAGGCTTATCCACTTAAGCCTGCCATATATATAGAGTTTGCTGTGGACTAGTAGACTAGTAGTTCACCTTTCCTGATCGCTATATAGCCTTTTTCCACTAGGTACCCCAGGATCTTACGGGCCTGATCCCTTTTTACCCCTAGGTTATAGGCTATGATGTCTATGGCGTCTCTTGTTGTTAGTGAACCGTATTCAACGATCCCTCTGCGTAGTAGTTTGAGTGCTTCACCATATACTCCCTGTGGAGGCTTTGCATAGCCTATGTAGTCTGGTGATAGTGTTATCCGGTATCTCCTATCACTTGTGACTAGTAGGAATTCACGTTCCCCAACACGTTTGAGTAGAGCTTTCCTCCACCCATAGTATCTCTTTACACCACTACCTGGTGTTGTTGAGACAACTACATTGATCCTTTCTCTTATGTAGGGTGTCTTAGCTGGTTCTATGTACACCAATAACCTTGCATCACCTATACGATCAAGTCTTATATGGTCTACTAGAAAAATATTCTCAAGCACCGCATCACCAACAATCTTTTCTGAGAGAATACCTAGTAGATCAGTTCTCCAAGACCTATGGGCCTCAATATATACGTGGCCATCCCTTGAGGCATGTAGTACTAGATATGCTACCAATAGATCCTTTGCCCAAGCCTCATGCCCTACAAGGATCCATTTCCCCCTTAGTAGAAACCATGGGAACCCCATAGCATATACCCTTGCCAACACCATATCCTATGGTACATAGGTTTTTTATAAAGTGTCCTCCCAGCCATAACCATGTATCTCATGCACCACAAATTTGTGGTG
>CAZVHC010000060.1:0-8086 GCA_964627005.1 uncultured Desulfurococcaceae archaeon
GTGATATACCCTAGTTTAATTCTAAATAGACAATAATCACTCACTATATCATGATAGTATATTAATGAATAGACTAGATTAAACATAGGCCATATATTCCCACAATAGATCCAGTGGTTCAAAGCCATGTTATACAAATATGCTCTCACTACATTTAGCCATGCCTCTATATAATTCATAAAGACAGATTATTAATATTATTGGAGATATGTATAGGGTTAATCAAAGCTATTACATATCCATATTTTGACGCAAGATCTCTTTAAAAGCTTCTCTACAACTTTAAATACTATCTCTGCATGTCTTAATGCTTGTTCAGCATCATAACGTGTATATAGTTCGTCTGGAGGTAGACCTAGTTCTTCATCACCATACATTGATGCCTCTCTTTCCCTCCTTAATAATATAGAGATATAGGCTAGCTCTGGTATCTTATCCTGGAACCACTTAGGAAATCTATCCTTTTCCCTCCTTAGTATATGGCCTACATCATGCCATTTTGGAGGTTCTATTCCCACTAGTCTTAGAGAAGCTTTTAAGGATAGCTCAACAACCTCTTGACACTATCTAACTACATATGGATAATTTCCTAATTCAAGAGCTTCCCTGCATGTTTTAGCCTTTCCTTTGCCTGTCTTACACACGATCTTGCCAATGCTATGTTATCCAATGGATATAACCTCTCCAAATTCATATTTCTTCTTTAATCTCCAATACCATTTTCTCCAATCCATACACGTTCTGCACCAAGCTTCTTTAGTTTCTCTCTTAGATTCTCAAGTATTTGTTCAAAGAAACCATCTCTATCATATACTATTATTGCATCCTCAACCATATCAAGATATAATGGGCTTAGCCTAATAGCCTCCTCAGAAGTTTTAATTATGGGTGAAAAATTATACTGCATAACCTTTATCAAGTAGTTCATCAAATATTTCATCTAGTCTCTCCTCAATTCCTATAAATAATCTCGTTCTCTCAAACCTATTTTTCGGAAGATCATCAATGATCAGTAATAGATCTATATCACTATCCTTTCTATAGTCTCCACGAGCTACACTACCATATACTACTAATGATCTTAATCTACCATTAAATTCCTTTAATAACTCCTTTAAAAGCCTATCTATTAGGGTTCTATATGGTCCATGGAGATTCTCCAAGCCCTTCCTATACATTTGGTCTAAGCCTCTCACTAACTCTACACTTCTCCATTATAGCATTAGCCTATAATAGGCTTTCTAACTATTAGTGTATAGAGGTGATCCTAGTTACCTTCATTAGTAATATAGGTTTTATAATGTTGAACCATTACTTTTTATATCCTACATGGCTGATAATGTAAACATAGCTTCAGTAGTAGGGGGGTTATGCCATGGAATATAGGGGAGAATATGATCCTATATGGTTTAAGGTCTTTACTGTATATCAGAAGGATCCAAGGTTACTGGAGGAGTGGATTGGTGTTGTTGAAAAGGATCTTGATAGGGCCCTAGAGATTGCTAGGGGTCTCACGGTTGCTGAAGAGAGACCTGATACTGTTGTCCTTGGTTTTAGTCCTCAGATCCTATTGGCTATTGCCTCTATCTCTAGGGGTGGTGTTAAGGTTATTACTAGCCCGGAGGTTTGGAGCCGTGGAGGGAGTGGTCCTGGTAGGTTTAGCCATAGGCTTCTAAAGATCCTTTATGAGAGGGGTCTTGTATCCATGGTTGTAGAGACTCCATTAGCTCCATCAAAGGATAGGAGGCCATCTGATATTATCCAGGGGCTCGTAGATGCTATTGAGCGTATTAGGCCGAGTATTGTCGATATTAGTGGTGGCACCCAATTAGCAGCTATAGCTATCGCTCGTAAAGTAAAGGTTCTTACCTACACCTATCCGATGGGTGATCATGTCCATATCTATAGGCTTAAGATATAGTTTATTGGGATTTATTGTTGTTAGGAACTATTATCTGGAGTTTAGCATAGGTTATCATGGATATTAGAACCTCCTAACCATTGGCTTATGTTTCTCCATAAGTGTTTCAATATCCTCAATAGTATAGACAATAGTGTCTTTCTCAGGGATAGTAGGGCTTGATAGTGTGTAGAATATGTATTTATGTATCCATTTCCTCCATGGAGTTTTACCTGCTTTCTCCCTTAGCTTCTCTAGGTGTTTCCTTGTAACTGGTTTCTTAGCCCATTTGCACTCGATAAAGTATGCTACTTTGTTCTCCTCATCTAATGCTATAAGATCTATTTCCGTATCTCTATACCACCATTTACCGATCTTTGTAAAGGATATTTCTCCCATCCTATTTAATAGGTATAGATGCTCTTTTGCTATAGTCTCCCATGTCTGTGAAGCATATTTGTCAATATTCTTCATTATCTTATCAAGGTATTCACGGGTATACAGCCATGGATCATGTAGTCTAGGGTATATGTGGGAAAACCAGAATCTATAGTAGTTATCAGTGATTATATAGTGAGCATATTTCTTCCTACCTTCAAAACCAACTGGATAAATCCTCTTTACAAGGCCAAGAGCATTCTCCAGTACATAGAGATATTTTGACACAGTACTTATTGGTAGACCTATGTACGAGGCTATTTCACCAGGCCTATGTTTTCCACGTGCTATTGCTGATAATATGGCTAGGTATCTCTGAGGCTCCCTAGTCTCTATAGTAAGCATATACAGTGGATCGTGGTGGAGGAATGATGAAGGATCTAGTATATGCTCATATATATTTTCACGTAGGGAGTAACTGTCATCAATCAATGATAGGTAGGCAGGAGTTCCTCCAAAAACACTATACCCACGTACACGTTCATAAGGATCCCATTTCCTCATAAAGATCCTTGCCTCCCTATAGCCAAACTGATCCAGGTATAGGATCCTAGTAGCTCTACCATAGAATGGTGATTCATAGCTTAGGAGAGAACGCCCCATAACTCCTACAACACTACCACTAAGGACAACCAATACATTCCATTCCCTCAACAATTTATCCCAAAGATACTGTAGCTCAGCTAAACCACCAGAACCAGCTAGTCTCTGAGCTTCATCAATTACTATGACAGGCTTCTTAGATGATAATCTCTCAGACACACGGATAGCCATGATATATAGATCCCTAAAAGACTCAGATAGCCCGACTCCAGCATTATATTCGGTATTGAGTTGTCTCGATAAATCCCTAAGGATAAGGCTGCGATCACTATAGTTAACAACAAGGTAAACACCGCCATAAAGCCTTTGGAAAAACCTCAGAAGAAAAGTCTTACCAATACGTCTCCTACCATAGACAATAACTAGTTCACTCCTGCTAGAACTGACGGCCTTCTCTAGAACACCTAACTCATACTCTCTATCAATAAACAACATACTACTATACCCCAGAGTATAATACTCCAGAGTATAATAAAAATCGATACGCTGGAGTTTATGTTCTTATGGTTTTTCAGTCATTATGTTATTAGATACGCTTTTACACCTAGCTTAGTAGCTATTTTTGCCTGTCTCTCGTCACTTGTTAATAGTTCTCCATATTTCTGTGCCTGTGCTAGGTAGAGTGAGTCATAGAACGATATACCGTGTTGTAATGCTATCTCCAGTACTGATACTGCATAGTTTGTCTCAAGCTCTAATATGATTACATTTGTCTCTATGAGTTTAGAAGTGCATGGAAAAGCTCTATGGCCTCATCTTGACCAATGATCTTTCTTAGACGGCAGTGTTTCCATATAGCATTCCCTACCTCCTTTATAACGTGATCAATTGAGTACAGCGGCTTCCTCTCCCTAACATACCCACTTATAGTCTCCCATCCCTCCTCATGCAATATATACTTTGTCAGTGCTGATGCATCAATAACTATCACGATCCCCCCTCACATACTCCCTAGCAGTTCCCCTAGGGCATGGGGGCAGTCTCTTTATAATCTTCTCAAGCTCCTCTATAGCCTTCTGCTGCTCAAACTCCCTGATACGGTTCTCAATGAACCTCCTTATCTCCTCACTCCAGTTTATATACCCACGTAGGCTATCCATCTTCCTCTTTAACTCCCTAGATACACGGATTGATATAGTAGTACTCATAAAGTAAACACCCATAATAATACAGTACTGTAGCACGTATTAAACTCTATCTAGCTTTAATAACACCAATGTTTTATAATATAATCTATTTCCCACACACCAACACTACAAAAGAGCTGTTATCAGAAAAATTATCTCCTATAGTATGTTTTCTAGTCTTTTCATAGCCTGAGTATTCGATCATATACTCCGTTTACGTGATAGCTTATGCCCTTGTTAACTAGACTATCTACTTTGATGGTGGACAAGAGGTATTATCTATGTTTTCACATCTATAGTCAACCTATTGCTGAAATAGCAATGTATATCTAGGATTGTATATAGTTGTATGGTTGGAGGGTGTATATTACGTGGAGAAATGGATCAAGGAGTTTGACGTAATTATATTAGAGGATGAGACTGGTGGATACATTGCCTTTGTACCAGCATTACCCGGTTGTCATACACAGGGTGATACAGTTGATGAGGCCTTGAGAAACATTAGAGAAGCTATAGAATTGTATCTAGAGACACTTAGTGATGATGAAAAGAGGAGATGGTTAAACAAAGAATTGTTGGAATATAGAGAGTGAGGCTATTGCTAAGAGTGGTATTTCTAGACTCATGTAAATTGATCTTCTTGTTGAGACCATGGAATACTATAATTTATCCTAGACTTGGATCCTTGGAAATCTATTCCCAGATCCTGCTGTAAAATCTCACCTCTATGTTTTCTAGTAGATAGGCTAGGTATTGCTAATTTACTGCCTAGAATCTAGGTACAATTGATCTTTATAGAGAACTTCTATGTATCCCAACAGTACCTCATCATTTTTGCCACACTATTCCAATAAGAATTAGAACATGTGATAAAGCTACAAGGAGATATAGCGTCTTTACTTCCTCATATACATATAGTGTAGCTATGTATGGATATAAATGTCATTGACTATAGTGTATTAAGGGTCTTTGAGAGTATATTAGTAGTGGGGAAGGGCTTGTCTGAGGAGGAGATTAGAAGAGCTAGGAGAAAGTTGTTTAAGAGAAGAATGGGTTTATTGAGGAGAACTAGACGTATTGGTGTCTATAAGAGGGTCGAGTAATGGGTGTACGTGTAAAGCTCAGGGTTTGTGTAAGGGATAAGTGTGCGACTACAGATGCTCTTGTTAACTCTGGATATGAGGCTGTTGAGCCCGAGTTAGCTGTTCCACTTGGTTTAGCACGTGATCTTGGTCTATGGCCTTCTGAAGAGATTATTGTTGAGGAAGCCTTTACTGCTGGTGGTTCAGTACCTATTTACATAGTTAAAGATAAGGCCTTGGTGAGTTTAGCCCTCAATAACAAGTTTACCAATAATATCCAATGCACTCTTGTCATTAACCCATATATTGATGAACCCTTGATAAGTGATCAGTTAATTGATGCCCTTGGAATAATAATTATAAGTTTTGGACAGGGATTATGGAGGCATAAAAGTGATCCAATGGATAAGGTAAGGAAAAGTAGTAGATAGAAATGGTGATCTACTATATGGATAAAGAGAATAGACTAGTTATTAAGATAAAGTATCCTTACAAAGATTTCCCATTAACAAGGATCTATGAAGTATTGAATATTAGTAAAGGGTGTAAGTTTGTATCAAAGATCACTTTAAATAGCGTATACATTATCCCCTTAGATGATGAGACTATGAAAAATATAGTTGTAAACATACCTAATGACATTATCTTAGGATATATATTAGTATCAGATCTTGTAAATAAGATATTGGAGAACATTAGTAAGTGTAGATATATACTTATTAGATCGAGAACGCCGGTAGTGGATGGATTAAAGGATATAGAGAAGATCATAAGTACCTATGGTGATTATATGGTCTCCTTTAGTGTGAAAAAGACTGAACTAGGTGATTATATAGAGTTAAAGCTCGATATAGAGAAAATTGATCATGAACTCCTTGAGAGAATAGCCTATGTGACAGTCTATGGTATTGGTAGGAAAAGAGAACTGGGATATGGTTCTATTGACACAATATGTATTGATAAGTGAGAAAAAGAGGTTGAGGTTAAACATTATCTATATATTCTACTCCCTTAGTAGATCTAGTAGTGTACTGAGTCCTTTTCCAGTCATTGGCGATATGTATTCATTATATGATGTGTATCTCCTATAGCTCCATACAACGTTGTCCTTATCCATCTCCATTAATCCATAACCTATACTCTTACCACCACCAACCAATAGGCCTGATACACTTATGTATTCTAGTGTTGATGCTAACAGTTTAGAAGCCAAACTACCGGGTTCCAAATCCTTCACGATAAACTCTATGTTAACAGCTTTACCAACATAATATAGTAGGTGATCCATGTATAGTGCTCTATCCTCCTTAGTCCTAGACCTACGATCAATTGCCACGTGATACCTTATATCAACGGTTTTCTCCTCAAATGGTATAATTACTGGTTTAAACGTTATAACACCAGCATAATGTTTAGAACCATAAAGACTACAGATAGGACAGTATAAGCTAAGTACTAATTCCATATATGTTTCCAGATCTTCTTTCTTTAGTCTATTACAAGACATGTTCTTTTTACTAAAACATATCCTATCCATTACATCTTTATTTTGACTATAAAGTTGCTCTATCAAGTCTCCATATTCCATATCAATCTTGTGTTTAACTTTATCTTCATCATGTGTCATGATCACTTGTCCTATGTGTGGTTGAAGTTTATTAACCATTTTATAGGCTATTGCAGCAGATAATTTCCTAAAAACACCTTTGAGACTACCACTTGGTATTATGAAGTATTGTTTCCCACCTATAGTGATCGTTATAGTCTCCCTAATATTTAGTCCTGGTTCAACACCTTTTCCAATAATTATTGGTGCTTTAACCTTAAATGGAAGTTTAACTGTTAAAAGATGATAATCCCTACTAGGTTCTAGGCTAATAGTATTAGATCTATATCTTACAAACACATTCATCACTCTCCAACAAGTAGTTTCCCATATACATCAAGAGGTATTAGGAAATTAATCCCCGGATTTGATAGTAGTATTTCTTCATACCTATTAATGGTCTCCACATAGTTTTTCTTAAGTAGCATATGGGAAAGACTCCCATGTCCAGGCATACTGTATATGGGTTTTAGAATACCATGTAATTTACTCCAGCTTATATACAATTCAGATACCATAGAAACAATGCCGGCAAGATCCTTCTTGATGTCTATCGGTAATATTTTACCCTGTCCTCCAATGGCTAGCGGACTAAGTGATACTAGTATCTGGTAATTTCTACCTAATTTATTAACTACGTTTCTAAAGGATTCCTCAATAATATTCCTAAGATCATATTTATTATCAAACTTTTCACTAACTAACGTCACTCTCACCCTACCATAGCCTCTTGAGATACCACGGCCCATGTATATCAGGGCGTTATTGAGATCATTCTTAAGTATCTCTACAACTTGTTCATCACATGCTATGAACCCATGTAAGTATTGACCAGGTTCTAATGCCTCATAAGTATATACTAGGCCTGCATAAGAACTCCTAGTGACTGGTGATATACCAACGGATTCTAGTACAACTGTTTTCAGGGGCTTATGTTTACAGCATTTTTCTCTATCTTTGTTATCCTTATTACAATCTTTACTATTACAGTATATTGGTTTGCCAGCTAGTGATCTAATTAAATAATCACTTGCAATCCTATAATTACCAACTTCACATTCATTAATTTTATCAATTAAGTACTGATATAGTTTAACAAGATCATTTTCACGATACTTAATATTTCCACTATAAAGCTTATCAATAAGCACCTTAAGAAGAGCTTTATCTATGCATTTATTGGTCTTACATACTACAGTATATGGGATAGCTGGAAATGACAAGCCATAGTTAGCTGGATAGAGATTACTAGTATTTATTGAATATTTTAGTTCGGATGGATCATGTCCTTTGCTTGCTAGATAGGTAATTATTGATCCATAGAATGTTC
>CAZVHC010000061.1:0-7965 GCA_964627005.1 uncultured Desulfurococcaceae archaeon
GTGGGGTTTGGATGAGGCTGGGGCTTCCCCCAGAATCCCCCACCCTTTCTACCCATGATGATTCCTCCTCTCACAAGAGACCCGTAGAGGGATGATGGAGCCTCACGGTAGCTGATACATGGTTTACACAAGGTCTAGCTTATATATTGCTAGTACCATCATAGTGTTGTTGATGGTGACTGTGTATGGGGTTTGATGAAGAACTTAATGAGTTGTTGGAGAGACTTGCACATAGGTATATATCTAGGTCACTTACCCAGCCATGCTGTAGGGAGCCTCCACCAGTTGGTCTTGAGGTTAGGAGTTGGAATGAGATCCAGGGGATTATGAGGAAGTGTAGAGTATTATTCGTAAACTTCTACTCCACATACTGTCCATACTGTAGGATCTTCCATAGAGTATTCATAGACGTAGGTAGAATGTATAGGGGTAGAGCAGGCTTTGTAATGATCAATGTAGAACACGATCCAGAGACCGCTTGGAGATACAATATAATGTCAACACCAACAACAATAGCATTCATAGACGGAGAACCAGCAACAATGATCCCGGGCTACGTACCACACCATGTATTCCAGTCAATAGTTGAGAGAGTCCTGGAAAAAGCAGGCTGTATCCAAGCAGCAAACTAACAATATCAGCCAGGACCGGGAGGACATCATCACAGACCGGAAAATCCGGCCTCCATGAGAGTAGGGGCCTCATCACCCAGGGAATAAATAGATACCAGTAAATCTAATAACCATACCCGTTTGTCCCTAGAGGATATTTTGTGGTGGTTTAGGATGAGTTAAGATACCCTCTAGGGACTTCCACCTCATCCATAACCCTTTGGGCAGGGTTATGGGGTCATGGGTGGCTGTCGAGCCCAACGGCACAGGGCTCCCATCTAGGAGAGCGTACCCTACGGGGCTTGGAGCAATGCTCCCATCACCCCGCAGGGCTTTAAGGAGGAGATTCCAACATGCAACAACATCACGATGCCAAAGCTCACCACCTTTACTGCACCTACCTACCCTAGAGCCATTACCATAGTTTATTAGAGTATTATGTATTGGGCATAGTTTAGAAGTGTTCCTTGGGTCTACGTAGAACCTTAACCTTCCCTTCACGAACCCATTGCTTCAAAGTAGAGTAGCTAATACCAACAATCCCGCAGAACTCCCTAGGCTTCAACAACCTCTCAACATCAATAGGCATTCTATCCTAACCCATACTAAACTGTACTAAACTAACCTAATAAGTGCTTCTGCCCCCATACAGAAAGTATCTTTCCTACACAAGACATGATATAGGTGAGGTACAGAGAACTACTTGCGGCTGGGAATAGATCGTTAATAGCGGTCTATCAAGCCTCTGGAGAGGATAGGGCTTTCCCGGGCCCTAGAATCTCTGGAGGTTCCCAGCCGCCCCTCCCATGTGGGACACGTGGCCTATGTGGGAGGGTTATTGTCTCCTATTGTTCCCGGTATAGGTTATCCCTTTATCTCCATAGAGTGTTTTGAAGATTGGTGTCGGCTATTTTAATAAGAGTTTATGGGGTAATGTATCATGTAGTGATGAGCTCAGGCGGATATGACTCCATGAGGGGATGATTTGATCAGCCTTGGCTGACTAATCTACAGCAACACCCCTGATCTCTATACCTAGTTTATCGGCTAACTCCTTAGCTCTCCTCCTATAGCTTGCCGCCACCATGATGAGCTTCGGCATTACACCAGTTACTTTCTCATAGAGCTTTCCTATACGATATAGTTCAGCCAGGCCACTCTTGTCAGCATATGCTTTGTACTCAATGATTGTGTGCTCATGATCGCTTATGAGGATATCCACGTCAATCTCTGATGGATGTCCATAGACTATCCCCTCACTATCATAGTATCTCCACTTAGTAACTCTATGTGTTCCTAAAGGATCTTTTATTAGATACTTTATAGACTCTCTAAAAGCCTTCTCTGTACTAATACCATATCTCATACCAATACTATGGACTGTAGCAACTAACTCCCTAATAGCCCTTCCATGCCCCTCTATAACCTCATACAGCTTCTTCACCTGCAACTGTAGATCCTTTACTTGAGCTTGAAAATCCCTTATTTCCTTCTGTAGATCCCTTATTGCACTAGTACTATCATCTATTCTCTTAAGTACATCAAGTATTCCAAGATAACCTGCTACAGCATACCTAAACTCTATGTCCGTCTTCAACAGATCATATATGATCTTCTTATATCAGCCTTAAGACTCATATCCTTTAGCCCCATATATTCTCTACAATATCACGATATAATATTTTATCACCATTATTATAGTCTCTATAAGGATAATGTTCTATGAGGAACAACGTGTAGGTTAATATATTGACAAATAATGGTGAGCTCTTGATATTCTCTAAGGTATACTATAGTTTACGTCCAACTTACCTAAAAGGTAGAGAAAATAAAGTGTACTCTATAGACATATATTTGGTGAGAAAGTGGAAAGCACTTATACCCCATTATTAACACTGGTTATACTATCGATTATTATCCTTAGCCTCCCACTTCTCCCATACCATATAGTTATTGATGATAGAGGCTTTGATCAGTTTGATCTAGATAGGATAATTAATGATGTAACTACTAGGCTTCATCTTAATAGAAGTGATCCAGAGATTTATTATGAGCTATACTATAGCGGTAGAGTACTAGTATTTAATGCAACAGGTATACCACAGGTAATTGGTAAATCCCCATTATCAATATCTTTTGGCTACTACGATGGCAGGTACCGATCAACACTACCCATTAGAGTTTTTGACCGTAGCCTACATTCTAGTATGACAAATATATACATCATGCCTAAGACCATTAATAATAGGACAAAGATAATGATTAAACTACCACGTACATACCCCTAGAAACTAGTCCATGGAGGAACAAACCAGAATTTGCACGTGGAGCTAATGTGTTTAAGATAGGGTTTCTTAGACCTAGTGATAGAATATGTGTAGGCACTATCTACTTATTTATAGGTGGTCATGTTAGAGATGGAGCTGGTGACCTACCTATCCTTGGAGCCTATGAACATAGTGACGTGAATGATTACTTTACTGCATCAGAACCACCAATGCTAATGGATTATATGGAGAAGCTGGGTTATGATGATCACTTGATAGCTAGGCTACATAGATACGTAAACACCCATCCCATAAAACTACACTATGATATAGATTGGAGGATTACATGGGAACAACCAGTACCTGGTGGAGGATCTGGTGGGGATTATGATGGGAATGTTATTGAGATAAGGTATCAGCCAACAAAAACAGCTTATACAAGGAGATATGTTTCTTACAAGGAGCTCTCCAGAGAAAACAATTAGGGTTTCGGTAGAGGATCGTTTATCACAGCAACTATACTATAGTGTATCGATCAGTGTAGGTGGTGTATTTACTGGTACAGTGTATCTACATAGTGGTGAGACCAAGGATCTCGTGATCAATGTTGAGCCAAAAGTATTAGCTACACTATTTAGTCAGTATAAGGCTATTCCAGTACCTGTACTCGTGGAACTACTCAGTAATGGAAATCCAGGTACTGTCATGCTAAAGATAACAAATACTGTAATAGGAGAGTTTACTATAAGGCTCCTATACACTATAGAATTCAGTGATGACACCATCTTATACTCTTCTACAAGAGAAGCTAATGATAGTATATGGGATCGTGTAGTGTATGGGGTTAGGGGTAGATTCCATGTAGTCCTTGTATATTCTAATATATATCCAGATAATGTCTATTTAAATAACTACGTAGTTGATGTTAGGAAATCAATTATTTCTCAACAAGTAATTGCTAACTATAAACTTGTGTTTATGAATAAGAGTTATACCGAATCAATGGATCTTGGTAATGGCCGTAGCCAAGCTATCCATATGTATCCTGCTGATAAAATTGAAATTAATATCACATTCCCCATAAACACTGATCTCTCTGGTATACATGGTATTTTAAGACTTGATCTAGGGTGTGATCGTGTGTCAGTAGACCTACGCATCATAATCATGTACTTAATCTTCACTCATATATGTCTATTGGAAGTATACATGTATATATGCTATAGCGTCTAGGGAGATAAGTGTTGGTAGCGTATCCGGGATTACTAGGTACATGGTATTGTATCTAAGAAGATTCCTCCCAGCCCTCATGCTACTGGTTATAATGGGGCTAGTGTACCTCTTTGCACTAGCTTATATTGTAGTAAATAGATTGTTTGATGCCTATATGGTATTTGGATCAATAGTGTTCCTATGTGATGGTATTATAACATATGTTGTTGCTCCATACATAATATTCAGTAGGATATCTGGGAGAGTACATGGGCTCCATAGGTTATTCATACTAATTAGTATTCCATGGTTTGTAATCACTACCTTATCAGTACTCGTAATTGATACGCTCGTATTAATGATGACTGGAGAACCTACAGCAGTATATCCATACATGTTCCCATGGAGTAGGGAGAACCCGGAAATTATTGAGAACTATATGACAATACCTATTCCATCAATAGGTAGTATATTATCAGCTATACCAGTAGCATACTATACAAGATACTTGTTTAAAAGACAATATATCAAGTATTGATATATAGGCTAGATTAGTGCTTTATAGTATTCATTCAATAGACCACATACACTAGATCCACTCCCGGTAATGCTACAGATACCATATAGATGTAAACGTGATGATGGAGCAACTACGTCTAATCCACCCTCACCACCAGATGCACTATTCCACCTATATATCCCAAGATAACTGCTATTAGCATATTGTAGAATATTATATTTCACAAGATCATCAATAGCTCTCTGATAAGACCTATCTAAACCTCTATATAGATCCCTTATACTCAATGGCTTATCAGTCATACTAGTAAACAATACCTTTAGATCGAGATTATGTGTTTGCTCAACACTCAACGCCTTAGCTATAACATCCTCAGACACCATTTTCACAAGTGAATCAATGGCCTTAGACACACTATTATATAATACCACCTTCCTAATGAACGATATGATCTTATCTGGAAAACCACCTATAAACCCAGCAATATGGTCAACATTATCCAAGATATCCTTGAGAAGCCTTTGATCCCTAACCAGATGCTCACTATAACAACGTATAAAATCTAGTGTATCATTAAAACCTAGCTCACCTAGATAAAAAGTAGTGATATGCTCACCCGGGACATTAGCTACAATCTCTTTCCTAAACAAATAATCACTTGTAACAAGGACAAACTTTACAAAACCATTACTTAAATACTCCTGTATAGATGAGAAGAACTTAAATAATCCATAAGGGCTCCATCCACTAGCTAATTTAAGAATATTCTGCAACTCATCAATAAAGATAACACCACCACCCATATTGTAGAATAGACTAGATAATTTCTCAAAGACCCTATAAAATAGATCTAGTACACCATGCCTTCCAGTACGAGATAACTCAATACTAAATGCTTGTGTAAAGGGGTTAAGTGGGGATATGGAGATCTTTACATCGCTAAACACTTTCTTTACTGCATTAATCACCCGATCCTGGATACTATATCTTTCTATAAATGAATCTATTTGCTTAATAATATTATTTAATGAATCTAAATAGTTATCATAACTACCCACAGATATGTATATAGCCAATATATCCTTATCTTTAAGCCTTGAGATTGTCTCCATGGATAATCTAGTCTTACCAATACCTGGCGGACCACATATGAATAGTAACTCTCTAGATGGTATTCCTAGTACTGTAGATTGTCTAATTAGGTAATCTAGCTCATATGCTCTTCCAATAAATGGGATCGTGTTTCTATATATACTCAATGCATATTCCCTATTCCACTTATAGTATATTGGGGTATATATTTGGTGATGTATTAATTCATATTTATTGTTAGTCATTTGAGAAGCATGCATGTAGTTAATTGTTGGGTATCCAGGTATAATCTATATAGTTATAGTTTATTAGTAGGGTATCTTCTATAGTGTTTTATGGGGTGGTTATTTATGGGAAAACTAATTAGTGTGAT
Source organism: uncultured Desulfurococcaceae archaeon (assembly GCA_964627005.1). Classification (GTDB taxonomy): domain Archaea; phylum Thermoproteota; class Thermoprotei_A; order Sulfolobales; family Desulfurococcaceae; genus CAZHDB01. Next base: position 6,076 of record CAZVHC010000061.1, read on the forward strand.
CATTTGTTCTAGGTACTGAATATATGGTTATGTGGTTATGGTGGTATGGTTTTAATCGATCGTTTTGGTAGGGCCTTGACTCATCTTAGGATTAGTGTTACTAGTAGGTGTAATTTTAGATGTATATTCTGTCATATGGAGGGTATAGTTGGTGGTATTGGTGACGAGCTAACAGCTAGTGATTGGGGGTTCCTAGCCAGTATAGCTAGTGAACTTGGTATAAAGTACTATAAGATTACTGGTGGTGAACCACTTGTCAGGAGTGATATAGTTGATATAGTCCATGAGATCTCAGTATATAGTGATGAGCTATCCCTTACCACTAATGCTAGCCTCCTTGAACGCTATGCTGTTAGGCTAGTTGATGCAGGTCTTGATAGACTCAATATTAGTCTCCACTCCCTACGTAGGGAGGTATTCAGAGCAGTCACTGGAGGAGGCGATCTTGATAGAGTCCTAAGGGGTATTAGGGCAGCAGTTGATACGGGGATCCCTATTAAGCTTGACTACCTAGTTATGACCATTAATATCAGTGAATACCGTGACATAATAGGTTTTGCTGAGGAGATTGGTGCTGATCTCAATATTATAGAGCTTATACCACTTGGACTAGCTGTTAAGGACTATAGTAGACTCCATGTCACACTAGATACTATAAGAGATTATCTTGAAAGGATCTCTATTAGGAAGTATATCCGGAAGTTCCAGTCTAGACCAACCTATGTACTCCCAACAGGTATTCATGTGACATTGGTGTCTGGATACTGTAACCCAGAACTATGTATGAACTGTACAAGACTGAGGGTGACACCCGATGGTAGGTTGAAGACATGTATCTACCGGAATGACAATCTAGTAGATATTAGAGAGGCTATATTGAAAAGGGATCGAGAGGCTGTGAAAAGAGGGTTTGAGAAAGCAAATATGCTACGTGAGCCATTCTTTAAGTTTAAGTAATAAATAGGTATGTGTATAAATTGATCCTTGAAGGGAGAGTATAGTATGCCTACGATAACTATCTCTCAGACTGTGGAGAAAGAACTTAGGAGGCTATGTGAAGAGACTGGTAGATCTATTGATGAGATACTACTGGATATGCTTATGAGAGACATGGATCCGGAGAGTAAGGCGAGGAACTATGTAGAGGCTGCAAATGATCTTATTAGACAAGCACGGACTGAACTTGGAAGGAATAATTTTAGACAAGCTAGTGAGAAGATATGGGGTGCTGCTGCATTAGCTATAAAGGCCTATGTTCTCCATAAACATAAGAAGCATGTATATAGGCATGTTGATTTATGGAGGTATAAATCTATTGTTGCAAATGAATTTGGAGACTGGGTTAGGGATGCTTGGCTTATGGCTGATTCTATGCATAAGAATTTCTATGAAGGACATGCTGATCGTGAGGATATTGAGAGAGCTTTACTAGCTGTTGAGAAGCTTGTTAAGACAATATATAAGGTTGTTGTTAGGTAATAGACTATACCTAGCTACGGTTTAATAATCTCATCTTATAACTGTCTTATTAGGATAATACTCTACCTTGGTGAAGCCCATGTCTATGGTTGATATATCTGGTAAGGATGTTGTTTATCGTGAGGCTGTTGCTGAGGGTGTTATTAGGCTTAAGCCTGAGACTATCAAGAGGATCTTGGAGGGACGTGTTGAGAAAGGTGACGTGTTTACAGTATCTAGGGTGGCTGCTATAGCTGCTGTTAAGAGGACACCCGATCTACTGCCTCTATGCCATAACATCCCGATCACACATGTTGGTGTTGAGTTTAGGGTTATTGGTGATGACCGTATATTGGCCCGTGTATCCGTTAAGACGACTGCTAGAACTGGTGTTGAGATGGAGGCTCTAGTGGGTGTTTCGGTAGCGTTGCT
>CAZVHC010000062.1:0-7803 GCA_964627005.1 uncultured Desulfurococcaceae archaeon
CTTGAGTAGCTCCTTAACCTTGCGAGACTCCTCCTTAACCTTCATGAGTGCATCCTCAAGCTTTTTCTTGAAAGTCTCATATGCGTGTCTTGGGATCTCCTTCCTACTATATAGATCCTCTAGTGCATGGAGCCTTTTCTTAAGCCTCTCAAGCCTCTGAGCAACCTTTTCAGCTTGATACTGCCACTCAGGCACTAGTATGAGCCCTTCACCAGTAAACTTAAACCTATCTACTGGTAACTGTTTAAACGTTGTTTCTCCAAGACAGATCTCTAGATCGGTTACATAGCCGTCGCTATCGCTATAGAAGCTTACTAGATGACCAATTACCCTACCATATGGATCCTTTATTGGTTGACCAAGATATTTTTCAACCTTTTCAACCTGAACCTCCAACCCGGAGACCCCTCACATGGGTTCTAGAACTAGCATTGTAAACGATAACTTTTTAAACCAGAGAACCCATTATAGAGCTCCCCTTAGAACCGTTCATGTTTTGATCAGCAGCCTGGTGTATGGCATCGCCCCATGGAGGGGCTTCCACGCTTTTAACCATCATCATTCACTATACCCTATTGGGTCTAGTTATTTTTTACCCTTTCTCATGACAAGCATTTGTTTAGATAGGATATGGAGGGGGTATTGTATGGGCCTAGAGTCTCTAGTAAATGCTCTGCAGACGATTGGTAGTGTGCTTGGCGGTGCTCAGGGTATTGGTACGACATTAGTGCTTGCCGGTATATTGATACTATTATTCCTTGGCGTGGGGTTTGCACTATGGTTTCTAGTGACGTTTATAAAGCAGTTACCCAAGATGACGTTTAGCCAGTTCATTAAGTTTCTAGTGTTCTTTGCAGTAATACTGATAATAACTGGTATTGTGTTGCCCTAGTGAGCTGGGGATTCGGGAAGATATGTTAGAGAGATGTTTTTGTAAAAAGACTATGTTGGCTTCCTAGGAAATACCCTATGTCCTGGATAATATGGTTTTTCTAATTCAGCTTCTATAGCTAATAACCTATTGTATTTAGCTGTCCTCTCACCACGAGCTGGTGCACCTGTCTTGATTAATCCTGTCTCAAATGCTACCGCTAGATCAGCTATTGTAGTATCCTCTGTCTCTCCACTACGATGGCTTATTATGGCTCTATAGCCGTTTCTATGTGCTAACTCTATAACATCCATTGTCTCGGTCAAAGTACCGATCTGGTTAACCTTGACAAGTACAGCATTTGCTGCACCAGCCTCTATACCTCTTGCTAGTCTCTCAGGATTAGTTGTAAATAGATCGTCTCCAACGATCAATACTTTCTTCCCAAGAACCTTAGTAGCTTCAGCAAAAGCCTGGAAATCTTCTTCATAGAATGGATCCTCTATGCTAACTATGGGGTATTCATCAACAAGCTCCATGTATAGCTCGAGTAGCTTATCACTTGTATAGTTGACCCCCTCAACAACATATACTTTCCTCTCCTCATCATAGAATTGGCTAGAAGCCACATCAAGTGCTAAAGCTATATCCTGTCCCGGGATATAGCCTGCAGCCCTTATGGATTCCATGAGAGCATCTAGGGCTTCCCTAACCCTCTCCATCGGCGGTGCATAGCCTCCCTCATCACCAACATTTATTGCTGATGCACCATACCGGTTCTTTAGATACTTCTTAAGCTCATGATAAACCTCTACGGCTGCCCTGATCGCTTCACTGAAGCTATCAAATTCCACTGGGACAATCATGAATTCTTGGAAGTCAAGCTTATTACCTGCATGAGCACCTCCATTGATTATGTTTAGCATTGGTACTGGTAGGGTATGGGCTTTAAAGCCTCCGAGATACCTATATAACGGTAGATCATAGGTTGATGCAGCTGCCTTTGCTACTGCTAGGCTTGTAGCTACTATAGCGTTTGCCCCTAGCCTGCTCTTATTAGCTGTCCCATCTAGGGCGATCATCTTCTGATCAATTGTTCTCTGGAGCCGGGAATCCATTCCCATAAGAGCTGGTGCTATAATCTTATTAACGTTCTCAACAGCCTTTAATACCGATTTACCATGGTACTCTTTACCTCCGTCACGAAGTTCCCACGCCTCATGCTTACCAGTTGATGCACCCGATGGTGCTGCTGCTACACCTACTCCTGCTCCCTCCGTAGCTACTGTCACCTCTACCGTGGGGTTTCCACGTGAGTCGAGTATTTGGCGTGCACGAATAGTCTTTATATGGAATACCTCATCTATTGTGCTTGATAGTACGTACATGCCTTATCACCAGTCTGGTGTATGGTAATGGTTTATCCCAGTATATATAGTAGTGGTGTTAATCCATTACATATAATATTTCTCCTCCTGGTATTCGCCATAATCTATCCACTGTATCTCATGAGAATCCATAGATTGATCAGGGGGTGGAGCGTGTATTCTATACTTTTCTCACTCCTACTGATCAGTAATGGACTTGCAATAGCATATGCTCTTCCAGAAACACTACCTACAAGCTTAACTGCTACACTACTATACATTACAGCAACCATGTCCATGATGGTTAGACGGTGTAATAGAGTCTATATTCACATGGTATGTGTGGAGATCTATGTTCTACTCCTAGCAATAGACATAATACTTTATTATCTACTCTAGCTACAATACTAATGAATACTAGTTAATGAGAAGCAAGAGATGAAACAACATGCCCCGCAAAACCCGTGTCAATAAATGCCCTAAATGTGGTACAGAGGTTAAAGAGCCAGTTAAGACATGGCAATTAGTAGCACCAATACCCGATAAGAAGGGTAGGATAACGGTTACGGTAATGGGTGTTTTCCAGTGTCCAGAATGTGGCTATAGGTGGAGAGGGGTTGTTAGTAAGATTAAGGTTGGTGGATCAAGTGTTGAGGTTGGTGGCAAGGAGATTAGGAGGGAAGAGGAGGAGAGGAGGCCCCCAAAGATTATTGAGATAGATATTGATAATCTTGAGGAGGAGTTTGAGGATTAGAAATAGTATCGTTATAGGTGTATATAGCCTATGAAGATTGTTTTGAAGAAGAAGTATATCGAGTATATAATCATGGTTATTCTAGTGGTGATAGCTATTTTTTCAAAGAATATCCTTGCATACGTGACAAGAAGTAGTGTTCCCCTAGCTGTTGTTGAAGGATACAGTATGTGTCCTACGCTTAGAAAAGGAGATCTAGTTATATCCTATAAGCCTTCACCACAGGATATCCATGTAGGTGATGTTATTATCTATAAGAATCCAAGGGGTATGCTTGTTATCCATAGAGTTATATATGTTAGAGAAGATCATGGAAGGTACTACTATAGGACTAAGGGCGATAATAACCCTATACCAGATCCGGGGTGGATACCTTATGAACGTGTTGAGGGAAAGGTGATCACAGTAGGTAATGGAATAGTATTTAAGATACCATATTTCGGCTATCTATCTCTATGGTTCCATGGTATCCGGTAGTTTTTCAATAACCTCCTTAACCCATTTCCCAGTGTTTTTGAAACCCTTTAGTTCTTCAACGTATTCTCTCCATGTGATCCCTTCTCTCCTCCTCCATTCCCTATAGTATTTAATAACTCTTGTATAGGCTTCATAATGGTATCTACAGAGCCCATCCCTATAGCTCTCCCTATGACATAGTCTACACTTATTCTCAGGTTCTAGTAGCTTAAGTCTCCATGAGAGCTTTAGCCCCACCTCATTCTTCCTCATATTGAATTCCTCGATCAATTTCTTCAGGGTTTCCCGTGCCTCACTAACCACTTTATCACGGCTCATCTTACCAAATCTGATCATCTCCATATAATTCTCAAACTTACGTGTCAGATCAACGCTTGTTAGCTCGTTAAAGTATTCATCAAGGACCTCTATAATGGCTAAACCAAGATCTGTCACATCAACCTTGCCAGCTCTAGAAACAAGGTATCTACGGTTAAAGAGGATCTCTATAATTCTCGCCCTTGTAGCTTCTGTACCTATTTGTGAATTCTCCATCCACTTAAGGATCTTTATCTTAGATAGTTTATCAGGCGGTTTTGTGTAGCTCTTCCTAGCTACTACCCTATATATCTTAACTATCTGGCCAATCCTAAAGACTGGAACATATTTCTCCGATGGCCTATGGAATGGATAGTACTTGTACCATCCCTCATAAACAATTTCTTTACCTGATAAAGCAAATAGTGCCTGCGGAGCTGGGGGTAATGGTCTGAAATACACTATCCTATGAACGATCTTTGCAGATGGTGCAAATGCTGCTAAAAACCTCCTGACAATAAGATCATATATTTTCTGTTCATCAGATCTAAGGCCCTTGGGTATGATCCCAGTAGGGTATATGGCTGGGTGAGCAGGATCCTCCTTAGGTCCCTCAACTGGTTTTAGAACTCCTTTTGTTTCTGTCAGTAACTGTTTTACTAGGCTATTGTATTGATGGATCTTTGATAGATTGTTTAGTATCTCACGATAGTTTAGATCCTTTGGTAGTTTCTGGCTATTGGTTCTTGGATAGCTTATGTAGGCATTTAGGTATAGTTGTTCAGCTATTGATTGTGTCCTGTATGGGCTGAAACCATATACTCTAGCTGCTTCAGCCTGCAGATCACCTAGGTTGAAAGGTGGTGGGGGCTTTATGTTCTGGTACTCTTCACTGTAGTCAATAACTTTTAGGTACTTTACACCCCTGATCTTCTCTACAATATCTTGTGCCTCCCTCCTTGTCTCTATTGATTCACCCTTATATTCTAGAGTGTATTTTTCACTATTAACGACTATTATAGCTGATATACTGTACTGCGGTAGTGGTATGAAGAGGTTTCTTTCAATCTCATTCGATACGACATATTTAAGCGTTGGTGTCTGTACACGGCCAGCACTAAGTACCAGTCTTTTGCCACTAACTGTTCTAATAGCATCCATAAGTGCACGGCTTACATTGATCCCCCATATCCAGTCAAGCTCATGTCTACATAGACCCGCTTCAACCATATTCCAGTCAAGACCTGATAAATGGTTAAATGCTTTCCTAAGCTCTGTTGGTGTTAGACTTGAGAATTTTGCTCTGAGGCTACGATGGGGGTCCCCGAAACTCCTAATGATCATGTAGCCTATAACTGATCCCTCAACATCATAGTCACATGCATTAACATAGTAATCTGCATCCCTACATATTCTTGATAGGAGCTTTATGAATTTACGTGTATAGCTTGATCCACGATCTATTTCGTAGAGGGGTCTCCATTCATACTGGAAAACAGGGTATCCATGGAGACTAGTATGTAGTCCAAAGAGGTGGCCGGCAGATGGTGCAACATATATTTCTAGATCCTTTAGCCTTAGAACCCAGTATGGTACACCATCTCCACGGATAAGACGTGGTTTAACCCTATAGGATAATGCATCTACTATTCTTCGTGCTGCCTTAGGCTTTTCAGCAATAACAACTACTTTTCCATGTAGATCCCATATACTTCTACTGATCTCTATAGACTTTACCCTATCATTATATATGGTAGTTTGTCTCTTCCTACTAGGTGCTCCTATGTAGTCTGTTATTGCCTTCGATAATCTCCTGTACCTCCTCATACCATCCACTTACCCATCCTAGATCAATGGTATTGGGGCTGTTAGCACTATTAGTGCAATATAGGTTATTAGAATTAAATAGTCTCTACCACTTATCCTTGATAAGCTATTGGCTGCACCTGGATGAGGTTTCGACCCGAATAGGAATTTAAAGATCATTAGAACTATTGCTAGAGTGAGATAAATTGTTACACCATAGCCTAGGAGTAGTAGAAGAATACCCATTAACGCCATTATAATAATTGTCACTGTACCAATGAACATGTGTGTTCTACTTGATGTAAATGTACGGACCACATGGCCTCCGTCAAGCTGCCCTATAGGCATTAGGTTTATGAATGTTATGATATATATTATGAAGGCTATAAAGGCTAGTGGATGCAGTATAATGGTTTCACCAGAGGGCACTGTCTTAAGCATTGATAGTATCATTAGCATTAAAGGCATGTATGGTAGTGGAGCAGCTTCACCAGACTCAACTAGCTTCTCAGCTGTCTCCAGAGGTATTGTAGGTGACAACACTACACCCACTACACCAATAGCTGTAGCTGCTAGAAAACCTGCTAATGGACCCATTATCCCTAGTAGTCCTAGTGTTCTTCTATTCGGTGGTAGTCCCTCCATAGATATTATTGCTCCTAGTGTACCTAAGAATCCAAGCTGTATTGGTGGTGCTGGTATGAAATATGGTCCAGAGGCTGGTACGTTATAGTTTCGGGCTATGAATAGATGTCCTAGTTCATGGAATCCTAGGGCTGCTAGGAATATTGCTGCATAGATTGATGCCCATATGATCACTAGTGTATTATCTATTCTAGGCCCTACTATATTGTAGAAACCTATTGTTAAACCATATCCTGTAAACCATACCGTTATGAACGTCACTACCATGAGTATTAACTGTAGTTTCTTCCGTGACTTCCTCTTAATAGGTATTATTCTTAGTATTGGCTCTCCTGCGTAGATGTATTGGAGCGGCATAAGATCCTCTTTCAATAGGTCATTATAGATCCTTTCGAATAACTCCTCACTTAATGAGCTGTTTAGTACGAACTCGTATATAGTGCCTCTAGTTGTTGTATAGAAGCGTGTATACTTAATGGAGACTCCAGCTTTCAAGAGTTCTTCGTATAAACTCTCTAGCTTCTGGGAGTAACTTTCTAACTGGTATGAGTTGGCTTGTTCCATCTGGTCTCATCCTACGGATAGTTATTGGGAGTACGCCTTCATAGAGTTCTTTAAGAGCTATTGCTACCGGGTCTATAATATCTATCTTAGATACATTAATCAGTGGTGGAGCACCTAGGGAGAGCTGTAGTGCACGTGCACCAACAATACGGGCTATCTCGAAACGTGTAAGCTTAGGTGGACCGATCAATCCATCATTACCCATCTTGTATATACACCCTCCACAAGTAGGGTATAGGCATACCATATGTATCTTCATTAGAAAATATAGTATGTGGTTTAAAAAACTAATCTATCATTCATTCTCTAAAAACTATACTTTCCCCCAATCTCTTCCTTACCCTTCTTCTCCTTCTCCTCCTTCTTCAATGGACTAGCAGCAATTATATCATCGATCTTCAGTATTGTTGTTGCAGCCTCAGTAGCACTCTTGATCACTTGTTTCTTGACAATAGCTGGTTCTACAACGTTTATCTTAGTCATATCCTCCTCGATCCTGCCACTTAGTACATTGACTCCAGAATTGACATAGCCCTTACTATGTAGCTCCCTAAGCTTCATCAGGGAGTCAAGAGCATCAAGACCAGCTGTTTCTGCAAGGATCATTGGTATCTCTTCAAGGGCCTCAGCAAATTTCTCAATAGCTAGTTGCTCCTTACCGCCAACCTTCTCAGCATACTCACGAAGCCTTAGTGCAAGCTCGATCTCTGGTGCACCACCGCCAGCAAGTATCTTTGGCTCACGTAGTACATTCCTTAGTACATGGAGTGCATCGTTAAGGCTGCGCTCCACCTCATCAAGGACCATGTCATTAGCTCCACGTACAAGTATTGTTACTGCCTTGGGGTTCTTACATCCCTCAATAAACACCATCTTGTCATTACCTACACGGCGCTCCTCAACAAGTTCTGCATAACCAAGATCCTTCTCAGTAAGGTCACGTACACTAGATACTATCCTGCCACCAGTTGCTCTCTCTAGTTTCTCCATGTCTGATCTCTTTACTCTGCGAACGGCGAGAA
>CAZVHC010000063.1:0-7305 GCA_964627005.1 uncultured Desulfurococcaceae archaeon
AGGCTACCAGAGAATATAGTTCTATTGATAGATTATGATATACTTATAGACTCATCAGTTCTAAATAATGATTTTAGTGAGAAGCTTGGACAGATAGTTAAGAAATATACTGGATGCTCTATTGTAGCTGATGTTATTAGGCATGAAACCCTTAATGGTGCATATCTAGTTACTAAAATAAACTGTGTCGGATACGCTTATCAACTACATATTTTGGCTAGTGGCTCCTTGGAGGTACCCATTGTAGAGTATAATCTTCTCATGCTGCTTAGAGACTATATAAGGGAGAATCTTGCAGATACCCAGCTGTACATGGATATTGAAAAGGATCTTGAGAAATTACATATAATTTCTAATGTTCAGAGAAGGAAGAAATCGGTAAAAGGCCTATATAGTAGATATAAGAAATTATCTGGTGTTAAGACTACAAATAATTTATTAAAATACATGGATATGGATAAGGCAAGGAAATATTTTAACTATATGACTATGTTCTTTACTCATATAGTTTAATGTATGGTCCACCAGTATTTAGACCGGGATTATTTTCTTTCTCCCTTACCAGTGTATGGTGGGATCTGTGGTCTTGGTATATACTCTATGCCTGGTCTATGCTGTAGTGCTTGTGGGTAGAGCTCCATTAACGTATAGACTTCTGGTGGTACATTTGTTGAAACTGGTAGTCCCAGTTCCTTGGCTTCCTCATAGGTTATTGGATAGTCGTGTGTATAGTGTCCCTCTGTGAGTCTACGTGCTATGATCCAGGCTTTCTCCTCAGGCATTTTATCCCTTAGTAGATAGACTATTGTGTTCTGGATCTCTCTGAGGGCTTTCTCAGCTATATCGGCATAGATGAGAGTTGTATCACTAGCCCTGTCACCCTTCTCCCTAGCAACCTTTAGTATGGATGGTGCAGGGAATACTCCCTGTGGTGTCTGGAGCTGTGGATCTAGTGGTCCTAGGACAGCACTAGGATCCATTAGTATCTCATCAGCTGCAAGTGCTATTAATGTACCACCACTCATAGCGTAGTGGGGCACTATAACGATCTTTTTAGCCGGGTGCTTCTTAAGGGCCATGGCTATCTGTGATGCTGCAAGTACTAGTCCTCCCGGTGTGTGTAGGATTAGGGCTATTGGTTGCTGTGGTGGTGTAGTCCTTATAGCTCTTATGATCGCTTCTGAATCCTCTATATCAATATATCTATAGACTGGTATTCCGAAGAAACCTATCTTCTCCATCCTATGTATCATAGTTATAACTCTCCATCCATACTTCCTCTCCATCTGACCTATGAGCTTTAGTCTTGCAGCTTGTAGGCTACGATGCTTTAGGTATGGATGCACTAGTGTGTATAGTAGTAGGAACCAGAACATTAGCCCTAGAATATCTATTCCAAAGAAATCCATGGCATACCACCCATCTTTCCCAGCCACAATACTATTATGTTACTCCATAAACTAAATCCCTTGCCCACCATATAACATGGTCACTGTACTAATGATACATCCTATAGCATCAACAACATGTTTTAGAGGCATATAGTTCTCCAAGCCAAGCCTAAGTGCTAGATCAGTATGTGGTGGTATATGTATGAACCCACCTACTACACCATGATCCCATGCATACCTATGGATCATATAAGCAACAGCATTACATAAGTAGGATCCTATGGATAAACCAACTGTAATATCATGGCCTCCTCTCCTAGAGCAATACTCCATAACCTCATGTACTGGTAGTCTCGTAGCTAAAACCCTTAGCCCACCATCATCAAGGTATTTCATCCAAACACAAGATCCATCAACATCGGGTGTATCTGGGTAATGAGCTACATTAGATGCTGCAAGCTCTAAAACAACTTTCTTAGCCCTTGGAGCTAGCCCAACCCCTACAACGATCTCGGGTTTAAGTTCCCTTAGATACCTATTAAGTATACTTAATGCCCTGCCTAGGGAAACCGGTAGTACTAGCCCATGTACCCTAAAACCATTAATTACATGCCCGCTTAGCTCCTCAACAACGAGTTCACTGGGATTAATACAGTATTCCCTATAGTATGTGAACCCTGTTAGCAATAGTTTGGAGACCATAATCAATCATCCATAGACCATAAAGGGTATGTAACCGGATAAAAACATTCCCCATAGTTGGAAAGGAGAGGTGGTTTGGTAGATAAGGGATAATTATGGTTAAATACTCCATTTAAGAGGTTTATTCACTAGATCAAATGCTATCATTGATTAAATATGCCTTCCCTAATCTTAAATACTCTCCTTAGACAACTAAGGTATATGGCTAAACATGATCATTTGTCTAGAGCTATCCATTATTTTAAACACGTGATTCAATTAATTCCATAGATATGCTATGGCGGGCTTGGATAGTTTTATATATGTATCACAACACCTATGACTAAATAATAGCTGTACCCTTGGGTGTAGATGACATGGTTGTCCGGAGACTCCTCTACCTAGTACTTGATGGTATGGCTGACCGTTTAACGGATGAGAAGACAACGCTTGAGCAAGCCCATAAGCCGGGACTAGACTATATTGCTAAGCATGGAGTATGTGGGCTCATGTATACTGTTGAGAAGGGTATTGCACCAGAGAGTGATGAGGCAGTCATATCCATTATTGGCTACAACCCCCATGAAGTCTATACGGGACGTGGACCCATAGAAGCTCTTGGTGCTGGTATGGAGTTTAGGGAGGGTTATGAGATTGCTTTCCGTGCAAACTTTGCAACAATAGATCCAGAGACCAAGAAGCTTGTTGACCGCCGTGTTGGACGTAATCTTGGGACTGGGGAGGCAAGGGAGCTTGCAAAAGCACTTGATGGACTTGAGCTTGGAAAGTATGGTGGGTATGTAAGGGTTAAGGCTACTGTTGGTCATCGTGCTGTAGTCATCATTGGTAGTAGGAGCCATAGGCTAAGCCCATATGTCTCAAACTCTGACCCGGCATATGCCCGGAAGGGGTTGTTGAGTGTTGCTGTAAAGGATTATAGGCCCTATATTGCTAGGATCGAGCCATTGGAGGATACCGGGGAAGCCCGGGTGACGGCTGAGTTAGCCAATATATTTAGTGAGAGGGCTATCGAGATCCTTGACAGGCACCCGGTTAACATGGAGAGGAGGAGGAAGGGGCTACTACCAGCAAACGCTATATTGCTGAGGGATGCTGGGGGTAGGGTGCCTAGGGCTACACCTTTACCAGAGAAGTATGGGCTTAGATTTGCTGTACTGGCTGAGATGCCTGTTGAGATCGGTATTGGGCGTGCCTTTGGAGCTGATACTATAGCCTTGGAGCCCCCAATAGGTGATCCCTCTGAGGTCTATGGTGTGAGGCTGGAGAAGACACTCGATCTACTCAAGGAGTACGAGATCGTCTATGTACATCTAAAAGGCCCTGATGAACCCGGTCATGACAGGGATTATGTGTTGAAGAGGAAGCGTATTGAGGAGATTGACGAGTATTTCGTGAGGCCATTCCTTGATCGTATGCCTAGTGATACAGCTATACTGGTCACAGCTGATCATGCTACACCACCTAGTGTTGGAGCACATACTGATGACCCAGTACCAGTAGCCGTAATGGCTCCAGACATAGAACCCGATGGTGTAGAGGTTCTTACTGAGAAGGCATGCAGAAATGGTAGACTGGGGCTCATAGAACATGGATGGGAGCTTTTACCACGTATCCTAAAGATCATTGGTCTGAGAGGATAAGTGTTTCCATATAATCCATTATTTTATACTATTAAAATCTATAACCTTATACCAACAATATGGGGTATCAAGTATTTCTTCAATAATGTGTTTAGGATAACTATAGGAATCTACATGTCTACCCTTAGTTACTACAAATAATTTCCTTGCATGAGCCTTCTTATATGCATAGATATATGTGCAGACTATAATCAATGCATCATCTTTACCAAGATGCCTATTTGTAGAGATAGTGTTCTCAATAAGAACAACAAGATCCCGATATTCCTCCAAGACCCTTTCTTCATAGCTCTTAGACAGATCATTTACTCTAACTCTATATCCTATACTTCTAAATATTCTCCTCAGATCATTAATGGATATACCAATAACATTCCTATACTGTCTCCCCAGGGTATACGTTATAATCAGTACCATTAGAGTAGATCCGATGTACTTGATAAGTCTCTCTATGATATTAGGGTTCTTAATGAGATCCCTCATAACAGGAGTATCAATAACTACATACATATAACCCGCCACATCCTTCAATCGATCCCTTGGGTAAAACCTATTTATTGATGTACTCAAATGACTCCTCAAACACCATAATCTTCTTAGCCGGTGTAATGATCTCATTAACGCTTTTAACACCAAATGTATCTATTCTAACACTTTCAGATGCTCTATCCCATAGAAACTGGTGAATAGACACCATATCTAGTACATCCCTCTCTCTAGAGTATTGTTTCTCAATAAGCTTTAGAGACCTAGTAAGAATATCTGGATTATGAGTTATAACAACCGTGTGAAGATTATTAATGGAGAATGTAGTTTGGAAAACAAGATCAAGTATTCTCTGGATAAGTACTGGGTCACAGTGAATACCAAATTCATCAATAACAAGTAGTACTGGTTTATCCTTGAGTAGTTTCCTTTCATTAAATGCTTTTAATCCATCAACTAGGATCCTTATAAAACAAGCCTCTAATGCACCAAGAGGTATTCTTAGTCTAGATGATGTATGAATAGTTAATCCGGTACCATAATCTTTAAAATACAATCTTTTCTCATCAACTCTCCATGTCAAAGTCAATGAACGATCTAGAGCACGTTTTATAGGAAATTCCATTACAAATGGTTCCTCTTTATATGGTATGCTTAGTTTCTTATAGATTAAGAAAGAGGCTATACTACCTATATATCCTGATAATAGTGGGCTTAACTTATCTTCAAAAATTAGCTTGTATATTATTAGTACGGAGGCATCCAATCCATATCTATAGAAGAAATCCTGTATTTCTTGAATAACTTTGCTAAGAGAAATACTGATTATATCGTATGATCTTTCCTGAGGAATATGTATTGTTAATATATCTTTTAGACCACTTAGATTATTGAATTTAATTGGTTCATCATTATTCAACTTGTTTAGCTCCATTATAACTTCTTTGTTTCTTACACATAGTTTTAGGAATCCACTATCACTATTATGTCTAAGGATTATATTTGTGGCTTGGTTCTTTACAAAATCTGGTGAAAGCCCTGATTCAAATGTTAATCCATCATCAACTAGTATTAGCCGTGAAAATATGGTTTCAGGATCCTCATGGGTTAGTTTATGTAGTGTAAATATTTATGCCATTTGTATTAACTCTATTAATCTAAAAAGAAAGGATTTACCACTACCGACAGGCCTAAAGATCAGATTGAAACGATTTAGTTCTAGATCAAAGTCTTTGAATGGACCTATACTATTTCCACTAATGGTTATCATTAGTATCATCCATGTTTTTGATATGTTTAATAATGGTTTTTATCTCTTTACCATATACTATGTAGACTGTAAATCTATTACCTAGACATCCTCATGGAAAAATAAAGAGTTTAAAAAGAATTTAAGTGAAGTTAGTCTTCACGGACTTCCTCAAGGAGTTTCTTACGATCAGCTAGTTTCCTCTGCTTCCTAAACAATCTAGTGCTGAAGTAGCGGGCTGCATAGTCTGGTAGTACTGTGACTATCTTAGCTCCTCTTGGTAGCTTGTATTTACGTGCAACCTTTATGGCTGCTACAACATTAGCTCCGCTAGAGATACCTACTGGTAGGGCCTCCTCCCGAGCGATCCTGCGGGCCATATCTATTGCTTCATCACTTGATACAGTGACGAAGTCATCGATCAAGTGCTTATACCGCTTTATAATATCTGGTACAAAACCATCACCTACACCCTCGATCTCGTGGCGGCCCCATGGACCCTCCTTACCAGTCTTAAACCAGTATGTAGCTACTGGACACTCAGCTGGTTCTGCTCCAACGACTAGTGTCTTGGGGTTTACCTCCTTAAGCCTCTTAGCAACACCTATCAATGTCCCCCCAGTACCGATCTCGGCTACCCATGCATCCACGTGTCCAAGCTGATCGAGGATTTCCTTACCAGTTGTAGCATAGTGGCTCCACACGTTAGCCTCATCCCACCACTGGTCAAACACGAAGTACTTGTCCGGGTTCTCTCTTGCAAGCTTCTTAGCGTACTCTAGTGCTCCAAGAGCATCACTCTCACCACCAGGTGTTGTTATGAATTCTGCTCCAAAGAGCTTCATTAGTAGGAATCTCTCTTCACTCATCTCCTCGGGTATAACGATCAGTACCTTGTAGCCTAGGAATCTCCCTATAGCTGCAAATGCTATACCAGTATTACCAGTTGTAGGTACAACAAGTGTCATACCAGGCTTTAGCTTACCAGTTGCCTCAGCAGCCTTGATCATGTAGTAGGCCATCCTATCCTTAACAGAGCCCGTAGGATTCATAAACTCAAGCTTAGCCCAAATCTCAGCCTCAACATCATCTGGTACTGCCCTAGTCAATCTCACTATTGGTGTGTTTCCTATACAGTCTATTACGTTATAGCATACCCGTGGTATCAAACCCGATCACCTACCCAACAATAATTTTTCTATTATGTAGGATACAAATGTTATGAGTTATAAACCTGCCTAATACACATTAGATAACCATATAACTAGCTACATGGTGATGATAGGGGGACGTGGCTAGAGAATACTAGAGCCTATAGAGTCTATACCGTATCCTAGGAGCTCACGGTATACCTAGGATACTAAGTCTATACCTACAGCGTGGGTTATCTCTACCGTAGAGACCACATAATGCTAGATACTGGATCCTATTACTAGGTGCTATGACATCCGGGAAACACTCTCCACCACCAACTCCAGCCCATTCATAGATCCCGGTATACTCACTACACGAGTATTGGAGGATATTGTGTCTGACAAGTGATTTTATAACTATACCTGTATTCTTATCGCTTGGTAGTTCCTCCAGCCTCAATGGGGAGTGGAGTATTTTCTTCAGTACAGCCCTAGTCTCATCATTAACTATGTCTATAAACTTCTCTCTAAACAGTATATGTAGTTGTTGAAGCCTACCGTTCACCTAAGCCGTGTCTTCATTTATCGATTTGTATCAAATTGTGTCGGACATGGTTTGGTTCATCACGGTCTCTCTCGGGCAAGCTACGGGAGCCGTGCTCCCCTCACCCACCCGAGAAGCACCAATATATCCACTAGTTCTT
>CAZVHC010000064.1:0-2862 GCA_964627005.1 uncultured Desulfurococcaceae archaeon
AGGCTAAGGCCGTCAATGGCTACCTAAACCTATTCTATGACTCCACATATATTGCTAGAATAACCCTTGAATCCATCAAGGAATATGGGGACTATGGGTTTAACCCAGTGGATAAGCCTCTAAGAATAATTGTTGAACACACTAGTGCAAACCCTATACACCCACTACACATTGGCCATGCAAGGAATAGTTTCCTAGGAGATACACTAGCTAGACTACTAGCTAACCGTGGACACAAGGTACAGACTAGATTCTATGTAGATGATACTGGTAGGCAGGTGGCAATACTAGCCCTAGGATACAAGCTACTAGGTGAACCAGAGCCTCCGGATAACGTTAAACCTGATGAATGGCTTGGACGTATATATGCTCTAATAAACCTATTGATTGAGCTTAAGAACATACGTAACGAGCTCAAGGATATTGAGAGAGAAGTAAAGGCTGGATATGCAGGTGAGGACAGGATCGAGAGATACCGACAGCTTATCTCTAAACAAGATGAGATTGCAGCTGATATTGGTAGGTTGTGGGAGAAGGATAAGGAGCTCTTCGATAAATTGAGTAAGGCTGTTATGGAGTATAGTTGTGATTTTGAGGATGAGATAAGGAGGATCATGATAGGCTATGAAAAAGGGGAGGATTGGGCTAAAAGACTTGTCCGTCGAGTTGTAGAGATTGCTTTAAAGGGTATTCGTGAAACACTTGATAAACTAGGTATAAGGTTTGATAAGTGGGATTATGAAAGTGATCTTGTATGGAGTGGTCTTGTGGAAAAGATCATTATGGAGGCCCGGAATACGCCATACTATACAGTCTATAAGGGTGCTGAAGCACTAGATCTCCCTAAACTAGCTCGTGACAAGGATCTTCTTAAGAGACTCGGTATAAGAATACGTGGCGAAATACCACCACTAATACTCCGGAGAAGTGATGGAACAACACTATATACTACAAAGGATATAGCATACACAATCTATAAGTTTAGAGACTATAACGCTGATAAGGTGATCAATGTTATTGGTGGTGAGCAAAGACTGCCACAGGCACAGGTCAAACTAGCACTATATGCTCTAGGCTACCATAGGGAGGCATTGAACCTAATAACCTATATCTACGAAATGGTCAATATACCGGGTATGAAGATGAGTAGCCGTAGATACCGTATAATAACTCTTGACTGGTTACTAGACCAGTTGTACCAGAGGGCTAAGGCTGAAGTTGATGAGAGGAGAAGTGATCTAGATGAGGAGGCTAGGGAGAGGATTGCATGGGCTATAGCAGTTGGAGCTGCTAGATTCACTATGGCAGGCTATGATCCACTTAAGCCATTGACCTTTAGCTTTGATAAGGCACTGGATATAGGTGAGAATAGTGCACCATACCTTATGTACACATATGCTAGAGCAAATAGTGTCCTAAGGAAGGCAGGTGGTATTGACTGGGACAATATAGACTATGGGAGGATAGGAGATGATATCAAGAGAAAACTATTATGGCTTATAATGAAGTATCCATGGATTGCTGGTAAGGCTGCCGATGACCTATCACCAGAACTACTAGCCAATCACCTACTACGAATAGCAGATACATTCAATAAATGGTATGAAATGGAGAGGATCATTGATGAAAAAGACCCTGGATACCGCAGCCTCAAACTAGCTCTAACGCTTGGCGTGAAGAAAACGATTGGTCATGGACTGAGAATGTTTGGAATAGAACCCCTAGAGCAAATATAGTCTTATCAGTGGAGGTGCATTTCTACATCCCTATACTATTCGAGCCAGGTTGAACTCATCATCTACAATAAATTGTTATTTAGAGTAGTTAATAATTATTTGGAGAAGGTTGTTTTAGGGTAAAAGATTCTCTCTTGCTATATCTTTATAGTACATGGGCTACCTCTTATCTTTATCTCAATAAGTATGATTTCTGATGCTATGGTAAAACTGTATATTCTATATTCTTTGTATATTGATTTAGAGGTAAGGAATTATGGATGTGTATATGGAGTTTGTTGTAAAAGTTAGTAGGAAAGGTCAGATAACAATACCTATTGAGATAAGGAGGAGATTTATGATCAGTGATAAGGTTGTGATAAGAGTTGAGGATGGGGAAATAAAGATTATTCCAGTAATACCTATGGATAAACTATTTGGGGCTGATGGTGAGGCTATGGTGGAGGTGGCTAGGGAGATATCTAGGGAGAGATTGAGGGAGATTGCTAATGAAAAGTAGGAAATACGTAGTGGATACTGGGTACCCGCCCTATATTTCTCAGGTGATCCTAGGGTCAAGAAGTACTTTGACGAGATCTCATATGGAAAGTATCTGGTTATCTTTGTGAGGTTAATCTTGTAGAGTTTTACTATAGGACAGCTGAGAAACTAGGCATTGATACTGCTGAAATAAGATATGTTTCAATAAGGAATTCACCTATAGAACAAGTACCAGCTAAAGATGAGTTAACACGATTAGCTGGTAAATATAAGGTTATGTATAGAGGTAAAATATCATTAGCTGATGCATACTTATTAGCTCTAGCGAAAACAGTTAATGGTATAGTCCTAACAACTGATCGTAGGATAAAGGATATCCTTAAAAGTAAGTGTATACATTTTAAGATATAACTATTACCTGTAAGTGCAGATATTGGATATAATTGTCACAGCATAGTATAATCTATGAAGGTAGGTGGTTACTAGTTATGCTATCTCGTGAAACTAGGGTGTATCCTAATGATCGTGTTAAGGAGATCGTAGCAGCTATCCCTAGAGGACATAGGCATTTAAGGCTAGCCATTGTATTCGATGATCAGGTTATTGTGTTGCATGAGGCTACTGTTGCAGCTATTGTCCGGGCCTA
>CAZVHC010000064.1:2962-7294 GCA_964627005.1 uncultured Desulfurococcaceae archaeon
GTCCGTAGCACTGGTAGTCGTTCAACAGCAGTAGCACGTATCCATGGGCTTCCACGTATCTGGAGGGAGGTACTTGGTCTAGAGCCTATGTATATTATTGAGGTTATAGGTGAGAAATATGATCGTCTTGACATGGTCGGGAAGGTAAAGATCATTATTCACGAACTGCTACACATACCTAAGAGATTTAGTGGTGGATTAAGACCCCATGGGAAATACGTGAATAACAGGATCGTTAATAAGCTGTTAAAGATCTATCTTAGCCGTAGAACATAGATTATTTATAGTATTGGTAAGGATAAGATGGCTATTGGGTGAGACCCTTTTGAAACTCTATGAGTACGAGGCTAAGGAGATAGCCCGTAGATACGGGTTACCAGTACCGGAAGGCTATGTAGCATCAACACCTGATGAAGCCTATGAGATCGCTAGGAAGCTTGGATGTGAGGTAGCTATTAAGTCCCAGGTACTTGTAGGTAGACGTGGTCTTGCAGGTGGTATAAAGTTTGCTAAGACTCCAGAGGAAGCACGTGAAATAGCCTCAAAACTCCTAGGTTCCATGATCCGTGGTGTACGTGTTGATAAGGTACTGGTTGAGAGGAAGGCTTGTATAAGCCGTGAGTACTATCTATCCCTAACAGTAGATCGATCAACAAGATCCGTTGCACTACTAGCTAGTACAATGGGTGGTGTTGAGATTGAGGAACTTGTTAAGGAGCATCCAGAGGCTCTATTGAGGATAAATATTGATCCTGGTATTGGTGTTAAACCATATATGGCTAGATGGATCGCTGAATTCTATGGATTGGGTAAGGATTACTGGGGTAGACTATGGAGCTTCCTTGATGGTATGTGGAGGATTATGAGGGATCTTGATGCTGAACTTGTTGAGTTCAATCCACTAGTTCTAACATGTGATAATGATCTCATTGCAGTAGATGCTAAGATAATAGTTGATGATAACTCACTATATAGGCATAAGGAGTTCCTTGAGAAAGCCTATAGGGAGTATAGTGAATTAGAGGCACTTGCAAAACAACACGGGTTCTCCTATGTAGAGCTAGGTGGAGACATTGGTATACTATGTAATGGTGCAGGGCTAACCATGGCTACAATGGATCTAGTTAAACTATATGGTGGTGAACCAGCAAACTTCCTAGACATAGGTGGTGGTGCACGTAGGGAAAGGGTTAAGGAGGCTGTCAAGATCCTGTTGAGGCATCCACGGGTTAAGGTACTACTTGTAAACATATTTGGTGGTATAACCAGGTGTGATGAGGTTGCAGCAGGTATTGTTGAAGCATTAGGGGAGACTGGATTGGATAAACCGGTTGTTGTCCGTCTACTAGGTACTAATGAGGAGGAGGGACGTAGGATCCTATTGGAGAACAATATACCCATGTATAATGAGTTGAAAGATGCTATTTTAAAAGCTATAGAACTCTCAAAGAGGTGAATATGTATGGCCATAATAGTTGATAAGAATACATACGTGCTCGTACAAGGTATAACTGGTAAGGAGGGTAGCTTCCATACAAAACTCATGCTAGAGTATGGTACAAGGATAGTTGCTGGAGTAACACCTGGTAAAGAGGGACTGGAAGTGCATGGTGTACCAGTCTATAATAGTGTCCGTAGAGCACTAGAGAAACACCCAGAGATCAATACAAGTATAGTGTTTGTACCAGCACGATTCACAGCTGATGCTGTCTATGAAGCAGTTGATGCAGGGATCGAGAAGATCATTGTTATAACCGAAGGTGTGCCCCTATGGGATGAACTATTGTTCATAAACTATGCCCGTAGACGTGGAGTAGTAGTTGTAGGCCCCAATACACCTGGTGCCATATCTCCTGGTAAAGCCAAGGTGGGTATCATGCCTGGACACGTGTTCCGTGAGGGGGTGGTTGGTGTTGTATCACGTAGTGGTACATTAACATATGAGATCTCACGTGAGATCGTTAGGGCAGGATATGGTGAATCAACAGTTATAGGTATAGGAGGTGACCCAGTTACAGGACTGGACTTCATAGATGTATATAAGATGTTCCTAGATGATTCTGAGACAAAAGCTATAGTTGTTATAGGGGAGATTGGTGGTGATGCTGAGGAGAGACTAGCCGATTACATAGCCCGTCATGGTCTTGAGAAACCAGTTATAGCGTATATAGCTGGTATGACTGCACCACCCGGTAAACGTATGGGTCATGCGGGAGCAATTATATCCATGGGAATGGGTGATTGGGAGTCTAAGAAGAAGGCATTTGAAGATGTAGGTATACCAGTTGCAAAGACGCCATGGGAAGTAGGTGAATTGTTAAGGAAGACCTTGACAGTATAGGTAAACTGTTAAAAGTAACCTATTTTATCTACACCATAAATATAATATTTAATGTAAAGCCATAGAACTAGGGAATCCATAGACTATGGTGTATAACCGTGTCAGCTCTAGTCAAAGAATACGATTCATTCTCAGCACTACTTAAAGCAATAGATGAGCAACTAAATAATCTCAGACAACAATTAGCCAACTACCTACGTAGACTAGAGGATGTACGTGCAAAGGCTGAACAGGAGAAGAAGCTAAGGGAATTCCTAAAAACACTAACTGGTGAGGAAGCACCACCTAGTCAAGGCAAGATCGTTGATCTTAAGGATATAAAGCTTTACATAAACCCTGGTGCAGAAGCTGAATCAGCTCTCCTAGAGGATCTTATTGATAGGATCAATAAGTCTATTCAAGCTCTACAAACAGCCCGTAAGTATCTAGAACCGTTGGCAGGATTCGATATTGAGGCTAAGATAATTGTTATATATAAGGAGGGTGTACCATCAGCAATTATCATTAGGTACTAGATCCTTTTAGCTAAAACAATTATTTTTCCCTAAGGAATAATTTTTAACTAAGACATATATATCTTAGGTATTGAGTAGCTAGAAGTACATGGGTGATCATTATGAGTGTGTATGAAAGGATTGGGCATGGAGATAAGGCTCCAGAATATGTTAATGTTGTTATAGAGATCCCTCTTGGAAGCTATATAAAATATGAAGTTGATAAGGAGACTGGACTATTATTCGTAGACCGTATACTGTATACAGCAACACACTATCCATTCAACTATGGCTTTATACCGGCAACACTAGAGGAAGATGGGGATCCAGTTGATGTACTTGTACTAGGCTATGAACCATTACTTCCAGGATCAGTTATTGAGGCTAAACCTATTGGTATCCTGGAGATGGAGGATGAGGAGGGCCCCGATGCCAAGATCATAGCTGTCCCCAAGGAGAAGATCGATCCAAGGTTTAAGGGGGTAAACGATATAGCTGATATACCTGAGGCTATTAAGGAGAAAATAAAACACTTCTTTGAACACTATAAGGAGCTAGAGCCCGGTAAGTGGGTAAGGGTGACTGGTTGGAAGGGGAGAGAGGAGGCTCTCAGGAGGATAGAGGCTGCTATTAAGCGTTATAGGGAGGAGCATTGATACATAGGATTGTTTTTCTTCCAATACTTTCTCTAATAATCCTATCTATTCATCCAATACATTGTTATAGTTATGGACAGATAGTCTTTAGATATACATTTACAGTATCATCAAATATAATGGATATAGTATATACTCTAGAAACAATATACATGCCAAGCAATAATACATATGTCATAAGTAATAGGATAGTAGTTCATAGAGTAGATCTTCACGTAGGCCTAAGAGGTATAGGTAGAGATGAATTTATAGAGAAAGTTATTGGAGCAATTACTAGTAAGTGGGTATCATTACTGAGTGAACAATTTGATAGTGCTAGAGAGTATCCTATAAGATATCTCTCAATAAATGGTTTTATTGTAAAGACTATTGTTGTTAGGAGGAATAACACTATAGAATACCGTGATCTTAAGACTGGTATTCTCCTAGGAGGTGAAGCAATATATAGTATCTCGATAGGTGTGAAAGCCAACGGTATTAGAACAATAGAGCTAGGGAGTTTCCATATAAGATATACTGTGGAGAACATAGAGCCAAGTACATACATAAATGAGCTCACAATTATAAACTATCCACAAAAACAATACATAACCATACTCTTAATACCAGCAATACTACTAACAGCACTAGCAATAGGTACGCTAAGTAGATGGAGGTACTACGTAATAATATAGTGATCAGAACGGCTCTTCTAAATCATCGCCTATATAAAGGCTCATTCGTCGCAGGCACTCTTCATCTATATAGTGACTATCCTGGATAAGAGGATATTATGTATATTCATAAATGTATTTTTCACCACGAGTATTTGGTAGAACAATCGATGGTATACCTAGTTCAA
>CAZVHC010000065.1:0-7198 GCA_964627005.1 uncultured Desulfurococcaceae archaeon
CCCTAACACTCAATACACCATAAACGTCATCAATAAATATTCTTTTAATTATCCATAAACTTACAGGATCTTCGGGTGGTACTAAAATTTTAGCACCATTAGGAAGCCTAATAAATTGTTTAAAGGTTATATTTCTCTGGATAAATTCTATTGCGATGTTTAGGCGGTCAATAAAACTTACAATATTTCGTGATAATAAATCATCTTTAAAACATACATCGTTTATACACCATTCTATCTCATAGTTTTTAATTCTCTTAATTCTAATACCATAATAGAAAGCCTTTATTAACAACTCCAAGTATCTTTCAAGAATGTTTACCCCTATCTTTCTCGTTAAACTATTATAGTGTTTTATGAGGAGATCACAAAGAGGTTCAAGGTCTTTCCAGTCATTATCAATGTATTTATAGTTTCCATAGCATATACGCTTCAATAGATCTTTAATATTTTTTTCCATATTGATCTCTCTACACCTTATTTCTTGCCTTAATTTTATTTAATAAGATTAAGAATATAAAGAATATAATTGCTTGGTGACGATAGGGGTTATTCATTATGTTGCTAACATGTCCTAAACATAAGCTCTCCTCCATCCATGACTATGATAGTGTTGTTGATATATTCGTTATCTAAGATGTAGAGTATGAGATTAGCGATTTCTTCAGGCTTTGCAGGTCTCTGCAATGGTATTCTTTCTACCAATTCTTCGGGAATATCTTTAGGACTTCCTATGAAGTATGTTGCAACAAGCCCAGGAACTATCACTATCCAACGGTATTCTGGTTTTAGTTTAGCAAAGCCTTTAGCCATACCTATTAAACCAGCTTTGAATGCTCCAAAAGGTATATCATCAGGTTCTCCTCTTATGCCAGATGCGCTAGATATGAAGAATATCGTTGCCCTATCAGCGAATGCATTGAAGGCTAGAAGTCTCCATGTTAATAAGTAATGTGACAATAGATTGCTTGATGCGTATTCGACAAGCTCCTTTACACTATAATCATTCTTTAGTGCCATTTCTCCAACATTATTTACTAGAACATGAATTAGCCCTCCATACCTATTTGCTAGCCACTTCGCTACACCTTCGACCCACATTAGATTTCTGAAATCACACTTTACGTATTCTCCACCAGTTAGCACATCTGTAGGTTCACCGCCCTCCTTAGGTTCTCTCCTTCTAGAAATATTTATCACGTGATAGCCTTTTTTAGCTAAAAGTATAGCTGTTGCTCTACCTATCCCCGAAGAACCGCCAGTAACTATCGCCACCTTCATTCCATGCACGCCCCTTATGTTACCATTTATTAACCTTAGTCATATTTATGCTTAGGTCTATGTGCTAGTATTATTTTATCAGTTTCTTTACCATTGTAAATATACTCTGCCATCCAAGGATAAGACCATAGGCAGCCGGGACAAGTTTTACTCTCCTCCATATACCACTTAGCGTAATCCTCTAAAGACATCTTTTTTCCTATGTCAAACACGTAAGCCTTGTGCTTATAAAATGGTCTGTAGGCACACAATCTAAGCCTTCCATCAGCTTCAACAGATATTACAAGAGGCAGGCTACAATGCCATAGCGGCCTACCTCCCATATTAGCGATTGTTCTAATATAATCAGGAGGTACTTGCACGTTCCATCTACCTTTCTCTACTTCGTCTGCAAACCAATACATGTATTTCTTGAATTCTTTTAAATCCTCTTTGGGTATCAAAAAATCTTTTAAATCTTCATAGGTTCCGAAGAAATCATGTTTACCGTCTGCTGAGTATTCAATTAGTGAAATACCGAGCCAGATTTTGTTTTTGGTAGCTATATCTGCAAGTTTGTCTAAATATCTCCAAGAATACCTATGCACCGTAAGTGTAGCTTGTACATCTGGTACTCCATTCTCTTTAGCCCAGATTAGGTTTTTTAATCCTACAAAACTTTTTTCATTAATAGCCTGATATGGTGCAGCTGATCCAGGTGGTATATCCACACCGGCTGCAATACTATAGAGACCTGCATCTATTAGCTTTACTCTTAACTTACTCCACCATGGTTCTAGAAAAGTAGTGTACATAGCGTAATGTCCGTAGAATCCGTTATCTCTTAGCATTTTAACTAGATCAATTATCCATGGATAAAGCAGAATATCATTGCCTAGTATTAAAAAGAACTTTATACCCTCAGAGTATAGAACGTCGAATGCCCTTAGCCATTCATCGGGATTTAGAATCCTTTCTATACTTACTTTCCATGCCTCACAATATGGACACTTACGCGGACAATACCTGTTCAAAAAAACAGTAGCAAATTTAGGAGTTACTATGGTATTACTTTGACTTGATTTCACCTTGGAGCACTCTCATAGGATGTACTTTAATGGGGTGTAAATAGTGTATTTTATCTCTAACTCTAAGAGTATATGTAATGAACGAGAAGGCTTATTAGAGTTGCTAGTAAAGATACTACAATATTGTATTTTAGGTTCATAACTGCTAAGTATTAATAACCCTTATGTATTTCATTTAGTATGATGTCTAAAATAGAGGTTGAAGGTCATTATCTTTATCAACTCTATTACAAACAAGGAACTAGTATATCATCCATCCCGATGTCCTTACACTACTAATTGAAGAGATCTGGTCCTGTGACTACTCTTAGAGCTATCGATGAAGATACTACGAAGCTCGTTATACTGGCTAAGTATGCTAAACCGCTTGTAAAAGATAGCTGTAGTAGAAGGAGATTTGTAGGTCAAGGAGTATTCCATTAAAATATGTTGAGAGTAGTCAGAAGCTCGGAGAATTAATCGGGATAGGTAGTCCTGCGGATGCTATTGCTATCAAGGGCGATATTGAGAGCTTGATGGAGATCATCGGTGAGAAGACCTTGCTAGATATATTCATAGAGTACAGGTCACCGATAATAGCTATTGGGAGCTGTTTCGCTAAACTAGTATGCGATGCTGTCGAGACGAACCTAAACGAGATCCATATAGCGATAAAGAGGCTGTTGGCATTCATAAGTGGCGTGGAATCTAGGTATTCATGATCTATAGGAGAAAACCAGAGGAAACCAAGAGCTCTTACTTGATGCTATTCCAGATATTTTTGAAATGGCTAGAGTCCCTAACTGAGCTTGCAAAAAAATACCACACCATAGAGAATGACTCAAGGTATACATAGTGATACTTTTACTGGAAAGCTTTTAGTCTTCTAGACAACCATGGCTACAGGCTTCATCTATTAGTTTAAATGCTTCTAATAGCAAACTTCTATCCATAGCTAAACATCATTGAAGCATCGAGCAAGAGACTTAGCTATATCCCCAAGCTTTATGACCTCACGATCTATACACATAATTGCCTCTATAATATTCTGATACATCTTGTCTGGGTGTAGTACTGCTCTTATTCTTTTAAGAACTGCTTCACTAGCTATAACCTTTATAAAGTCCTGATCTACTAGGTGGTTACAACCCTGTAAACTGGTGATAAGATTAGCTGGATCGTCTATAGTTAACGATGCTCTAACTAGCTTGTGTACTAGATCCAGTGCTAGGTTCTTATCAATGCTCCTTACTACCTCAATTATATACAATGCCTCCTTGTATCGCTTAGCGTGAACGAGCTTTTCAACTAGATTGCTGAGAACACCTATATACTCTGATAGAAGGTATCTACTTGCTCTACGGAGGTATGGCATCAGTTTATCGATTACTGTTATCAGCTCTTCATAACGTCTCTGCTCAACCAATACTGTAGCTATACCTATCAAGCCCTCCAATATACTACCCAGACATTTTGTTTGCTCTAAAAGCTTCATAGCTATAGGAGCTCTACCACCGTTCTCAACATAGCTGATCATGGTGGTTGGTATAACATCATCGTAGATCTCCTGATCTAGCTTTCTAGCGATATCTATGATATCATTTATCTTCTGCTGTTCTGCTAGAGCAATAAGTATATCCTCGTATGCTCTCAACCTATCCTCCAATGGCAGGTGTTTATTAATGATCTCTAGAGCCTTCTGGATCTCTCCCCTCTTAGCAAGACCAATAGCTATATACCTTAGATATAGCGGGCTAATACCGAGACCCGGCATATTTGCTATGTTCATAGCTAGGTCTTCTCTACCTAGGTAGATCCATTCAATGGAAAAAGAATGATGGAAAATAAATCACCATAACTCGGAACAACTCAAGTAAAGGAATACGCTTTTGAGACCAAGCTGTGCATACTTTCCATTACCGGCCTTTGAGAAAGTTATCTTTAGCTCAACAATGTACCAGCCAGGATCTATCCCCTTAGGCACGTTGCTCAGCATCTCTCCTCCCCAATCCATTATGATGAACTCGGGATCGCTAGGGTCTAGCTTGAAATATGCTGTAGTAGCTTCCTGAGAGTTGATCTCTATAGACGATGTAGAGACACTATACACAATCCCGCCACTAGTATCCTTGATAACAAGCTCCATAGAGACATCGACAGGGGCAGGGTACTGTACAGCTCCACCGCCGAAGCCATAAGTTAGAAACTCTATCGAGAGAACCAGGAACTTATCTCCAGAGACATACCCGTTCTCGTCGATGCCCGGCAGGTATACCATAAACTTGAACATGACAGTCTTTGATGAATCAGTATACCATTCAGGTATCTCGATGCTACCACTAGCTATAGTCCATGCAGCATCTGGCGTGGTCATCTTATAGTAGCCAAGCAAATCACCATGCCACCACTCACCATTTTCAATATCCATCCAGTCAGCAGCAGTCCAGTAGAATAGAATAGTGCTTAGCCCTGATGGAGTCTCTTCACCCCTTGGAACAAGTGGTACATACACGGATCTGAATACATTCCCGGATCTTGTCAGGATCCTTGCTTCCAGGATCCTTGTCATGTTGTTTCTATACCAATCCTCTATCCTCTTCCTATCAAGGAGATGGTTTGCTTTAATGGTTATGGAGCCCCCAATAGGGATGTGCTTGTTCTCGGCTATCACCCATGGACCCTGGACTATCCGGGGCCACCTATCCCCCTCTTTCTCCCTAATACTAAGCCTTACCTGGACAATGTCTATCGGTACGGAGCCTGTGTTGTTTATAACTAACTTAGGGTATCCCATCGACCCCGTTACCATATCCCAGCTCCAGCTAACAACTAGATCTTCCTTAGCCATCCTAGATAAGAGCTCGATCTCCCTCCTTTGAGCCTCAAACAATCTATTCTGCTTAGCTACAAGGCTGAGAAACAGAGCTCCAACAACAATCATCGCTATAGTAAACAATGCGAAAGCTATAACAGTAGCCTGACCCCTCATATCAAAAACCACCGCCAAAACAAATGAAGAAGTACATAGAAACAGATTAATAATGATAAGTAATTACGTTAGAGGGGTAATGAAGGTACAATAGAAAAGTAATTTACTTAGTAACAATGGTTATTAACAACAAGACTAGTAGTTTTTTAAGATATATGCACCACAAACCATCATACCAGCCGCCACTAGAAGGACAACAAAGAATCCAGCAGGTATTTCAATACCACTATATGCAAATACAAAGATAAAAATAAGCATGAGAATCATGAAACCTCCAGCAAATCTATATGCTTTTTCTACGAATTCCTTCCATCCCTTCATAAACGCATCTAAAGCAAGGAGACCAAGAAAGGTTACAAAGAGTATTACGCGAATGTTTTGCATTGTAGGCGGAACAGGTATTAGAGCTATCATCCCGGCTAGAAATAGTAAAATACCGCCAATGAAGAGAATTAACCCTAGCACCTCATTCATTATACTACGACCCCAAATTAATACTCATTAAATAAGATTTTTATGTATTCAGCCTTAAAGAGAGGAGCAAAACTACTATAACGAGTATAAATACTATTGAAGACACAAGTATTAGCTCCTGCAGATAATTAGGTCTACCGGGCTTACTGTAGTAGAACGTGGCATTAGCCGCGTTGCCCTGCGAATCAAGTACTCTCACGATAACTTCTCCCGTGTCTAGGCTAGGGTATAGTAGTATTGTCATGTTCCTTGTAGGACGGATAGTAAAGCTCCATGCCCTGCCATCCTGGATAAAAACTATCCTTTGTATACCAGAACAGTTAGACCCGGGATCGTATGCCGTAACTATTATCCCGTAGCCTCTCTGCCTAATCGACGCTATAATTGGAGGAGATAAGTCCACTACAATAGTGTACCTATTATGACCCGTATAAAGTACCAGTTTTCCAGAGACCACTCGTCCATGGTACACGACGCTATAATTGTAAATACCTATTGGGAGAACCAGGCTGATCAAGCCATCCCTATTTGTATAATGCGTCTCATTACCTATGGTAACTAGGGCATTAGCTAAGGGTCTCCCATAGTCATCGATTACACGGAGGTCTAGATAGGCTGTTGCATTAAAGACTATAAACGTATAGTTGAAGTGCACCAGACCATGCACGTCATCACATGTTGTTATGTTTACAAGGAGGGCACCCATATCGGATCCATTGAAGGTTATGGCTAGAGGTATTGTGTAGGAGCCGTTAGCGTAGAGTCTACTGATAAGGACTCCCCTAGGCTCCACGGTTACATTGAAGGTCCCTATAGTTATCGACACGTTCTCTATAATATACTGACCAGGATCGATTAACGGATTGGATACTACCAGGTAATATCCCGTAGCATTGCGGTATAGGTCAGCTGTAATCAATGAAATGTTCCTGGGTATAACCTCGATCCAAACCTCCCTATACATGCTGTAGACTGTGGAGTTGAGCGTGTAGGTTATGTTGAAGCCTAGGGTATAGTTGCCGAAGCCCAGACTCCGTGGAACACGTATTATCCATGTAAACCTGGTGCTGGATCCCGGATCCAGGGTTGCCCGAGTATAATTGCTCCACATAAGCTCCATGGGTTCTAGATCTGGTTTAACACTTACATTCACGGAGTCCTCAAAGCCGTTATAGACTACTAAGATAATCGATGTATTACATCCTCGATAACTCCTATTACCAGGTATAGGGGTGTATAAATAGATCGAAACATAGAGTTCATTACCACTATTACTATCCTGCGTATAAAGCGTAGTGGGAGCTAATAGGCAGACAAGCAACGACGTGATCAAGAATGAGGAGAGCCTCAATTACTCTCACCGCCAAAATTGTTGATCTCGAAGACTATTCGAAGGACAGGTAGATCT
>CAZVHC010000066.1:0-6881 GCA_964627005.1 uncultured Desulfurococcaceae archaeon
CCCGTAGCTCAGCCAGGCAGAGCGGCGGGCTCCAGACCAATACTATGGGTCTATTGACCCCATGTGGGGATGAAAGGGGTCTGGAAAGATGATGGGGGAGTAGACCCGTAGGTCGGGGGTTCAAATCCCCCCGGGCCCACCATCCCCTTATTGTTCTATAGAGTTTGTTTAGGGATTGTTTTATCCGTGTAATATAGGCTGGTTCTACCTATGGGTTTAATGATCATGTTTCCCCGGTAGCTGCTCTATTAGTAAGGGTTTTTGGTTTAAGCCTTGTATTCTTGTTGTGTCTTAGGTGTATTTGGGTCTTAGTATGTGGAAGCCGTATTTGTCTAGGGTTATTTCCTTATTCTTTTCCATATGGTATGTTTCTCCATTGTATAGGTCTATGTATTCTCCCTCTAGATCTGGTTTCACCCTTATTTTCTGATCAATTGTATTTGCTATTGTGTATATTGTTTCATCTCTATACCATCTCTTTATGAGTAGAGTGTTTTTGCCTAGTTGTCTTATTGATACATAGCCTATTCTTAATGCTTGGGACTCTCCATAGATCCTTATGAGCTTCCTTATATGCTCTAGTATCTCAGTATCCCATCTATGTTTATCCCAGATCATTGGTCTTCTGTTATCGGGGTCATTACCTCCCTCCATGCCTATTTCATCACCATAGTATATAGCAGGTGATCCTGGTAGTGTGAATAGTAGTGTGTAGAGTAGCTTTAGCCTAGCCTTATCACTACCTACTATTGTCTTTATCCTTGGTGTATCATGTGTACCTAGGGAGTGGTATAGTGATACTGCTTGGTAGTGTGGTATCTCCCCATATAACCTGTTTAGAGAGTATATAAGGTGTTCAATAGTGATCCTTTTATCAACTACTCTCTCTAGCAAAACCTTCCTCCAGTAATAATCCATCATGGAGTCAAAATACTCGCTATAATATACTGGGTAATCATTGAGTTCTCCAAGTAATAAAAAATCGTTTTTCAAGCTCTTGACAGCTATGTAGTAGGCTTTAAGCCATTGACTATGTATCCCTAGACCTACATCTATCCGGAAGCCATCAACTCCTCTCTCGATCCAGTATCTAGTAATCTCTATGAAGTAGTCCAGTGTCTCCATACAGTCATGGTTTATCTTAGGCATACTCCATACCATGAAGAAGCATTCATAGAAAGGCTTAAGTCTCCTCCTCCAATGAAACTCCTGGTTCAACTCATCAGCCCTACATTCAGGTTCTAGATACTTCAGTATTTCCTTAACAATCTCCCTAGATGGTTCCTCTAGGAAACAATACCAGTTCCAATACCTTGAGTTCCTACCGTTCTTCAAAGCATCAATGAATGCTGGGAAACACGAGCTTGTATGATGTAATGGTATATCCAGTACTATCCTCATACCATGTCT
Organism: uncultured Desulfurococcaceae archaeon; assembly: GCA_964627005.1. Classification (GTDB taxonomy): domain Archaea; phylum Thermoproteota; class Thermoprotei_A; order Sulfolobales; family Desulfurococcaceae; genus CAZHDB01. The sequence goes on from CAZVHC010000066.1 coordinate 1,411, forward strand.
ATGGAGTTTCTCAATAAGCTCCATGAGATCATCTATTGTGCCAAGATATCTATCAACATCTCTATAGTCATATACGTCATATCTATGATAAGATGTTGACTTAAATACTGGTGTTAGATAAAGTGTTTCAACACCTAGAGATCTAATATACTCTAGCCTATTAATAATCCCCCTAAGATCACCTCCATAATAGCCCCTTTCCCTAGGCTCATAAACACTGATCTTCCTTGGAGGATCGTTGGAGGGATCACCATTTTCAAAACTATCAATAAATATCTGGTAATATACAGTACCCATATACCATTGAGGTCTCTTGGGACCCGATACCCTACTTATATCTACAACTATGTAGGATACTTCCTCCCCAACACCTTCATATCCGTAAAATAGCTCCTTGTCCTTATAGGTGAATCTGAACTTGTATTTAAGCATGTTATCTCTTGGAAGAGGAATATGGTATTCATAAATTACTGTATTGTGAAAAACATATTTGGTTTCAGGATCTAATTCATTACCATGATCCGTTATAAGAACAGGATCACGTATAATCTCTGGTGTTCTAAGTCTAATAATTAGTTCATCAAAAAACCTATGGAGAAAAGATGGATCGTTTTCATCATGGACTATTTCCTCCAATGGATCACTAGAAGCTGGTACAACAGATCTGGATAGATATCTCCCTTCCTTCCAGTCATAGAATGGGTTAACATATACCTTATCTGGATTCTCCGGATCAAGTATATCTTCATAATTATTATCAACTATGAAGCCATAGCCATAGATGCCGGGCCATAGCTTTACATAGGCATATCCTCGATCACCTCTTCTACGAAGCCTAATATGTCCTGGAAACCATCCCGTGAAAACACCTATTAAATAAACTCTTTTAGCACTAGATGGCCATGGTCTGCTATACTCAACTATATATCTACCCCTTCTCCCTCCACCAATATATTCCCTACCAATAACTCTATACAATTCCCCTCACACAATCATGTTTTACAGAGGATTTATGATATAGAGTGTAAGAACTATTACAATTACATTATTCTAAGCTCACCTCTTGATGCATTATGCTATTGCCTATCTTTCCAGACTGCATTCCCGTAGCCCCCTATGTACTCTTCTCTTCAACAATATTCCTTAGCGTATCGACTAGTAACTCATGTTGTCTAGCTTCATCATCTATAGCCACTAAGATCACTTCAAACACTGGATCATCGGTCTTACTAACTAGTTTTTCTATAGCTTTACATTACCCCTTAATCCCCTATATGTCTTTTAATACTCTCCCTAAAGGCCCCTAGCTCCCCTCAAGTAAGTTCGGGAGTTTCTGTAGACAATAACCTAGTTGTGGAATTATAGAATATAACATGTTTCTCAGGATCTAAAGCAATAATAGATAAGAGCCTTGTAGAGCTGAGTAATTAAATTCTCCTCTCATTACTCATCTACTTAGCAACATCAAAAATACTCGTTTGAGATGAACCTATACATTTTCTTACATATACTCTAGCATTAATGGATAGTAAACCCATAGATAAGATTGTAAGAGGTAATACCAGTACCTAAATAAGACTTATAAAACCTCCTACATACTATAGGTGATTATGGATAGAGGAGAGTGTGGGCCCGTCGTCTAGCCTGGTTAGGACGCCGCCCTTACGAGGCGGAGGTCCGGGGTTCAAATCCCCGCGGGCCCACTAGATCTATTTCTCCCAATGGATCTATGGATGGCCCTGGTATAGTTGATAAGTATATGTTCCTATAGAGTATTAATATGGTGTATGTTATTGGGTTATTGTGAGGTTGTAGAGGATGATGGTGTTGTCTATTGTAGTGATCTTAGTTATCGTGAGCTTGTCTTCAGTGATCGTTTTGATGGAGGATCTGGTTTAGCTAGGCTAATCCTTGATCTGGGTATTGTTTCTGGGGATATGTTTGTTTTTGGATTGGTTGCTGGTGGTGTACCTGTAGCTTATGCTGTATCTAGGGAGCTTAAGATACCCTTTGACGTAGTTGTTGTTAAAAAGATCTTGTTTCCATGGACTACTGAGGCCGGTTTCGGAGCTGTAGCACCCGATGGTAGTTTCATGTATGATGAATATATTGCACATCATTACCTTGGGTATAGTAGGGAGCTTGTTAGGGAGCTTGTCTCTAGGACTAGGGATTATGTTGTAGATAGGACTTTAAGGATCAGGGGATCACTAGAGTATGGATCTTTGAAGGGCTATGATGTCCTTATTGTGGATGATGGTATTGCTACGGGATATACAATGACTGTAGCATCGATCTTCCTACGTAGACTTGGTGCTAATAAGGTTATAGCTGCTTCTCCAACTGGCTGTAGTGATGGTGTTAGCCTTGTATCTAAGTATGCTGATCTCGTTGTAGTCGTTAATCTTAGGAATCCACCTTATGCTGTAGCTGATGCCTATATTAGATGGTATGATTTAAGTGATGAAGATGTTATTAGGTTATTGGAGAGAGCATCTAGTGAAAATCTCTATAGAAGACTTATGTGACCATGGTGGAGACTATTGAGTAGGAAAGGTATTATGGAGCTTAGATGGGATCCAGTCCTTGGAGAGTGGGTAATGGTATCTAGTATCCGTGAGGAAAGACCATGGCATCCGGATGTGTCTTGCCCATTTTGTCCTGGGGCTGAGGAGACTGGTTATGGATGGGATGTCCTATTACTTGAGAATAAGTATCCAATGCTCTCTCTAGCTTCTCCAAAACCAAGTGGGCACTGGTTCTATCGTGTAGAGAGAGCTATTGGTAGGTGTTTTATACTTGTTGAAACACCCCAACATGATCTTGATGATCTAAGCGATCTTGATAGAGACCATATTCTTAGGGTTCTAGAGAAGATCACATGGCTTGAGAGGAAATATGTAGATGTTGAGTGGGCAAGGTATTTCATGTGGTTCCGTAATAAGGGTAAAGAGATCGGCGTTTCACTTACACATCCTCATAGCCAGATCTATATATTACCATTTATACCTAGTAAGGTTGAGAGAGAATTAGCTAATGCTAGGGAATACTATAGGGAGAATAGAGTGTGTCTCTTCTGTAAAATATTAGATGTTGAGGAGAAGGATAAGACTAGGATCGTGTATAGGAATAATTCGTGGACAGCTTTCATACCCTTCTATGCCCATTGGCCATACGAGGTTCACCTATATCCTAGGAATCATATCCAGTACATGCATATGCTTAGCCATAGTGAACTCATAGACCTAGCTGATGCATTGAAGAAAGTACTCTGTGGACTTAAGAGGATATATAGTAAGCCCATGCCCTACATGCTCATCCTACATCAAGCACCATATAGGGGTGACTATGGATATTATCATCTGCATATAGAGATCTATGGTGTGTATAGAGGGGATGGATTGTTAAAGTATGCAGCAGGTATGGAGTCTGGTGGTGGTAACTTTACATACGATGGTGTGCCAGAGGATAGAGCTTTACTTCTAAGGAGGACTATTATTGAAAGGTGTAGATGATGAATCTAGCCAGCCTAATCAATACCTTTAGGGAGTTGTTTAAAGAAGAGCCCACACTAATAATCTCTTCACCCGGGAGACTTGATCTATTGAATACTCATCAGGATTATAAGGGATTACCAGTAGTTTCTGCAGGTATTAATCTACGTACCTATATAGCGTTTAAGGCTAGAAGCGATCATAGAGTTCACATATATTCTCTGAACATTAGGGATCAGGGAAGGGATTGGGAGGCATTATTCGATATTGGTGATTCAAAGCCCAGTTCATGGACCCAGTATATATGGGGCTGTGTAGAGGCTTTACGTAGACGTGGCTATGGTATTAGGGGGTTTAATGCTCTAGTCTATAGTGATCTCCCCTTGGGAGGAGGCCTTGGTAGTAGTGGTTCTCTGGAGGTTTCACTAGTAGCTGGTCTAGATAGGCTATTTGGTCTTGGGCTTAGTGAGAAGGAGATTGCCGAGATCTCCTATTATGCTGAACATGATGTACTAGGGATACCCTGTGGTAGGCTTGACCAGTATAGCTCTACCTATGGCGGACTACTAGTGATCAATATGAGACCTCCATATAACGTGGTTAGACTACCAGATATAGGTGGGGTATTCGGGGTTATTGATACTGGTATAAGGCATAGTACCTCAGAAATACATCCGAGGAGACAGAGAGAAATAGATCGTGGGCTTACCCAGCTTCTAGAACAAGACATACCAAATAGTTTAAGGGCTAAACTAGGACGTGATCACAAGACAACTAGGTGGGAAGATATAGAAATTGTAGAGATCATGCCTTATCTAAAGAAGATCGATAGAATAGCTAGAAAGAGGATACTATTCACATTACTAATGAATAGATCTACAAGACTGGTTATTGACATGTTATTATATAAAAGAATTGACTACAAATTACTAAACCATATTATTGATGAAATAAGTGAAACAATAGGTTTCAGAAACATACATGTCCATGATACTCTAGAGATCCTTGGATTAATTATGACATACCAACATATACTATTATCGAAAATGTATGATGTCAGCTTACCAGTAATCGATAGGATCGTCAATGAACTCATAGAGTATGGGGCCTTAGGTGCTAAACTCAGCGGAGCTGGAATGGGAGGCGCCATAGTAGCATTATTTGAATCAAAGAATACTGCAGAAAAGATACTGGATACTATATCCCGAAAATATAATATAAGATACTGGATTGTAGAAATAAATGATGGTGTAGAAGTTAATTATCAAAGACAAACCCTATAGTAAAAATACTTAAGATTATTACAGCTCAAATGTTACCGAGATTATACGGTAATCATAGTAATTCTTATAAGTAAACACCACACTTATTACACATGTGGCTCTTGGATCTGAATCCCCGATAATACCATATATCTTGAATAAATTGGAATTTGTTGAAACATCCTCACGACTATTATCGATATCAAAAACTATCCAGAAATGACTATTTGCATCTACCTTATCATACACCTTTATTGCTGGCCCTAGAGGATAATTATATCCTACTGATAATGCTGCTGTTGGTTCAGCACCACTAACACCTACACTAAAACCTATTGACCAAGAACCTCTATCTACATTTGTAGTTGTAGGCCCATATTCATATATGTACCCATATTGTTCCGAATATGGTAGATCAATATCTACCCCTCTTAATCTATAGTCACCCCAGCCTGCCGTACTACCCGGAACAGCATTTACATATATTTGAATTAAAACCTTGCCTGTATAGTATCTATTACCATCCTCGTCAACCTTATATATTTTATATAATTGAGCATAAACCCTTACTTTTCCCCAAGGAGGCAATTGATTAGTCTTTGTCACTACATTAACACATTTATAGATTAAATTATAGTCCCCTGCTTCATCCTATTCATTCATATATGTTTCTGTATAAATAGTTTTTGACATTGTTGTTAGTATAATAACTAAG
>CAZVHC010000067.1:0-6731 GCA_964627005.1 uncultured Desulfurococcaceae archaeon
CATCGGGTAAACCCTAGGATAATAGATCCAATGGATACCTATACGATAAACCCCTGATCCCCCCTATAGGTATCATTATAACTAACAATAACCATACTCTCAGCAATAGCTGTACCCGCATGGAGGCTATCAAAATATGTTAGATCATAGGTGCTCCTAAGCCTTAATGCTTCAACAAAATGTTCTACTCTACACCCTATAATTGATACTCCATAATACTCTAGTACATCATTGAGTATTTTAAAGAATAATACTGGATCGCTTACCCTCAAGATCTTTGATTTAATAAGAAGATCTATTTCTACGAGTGCATATGGAGATAAAATACATATTCCCTCTATACTTTTCAAAGAACTTTAATGCTTCATTATGATGCCTATCATATTGTCTAATTAATGCTAATACCATATCGGTTTCTATCAACATCTTTAACCAGCCTCTCCAAGGTCTCCTCAATTAACTCCCTATAGGTTTTAATATCCTTTTCAATATCCCCACTCTTCTCCATTATTAGCTCATATATTCTGTTAAGAGGGTTCTGGAACTGTTTCTTGTTTGTGGGTCTTTTAAGGTCTTTGTGGGTTTTTCCTTGTTTTGGGTGTTGTTGGGTGTGTTGGTGTTGTGTGCCTTGGAGATGTGCTCGGTAAACCTATATGCCTAGACAACGTATAAACTTGGTGATGACTCCCAGTTCCCGATACCCGCTCCACTTGGTCGGGCGGGGAGGGGGCTAGGAGAAACCGTGATGAACCAACCTACGGAAACCAATAAAAGACCGTAGGTGGAGAACGGTTTCTTATAGGTTCAATAATTAAATAGTTATCAGTAACTCTGACTTTAACAAGGTCTTTGAGCCCTAGTCTTTCCCTAATTTCAGCTGGTATAAGTATTTTTCCTTTCCTATCAATCTTTAATATTAATTCCACTTTCCCACCTATATCTAGCTATTTTCCCACTTTTATAAAACTTCATTACATTGGTTTAGATTCTAAACCTTCATAGTCTCTTTTCTATTCTATAAACATATATCCTATACTGAGGTGGAGGATGTGAGTGAGGAGATCATGGTTGTTGCTAGGAGGTTGCTTAGGAGAGCATTATCTGTAGTCTATATGAGTGTTGGTTTCTTCCTAGTACTCATATGGGTATGGGGGGATTATGTTGGAGTAATACCTATAGCTATAGCATATCTTGTAATAGCATCACTACTCTATGGGCACGTATTTAGGCCTCTCTACCGGTTTAGGAGGATCCAGTCAATTCTATCCGGGAGACAAGTAAGCCTGTTTAAGGCCATGGGCTTTATTATCTCAGCCTTTGGATTAGCAGCTATCCTATCAATGATACTAAGGGAGTATCTTGAGCTACCGGACTACGTGGCTCCTCTAATGGGTATTATTGCAACAGCTCTATCGATCACTGTATTACTGGTAGCTATAACTGGTTCACCAAAGCTAATTGGGGCTCCAGAGATCATGGTGGTAATCATACTTACAGCATCAATAATACTATACCTTGTCAAGCCATCACTAGTACTACCAATAACTGGTGCATCCCTAATGGGGGCAGGCATGTATACATACTATCTATACTACCTGAAACCCACTAAACAGCAGTAGCTAGAGGTCATGGACTATAATGGGTGGTAATGAGCTAGACAATATACTTGAGAAAGCACGTGAGCTATTCACAGATAAGGCTCTACAGAATACACAGAGAATACTAATCCTAGTAGCACTCTATCTCACAAAAAGGCTAGGGTTCATAGACCTAGTTAGAGCCACTGGGATAGATAAGGGGAGATTAGCTTACCACCTAGAAGTACTTGAGAAACACGGTCTAGTTAGTAGGAGGAGGTACATAACACTACTTGGACCAAGGATCTACATAGAAATCACTAGTAAGGGTGAGGAAAAGATCATTAGGATACTTGAGATCCTTGGTAGAGTAGCTGGGAGGAGATAGTCTATATAAAACATAGAACTTATTACCTAATCCAATCCATAAGATACTATAGCAGTTATAGATGAACAGGTGTATAGCCAAATGGAGAATAGGATGTTATTAACGGGTAACGAGGCAATAGTCTATGGAGCACTGGATGCAGGATGCCGCTTCTATGCAGGCTACCCAATAACACCCTCAAGCGAGATCATGCATTTAATGGCTAAGATGCTGCCTGGAATAGGAGGAATATTTATCCAAGCCGAGGATGAACTAGCAGCCATAAACATGGTGATTGGTGCTTCATGGGCTGGTGCAAAGGCTATGACAGCAACAAGTGGTCCAGGACTATCATTGATGCAGGAGGGGCTGGGCTATGCAGTAATGACTGAAACACCACTAGTACTAGTAGATGTTATGAGAGCTGGACCAGCAACTGGGCAGGCTACAAAGCCTGCACAAGGGGATGTCATGGCCGCTAGGTGGGGGAGGCATGGAGACCAGTATATACCAGTCATAGCTCCTGCATCTCCACAGGAAGCCTATGACTATACCATATGGGGTTTCAATATAGCTGAGGAACTACGCACCCCCGTCATAGTCTTAACCGATGAGTTTATTGGTCATGGAAGAGAGGTTGTCTTCAGAAAAACCAATATAGAGCTCGTGGAGAGGAGGAAGCCAAGATCAAGGGATGAGCCTCCATTTGGCTCAGATGATCCACGGATAGCCCCTCCAATGCCCATCCTTGGCGAAGGCTACTATGTTATGGTTACCGGATCAACACACAAGCCCATGGGCTATCGTGATGTACATAGTTTTGAGACACACTATAGCCTAGTAACACGGCTTAAGGAGAAGATATGGGGTAATCTGGACAAGTTATTCCGGTATGAGGTGTATGGGGAGCCGAATAAGGCTGAGAAAGCAATTGTATGCTTTGGATCAGTATGTAGATCGGCTAAGGAGGCTTGGAGGAGGATTGGGGATAACACGATCCTTATAAGACTGGATACCTTATGGCCTATAGACTATGATCTGTTGAAGAAACTATTATCTGGTGTATCCAAAGTTGTTGTACCAGAGCTAAGCCTTGGACAGATAATATATGATGTAATGGCTGTTGTAGATACTAGTGTAGAGGTTAAGGGAGTCAATAAAGTTGGTGGAGGAATACCTATATATCCATCAGAGATCATTAGAGCTCTTGAGAAATAATCCTTATAGATGACACCTCATATTAATTTCTTCCAAGTTTTAGATCACCCTACTTCTTTATCTAGTTTAGTTTCTTCAGTATAATTGTTTAGACAATATCATGGGAAGCCGTTTAACGGTTTAACGTTAAACTTATACCAATTAATCAACTATACTATAGTGAGAAGGTGTATGTTTATGTCTAGGTATCGTGTTAAAGTTCATAGGAAAGGCTTGATCGTTATTCCAGCTGAGGTTAGGAAGAGATTTGGTATTAGGGAGGGTGTTTTCCTTGATCTTATTGTTGAGGGGAACTGTATCAAGATCGTGCCTCCAAAGTCTCTCCTAGACTATTTTGGCTGTGATGGTGAGAGGGCCTTGGAGGTTGTCAGGTTAATCCATGAGTCTAGGAGGGTAGAGGTTGAGAAAGAAAATAGTGTTTGATGCAGGTATTCCTGCACTATATTTTGCTGGAAACAAGGCTGTTAAGAAGTATGTTGATGACATGTATAGGGGTCTTATTGAAATATATATGTGTGAAGTTAATTTAGCAGAGTTCATCTATAACTATGCACGTGTATTTGGATGGGATGCTGCCCTAGTTAAGCAAAGGATTATCAGAGATACTATAAATGTTGTTACTGTTGATGAGGAGCTTACGCTGGAAGCTGCTAAATTAAAGCTTAAATACTATAATGTACTATCACTGGCTGACTGTTATCTCATAGCCCTTGCTAAGAGGATCAAGGCTAGAGTAATCACCACAGATCCTGGTGTTAGAGAGTGTAAGGAGGTACTGGTCACATTAATTAGTATTTGACATCTAAGTCCATGCTTTAACACTATAGGAACTACTCTTAAATACTATGTATACACTATATTGTCTAATGGGTTAATGGCTATGTTAAGACACCCTAGTCTAGATTATATGAGGGAGGAGGTGCTACCAACAGCCTTCTGTCCAGGATGCTATAACGGGATCGTTATGAACGCTTTATTTGATGCCTTCCGTGAACTAGGGATAAGGGATCTTAGGAGATACGTGTTTGTAAGTGGTATTGGATGCTCCTCATGGATACCAAGCCCATATATCAAGGCTGACTCCCTACATACATTGCATGGCCGTGCAATTGCTGTAGCAACTGGTGTTAAGGCCTACAACCCTGATCTGGAGGTTATCGTGATTGGTGGTGATGGTGATATAGCTAGTATCGGCGGTAACCACTTGATCCATGCTGCTAGGAGAAACATGGATCTCATAGTAATAATGATCAATAACCAGGTATATGGTATGACACGTGGACAAGCAGCACCTACAACACCACATGGTATGGTGACGCCAACAACACCCTATGGAAACCCGGAGCATCCACTAGACATTGTATCACTACTGGTAAATACCAACGCTAACTATGTAGCCCGGTGGTGTGTAGCTAACTATCTACAGCTAAAGAATAGCTTTATAGATGTCCTATCAAGGATTAACCGTGGATTCCGGTTCATAGAAGTATATGCTCCATGCATAACATATGTTGTAAGACGTGAAGGAAAATCTCCAGGTCAGAAACTACGTGAACTAATGACGTCATGTATACCCTATAAGAAGTATGTGGAGCTAGAGCCTGGGGAGAGGATTAAATACATACCAGTAGGGGTCTTTAAGGCTGAGGATAAACCTGGTTTTGTAGAAACCTATAGGGGGTATGTGGAGAAGGCTATGAGGGGGTAGATGGGTATGGTTTTATCAATAGCCTTCCTAGGACGTGGTGGGCAGGGAATAGTCTTTGCTGGAACGGTTCTTTCAGAGATCATGTTTGAAATGGGCTATTATGTATCACAGCTACAGAGCTATGGTGCTGAGGTACGTGGGGGTACAGTGATTGCCTATGTAGTTATTGGTAGGGAGCCTATTGAGAACCCATTTATCGAGTCATTTGATATAGCTGTTGTCCTACACGAGGATCCTCTTAGGAGATGGAGTAGCCATATCAAGGGATCGAGGATCGTTATTGTAGACGGTGATCTCGTTAGGACAAGATATGAGAATATGGTTGAAGCTCCATTGTCCAGGAGAGCTGTAGAGAATAATGTCTACCAGTCACTAAACATGGTTGCACTAGGTCTTGTACTAGGACTAGGCATTATCGATGCGGATAGGGATATTGTGGATAAGGTGCTGAGGAAGAAGAAAAACTATGAGGTAAACAAGAGATCTGTAGAGATAGGATATGAGATAGCACAGAGTATCAAAGACACTATTAAGGAGAAACTCTACATGGGGAAGAAAGGTCAGTAATACACGGACTCCTCATTAGAGCCCCTCCTCTTCAGACCCCGTAGGCATACATCATCCCACTGTGCTAGGGCTACTAGCTTATCAGTAGTTCTCCCATATACTCTTTAGGACTAGATACATATATTCTTCTAGAACCTCCTCTAGAGGAGCTGATGGTATGTCCAAGGATATACTCTACATGCTATGCGATCACCCACCTAGATATGGGCCTGAATGGGGTAGTGGAGGGATATTCGGTCTTAGATATTATAATGGGATCCTATATTATACCTTGGCTTTTGAGGCAGAATCACACTTCATCGGGCAGGGCAGACATAGGATCTATAGGTATGAGCTTGTAGGTGATAAACCAGTATCTGGTGGTGACACCTATAATGCTGTTGAGACTGTTGATGAATACATCTATTTTGGAGGATGGGTTCACGCACCAGCAATCTATAGGGGTAGAAGTGGTAAGGGCTTAGCAACGATCTCTTTTAGGAACAAGTATAGCCATGTCCATGTATACGACACCGTTAATGATGAGGTTAAGCTATTGTGGAAGGAGAGCATACATGATGAAGAGAGATGGGCTGGAGAGGTATCTGAGATAATATATGATCCCTATGGAGATAGGCTATTGATCGGTCGTGCCGATGGGCATGAGAATCTTGGTCTCTATAGTCTTGATAGGAGGAGTGGGGTTATGGAGAGAATAAGTGGTAACCCATGTCTAAAGGGTACACTATATCTTGACCATGCATGCTTCGGCATACACGTATTCCCCAGGGGCACCATAGGTATTGAATGCCTTGATCTCGTGGAGAACCGTGTAAAGACAAGATTCTTTAATGAGAAGGATATGGTGGCAGTTGATGGTGGTTCCATAGATAGGCCGGAGATGGGTGATACTGTATCAGCTTATGGGCGTTTCTTCCTATTTGTCCGTGGGGGAGTATTCATTGGAAACCCTGTTGATGAGGATCTTGAGCCTCTAGGGCTTATTAGACTATTTGATTTCGGATTCAACGGCTATGGGCCTATCCGGACTATGGCTAAACCCTTTGCTGGTGGAGTACTTGTAGCCTATAACTCCTATAGTAATGCTGCATTCTATCTTGATGATAAGGATATTGTTAGGAGCATCAATACTATTGTAGGTCCGAGTATACTCCTATACATAACACCTCCTACCGTAAGGATTGTTAGTGCCTATGGTGCTAGGATAACTGGTTTTGAGAGAATCGGTGATAAGCTCGTGATCGCTACTGGTACCATGGCCAATCTAGCCCGCTACGATGTATCACCCTATGAC
>CAZVHC010000068.1:0-6327 GCA_964627005.1 uncultured Desulfurococcaceae archaeon
AGGACCCGATGGCGTAGGCCTGCGTGGGTTCAAATCCCACCCCCCGCACCATAAATTTGTGGTGCTTTCTGTGGGACCAGCGGCCCTGTTCTTACTGGATCTTGTCGAGTTAACTACAGCCTCGATCACTCTTTGGGAGATGTAATCAGCTATTTTCCGTAGGTCTTTACGCCGTAATTTGTAGTTAATCCTGACATCACTCTTGAGAGCCTGGTAGGTTCTAACGATCTCTTCAAGCGGGCCAATATATAGCGTAGCAACTCTACCGTTAACCCTATACTGTTCATAAACATAGAGCCTACCCTTAACACGCTTAACAACAAGAGTCATACGGACACCAAACACTCTATCACCCAATATATTCTACGGCGAACCAAAAGAGTGTTAGGTAGTGTTGAAGAGTAAAGTTCTACCTAACACATGTGTACCACGAAACTGTTGTTCATCTTTCTTGTTCTTCGCCTTCTAGTCTAGCGGGTGAGAAGGGTGTATAGGCTCGTGGTTGCTGTAGCCGCTATACTGCTTGTGCTCAATATAGTGCCTATGGTTAGGGCCGAGTCAGAGTATGCTTATGTATTGATTGAGGACGTTACGGGGCGTGTATGGAGCTATAGTGATGTGCAGCGGCTCCTTAACACTAGTTTCAACGGCTATATAATTGGAGACTACTTCTACCTCGTGATCGATAACGATACAATAATGTCGTTAAGAGATATGGTTGAATACAACGGGTTCGCAGCATTCCGTATAAGCCCTGGAGAACACAGCTACCTGATACAGTGGTACGGGTATAGACAAGTAGGTAAGCAGTACTTCAGCCCAGGCTACAACTATTTACGTTTAAACACGGCACCATTTCTCCCGATCCAGTATGAGTGGAGCGATATAAGCGTGTGGAAGCCCTTCTCAGGATCAGAGGGAATAGGGGTTGTTACAGAAGATGGTCTCTATAGAGTTGTTTTCAGGAAAGGGCTAAGCTATATAGAGTTGCACGCATGGGATCCGTACCAGGGGGAGAGAACAGAATACCTTACAGTAGAGGTATACGACTATCCCTGGGTTTTCCATCTTGACCACTTTGGCAGCTATGATGAGAGAAAAAGTGCATGGTTTATCTTCAAAGAAACAGAGGTTATGAATTTACATGAGGAAGCTAAGGTCACTAATCTCCATGGATTACTGAGGCTAACTTACCTCATACTGATTACTAAGAACAAACCAGCTATTGACTCTGTTAATGCCTTCGTAAATGGGTTTATCCTTGGCTTTAAATACTATATTGATCTAGCACTCCATAACTACGGCGAGGCAGTACACGATATATTCAGCTCTATATCACAATACTATAATGGATGGGTTAATCTATACATAGCAAACTTTGGACACAAAGTAGACCAAATAGGGTATTTCATTATATTCGAAGTATTTGCCTCTCCCACACAAGTGTTATTGGTTGCTACAGCCTACAACTATACCTCTACATGGAGTGAACTGCAAGGCAGATACATAACTGATATAGATCCTATGCCTGTGGAGAGTGATACTGCATTCTACTATAACAACACGGTAGTTAAACTATGGTCCGTATATGGTGGCTATGGTAGTGAGATGTACTATGACAATGTGCTTGAGAAAGCAGTGTCGTTATCAGCTGGGGGTTCAGCTGAACTATTCATTAACGCTACTAAATCAAGTGCTATATTCAATAACGGGCTAGGCGTTCCAGCGGCTCACATTTTCGTATGTGATGATGTGTCACGTTATGGCGGCTATGTTATGTTATCAGTTGATATGTATGCTGAGCTCACAGCATTTTCGGGTGCGGGGCCAAGACCCTATAGCCTTGGTATAGAGATCAATGTTTCTATTACTTTGTATAATAATGCTGATATGTTTGAGAACATGCTGATGCAGTATAACTATGTGTATACAAGGTCTGGGGACAAGTTCAATATAAGGATATACATGGATGAGAGGAGTGGTAGTTTTTCAGGGGTAGGTAGTGTATCATATACTCCTAAGCAATACTAGATATTTCACGTATAACAAGGCTTGTCCCAAGCAATACACCAGGTGAACTATGTATAGTACCCCGTGGATGGGTATATGTTAAGGAAACAGCTGATGGCGGTAGCTTCACGCTAAGGATGAGCAATCTAAGGTTTATCTATGTAATCTCCCCAAGGATACAGCCTATCAGTATCAATATGTATACTGGAAACTATACACGAATAAGTAGTGCCTACGCCGTGCAACTACTCGTTCTTAACAAGAGTGCGGATAATAGGTTCTATGTACCGAGCTACTACATATTCAGCAATCCACCTAAGAGACCAGTAGTTGTAGATCGTGATATATACTATGATAATGATACTGGTGTAGTCCATATAGTCTATGTAATGCTTGATAAGAGGCTACTTACCGATAGGACAATATGGAATATCACCTATACTGGAGAAGAAAATGGGTACCTGGTATTCAATTGTACAACAAAACTAGATCCAGTATTCCAAGACACTATAATAAGCCTATTTGACCTGGGTAGCATGAGCTTCTTAAAGGTGGATCCAGAATGGCTTATGCCTCTGTTGGCTCCAGCACTCCCACCAGGAGAGTATGGAGTACCTGTATATGATTGGGCTACTGGGAAATGGGTATACGCCTACGACTACTACACTATAAACAAGCTGATAGAGGAATATAGGACACGGACAATGCTTGAGAAATGGGAAGACCAGTGGAACAGCTTCTACAACCAGTATCTAGCACCACTAGCACAGTTCATGGGCTGGCTATCTAGGATGTGGCTATGGCTACTACTAGGCTTCGGATTAATACTATTGTTAATACTCGTGCTGGCGGCCCGTGGCTCCAGAGTCATAGTACAAGCTTATAGTGGTAGGCCTAGGTGAGCTGTGGTGTATGAAGTTGTACTACACAAGAAGGTTGAAAAAGAAATAGAGGATCTTGATAAAAGGGTTGCTGCTCGGATCATCCTTAGGCTTAGGGATATGGAGAAGGATCCTAGGCGTGGGGCAAAGCATCTTACTGGAGAATACTATTGCTACTGGAGGCAGAGGGTAGGTAAGTACAGGATAGTGTACAGCATTAATGAGGAATCCAGGAGAGTAGAGGTAGTCTATATATGGACCCGAGGAGAAGCATATAAGCGTAAGGGGAAGAAACGTGGAGCAAGATAAACCCCCAGTACCAAGGAAAACACTCGACAAAAGGCTAGAGGAGATCCGCAGAGGACACTACACAACACTAAGAGAACTAGAAACACGAATACTCAAGAAAATAGCGGCAAAAACACCCTAGCAATTTTTTAATAGACTCTCCCAGCCCTGAACCACAAATTTGTGGTGTAGCCACAAGGGTGTTAGGTAGCCTTCTTCTCTTAGTCCACCTAACACTCTCCTCTAGCTTCTTCGCCTTCTAGTCTAGCGGGTGGGAAGAGTGTATAGGGTAGTAGCTGTACTAGCTATGGTAATAGCCTTGGCTATAGTGGTGGCTGGTAGTACCTATGTTGTTAAGAGCACTATTACGGATCTACTAGACCTTAGAGGCAAGGGATACGTAATATCTTTCTCGATCAGCGGCTACAGAACGCCTTTCACCTTGGTATTCAACAATGATAGTTTGGCGGTTGAGTATGTAAGCTACAACGTTAGTGTTGTTAGCGAGGTTAGTGTACCTGGTACTGGCACGTTTCTGGAGATATGTGGAAATAGTACACATGACATTATAGGCTTCTACTTTAATACGTCAGTACATAGGATTGTTGATAAAATATCTGGGGATCCCGATCATGTTGGCGAGATATGGGTTGTTGGCGGGAATGGCAGTGTTATGATAAAGGAGTATGAACCTGGCCCTGGCACATATTACTACTATGTATACGTTAATGGGAGCCAGGTATGGAGTTATAGTGGTTCAAGAACTAACTTTAGCATAAGCCTCATAGACCATAGGGTTTATGTATGGGTAGATGTTAACAATACAAGGTTTAATTACACACTTAATCCACCGTATACGCTCAAATTCGGGTATGGTGAATCAATAATATACCCAGAAATAACATACCACGTACACGGCTACCTCTATATACTTAACGATGAAAAGATTATGCTCACGGATAACATACTAGATATAGAGTATACAAGCAATACATTGTATATTGATGATACAGACGTCTGGAGCGGATCTATAGAGTATCTCAAGGCTTCCGAGAACATTACGGTAGTGTATGCTGTCCTAGAGGATCCAGTAGACACCAGCACAACAGTAGCAGCTAATAGTACTGGTATACCAGTTTGGTTGCTATTTCTTGGCGTCTTCTTTGTTGTGTTGCTAGCGGCTGTAGCTACTGGTGGCCGTAGAATGGGTGGGGTGAGTAGGTGATGCGTAGGTTTTCTGTGTTTAGGGATACTGGTTGGCTGACTGTTATGGTGGTGTTGCTGGCTGGTGTTATAGGTAGTGCTGTCTCTATAGAGCTGGGGTATATCACAGTCGATACTATAGCTAGGTATGGTATGTGGGTGGTGCTAGCACTAGTGGCTTTTATGCTCTTCAGCCGTGAGACAAAGACTGAATGGGACGGTATTATCGCTAGCTACCTGCTACTGATGAGCATTGGTGGTCTCATAGCAACATACATGATACAGCAGGGGATAAGAACGGGCTATATAGTGCTTGGAGCACTATTCCTACTATTCATAGTGCTGCTAATACTATATGGGAAACATGGCTACCGGAAGACTATCCTCTCTAGATTCAATAAATGATTTTTTAGCCTCAAAATCATTTCCCCTATTCTACACTGGGATATAGGTTGAATATTCATGCTATAATGATCCTCGTAGTCCTAGGTCTCCTACTAGTCCTCTTTATACCATTTATATTAGTACATATAGAGGCACGGCGCAGGAAAGGGTTGTCCACTAAAAGAATAGGTCCAATTCTCTATAGAGCAGTATACGATCCCCGTAGAAAAAAGATCGAGTCAAGAATAGTTATTGCTGGCTACCCGGTATTAGGTATTAATAAGCATACTCATAGATTGGCGAAGGGGAAAACGTTGAGACACATACATATAGGGCCTTTCTCAATATCTTTAAAGGGTGTAGCATATGAGCCTATTAAAAAGGATCGTAGGAAGGATCGTGCAAAACGTCGAGGTAAAAAGAAGAACAACTAGGAAAGAATATGAGGAGCTAAGGAAAGAGTATTTGTCAATAGGTATCACACTGGAAGACCTATACTGCTACTTTGAAGACCGTAGATGCATAGATCCGGAAAAGAAAAAGATCATTAAACAACTCATAAAGAAGCATGGATTCCACAAGGTATACCAGGACTTCTGGGATTGGTGGGACTTGGCAGAGGACTATAATCCTGAGGAACTAAAGTTTCTATATGAGGATTATTGATCTTCCCTTTTCTATGATGGGAGCTGTTTGGGTAAGAGGAGAGCTGGTGATAGGAATAGGTTTATGCTTATAGGCCTGCTCTTGGTGTCTGCTACTACTTTCCTACAGAACCTTGTAGACTACTATCAGAGCCGTAGCCAGGGAGCCTACCAGCCAACACTACAAAGGATCCTTATACTCGGGGTCCTAGTACTAAGTATGTTGGCCCTGATATTCTCCTATATGGCCACCTCTAAGACCAGGTCCCCCTTTACTAGAGGGGGAGATAGACGTGGCTAGAGCCTCGAAATCCAAGTGGATCCAGGAAGCGGTGAAACACCCCGGGGCACTAACCCAGTGGTTCAAACGCAACCGGAAGGAGCTCAAGCGTAAACTAGGATTCGACCCTATAACCAAGAAAGGCGATATAAACGACCGAGCAATACCGGCAACAATAAAACTAATTAAAGAAGGGAAAATCAAAGCCTCAAAGAAAACCCTACGCAGGCTCTACCTAGTAAAAACACTCCAGAAACTCAGGAGAAAGAGAAAGCAATAACGGTCTACCGAGTAAACTGGAATACCAACACATGTAAACCCAGTAGACCGCAGTCAACTTTAGACAACCACTTTTTATGGTTTCTGATCCCTGCCGTTTTGTCCCTGCCCCTTCTCTACTATGGGTGAATACCAGTGGAAGTAGCTTGCCCTAGATGCGGGTACAGGTGGAGACCGCGTAGAAGCCGTAGGACTAGCAAGTATACTTGTCCTAACTGTGGGTATACTTTCTATAGGCGTTTGACGCCACCAACTCCAACTCCACCACCATCTACTACTCCAACTACTCCAACTCCAACTACTACTCCACCACCAACTCCAAGTACCGCCCGGTTCCGCGGAGAAGACATTAAGGTAT
>CAZVHC010000069.1:0-2664 GCA_964627005.1 uncultured Desulfurococcaceae archaeon
TTCTTAGCCCCTCTCCTATGCAGGTAGAATGCTACGGCCGCTAATGCTACTATTGCACCTATTATTAGGGCTATTATCAGGTATACTGGTATGAGTGGTGCTTCCACGGTCTCTATATTTACATCCCTATCCAATGGTCTATCGAGTTCTATGGTTACATTCTCTCCTGGAGCTAGTGTGTATGTCCTAGCATTCCTTGCAGTTGCCTCTAGAGGTAGTACCATGTATGAGCTCTTCTTACTCTCATCAATAACCATCACATAACCGATCTTGTCACCCTTGTTAGCAGCTATTAGCCTTGTATCACCCTTCCTACCAGTTAACGTGATCTTTGCACCGGGTGGGCCAGAAACTATTATACGATACCCACTTACTGTAATCTGGTTTGTGGAAGCTGATTTCGGTAGGTTTGAGTCTAGAAGCTCCATCTTCACCTTACCACTGATCTTTGGTGATTCGGAGCTCATCTCTGCATAATAGTATACAACCGTGATCATTGATTTATGCACGTATATTGTAGCATCAATATTCATTGTAACACTGAACATAGCTGATGATACAGTATATGAGCCGCTGAGTTCATAGTGGTATACTGGGTATCCCTTATAGTCTTTCTCACCCTTATACTCAACATCTATGTTGTATTGTATGGATACATACTGACTTAATGATTTCTGACTTAATGATTTACCTATGGCATTCAATATATCTTGAACACTATGTTTATGTAGATCCATGGTGTATGTGACTTCATCCTTACCTAGCCTCTTGAGAGTATTAATGATCTCGGGGGGCCCATCAACATATTTTACATGGAATTCTCCAGTACCATTCCTATAGTATTTAGCATTGATTTCAGCAATAATCCATGTAGAATTCTGGTATGTCCTACCCATAATCTCCATGGTATAGCTTGTCTCATACCTATATTTATACCAGTACTCCTCTACAACCTCTGACCTCTCCGAAAATACTACAGATGTAGGCATAACAACGGGTAGTAGGAGAACTAGGAGGACAACTACTACATGTAGCCCCTTAAGACGATCCATGAAGCCCACCAAAACTACTCTAGTCTCTAGACTATATAAGTGTTACCAAAAACACTAGTACTTTATGTTTATGAAGTGTCCTAGATACTATGTGAACATATGTTATTTAATAAACATTTACTACATAATGGATTCCTAGCTCTACAGATCCTTCTACCATGAGTTATTAGTAGAAGATGTAGTTCAAGATAATCCTTTGGCTCAACCATCTGCATCCAGTATCTACGTATATCCTCATAACCATATCTATCAAGTACACCCAGCCTCCTAGTAATCCGGGTTATATGGGTGTCTACGGGGAAAGTAGGCTTGCCAAAGTACATGAGCAATACTACATCAGCAGTCTTAACACCTACTCCGGGTAGACTTGTAAGTAGTTTACGGGCTTCCTCAACATCCATGGACTCTAGATCACTCACTAGTTTCTCAACAAAACCCCTATTACTGAATAAACGGGCCAACTCCATGATCCTCTTAGCCCTCTGCCTATACATTCCAGCAGGCCTTATAGCCTCCATAACCTCCTCCAGAGACCTCTTCAGAACCCTTCCTGGCTCTATTCTCCCACCAACCAGTCTCCTAAGGTTCTCATAAGCCCTTATAGCATTCCGATCACTAGTGTTTTGGCTAAGCATAACAGCAACAATAAACTCAAACAAACCCTTATCACGGACACGTGTAGCTATAAATGATGATGTATCTATCCTACCATGCATTCTCCTTAACAGATCGAGTATATTATCCGGAACACTATCCACATACCCCACCAGAATAACTGGTTATAGACTATTTATCTAAAAACCGTATCCAGCACACAATACATGAGCACCCAAGATCATCTACTAATATTATACTAGGAACTCTAAACTAATCTATCCTAAATACATTAATAACCCCCCAGTCCCCATATTAGGTAATGAACTAATCTCAACTAAGTAGTTAATGAATATAATTTATGAAATAGATATTCCGTGTTCTTCTTACACATAAACTGTGATCAAAATATTTTTAACAATCTCTAGTATATCTTTAGTAAATCTCCATTTGATTAACTATTTTTTTCTCTTAATAATAGAGTAGAGATATTTCTATTTTGTATTTTCATAAAATTTATATAATAGATCAATTTAATATTATTACTTGGTGATATTATGTCCATAATCAACTTAGTAATGGTATCTACATTATTCCTACTTATAATAGTGCCTAGTACAAACCTAGCGTTAACAGAAAGAGATTTTAGTAGCCAAGACTATGCATTAACGAGATTCCTTATAGAAAGTATTGAGAGATATAGCTATGTATCACGCAAGGATCTACCTAGATCAGATGATGTTGCACAAGCATTTATTAACGAATTCAGTGGTACAGGTGTATCTATAAGTTGGTGGCGAGACTATTTAGCATGGCAGGAGGATTGGTGGACTGATGAAGCTGGTGGAGATAATTTTATATCAAATTATCATTTAGTAATATTTATAGGTCATAGACATTATGGAGGGAACATTTATTTCGGCAGATTTGCTGATCGTCCAGGTAGGCCTCATACAGATTACGTAGATTTTACTGGATGGGTTAATGCAGCTAATGCTCCAGAGGTTCATCCTTATTG
>CAZVHC010000069.1:2764-6298 GCA_964627005.1 uncultured Desulfurococcaceae archaeon
TTCATTAAGGTATATAATCAGAATGGAGAGCTTGTTGCGAGTTATTATTATAGTGATGAAACTCTCTATTCAATTTATCAGAGACCAATAGATCTTGTCAACTATTATCTGCAACAAGGATATAATGTTGTTTTAGGCTGGGTCTATTACCATCAATAGGGGGTGAGACCATGTACTATACTAGACTATATGTAGCTATAGTCCTACTAATTCTATTTTCATTTACTATAATGAATGTTTTAGGAAGCAATACAGTATACTTTAATAGTTCCGATGAACAGTATCTATTGGAAACTTCTATAAAGCCTAGGGACTTAATCGGTAAGGAGATCCCAGCATTAACGATATGGAGAGGTCGCATCGATCGTGCTCTCAACTATATATCTGGTATTTGTAGATGTGATACTGGGTTATTGTTTAGGAATTGGAGAGAGGCTGAATTAGATGGTGTTATCTATAAGTTCTCATCAGATAATGGTAACCTAATGGTTGTAGGTGATAATGGCTATCTGTATCTTAGGATAGGTGATGGTAAGTCTCTCGAGACAATATCCTATGAGAACCTATTTGAGAATGCTACAGACGAGCTATACCAGCTTATAGGTGATATTGGGAAATACTTTGACGTTGTAGGTGATGGTTATAGGGTAGTGTATAAGGGTTTATCTGGTGAAGAAAAGATCGAGAGTATTGAGGGTGTAGCCATATATCCTAATGGGACAACAAAGCCTATTAATAAAACTAGTGTTGAGTACGTTAATCCATATGATGTATATTATATAGTAATAGATGGGTATAGGCTAGAGCCACCAATAATAATAAGAGCTATAAAGCCTGGAAGCTCTAGTCTAGGTACTAAGGTTCAGTATCTTAAGGCATTAATACCTATTGTTAGGCATTATAAGAGGATCAGGGTTACAGAGGAGATGGTTAATGAGATCGTATTGACCTACATAGATCGTGCTGGCGTTGATCCTGGTGATGTACGTATATATGATATCTACCTAGCAATTTCACCTGATAACAATTATATACTACCAGCAATAAAGGTAGGCTCCATATCAAGTAGTGTAGTCTACTGGTTCCAGATAACATGGGATGGTAAGGTAAAGGAACTAGTGAATGCAGTATTTTCGGGAGCCACAGGCTCTAGTGATCAGGGAGGACTTATTGAGGGAGATGAGATCATTAGGAGGATAAGTGGTGGAGGAGTATTTGGCTTATCTAGTAATAACATATACTTAGTATTGATAGTAGCAACAATAATAGCTATTGCTACCTTAGCACTTATAATGTACCGGAGGAGGAAGCTATAAAGCCTATATTTAACCTACTTTTAATCCGAATATTTTTTGTTTCATTGCTTTATTGTACTATGTATCTCCTATTGTAAATATACTATGCGTCTTATCATTAATTTGTATTTTAAGATGTTTCAATAGCATGGATAATTAAAGATCTAGGTTTAATCCGTTGTATAGGATTTTCCTAGTTCTTAACATAGCCTTTATCAATGGATCATCTAGATCGTTTTTATCCAGTACTATGAGGTCTAGGTCTAATCCATGTGGTTTAAGTCTCCTAAGATCCATTATTATCTTAAGCTTATCATCTATATCCTCCAGTATAACCGTTAGGTCATAGTCACTATATGGTGTTTCCTCACCCTTAGCCCTTGATCCAAATAATACTATTGCTGATCTAGGATACTTTCTAATAATTCTCTTGACATACTCCATTAGTAGATCCTTACTACTTATCCTCCTGGACATCATGTGTTTTAGAAGCTTTCTCCTCAACCCATGATATGATCTTTTCTGCATATATAAGACACCTCCTCCCAAGATCCTTATTGTACCTAACTGGTTTCCTACCGGGATAACGGGCCATGGTATAATGTGGTGTTAGTGCATCAGCATATGTATAGAGTTCTTCCGGTACATCGTATCCAAGATCCTTTATAGCATCCAGTAGCTCCACGAGATCATGTGTGAAGGGATGTAGTCCAGTTAATGCTAGGATAAATGCTTTAAGATAAAACTCTACGGCCTGATGTGCTGTATAGCATGTGTACCAGTATACCCCCTCATTATAGTGTCTCTTAGCCTCCTCATGGAAGAAACGTGCTTTCTCCAGCCATTCACCCGGTAATTCTATATCCAATGCCTAATTACCACCTTCAATCTCCTACTATATACGTATAATCACTTAACTCTATATTTATCTAAAATAATCTAATTAAATTAGTTATCTATGGATATATCCGTCCACGGAATCTTGGGAATGGTATAGCGTCACGAATATGATCTAGTCCAGCTATCCACATTACAAGTCTCTCAATCCCTAGTCCAAAGCCGCTATGGGGTACACTACCATATCTCCTTAGATCAAGGTACCACTTATAATCCCTTGGATCATATCCTTCCTCAACTATCCTCTGATACAGCCTATCATAATCATCCTCCCTCTCACCACCACCAATAATTTCCCCATAGCCCTCTGGAGCCAATAGATCGAATCCTCGGACAACCTCAGGACGATCCCTTTCAACCTTCATATAGAAACTCTTAATCTGTTTGGGGAAGTGGGTTATGAAGAATGGCTTGTCAAACTCCATGGTGAGTACACGTTCCTCATCAGCACCAAGATCATCCCCCCACTCTATAGACACACCTTTCTTCTGAAGGATCTCGATAGCCTCATCATACTTTATCCTTGGATATGGTGTTTCAATCGAGTTCTTAAGTATGCTCAGATCCCTCTTTAGAAACTCTAGTTCACCACGATTCTCCTCAAGAACACGTGATAGTATATATGATACGAGCTCCTCTGAAACCCTCATCATATCCTCCATAGTATACCATGCAGCCTCTAGCTCAAGATGCCAATACTCAGCTAAATGCCTACGTGTACGGCTTTTCTCAGCCCGAAAGCTTGGTGTTAGACTCCATACCTTCTCTAGACTATAGATCAGTACTTCTAGGTAGAGCTGTGCACTCTGGCTAAGATAGGCCTTCCGATCAAAGTATTTTACTTCAAAGAGTGTTGCTCCACCCTCGCATGCTGATGCTGTTAGTATTGGTGGTGTCACCTCCCACCATCCATTCTCCAGCAACCACTCCCTAGCAGCCTTTAACACTGTATGCTTTATCTTCATAACAGCTGTTAGCCTACGACTACGGATCCATAGGTGCCTATTGTCTAGTAGGTAGTCTATCCCCTCACCACCCTTTATCGGGAAATCCCTTGAGTACCCGTAGACCCTAAGATCACTTACGTGTAGCTCATAGCCTGTTGGTGCACGTGGCTCTTTCACCACAACACCTGTTACCTCAATACTACTCTCAATCCCCAATTGTTCAGCTAATGCATATGCCTCTGGTGCCCTGGAGGAGTCTACGACACACTGTATAATCCCAGTACTATCCCTTAATACAATGAATATCTTCTTACCAACAACCCTATGTCTATAAACCCATCCTCTAAGCCGGGTCTCCCTACCGATCATTTCATCCCTAAGCACATCAACTATGT
>CAZVHC010000070.1:0-6227 GCA_964627005.1 uncultured Desulfurococcaceae archaeon
GTTTATCATATACTATCTCGTTATAATACTCTAATGCTTCTAATGCTTTGGACAATAGTAATAAAGAAAAGAATAAAAATCGTGTGGTGAAGGATTTGGTAAGTTTGCCATATTTTTAGTTACATTTAATTTCAACTAGATGGTCCTGAAAGAACCCTTGACAAACTTAGAGAAATATTTAGCGTTAACAATGTTAATATTAGGGAACTGAAGAGGCTATTTGATTGATAAAGCCTATAGTTCATCAATTTATAAAATCTATATGTAGGTGAGGGATCTAGAGACTGTATCAGGGTGGTTTGTTGAGGATTACTGATAGTACTAGGGTTTTAAGGGATCTTGGCTATACTATTGTATATGATGTTGAGGAGGCTGTTGAACCTGATCGTATTGATAGGTGTTTTCGTGAGCTAATGCCTTGTCTCGACACTATGGAGTTATCGTATATTGCTGGATCAAGGCTTTATAAACACCAGTATATTGCCTATAAGGCTCTTCTTGAGGGTAGAAACGTTATTCTACGATCGGGCACTGGATCGGGTAAGACAGAGGCATGGATACTATATTTTCCTATATTGGGCAAGAGGCGGTAAAGGGTTTAAGGCTATTGCACTCTATCCTACACTCGCCTTAGCCAATGACCAGATCCGTAGAATAGAGGCTTATGCCAAGGCTTGTGGTGTCAGTGTTGTACAACTTGATGCACCTACACGTGATAGAATGGTCAAGGAGATTGGTCGGAGGGGTCTTAAGGGGAGAGTTGAAGGAGCTAATCTCGTTATAACTAATCCAGCGTATCTACTACAGGAGCTTAAGAGATACATGATTAGACAACACGGTAGTCTACTTGAGGGGTTCTTCAGTAGCCTGGACATGATTATTGTTGATGAACTAGATTTCTATGGACCCCGTAGCCTCGCCTTATTAATGGCTATCTTGGAGATACTAGCTAGTGTCTCTGAGAAGAAACCACAGATTGTTGTACTAACAGCTACACTTGCTAACCCAGATGAACTAGGTGGTTATCTCAAAGGGATCACTGGTAGAGACTATCTTGTCGTCGATGGCAGACCCTTTCATGTAGAAAACCATACTATTGTTGTTCTTGGTAAGAAGCTTGAAGAGATCTGGAGAAGCCTACGCAGGTATCTAGGTGAACTAGAGAAACGTGGTGATGTGGATAAACAGGTACTGGATGCTCTTAGGGACTATAGGGTGTTCAGGGAGAACCCATACTATGTTGTATCATATCTTGAGGCACTAGGCTATAGTGTACCAAGCCTGGGTATAGACTATACAGAAATACTTGGACAATACCTTGGTGATGATGGTGTAACCCTTGTTTTCACAAAGAGTATAGCAAAGGCTGAAGAGGTAGCTAAGAGACTTAAGACGAAATACCCGGATCACGAAGATGCAATTGCTTCTCATCACCACCTTGTTCCAAAGAAGATACGTGAAGAGATTGAAGAAGGTGCACGAAAGGGTAGGGTAAAGATCATTGTTAGTCCACGTACATTGACACAGGGGATCGATATAGGTACTGTTACACGTGTTGTTCACCTGGGTTTACCTGATGATGTACGTGAGTTTATGCAACGTGAGGGAAGGAAGGGTAGGAGACCAGAGATACCATTCACGGAATCAATCATAATACCTAGTACCCGGTGGGATTGGGAGCTATTGTCAAAGGGACTTGATGCTCTACGTAAATGGCTTAAACTACCATTGGAGAAAACCATCATTAATCCAGGGAATCTCTACATCAAGTTATTCACTGGTATAGTGAAGCTCATATCACCATGGTATAGGAGGGAGCTTGATGAAGATGAGAAAAGGGTTCTTGAAATAACTGGTGTATTGAAGAACAATAGTGTTAATCAGAGAAAACTCAAGTGGATATGGGACAGGATGGGCTTCTACGAGTTTGCTCCACCCTATGGTATAAAGAGGTATCTAGAGGTAGGTGGAGAAATAAAGCCACTTGAACCTATAGGCCACTGTGATCTTGTGGAGAAGTTCCAGATAGGATGTATAGACTATTCTGTTGACGCCATGGTTGTAAGTCATCGTGCATTGAGGAAGGGACGGGTAGTAACAGCTGTTTATGAAAAGCCTTTGAGGGAGATAAGGTTTTGGGAGGATGAAGCACTTGCTGAAGCCTACGAGGAATACATTGATATCAAGATGAGGTGGGGTGAGGAACCAAGTCTTTTAAGGGATCTACTTAGAGGAAAGATATTCACTGATGTATATTGTGTAGTCTATCCACCCTACAGGGGGTTTGGACAATACATTAAGGTCCCTAACCGTGTTGTATGGATGGTCTCCTCGGAGAAGCCAAGGGTATTCAATATTGGTGGTAAACATATTGTATCCTATGATAAGAAAATGATATATGTTCCAACACCTGTTCATGGAGAATACCGTGACTACACCTATGGATACATATACGAGGTTGATGAGAGACTAAATACTAGTCTACTACGGCTTGGCCTAGCTTTCCTCATGATAGTTCTTAGGAGAGTTTATGGAATAGCCTTTGAGACAATAATGTATGGTGTAGAGAGTATTGGTGATAAAAAGTACTTTGAACTACATGAGCCTGAAGCAGCTGGTTTACTCGATATACTTGACTGGGTTGATGTCAGGAAAAGTGTTGAGGAATACAAGCCTGATGAACTAGACTTGATTCTTCTTAACCAGATAGATGAAATAGCCTACTCGGATCTACTTGCATCAGGAATTGACTGGAGTATTGTAAAGGAGTATACATTGAAAATACTTGACTACATCATAGCTAGTCAACGCATAGCGATTGAGATAGGTGATCGAGTAAAAGCTATACCTAAGCCAAGCAAGGCATTGAAACTATTGTCTCTAGACGTCATTGTTGAAACTATTGACAAGGGCAACGTATTTTCTCTCCCTATGAAGCTTATAGCAATCGCTATCTTTGATGGAGAAGATACATATACATACGTTGATCTAGTGCCTCATGTTCCTGGTGTAAAACCACGGGATGAACTTAGGAAGATAGAGAACCTTGTTGATGAACTAGTGTATTATAGTGACTTCAAGATAATTGTACATGACATGAATATTGTTAAACAACTAGAAGAGACTGGTTTAAGAAAACTCCCAGGACTTGTTAGAGACTATGGTATTGAGTTAGCAAGGATTATTGATAAGGAGGGGTATACAAGTATATCATACCGTGATCTCATACCCATTATACAAAGGATCTTTGGTATGGGAGATGTTCCAGCACTAGATAGAATACATAGAATAGTCACCAAGATTAGAGAGGAAGGATACACTAGACTCCTTGATAGTGAAAGAGATGTTATAAACAAGTATATTGTATCCAGGGCATTAATGTATTATATCCTATATCTTGTTTTCATGCAGAAATAGTCCCGGTTAATAAAACTAGTATAAGTTTATTTAGGTTAACACTTCCAGTATAACCTAAAAATTAGTATCGGATATACCACTAGGTGGTTGTACTTGCCTCCACCTGAAGCAGGGTCAATTAAGGGTATACTTCATGTTGCAGGCATTTTAGCGTTAATCGTTGGTATTATAGCGTTGATAGTAGGTGTTGTGACGGTAATATTCATAGTAGGTATTATACCGATAGTGATTGGCGTAATCAATATACTGATATATACAAAGACTAAGGAGATAAGCAGGTTAATAGATGAGGGTAGATATCGTGAGGCAAAGAATATGACACTAACATGGATGATCATAGGCTTTATCCTAGGAATGAGGTGATACATCTATTACACGGTCTGTGTTAGGTGGGCATACGTATTCTATCCAGCTATTTGGTACTTTGTCTACGAAGAATCGACCAGTATGGGTTACTTCTACGGCGTAGAATGTCATGTTTTTCCAGATATAGGGTTCTGGTATTTTCCCTTTCCACCATGGCGGGAACTCTATGTGGACTGCTGGGCGGACGTGATCCGGTGGCTTCTCGTGTTTAACGTATATTAGTGCTGACCAGATCCCTGCTTTGGAGAGCAGAGTAAGTGCTGTATATGTCTGTGTTTCACAAACCCCGTATCCCCTGTATAGTGCTAGTAATGGGTGTACCGGGTCAGGACCTTTCTCGGAATAACGTAGACCATGTACCAGGGTTAGTATTATGTAGGCTTTCCTAAACTCTGTATAACCTATGTTGCTCGTGTTCTCTATGTATTCATTAATAACTGATACAAGCGTCGTTATGAACGGATCATAGAACCCGTCATCGAGTTTAAGCATTTCACTCATGTTTAACAACTGTATAGCGAATAACGGTATATGGAGCTCAAATACTATATCCCTATACTTGCCTGGTCCTATAGGGTCCACGGCGTAACGCTTTATCAGCACATATCTTGGTTTAGCGTTGTCTATTATGGAGTATAGATGTGTTAAATTGTCCTCAATTGGCCAACCATGCTTTTTATACTCATTTACTTTGATGTCAAGGTATTTCCTGTACATTTTCTTCCATTCATCTACGGTCTTGTTTACAATAAGTACTACTGTAGTATCTCCTTCTTCGTTGCCCGTACTTTCCTGATTCGGGGGATTCACCATATTGAAGTATGTTGCATAGACTACGGCTAAGATTAGGAAACCTATTACTAGTATAAGGGCTACCCTATCTACTACTCCCGATCTCATATCCCCCCTCCAGAGGTTCTACAATAATTCTGTTCCCTTCCCTATAGATCTTGATTAGAGGGTATTTGTCTAACCCTACTTCTCTTACTAGTTCCCATGGCATGTTTATCTTGTAGTAGTTTCCAGGCTTTACTGTAGGTTTTACGATATAGTAGTCTATACGCTCTATGACAAGCCTATCTTTATCAACTGTTACTAGTACTCGATCGCCCTCCTTAAATGGAGCCTCCTCTGCATCAATATATATTCTTAGTTTGCCTCGACCTACATCAACTACCTTTACTGAACCCAATCCCTCCATTAACACTAGTTTATTATCTGATTTAGAGACTATAGCCATGTTGCCCGGTTTAAGCTTCAGGTACTCCACGACATCCTTGGGTATATTGATTAGGAGCTGTCTACCAAGCTTCTTTACTTTCACGTCGCCCATGGGTTTCAAGGCTTCAGCCCCTAGTATACATGTTACTGTTTTATAGTATATAAGTTTACTCTTTGGGGTGGAGGGTAAGCTTTTTATATCTCTGGGGAGAAGAGTAAAGATGGGTGCCGAAAATGACCCAGCTCCCAGTCTGGTACAAGAGGTATCTCATGTACAAGAACAGGTTTTTCATGGAGTCCTCTACTCCATTTAGGTACGCCTCAAGCTATGATAAGGAAGTTGTGAGTAAGATCCTGAGAGAACGGCGTCAATGAAATAAGGTGCCTAAGCTGTGGAGCTAGGCTAAGCCTAGCAGACCTAATGTACTACAACGACCATCCAGCAGGTATCAATGGAGGTAAGTGGTACTTCTTTAGGTGTCCAATGTGTGGATACGATACATCGCTTGAGAAGATACTCATTAAGGCGAGAATGGGGAGACTACAGCACTAGCGTCAAATATACAGGATCTTTTTGAGCTCCCTCTTCAGCCATTTTAATAACTGTTTTAGCACCCCTAGCCTCCATGAGCCTGTAATAACAATGTCAAGTAAGGTAATCCAGGTATATACCTCATAGAGCCTTACGCTTAAGCTAAAGCTCTCTACGTGAAATAGGCTATAGTGTGAGACCTAATGATGTATTATGGCTTATCCTAGCTATGAACCCCTCTTTGCAAGCTCAATGAGATCCTTTACCAAGTATTGTTTAAACCTATAACTAGTCTTCCGTACCCAAGATCTATAGAATCCATAGAAAGGATAGGTCCTCCGTTTGTACCTCTTGTATTTACGTCTACGTCTAGGTATAATCTGTACTAATCGAGGCTAAACTAAAAATAATGCCTTTACCTAGAGATCTTGCTGTGTCTACTCTAGGCTTAGCCCTGTTAGCCAGGCTATGATTGGTTTTGCTAGAGCCATAATGGCTCCAGCTAGGATTATCGCCCCAAGCCTCTTCTTTGCACGAGCTTGCTCTTCAGGCGTGTCGGCCGTGGCTAACTGTATACCCGTGTAGATCATGCCTCCGATTAGTACTGCTATTCCTATGTACTGGATGAGGCTTAGGATCTTGTTTATCATAGCGGTTACTTCTTCAGGCGGTTGCTCATCCTGGGCATAGA
>CAZVHC010000071.1:0-6046 GCA_964627005.1 uncultured Desulfurococcaceae archaeon
TACCTTAAGGCACTAGCTCATAGGGTTAGGAGGGATATTATAAGAGCACTTGCTGAGAAGGGGAGGTTAAGCTATAGCGAGCTTATGAGGATAACAGGGGTTATGGATAGTGGTACATTTGCCTTCCATATAAGGATGTTGCAGGGGCTTATAGAGAAGGATCCGGGTACTGGAGACTATAGGCTTACTGGGGAGGGATGGAGAGCATATAGGGCTTTAAAGCTGCTAATGGGTGAGGAAGCCGCTGTAGGTACATCTAGTGGGGCTATGTCCGTGGAACAAGTTATCCGTATAGGTGATATACCAGAACTAGTATTTACACGTAGGTTTGCTGAGAAGCTGCGTAGGGAGGGTAGGAGGGTAATTATATCTGATGTCTCTAGGCTGACTATAGAGGATATGTCTGAGGAACTACTTGATAGTGTTGTTAAGGGCATATATGATGTTGACCTAGTTATTGCACCTAAGCATCTACACCATATCATCATACTTAAGTCAAGAGATGTATCACGCATAACTGATTATGAAGACCATGAGGATTCATCTATGGGTCTAGCATCCCCAG
Organism: uncultured Desulfurococcaceae archaeon; assembly: GCA_964627005.1. Classification (GTDB taxonomy): domain Archaea; phylum Thermoproteota; class Thermoprotei_A; order Sulfolobales; family Desulfurococcaceae; genus CAZHDB01. The sequence goes on from CAZVHC010000071.1 coordinate 566, forward strand.
TATCCGGGAGTATAAGATATGGGTTATCAAAGGCTTTAAGCAAGGCCATAGGGTTTCATGGTAGGAATATTCCAGTACACATGTATGCTGATAAACCATCTGGAAAACCCGGTCTAAGCATAACCATTGATACAAGCTCCCTTACAATCCATAGAGTAGGAGAGAGGATAGAGTTAAAGGGTGAGTATAGCTGGGGTGGGGATGCAAGCTTATCTACCACTAGTGATAGAGTTAACGTGTACCTCAACACGTTTAAAGGAGATCTTATACTACCTGGAGAGTATGGTGCTTTAGAACTAGTTATTGATACATCTAGTGTTAGGGGGGAACTAGTATGTAGTAGTATAGGTTCATCAGTTATCGATACTAGTAAAGTAGATCTTGTTATCAAAGGGCTGGATAGGGGGAGCAGTAGGCTTAGGCTTGATACATCAAATGGTACCTTAAAACTATACTATGGAGACTTTAAGGGAGAGTCTAGTCTAGAGATCGATGCCGATACATCTAATATGGCGATAGAGATCTATTTACCAGAGAATATAGCATTAGATATCTCCATAGCCGGTGATACTGGAGAGGTTATAGTGGATGGGTTTAGGGGAGCTAGCTATAGGGATAAAGACTATGATAGTGCAGAGTCTAGGCTAGTTGTTAGAGGATATGTTGATACTGGTAAGGTGAGGATAGTTGTTCATAGGGGAGAGTCCTAGCTGTGGAGAACTGGTGCATCAATAACTGTAGAATTGAATAAATCTCCAACCCTATACCTGATCTGGATAACCACATGGTCAATGTTCTTTAGCTTATTAGCTAGGGAACTTCCACCAATAAAGTATATGAGCTCCTGCCTACTACCCGGATTAACTGTCGTCGGATTATCTGGTGACGGTAGATTCCTCTTGGACAACGTCATGTTACGTATACTGATATTCACAATGTACATCTCATAGGGAGTAGGGTTATTCACAATAACCTCTAAAAATACATTCTTACCCTGAACCCTAACCTCAGCATGCTCTATAATCTCCGCAGGCTCTACAGTAACCTCTGGTGGACCAAATACTATGAACTGGAGATAGAGAGCAAGTATTATACCAGCTATCGTCGGTATAGCCGCAGCACCTATCCTAGACCAGCTAATCCTCCTAGGCAAACCCCATATCCACACCTTATACTAACTAACAAAAACTATTGTATAGTCTTGGAAATATAAGCATTATAGGTGGATACGTGGATAACCATACTAACAGGTAAGCCTACCACCATTAACACCAAGCACCTGCCCAGTAATGAATCTTGAGGCACGAGATGCTAGGAAATAGACGGTCTCAGCAACGTCCTCAGGCCTAGCAATATCACCTAGTGGATGCAGAGCCTTTATCCTCTCCCGCTTCTCCGGAGTATCAATGTATTCACGGACCATGTCAGTCTCTACAAAGCTTGGAGCAACAGCATTAACACGGATCCCGGTAGGAGCTAGTTCTACAGCTAGCCGACGGGTAAATCCTATGACACCAGCCTTACTAGCTGCATAAGCTGTTGATGCAACAATATTTCCTGTCTGACCAGCTATACTGGCTATATTGACTATTGATGCCCATGGAGCCTTCCTCAGTAGTGGTAGGAAGGTCTTTGTCACAATGAATACGCCCGTCAGGTTAACCTCGATCACTCTCTTCCACTCCTCAAGACTAGTCTCCTCAATCCCCCCGACATGGAGTATACCAGCATTATTGACTAGTACGTTTAGATAGGGTATCTTCTCAGAGACAATACTATAGGCTCTATAGACGCTATCGGGGCATGATACATCCATTTGTACATAGAACCCCTCTGCACCAGCCTCTCTAACCCTATTCAGCGTCTCTTCAGCAGCAATACGGTTCCGGTAATAGCTATAGACTACAGTATAGCCTTCACGGGCAAACCTCAATACAATAGCCCGTCCAATACCACGATCCCCACCGGTAACGAATACATAGCCCTCCACCATACCCCTAACCACCTAGATAGAGATTAGCTAGGGATAAACTTAAATAATATTACATAACCGATCAAGTGGGTCTAGAGAAAGACTCCATATACTGTCCTAAGCACCTTCACCAACTCATCCTCAACAGGATTAATCAATGGTGCATCACCAGCTGTCCTCCTAACAATACCTGGGTCCTTAAGCCCATGACCAGTCACTAGAACAACAATGGTCTCATCACGATCAACTCTCCCATCCTCAATAGCCTTGATCAAGCCTGCAAGCCCAGCTGCACCACTTGGTTCAGCAAACACTCCCTCAAGACCAGCAAGCATCTTCATAGCCTTAACTATGAGTTCATCCGGAACAGCCACGGCATAACCATCAGTACCATATAGTGCCCTCAGCCCTGCATCACCATCCCATGGATAGGTATCCTCGAGACCAGTAGCTATTGTCTCCGGGGGCTTCTCCCAAGGCCTTATATTCATTGGATCCTGCCGCTCCATCCATGCCCGGACAAATGGGGCATTACCAGTTGATTGTACAGCAACAAGTCTTGGGTAACCATTGATCCATCCAACCATGTTAAAGTCACGGAACCCATTATAGACACCAGTTAATAGGGATGCTGCACCAGTAGGTACAAACACTTGGTCCGGTACACTCCAGCCAAGCTGCTCCACGATCTCGTAAGCTATTGTCTTAGGACCCTCGATCTGGTATGGGTTGAAGGGGCCGAAACTAGGTGATGGGTAGAAGCCATATTTCTCAACAAGTACCTTCATCATCTTAACAGTTGGATCCTCTGCTTCAACCCACCTTACCTTAATAACCTTTGCACCATAGTATAGTAGCTGTGCTATCTTACCATAAGCCGTAAAATCCGGTACAAAGGCAATTACGTCAATACCAGCTCTTGCACCATAGGCTGCTAGTGCAGCTGCAGCATTACCACTACTAGCTATAACAGCACGTTTAAACCCATACTCAACAGCCATTGATACAGATACACTCATACAACGATCCTTAAAACTACCAGTAGGCATCCGGGTCTCATCCTTGAGATAGAGATTCTTTAGGCCAAGTGCTTCAGCTAGCCTCTTAGCCCTTATTAGTGGTGTACTGCCCTCTCCAAGACTAACTATGTACTTCCGATCACTTACTGGTAGGAATTCAAAATATCTCCACATACCAGGTGATCTCCTGATCAGCTCCTCCCTCGATATAGCCTCCTTAATAGCCTCATAATCATACACTATATCGAGTCTACCAAGATCCTTGTTAAGACACATCACAGGCTTATCCTCTAACCGATAGATCCTTCCACAACGACTACACCTTAGATACTCTACAAACGGCAACCTAATACCCTCCTCCAGCACCTAATTACCATCTATGTAGCACTATGATATCATTATAAGGTATTAAAGTATATAGTTATCGTGGGGAGACATCTTGGCTAAGAATTACATGGAAATCCTTAAGAAACGTGCTAAAGCATTTCTAGAGATTGCTGAACATGACTACTCTAGAGGATATTATGATCTCGTGTTATTCCATGTAGAACAATTCCTACAACTGTATCTCAAATACCTACTATATAGAAGAATAGGTGATTTCCCAAAAACACATTTATTAATAAGACTATTTAAGGATGTATTAAAGGTCTATGATAATGAGGATCTTAAAAGATTCTATGAGGAAAATCTTGAGATCCTCTACCTACTTGAGGAAGCCTATATTTCGTCAAGGTATATACCAAGGGAATACGATGAAGAGATCGATAGAAGAATACTCGATTTCTCTAAGAAGGCCTTGGAGGTACTGGAATGGCTAGAAAGACATTAGTTGATCTAGAGATTGAACGGGCTAGAGAGTGGAAAAGATATTATGAGAAAACCATGTACTATATTGAGAGGATAAAATCTATTGTAAGGAAATACGATCCCTCTGCAAAGATTATATTGTTTGGAAGCTACGTCAGGGGGGAGCTAAGACCGGATAGTGATATTGATATCCTTATAGTTACAGAATTAGCTGGGAACATTAATCAGAGGCTAAAGCTTAGGGTAGAAATAGCACGTGAGATAGGTGATTCAACACCTTTCCAAATACATATTGTAACCCCTAATGAATATTTAGACTGGTACAGCAAATTCATTAACAAACATATTACTGTATAGCCTCTCCTTATTTGAACTACTTTCTTAATATGATCCAATAATACCTTGCCCACCTAACCCCAGAATAATCCTTATATTTTTTCTACTGTACACAGCTACTATACAGCATATTGATATGGGTGTCCAGTACTTGATGAACACTAGTTTAGCATACATGGTGGTTGGCGTTGAAGTGGAGAGAGATACCAGTATATGCAAGGAGATACATTATCTACCACACGATTGTATCCCCACTTCTCATCACATGGTACATGCTACCATTATACATGTTTATGACAGGCTATAGCATACTCGATGTAGGGATCTTCTTTACGTTAGTAAATATTGCATCAGTACCAGCCACATACCTTATAGGAAGAGCTTTCGATAAGATCCCTATAAGGCATGGACTAGTGCTTATTGATGCACTTGATGGAGTATCATCTATACTCTATGGATTAGCCCATGAAGCAATTGCTCCAGTAATGCTCTTCCTAGGTAGGCTGGTCGACAAGATCTCTGGGATGTTCTACCCGCTATACCAGGCTGCTGAGAAGATACTCTATCCAAGGGATCGTTTGGAGGAGGTTTTTGCATGGCATATGAGGCTCCCGGAGACTAGTCAGTTAATAGGCTTCCTAGTTCTTGGCTACATATTTGGCTATGTGTTTAATAGGCCGGAGCATTATAGGATCGGGTTTATATTAATTGGTTTATCATCAGTTTTTACGATAGCCTATCTACTCAGGGCATTACCTAGGCTTGATGTTGAGGAGAGGATTGGTGTTGAAAAGTTCAGTTTTAGGTTTGATCGTGAGTTTAGGCTTATACTGTTGATTGAGGCCTTGGCTATCCTTGGATGGAGTCTTGCACCAGAGATTGTATTGTTGAACTATGTTGTTAATGTGCTTGGATATACATTGTTTGAGGCTATGGTTGTTGAGGCAGCTATATCCATTGGATCTATACTAGCTACCTATGTCACTGAATGGGTTGGTAGAAGGTATAGGTATGAGATGATTGGTTTAGGCTATGGATTGATCACGTTATGGGCTTTCCTAATGATACTCAATCCCCCACTAGTACTGGTTATAATAGCTTATTTCATATGTAAATTCGGTGATACACTAGCATTCCCATACTACCGTGCATGGCTCTATAGTAAAATACCAAGTGAAAAAGCCAGTAGCTTGTTTGCAGCAATATCCAGTTATAGAAGGATCATTGCACTCCTATCACCACTCATAGCAGGATTCCTAGCATCAATAAACCCACTACTACCATACCTATCAAGCCTACCACTATTCGCCTCAATAACAGCAATACTACTAGTAAAAGCACGTA
>CAZVHC010000072.1:0-5953 GCA_964627005.1 uncultured Desulfurococcaceae archaeon
TATTATAATAATACGTGTATTGTTATTATGTATGGAGACCTTATATGAGTGGGGAGTGGTTTCTATGGATATGGAGGTTAGGGTGACTGATCGTCAGTATAGGGTTTTAGAGTCTATTGTGGAAGGTAGTGGTGTATCTGTAGAGGAGCTTTCCTCTAGACTTGGGCTTAAACCAGAGGATCTTATGAGGGATCTTGCTGAGCTTGAGGCTAAGGGTCTTATTGTACGTGAGAGGGTTTCCCGTGATATCTATAGGTTGTCTGAGGAGGGTATGAAGGTTCTAGAGCATGGTCTCCCGGAGGAGCTTGTGTATAATGTCTTGTTTAGATGTATTGATAGGGGTGTTGAGGAGTTCATAGATTGTATATCCCGTGAAGCAGGGATAGTTGTTGAATGGGCTCGTATTGGGTTCCAGCATCTTGTACGTAGTAAGTGTATTGTTGTTGAGAACCGTGTTGTCCGTAGGGGTAGGCTTGAGAATTGTCATAGGGCTATGGAGGAGGCTGGGTTATTGAAGGCATGGCTTAAGGAGGTTAGGGAGAGGGGGGAGGTACCAGCTGATATTGTCGGGGTTTTGAGGAGGAGAAAATTTATTGTTAGGGAGAGGGTTACGAGGATCATTGTTAAACCAACCGATCGTCTCCGGGAGCTATGGAGTAGGGGTGCTATTGTTAAGTCAGAGCTTCTAACCATAGTCACTCCAAAGCATTACATTAGTGGTGAGTTGGAGAAGGCTATTATTAAGAGATTTGATCTATCAATACCCCCGCCAAGGAGAGCTGTTAGAAGGCTTAACGCTTACATGGAGTTCCTCGATCTTGTCCGAGAGATCCTTGTATCAATGGGTTTTGAGGAGGTTAAGGGGCCCCATGTAGAGCTTGAGCTATGGAATTTCGATGTATTGTTCCAGGCACAGGATCATCCTGCTAGGGAGATACATGATACATTCTTTCTAGATACCAGCTTTAAGGGTAGGGTAGAGGATCGTGATCTGCTGGAGCGTGTTAGGAGAGTACATGAGGAGGGCTGGGGCTATAGATGGAGTCTTGATAAGGCTCTGAACCCCATATTGAGGACACAGACAACAGCTGTGACTGCAAGGATCATATACGAACGTGGATCTGGGGAGTACCGTTGCTTTACACTAGACCGTGTATTCCGTCCAGAGACACTGGATGCTAAGCATGCTATGGAGTTCTACCAGCTTGATGGGATAATTGTTGGTAAGAACATTACATTCAGGGATCTACTAGCATTCTTCCGTGAATTCTCTGCAGCACTAGGTATCCGGGAGATCTGGTTTAAACCCGGATACTTCCCATTTACCGAGCCTAGTGTTGAGGGCTTCATTAAACACCCTAGTCTCGGATGGATCGAGGTATTCCCGGGAGGCATGTTTAGGCCTGAGGTTATGAGGATCCTTGGTGCTGAGGATGTAAGGGCTATAGCGTGGGGTATAGGAATCGATCGGTTGGCCATGACCGTGTTGGGCATAGATGATATACGTGACTTGTTCTCAAAGGATCTAGGGTTTATAGAGAAACTACCAGATCCAAGGCTACCATACTTTATGGGTAGGACTAATGCTCGTGATACAGTTGTTGTTAGATACCCTATATGAAGGCTCATAGCTGATAAATAGATTCTCTAGTTATAGCATATACTCATGGGGCTTTCTTAGATAAAGTTTTTATATAAACTATTATTGTAAAGTAGTAGTTATAATGTTGTTTACGTGGTGAGAATATGGTGTGTAAAAGCCCAATGTTGCTATTTATAATCATATTCCTATCTATACTATACACACCAGTAATATCTATAAATGAATCCATTAACAATAGCTATTCATTAGATGATACTACAGTACCCAATTATGTATTTTATAAGAAGATGTACTATGGCGATGTTGCTACTGGATACTTTATTGAAATAGATACACCTACTGGCTATACCAGATACCTTTACATACTCTATCAGATGGCAAACATTGTTGATGTATATGATAGTGACTTTGAAGAAATATATTCGCTGTCGTCAAGTATAGTTAAACCAATAATTATTACTGAGAATGGCTATGTAATAGCGTTTAAATGGGTACAGTATCCCTCCCCAAGCAAACTATACATAAAAATATATGATCCTCTAGAGAATTCTGTCTACACGGTATTGCTAGGCTCGTTCCCAGGAACATATTATTGTTCACAGTATATATATGATCGGGAAACGGGGTATGTACATTTAATACTATCAATATCTCCATTTACAATATATAGGAACCTATATCATGTAGTAATAGATCCCGCTGGACATTCAGTGATAAGTTTTAAGAAAATATACTCAATATACAATATAATGCCTATACCACTACTCCTAGATATAGATAATGATACATTATATATTGTTTACCATCTAGAAAATGATAATAGGACACTCTATCTATTATCATATAATCTATCATCAGATACAGTAAACTACGTATTAAATACAACTCTATCATCAAGTATATGGACTATAGTAGGGAACAAGTATATTCTATCCTATAATCCAGTAGATAATACATGGAGGGTAATAGATCCTATAAACAATTTCACATACTTCACACTACCAATACCACCTGGAGAGACAGCTTTATCCTCATTTAAGACATGGGTCTATGATAGTATAAGCAATAGGATAGTAGGTGTTGTGAAAACACCAGATAACGACTACTACATAGCAACAGTTGATCCATTAACCCATAATACAATCTATTACATACTTAATATTACAGTTAATGAGGGAAGCTTAGCCACGACAGTCTATAACGATGATACAGTAGCACTAGTTGGTAGCGGTAATAAAGTGTATATAGTGTCTCTCAATGGTGAAGTACTAAATAGTTTTGAACTATTCGATCAAAGACATGTAGGAACAATATTTGTTAGTAGGCTAAAGCATCTAGACGAGGAATGGGCTACCATAGTTGATAAGGATAACGACTACATATACATCTACATTAGATCAGATAGTATTCCTACAGTTATAACTGCTGATTACCCAGTAGAGGCTAGAGCTGATGATTACCTTGAGATACATGTATCCCTAACAGATATTACTGGTGAACCATTGGCTAACCAGACACTATACCTCTACAGAATAACTGATAGCGGTAGGGAGCTTGAGTCTGTAAATACTACTGATGAGGAAGGCAAGACTGTATTGACTGGATACATAGAGTATGGAGCTAACCACTTTATCATAGAATACAATGGTTCTGGAAACTATCTACCATCATCTCTAGAGATAACCATTACTGGTAAAGTACATGCTGTAGCCGTTATCTATGGAGCTAACATTACTTATCCACAGACATCAACATACTATGAGGTATTAATAACAGATGTAAATGGTAATCCATTACCAGATGTATATTTTGACATGGTAGCAAGTACTGGTGATTCAGAGATTGTTGTTGGAGCTGGTAAAACCGATTACATGGGACACAGTCTTGTAGAGGTTATATTCCCTAGAGCTGGAAACTACAGCTTATACGTAGATATACCCTCAACAGATATTGTCCTAGATAATACTACAGTCCTAGACATAACTGTTTTACCAGCTAATATTACTGAACCCATAGTAGTGACACCATCAACTATATACAATAAACTACTTGACCTAGAAAAGAAGCTGGATAGGATAGAGGTTATTGTAAACGCTACCTATACTGCTGTAAGTGATCTAGAGGAGCTTATAACCAGTATTCTGGAGAGTCTTGACAATATTGAGGAGAACCTAACTATTGAGATTAGAGATGCTAAGGGAGAAGTAGTTGCTGTACTGGAGTCTAGAGCTGATTCAATAGAGGTTAAACTAGATTCAATAACCAGTTCCCTAGACACCTTATCCGAAATGGTTTCCACCGTACTTGATAGGATAGACAGTATGAATACCACGCTACACATCCGTATAAATGCCTCTTATAACGATATAGTCTCTAGACTATCAACCCTACTATCCAGAGTTGATGAGGAGAAGGCTATTGTCCTAGAGATAAAGAATGAGACTAGCGAACTGAATGAGTATGTTATTGAGGTTATCGGTAATGTTAGTGAGTTAAAGAGTATATTGTACAACGAGCTAGGTAAGAACATAAGTATTGGCTTCACATTATTGAACAATAGTATTGTAGCATTGAATACTAGTCATGGGATTATAGTTGCTAAGCTGGATACGGTACTCTCAATGCTTGGTGATGAGAACACTACACATACGAGTATCATCTCTGGTCTAGAAGCTATTAAGGAAGCTATAGAGGAAGCATGTAATACCACAATAGAATGGAGTCCAGAGACAGCTCCTAGTGGACAGCCAAAGACAAGTATAGCTGGTTTTCCAGTAGAGGCACTAGCATATATCCTAGCACTAGTAATAACAGCAATAGCTGGACTAATATACTATAGGTTTAGGCATCACTAGTTTTAAGAGACTAAACATTTTATAATATTTCATGGTTAACTGTAATACTGTATGGTGGTTTTTCTCTCAGTAAAAAACATGTTGCTTAGGTAGAATGATGATATTATAGTTATGGTGTACTTATATTGTATGTTTGTAGATGGTATTCTAGTACGTTATTTACTATCCTGGGGAGAATATCTACTATAGCTATTGGTGATGGATTCACACCCTCTATGTTATAGAGATAGTCTCCAGCTAAACCGTTTAGGTAGGCTGCTATGGATGCTGATTCAAATGGATCGTTTGTCTTAGCGTATATGGCTCCAGCAATACCTGCTAACACGTCACCAGTACCACCTACAGTCATACCCGGATTACCGGTACGGTTAAGCCTATAGCTGTCTCCATGGACTATAACATCTACTGGTGCTTTCAATAGTATTGTTGCCTCCAATGACTTACTAGCCTCCTTGAGAACACCTAGATCGCTCCATGGATCACCCTTTAGCTCCATCCCAGTTAGTGCCCTAAATTCTCCACGATGAGGAGTCACTATCACTCTCCATCCAAGCCTTGTCTCCCCATAAACTACCCCCTTAAGACCATCAGCATCAACTACAAGCCTTAGACCATTATCCACAGCCCACCTGATAAACTCCAATGCAAACTCAAGGGTATCCGGGTCACGTCCAAGACCATTACCAAATACTATAACATGTGGACGGAACATCTTAACATACTCCATGACAACACCTAGATCACTTGGCTTAAAATGATCACCAGATACCGTGGCCGTTATAAGCTCTGGTGTATAGCTTGCTACAACACCACGGATAGCCTCTGGTACAATTACAAAGGATAGATCTGCCCCAACAGCTAGTGCAGCCGCTCCAGCTAATGCTGGTGCTCCAGTATAGTATCTATGTCCACCAACCACCATCACCCTTCCACCCATACCCTTATGAGCATCCCTAGGCTTAGCCGGGACACCATGCACTACATCCCCTGGTCCAACATAGGTCCATGCATCCCTTGGTATACCTATGTTTACAACAACGATCTCTCCAACAATATCCCTATTCCTAAGTAGACCCGGTTTAACATCATGCATTGTGACTGTAGCATGTGCTCTAAAGGCCTCCCCATGTACCTCTCCAGTATCTGGGTTAAGCCCTGTTGGTGTATCAACTGCAACCTTAAGCTTTGCATCTACACTATTAGCTCTAACAACATAGTCTCTAATAACCCCCCTCAAAACCCCACGGACACCAGTACCTAGGAGTGCATCAACAATTACACCAGCACCCTCCAAGGAATCTATCGAGCCTGGCCTATGGATCCTTATGGAGCCTAGTCTAGCCACTATATCCATGTTAGCCCTTGTATCCGGGTGCTCAATAGCCTCAATCGGGTGGGCTGGGAGGAGCTCAACCCTATAGCCAAGCCCTGCTAGGTAACGGGCTGCAACAAGTCCATCACCACCATTACCACCCTTACCAAACATTACCACAAC
>CAZVHC010000073.1:0-5888 GCA_964627005.1 uncultured Desulfurococcaceae archaeon
AGAGAATCCCCTCCAAAGAGTAGATATAGGGAGATAGAGGAGGACTCCCCTATCCCTTGACTCTCAATAGTGTTATTAGGATGCGTATAAAGGCATATAGGTATATAGAGCTTGCAAGGGCCACTGGTAGATGGGATATACTAGATAAGATGATTAGAGGAGAGATTTCTCCAGAAGAGGCTCTAGAGGAGCTGGAGAGAATTGTTAAAGAACAAGGGAGAATAATTAATAGGGATAATCAATAGCTTGTCCCAACGGTGCATACAGTATGTCTCTAAAGACTCCATGGGTTTGTTAAATGATTTCTGATATGCTTAGATACCATGGCTGGTGATATATAGATTTTGTTAGATGAGAATAGGGAAGATACTCGATCTAACTATATGCCCTGCTACCCAGTATTTCAGGTGTGAGCTGATAGATAAGATAGCACTATTACATCTACCACTAGAACTAGTTAGTAAAGATCTCATAGAACCATCAGGGGCTGAGAGGAGGAAGAGGTATTGGAGGGAAAGTAGCTGGGGAAACCATGTAGACGTGGGAAACTGATCCTTATAGATAACATCATATACTATATGGGTTCCTGGGTCCCCCCAATTCTGTTGATCCATTAAATATTGTTGGTTAAGGGCTGATATTGTTTTAGCGGTCTTTTCTAGCCTCCTCCAATGCTCTCTTAATCACATCCTGGGATAGGTAGAATGATGTTTCAATGAGCTTGTTTATTTCTGCCTCTATATTGTTTATAAGGTTTTGTTTTTTAGCTAGTATTAGAATACCTATTGTTCCAATAATTTTCAAACCAAGTTTTCTCGCTATGTTTCTCGCCTTTTTATCATCTAGGACTGCTGTATCGGCATTAGCCTCTATTGCTAAGGCTATTGTCTCAGCTTCTCCTCTATGAATAGTCTCAAGCAGTACTTGGACTAGCTGTTTATTCTTAACATCATAAACTCTTATCCACTCTGGTAATGGTTCACCATATTCTTCTGCAACTGCTCTAGACACTAATACATTGGTGAAGAGTCTCTCTAATATGTCGAGCCTGTCGATGCTAGATAGTGCTATTAATACACTAGTATCTACCACAGCTTTCATACGGATTTAATGCCTCCCCCTACTACTTAGAAGCTCATTCACGGTCTCCAAGTCCTTTTTTAATTCCTCTAGATCATAGTTGAGCGGTATATTTCGTGTTCTTAGCTCGTAGAGAAACTCTCTTAGGCTAAGCCCAGCCATTTCAGCTGCCTTTCCCAGCGATATTCTTCCCTCACGGTAGAGCTCAAGTGCCGCCAACAATCTCAGCTCATCCTCCAGTCTACGAGGCCTTACAAGCATGGCTATCTCACTGGGAATCCTAACTTTAACCTCAACCAGCCTAGCCACTACCTCAACACCCCTAGAAGCCTAAACCCCCATACTGGTATTGTCTAATACCTCTTATAAAATAGCTTATCGAATACTTTTCCCTCTTGAAGACTCCCCACAGTACTGGTCATAGCTAGGAAGAGACAACTAGAACAGTTGGGGCTAGATCCTAGTAAACCAATAACCCTAGACGAGATCATGAAAAAGATCTTGGAGAAACAATGAAATCGGCAATAGTGAAATATGTCTTCCAATCCACATAGGCAAATAATGTATGCATTCAATATTATGTTTAGCTAGCTATTGTCTAATGGGAGAGATGCCCCTAAAATTAGTTCTTAGGAGTGTTATTAGGATGTGTGTGAAGGCTTATAGGTATATAGAGCTTGCAAGAGCCTCTGGTAGATGGGATATACTGGACAGGATGATCAGGGGAGAGATCCCTCCAAGGGAGGCTCTAAGGAAGCTAGAGAGTATTGCTAGAGAACAAGGGAGAACAATTAATAGAGGCAGACGGTAACTTGTCCCAATGGTGTATACCGTATGTCTGTAGAGACTCCATGGGGCTATTTTGAAGGTTTTGATGAGCTTAGATACTATGGCTATGGTAGGAAGCCTCTCCTTGTATGGGTTGAAACCGATGATGTAGAGATACTTTTTGATGAGGATGGGGAGATACTCGATCTAGCTATACGTGGTGCTAGTAGATATGTTGAGAGAAGTCATAGAGGAAATAGCGTTAATATATCCCCCACCAAACAAGATCAGTAAGGAGCATATTAAGCCTATTAAGGAAACTACTGAGGAACAAGTGGTTGAGGATACTGAGGAGAAACCACGTAAACGTGGAAAACTAGTCCTCAGAGGCAATACCCTATACTATATTGGGCCCGGGACGGGAGAGGATAAATACGTATTTAGGATCGGTGATGTAGAGATCCATATTGACAAGCATTATGAGATAAATAAGGTTATACTATGGAATATGGATAAGTACATGGATCAGGAGGATATTGAGGAGCTTAAACAGGTAGCCTTAACCAGTAATTAAGAGGAACATAGGGGCCTATACAAGACATATTTTAGTCCTTGAGGACATAGGTTATAGTATGGGATTAGGTATCGGGTCTATCCAGGTATCGGGTGTATCCTATGGGATTATTTGATCCACGTCCTAAACGTGATCCTCGGGATTTCTTCGATCGTGAGAGGGAGCTTAGGGAATTCATTAGATATGTTAGGGGTTCTCCATTAACTCTTGTCCTTGGACTTAGAAGGTATGGTAAGACATCTCTCATCCTAACTGGTCTTGAGTCTTCCGGGATGAAGTATATCTATATTGATTGTAAAGCACTACCTAGTAATGGTATGCTTAGTGTTGATGATTTCATATCATTATTCATACAGTCTCTAGAGGTTTTCTGTAGAAGATACCATTCACTACGTGCCAGGATCTATGGCTTCCTTGAGAGGATCAGGGGTATATCGATTGGTCCTCTAGGTATTAGTATAAATACACGTAGACTTGGTTCATCAAGTCTTGTTGATATACTGTATTATATCAATGATCTTGGTGAGAAGATAGTTTTTGTAGTTGATGAAGCACAGGAGCTTAGGAGAATGGTGAGGTATAGTTTTGATTCACTAGTAGCTTTTATCTATGATAACATGGATAATGTGAATATGGTTTTATCTGGTTCACAGATTGGTTTACTGTATAGGCTTCTCAGAATAGGCGATCCATATGCACCATTGTATGGTAGAGTCTATATGGAGGTTAAGCTGGGTAGGCTAGACCCGATGTTATCACGTGAGTATCTGTATAGGGGTTATGGGGAGTATGGTGTTGAGCCTCCAGAGGATCTTATAGAATATATCATAGGCTCTGTTGATGGTGTTATTGGATGGCTTGCATATATAGGACACTATACGGTACAGAAGCAAATGTATAGTAGGGAGGCCGTGGATGAAGTGATATGGAGTGCATACAGTATAGTATTGGGTGAGCTAGAGAACTTCCTGAAGATACACTGGATGGCCCGTGATAGATACCTTGCACTACTGGAGACAATAGCTGGTTTGAAAGGGGTTTCGTGGAGCCAACTATATAGGGCTGTAGAGTCTAGGGTAGGATATATCCCTAAACCAACATTTAATAGGTTATTGAAGCAGTTGGTGGATAATGGGTTTATAGAGAAAAGGGATGATAAGTACTGGATAGCAGATCCGGTACTTGAGAAGGCATTAAGGAGTATGATGATAAGGCATAAACGTTAATGCATAGATACTATAGTGATATCGTATTCCCTCAACCTATCCAGTATCCCGCCTTATACGGTACGCCAAGGATATAATGGTACCCACATCTTCTACCCTCCTCCATACACAACTACGTAGATACCCATAGATCCATCTACCCTAGATCACCATGTGCAGCTCCTACAGTAACCCTATACAGTATATCATCATCTACACCATATCTATTAACCCACAGTACTACGTATGCTAGTGAAGCCCCAAGTCTCTTATTACCATCGACAAGGGGATGACTGGATGCAGTATGGTGTAGGAGGCAAGATACTATCCGCAGCAGCCTTCCCCTAAACACAGTTCCCTTTTTTCCATGCAATAGAGTGATGCATAAACTGGACTACTATATCCCCTCATAAAATAGATCATGTCTCCCGGATACATCTTCCTCAAATAACTAATTATCTCCTCTATAACCCATACCAACCGATCATAGATCCCAGAGCCCTATACATGTACTCTCAACCCATACTACTAGACATACATAGCCCTAGAGCATCTAATAACTTAGCATTAAAACAATCCTCCTGGGAAAACTATATCCATAGACAATAATTCCTCATGAGTCAATAGGTATAGTAGGTGATCCCATACGTATACTAGTCCACATCATTGTTAACCGGGGGGTTAACAATGGTGTCTAGGTGTTATCATAGCCTTAGCCCAAGCTCCATTAGCCATGGAGTCCATGGAGAGAACCTCCAGAGGAAATGGTGCTAGTCAACTGGGGGGTTATCTATGAATTCCCGTCTTAAGGATATTGAAGCAACCTCCATGGAGGCTGGGTATAGGGGTTCTCCAGTGGATAAGGTGGTAGTTAACCCCCCGGTTAACAATGGCTTTCCTATTAATGGTCTCTTCTTAAATGGGTGTTTTTGGTTGTTTTCTCTCTTGAGTTAATGTGTATTTTTGCCTCCAGATTGTTCTAGGATTTTAGGTTTTTCTCTGGGTTTTCTGGTTCGTGGGCTTGGTGATGTTTTTGATGTATTTGTGTCTTTGATGTTGTTTTTGTGGTTATGTTTTTATAGTTGGTGCACCTTCTACATAAAATGGTGCACTGGGGTTGCATATACCGGATGGATTCCTAGACCCGATATGGTCTATATCTACATATGCTATAGCAGTAGCATATTATGCCTTAGGGTCTAGGATTATAGGTACAAGGCTCACTAGTGAGAAGGTATCTATGGTGACGGTATTAGCTGCAGCAATATTTGTTGCTCAAATGCTTAATTGGCCATTACCTGGTGGTACTAGTCTACACTTCCTAGGTGGTGCATTAGCTGGTATACTGCTTGGCCCATTCTATGGCTCTATAGCAATGGGGCTTGTGGTCACGATACAGTGCCTGGTATTCCATGATGGGGGCATAACGGCTCTTGGGGCAAACCTTGTCAACATGGCTATAATAGATGTACTTGTAGGATACATGGTCTATAGAGCGGTAGTAAGAGTGGCTGGAGAGGGACGTGGAGGAGTTTTTCTAGCAGGATTCCTTGGGGGATGGCTAGGGATCTTCTTAGCAGGGATAGCGTGTGGATTAGAGATAGGCTTGTCACCACAATTCCCCTATGGAGTAGCTATAACAATCCCTGTCATGGGGTTATGGCATGCATTACTAGGGGTTATAGAGGGAGTGATTACTGGATCTATTGTATCCTATCTAAGGCATAGATACCCAGATCTATTGGGTGTGAGAAAATGATCTCCCAGAAGATCCTCTTGGCGATAATTATCCTACTAGTGGTAAGCCCATTATTTGGTGTAGTACTAGCTGATATGGTTGGATACCATGAGCCACTGGATATAGTTGCTGAAGAACTAGGGTTAAATGATACTAGTGAAGAGATTAACTGGACACCATTCATAGACTATACATTCCCAGGACTACCCCCCATACTAGGCTATATAGTGTCCGGGCTGATCGGTATAGCAATAATATTCTCCATAGGAGCAGTACTCCATAGACTAGTCCGTGGAGAGGGAAGATGAAGACTTTGATCGAGAGATTTGCTAATATGGTTGCTGATGTACTTGATACACTCAATACCTACAATCCAGAGCCTAGAATAGATCCATTAATCCTATTCATAGGATCACTTTTTCTAACAATAACTACTAGTTTCTCCCACGACAATATACTCCCCCTACTATCACTAATATACTCCCTAGCACTAATTCTAGCTCTAAGGATCAACTATAGGGAT
>CAZVHC010000074.1:0-1191 GCA_964627005.1 uncultured Desulfurococcaceae archaeon
ATCAAGCCTTATTGCTAGAGATACTAACCTACCACAACCAATACCAGAGCCAACAACAATCATACCACTAGTATCCATAGTATCCGTGGCCATAGCAATCATACTGGCTATCCTAGCATATCTTGGTAGAAGGAGATCAGTTCTACACAACTCTACGGGCTAGCCTATGGAAGTACTTATGGTAGATCACTAGGAATACTAGTCCACGGAGATACACGTCAATAAACATAGAGATCCATGCACCAAAAACACCCATGTAGCGAGTGAGTATAGAAGCTGGTAGTACACGGAATATGTAGAGACCAACAACATTAACGATCATGGGTACCCGGGTATTACCAGCACCACGGATCCCACCGCCAAGAACCATTAGGAGAGCTAATCCAGGCTCACTAAGACCTGCTAGTATAAGATAGACTGAGGCTAGCCATGCAACAACCGGATCGGGTGAGAAGGGCATAACTATATAGCTAGATGATAAAGCAATGACTAGGCCAAGTAAACCCATTAGTAGTGTAGCTTGTTTAGCAGCCTCCCACCCAATCTCCTTAGCACCATCAATATCGCCAGCCCCTATCTTCTGGCCAACAAGTGCTGATCCTGCTAGTGAGAAGGCGAAGCCGGGCATGTATATGAAGCTCTCGATCCTTATACCGATCTGGTGTGCTGCTAGTGCTGCATCCCCACATCTTGATATGAATGCTATGTATGCATTGCCTCCAAGGTTCAGGACGAGTCTCTCTACAGCTGTTGGTATGCCTATACCTATGATCTCATTGATAGCTGTTGGTTTAAGGGATGGGTGTGGTAGTAGGTTTACCTTGTCTAGGAAGTATAGTTCAACAGGGATCATATAGGCTATGGATACTAGGGTAGCTAGTGCAGCACCCACTACACCTAGTGCTGGTGCACCATAGAGTCCATATATGAGCACTGGATCCAATACAATGTTTAACGCTACACTAGATAGTACGGCTGCCATGGAATACCTTGTAGCCCCAACTGCCCTTAATGATGAATCCATTGTCCATGCAATAGCTACTAGTGGTAACCCAAGCACCCTTATGGAGAGATACCTACTACCAAGCTCCACTACCCCAGGCTGATCACCTGCTACAACTGTCACGATATAGTGTGAGAAACGATATACAGTGAGAGCTACTAGGAGAGCCGCCAACGACCCATAGACTA
>CAZVHC010000074.1:1201-5626 GCA_964627005.1 uncultured Desulfurococcaceae archaeon
CTCCTAGCCCGATCCAGTTCCCCAGCCCCATAGCATTGGGAGACATAGACAAGACAACCAGTATAGAAGAGCGTGACAACCACGTAGAAAAGCCATGAAAGATATGAGCCAATACCAACAGCCCCAAGAGCCTCACGTCCAAGCCTTGAAACGAAGTATGTGTCGGTTATAGAGTATATACTATCACCTAACTCACTAACTATCATAGGCCACGAGATCCGCCAAACCCTCCTAGCCAGAGACTCCTTCTCCATAGCATCATCATTCATAGACCTATAATGGATAGGGCCTATAAGTAGATTACCATATCAATAAACCCTTGGAGGAGAGGATGCTAGACAAGTACTCTCTTGTTTCCCAAGTAATTATGTAATTATTATTATGACATAGTCTATTCACTGTAGCTTGGGAATTAATAAACTCATTATACTAAGTAGGAGAGATAATGGCTTCTATGAACTCAGAGAACACGATCTCAGTATGCCTTTAGAGGATTTTGAGGATCTATATATGGAACTCTTATTAAGCAATAAGATTGAGAGACAATGGGTAGGAGGATCTCGTAGGATATAGCTGGATATTTATGATAGTATTAAAGAGCAAAGATTCTTCTGATCTCATCCTTTACCCTATTCAATGCATCCTGATTTAATCTAGCTACAATCTTTAATACCAATCTCTTTTCCTTACTTGTTATCTTTGCTACGACTATATCTTCACCTAGATCTATAGCATTAAGCACTAGTACTGGTCTAAGCTTAGAGCCCACAAGATCTGTAAAAGGTAGCTCTAGAACAACAATATCTCCCTGACTATATCTCAAAAAGATCTTCTGCATCCTCTCCTTCCCTCAATAGCCTAATGTATGAATATAGTTTCTCAGCTTCTACCTCTTCAACTTTGATTATTCGGAGCTTGATACGTTTTACCCTCAAGTTCACGTAATGGTTTTAGCGGTATTATTACACCACCTTTAACAATAGCTTCAATTTCAGACACATTCTTCACCAGGAACCTATATGTACTATATAGTTTATCTTCCTTTTCGCCAAACCAAGGAGTCTTTCTGAACAATAGTTCCTCATAATTCCTAGCTATTGTTGTTATTATAGTTATTTGGTAGAGACAATGTTTAATGGTAATGTTTTTAAGTATTCTACTATAAAGGCTTTACCTAGGGGGTTAAGAGCTAGGTAGGGCCATGCATGATAGTAGGTGTCTGGAGATACTAGTTAGACTAAGGGATTTCTTTAGGAAATATGGTGTTAAGTATAGGATTTTATATGCAATAGTCTATGGATCACTTGTCAACTGTAGATTAACAGGGTTAAGTGATATTGATATATGTGTAAAGATTAGTTCATCGACAGGAAAAACTGATAGACTGGAGATAATAGCTGAACTAGCTAATGATATTGAAGAACATGTTGGGATCAAGGCTGATGTTATCGATATAGAATTGGTGGAGCTACCGCTAAAATACACTGTATTTAAGGAGGGTATCCCAGTATATATCTATTCGAGAGATAGTTTTGTAAAAGATAAATGGCTATATACACTACTATGGCTTGACTATGTAGATGCATATAATAGGATGCATAAACGGGTTGTAGAAAAGATTATGGTGGGAAAACGTGAAACTTGGAATAAAAAGAAGAATAGATAGAATAGCTAAGGCACTAACAAGGCTAGAGAAGATAACTAGTCTTCCTCTAGAGAAGATCATTGAGGATGAGCTAGAATCTATGCTTGAGAGGGAGGTAGAGATAGTTATCCAGGGATTACTAGATATAGGTGAATACATAATATCATGTAAGGGATTTGAGGTACCAAGCTCCTATAGGGATATAGGGATCATATTGTGGAAGAACCGGGTTCTCGATAGAGAATCTGGTGAGAAGTTGTCTAGATTAGCTGGGCTTAGGAATATTCTTGTCCATATATACTCTGATATAGATTATGAACTACTCTATAACTATGCCCGTAAACTAGTAGATGATGCAAGATCCATGCTCCAAATATTTATTGATTATATGGAGAAACAAGGAATAGATCCATAGCTGTGTTGTTTTAGATTGTTTCTACCTAGCTATAATGTATAATTACTATATCTATGATACATTGTAGTGGTGGCTGGTTTGAGTGTTGTCGTTAGTTTTAGGATTGATAGGAGACTTAAGGAGAAGATGGATAGGCTTAACCATATTAATTGGAGTGAAGTTGTACGTAGAGCGATCATTGAGACGATCAGACGTGAAGAGGCTAGGCTATGTGGTAAGGACTATGATATGATAAGATGGGCTTGTCTAAAGTCTGAGGAACTCTCTCGAAGTATTGAGGGATGGAGTAGTGTTGAGGAGATTAGGAGATGGAGGGAGAGGAGAAGGTAACGGGTATAGTGGTTGTTGATGCCTCAGTAGTTGTTAAGTGGTTTGTTGGGAGCATAGTCGTGAGGCAAGGTTATTGAGAGATGCATATGCTGATAGAATTGTAGATATAGTTATATGAGAAGGATTTCTTTAAGAAGTATGGAATTAAATAAATGTTTTCTATCCAATAGCATGGATTAGTTATTAACTCTCTGCCTTCTTTCCAAGATAAATTCCTTAGTGATATCCTCATCAGATGTTAATACGGTATCCTTAAACTTTTCGTGAAAGCCATGGAATCTTCTACGAAAAATTATCTTTACCTCCTCTCCCTCTTCTAGAAAGCTTTTCTAGAGGTTTTAATACGCCATTCTCGTATCTAGCATGTATGGCTTTAGCCATGATACCTTCCTCTACATGTGTACTCCTTTTATTACTCCAACAACTTTAACGGTAAATGGCCTAGTGAAATAAATAATGTTTTATGGTTTTACTTCATAAATTCTAATGGCTATTGTATTATTTCGGATTTTTAGATCATTCTTGTATCTACATATAATGATGGGTTCTGGCCATTTGCTTGGTTTACCTAGGTTTTGGTATATTCTTTTCTTCATAGTTTCTGGTCTTGAGAGAAGATATTCTCTAGTTAGTTTGAACCCTGTATTTAGTTCTAGATTAAAGAATTCATAGAGTCTATTTGCGGGATTATTATAGTATGTGATCATTTCATTGTCCACGATATAGATGAAGTATCGTTTAATTTCTTCACTAGGCTTAAAGACTGCTAACCGTAAAATATCTACAAAGGCACTACCAGCTATATCGGGCTTTGGAAGGCTCATTATACTTGGTGGTTTTATCTTAAACTTTATTTCAAATGCCAAAGCTTGTCTCTGTCCCCTAGGAGCTATAAACGTATCTAGCTTTGCATACTCTTTCCCAGGAAGATCCTCATGTGGATACTCAAGATAGATATCAATAGGATCTACCCTACCGATCATGGTTAGTGTATAGAACAGCATATATCTAATAGTGTCCTCACTCTCCTGATATATCCCCTTGAGATAGGATTCTCCATCAATTATTGTTCTAAATCTCTCTATTAGAAGAGATGCAAATGCTTCAAAGACCATATACATTCTCTTATCAAATATGCTGGGATTAAAGAATTTGATCCCTACACGCCATTCCCTAATATAATCCGGAAACAGTTTTACAGACATAACCCCATATTCTCCACTACCACTAGTGGTTTCTGATGCAGATTTAAGAATATGAAACCCCAGCTTCCTTAGATAGGTCACGGCCTCCTGTGCTGTAAAGCTTAAAGGGTTTAGGGGAGCGCCATTAGCGTATTTATTAGCTAATGAAATAACGTATTTAGGAGGATAGGTTTTACCATTATACTCTAGAAACCATGTCCTAGACTCCCTCCCTTTACGGACTCCATTTCTATCGATTTCGCTGATCGCCATTAATACGTGTTCTCTTCTTATGTTCTTAGGGATCGCCAAATCCTCATCACATGATATATTATATGGATCCATTGTTTAAAGATTTTGTTATCTAGTCTATTTATGATGAATATTTTGTACTTAATAAAAGAGATAGAGACTATACATTACTTTACCCATCCAAGCTCTCTAAGAGATTTTACAAATTCATCCATATTCTTTGGTGTTAGTATAACATAGGTTCCATCCCTAAGCTCTATAACGACTGCTTTATCCGATGATACTGCTAGGAAAGCCTTTGCCCCGTTAGCTAGTTTGAACCATCCAAGGCTGTAGCCCGGTAATCCTGTGCCGAAAGTTCTTATCCTGGGCTTTAGCTCAGGGTGTTCCTTGAGATCGACTATCGTTATATTGGCTACATCATCTCTATCCACGGTAGCCCTATACATTATTAGTGATGAGCACCTTATACGGTCTCTTGATATGGTTATTGAGAATGTTATGATGGGTATTATGGTTATGAATAGTATTATTAGGACAATAGCTGCTATAATACCAATAATTATCCAGACAGAAGATGGTATTGGAATACGGAATAC
>CAZVHC010000075.1:0-2937 GCA_964627005.1 uncultured Desulfurococcaceae archaeon
CACCCCCACCCCACAGCCTTAAAAAAACATAAAAAGATACAGAAAAATACAGAAAGCTATAATCTAATGTCTCTACCCCAACCCATTGATGATATAAGCCTATTACCTATATCAAGTAATGTCTCAATAACAACATGTACTTCACGCTCTAGTACTGGAACAAGATCTCGTTCCATAATCTCATCTAGTGATAGACTAGTACAGTACTCTAACCTTTTTAGTGCTTGTTCATACGGTTTATTCTAGCCATCATCCCTGGATCCACCATTAAGGATCGCCTTTAAGTATTTCTTTACCATTTTACTATATACCATGCTATAGTCAAGCCATTCCATTATAGCTCTATGTTTATCCTCTACATAAATCCTTCGATCGCCAATGTATATAGTGATCCCTTCATAGAATGCCTTGTACCGTAGACTTGGTGGTGCTCTTATATACTGTACTACATCTACGGGTATCTTTACATAGTCCTCTATAACTGATGCTAATAACCCTATCCTATATAGATCGGGCTTACGATCGAGGAATTCAATGAGAAGATCTATATCGCTTAAGGGCCCTGCTCATCCCCGTGCATATGATCCATAGAGTATAGCGTAGGCTATCCTATACCTTGGACCCTCACTACTCATTATCTCCCTTAGCCTATCTACTATATCCTTCTTACACTACATGATCTCTCCATAGCTATTGTTGCATGTATTCAACTATATTCTTTATGTAGGATAGCTAGTGGATAGGTTAATAAAATATAGATTCTACCATATTGAATGGGTAGTGGTTTTTGAAGACATTGATTGACATCATAGATGAGGCTGTAAGGCAGTCCAAAGTTATTGTAGAGGATAATACCAAGTATGTTGTTAAACACTATTCTGTGGAGCCGGGTATTGTTAAATGGTTCATTATCAAGAGCTTATCACTACCACTCCAGATCTATCCTTACGTAACCAGTCCTCGGGAGCGTATGGCCCGTGAGATCAGTTTCTTCAATAAGCGTCCGGGAGGAGTATATACTCCACGGGTTATAGATATTGATTGGAATAACCATGTTATTAAGAGGGAGTATATTGAGGGAGAGATATTTGATCCTAAGATGAAGCGTGTGAGATATGTTGAACTAGCAAATACGTTGTCTAGAATACATAGGGGAGGATATGCTCTTGGGGATTCCAAGTATACTAATTTCATATTCACAGGTGATGGTAGGGTATATGTTGTTGATGCTGAGCAGGCTACTGAGACAAGTAATAGCATACACTACTCATGGGATATAATAATATTTACTGTGACAACACTATACTCCTACGGACTACTGAGGGATATAGAGACAATATATAATAAGCTAAGGATATTCTATAGCTCATACACTGACTACTATGGTGTTGATCCAATAGCTAATATTGTTGAGAAGGTTAGGCTTAGAACGCTATTCTCAATACTAATACCGTTGCCCCACAATATACAGTTGCTTAATATAATAAAGAGTATAGTATCCAAATAAACAACTATATATACTCCACGACCAGCCCATGAGATGATGCGAAACCCTCTATCAATACCCTATGTTCTCTACGTGTCCCCTTCTTCTCAACAACAATAGCCTGTGGAGCTGGTTCTGAACGCTTGATAGCCTGATGGAGGATCTCCTTATCAAGATATTGTAGAGCATACTTAGCGAATATGTGTCCATAGCAGTAGCCATCCTCAAAAGCCTTACGAGTATGTTTCCTAGGATAATGTCCACCTCCAATGCCTAGGACAGGTTTACACTTCACTAACCCCTTGTTTAAAAGCTCCATTACAGCATTGGCTAGCACCAAATGGTTAATCCCATCAACCCATTCCTCCAACGTACTACCGATCTCAATGAAAGTCAGCGGCTTATTCGCTTCTGTTGGCCCATGATGTGTAGCTTCATAACTAACCTCATACTCTCCAAGCCTACCATACTCTACAGCATACTTCCTAAGTAGCAATAGCAATGTATAGGTTACACAAGGACTAGCCACAGCCAACGATCTAGGCTTACCCCCATAAGGTGCCTCTGGACCCGGATTACCAGTATGATGTACTGTATAGCTCTTCACCTTCCTAGCACTACTATGCCTAGACAACACAATATAGTGTGTAACCTCCCCCGGAAGCCTCTGATCGAGGAAATCAAAATAGATCACATCCTCCTTAAACCCAGCTAATACATAGTTTTCACCACAATAGCAGGTCACAGCATCTCTACATATACTACATTCCCTAAACCCAAGGATCTCTATAAGCTTACCAGCAACACCCTTACCAGCAGGATCATTTACCGAATAGACAATACCATAATACATTAGTATAGCACCTAGTTCTAGAGTGGTTTTAATCATTAAGTAGTTAGTATAACTATTTTTCTTAAATAAATATCCATCTGATCTCCACCACTAACTTATCAGTAACTACTTTACCTACGAAAACATTACCTCCAGCTATAAATATATAGAGTATAATATATAGAGTATATCATAGAAGAAAATAAGAATAGCTCTTGTAAGGTTATAATGAAGATAAGAATGGTCGTAGCAATAGGACTAGCGATACCCAAAACTAGACCATGTTCCTTCTAAGCCCACTGAAAATAGATTATGAAAAAATAATCAATGCCTAGTCTCCCTTCCCATCAACATAAACTTTAATAAACAACCGGGTTTGTTGCATACAAAGACTATTTTACCATTAGACATTGCAATACCACCAATATTATCTAGTGATATTATTTCACCACATATAATACACTTATGAAAGCCTTTGACAACATTTTCATATTCACCAATTCTCTTCAATAGATTAACTAATTCAGTACCATGTATTGCTGTGACAGGTATTCTCCTCCTAATTATAACTTTAGCCACTATTGACACCATTTGCCCTCTAATTAGGTTTCTATATTAA
>CAZVHC010000075.1:3037-5551 GCA_964627005.1 uncultured Desulfurococcaceae archaeon
AATTAGGTTTCTATATTAATAATGATTTATATTTCATCTCTCTAGCATAGAATATTTAAAGTGGTGAGATATAGCTACTCAAGTAGATGTTGAGGCTCGCCGCTTATGAGCCCTTTGTGGGGCTGTGATTGATATACGAACCCCTGGCTGAACTATTTTTAAACTGGTTTAGCTAATGGAGTTCATCTATGGTTTGTAGTGTAGGCTGTGGTCCTTATGTACTAGTATGTTTGATATTCTTACACTAATTCTATCACCAAACACATTATCTATAAAGGCCTTGTCAATGTATGCTCCTATCCTTAGCAGTAATTCCTTACGGTATTCATCAGCTATAGGTTTATATGTCATGTATAACACAGGATATGTCTGTAAACCAATATTCCTTACTCTGATCATAACCTTCCACTTATCAACAATATCTTTAACAAGATTATATATACTCCTATTAATTCTCCCTAGATATTCACGGTTATTGATTATGTATTCACTAAAGTTCTCATTAGCTCCAACTGATCTGCCTATAATGAAAGTATATTCTTTAGAATAGATCTCTAGACTTATGAGCACAAAAGAGTCATTGGAGAGGTAGAGTACCGATACAGGCCTTATAGATCCCATGATTATGGAGTACCAGTCATTTGGAGCAATAACCTCTACAAGAAGCTCCTTGGTATAAACGTTATAGTACCCCCTAACATCACATAGTATGGTATGATTAGGTGTTTGTGGACATGTATAGCTAATGTATCTAAAGAAGTGTGCACCTAAAAAATCCTTCAATGGTTTCAGATCAGTTGATACTACATAGTACTCTACATACTTATAATAATCGCCTATTAAGAACTCATGCACAATGAAAGTCTTATTCTCTCTTTCAAACCTACGTATGTATTTGTGAACTAAATCATATAGGGTAGACTTATTATTAACAGGTATAATCCTAGCTTCATAAGCTTCTCCACTAGAACCACTACCGATCTCATCCTCCACTGTTGTATGTGGGCTAAGCAGTGTAAGAATATATACTAGTGAAATTAGTAGTAGGGCTATTATGATAATACAGATTATAGGAAATAATATTTTCCTCCTATTAACCATCACTCATATCCCCTAATAACTCCATAGCCTAAACTACAGTACACATTATCTAAGTTAATACTTAGTTGTTTAAATAGTTTATATAACTAATATAGGTAATATCATAGGTTAACACTCTACCTATTAATTACTTATAATTATATATAGTACCTCAGACATTAGAGGTATAATAGATTATGTATTAAGGGAAAAACAATGTTATTTACAGCCTACTTAAGCCTCTTTACCTGTATACCAAGTACTATTGATACTATGACTGCTACTACTGTTATCTGTATATAGGTTTCTGGTATTGGTGGTGGGGGTTGTTGTTCCCGTAGTATTGCTAGGTATATGTTTTCATTGTATCCGGGATTCTCTAGGTTAGTGTTTACTGGTGGTGGTAGTGGTGTTGTAGGCATTGATGTTATATTGTATCTCATGGCCTCAGATGTCTTATCCACTATGGAGCATGAGTAGTCACTCCATGAGTATGGTGGTAATCCCTCCTCAAATACTATCTCAGAATCTGATACAATATTCTCAACATTAGCTACTAACCGGATCCTATAAGTATCCTGGTATAGATATATATCCATCCCAGTAATCTCTACATCCTTAGACCATCCATCATCTCTTAACGTATATGTATAGGATAGTGTTGAGTCATTATGGACACGTATTATATAGCCGTATCTAACGTTATAGAGTGAATTAACACCAATACCACCTACATAAGCTATTGCCCGGGCCTCCGGTATCTCTATTGTTGTTGGGTAGAACTCATCCTCTGGAGTATATGGTGCTAATTGCTTGACAAACACTATTGTTGACAAGTTATGTGTTAACCGGAAGACCAGTGTCCTATTATACCCATTAGCTCCACGATATTCACCAATAAACCATACATACCCTAGAGCATCAACAACAATTGATTCACCACTAACCCTCCAACCACCAGATCCAGGGATCTCGTAGATACCAGGATTACCTATAATATATAGTTTCTCAGCAGTCTCATTAACACCTATACGTGTCACATTAGCAACTGCTATATCATAGTTACCAGGATCATATGCATCAGTCATTCCAAGTAAATATGTTGTATTACCATGTATCGTTAGATCAACAATGTACTCACGGGTATTATCAAATGGTAATTTAGCATCAAGTCTATAGGCCTGCATTACAGTACCATTATCCCTCCCAACACCAATAACTATTGCATCAATATTATCAGCACCATAATCACCCGTATAACCAGCTACAAACACTACATCCCTGGCAGCAGTAATTGCTTCACCAACAGTATATGAGACACCCTTGTAGATAGAAACCGTTCACCCAATCCGTAGCATCATTTTTTAAACAGTATTATTTTATATCTGCTACGGATGGGTTCATCACGGCGACGCTCCGACCCCCTCACCGTAG
>CAZVHC010000076.1:0-5447 GCA_964627005.1 uncultured Desulfurococcaceae archaeon
GGTAATTCACCAAGTAACATCCTTCACGTACCTACATGACCGAGTTTAGAACATGTATGGATAGGGGTACCATAGAATCCGGATGGGTATCTACATGTACCGTTATAGATGAAGATTGTGGAAGTATATTGTTCTAGTGCTTAAACGCATTTGTTCCATACCTAGCTTTATATGGACTATACCCTTAGTCTATGGTGGGGGATATATGGTGGTTAGTCCACTAATTAAGCCAATGGCCTTAGGCCTTATTATTGGTGTAGTGGTTGGTTCAGCTGGTCTTATAGGGCTAAGTATGGCTCTCGATCAAGACTTATTCGGCATTAGGTGGAGGAACCCGGAGACATACTATGTAAAAATAACCCTTTACTACATCTACCTCCATATACATAGTCCTCCAAGGGATACACCATTAATTGGGAATAAGACCTTACTAGAATACATAGTTATTGTTAGAGTCCAGAACCCATATAAGGATCTAGTGGTGGTACCACATAGGCTGGATGTAGATCTATGTAGTTATGTAGAGGTTAAGGGTACAACTGGTGAGGACTCATCCAATAGATCCTCTGGTGATGGGGATATATTGTTTGATGCGTGGAGGGAGAGGGCTCTAGCATCGTATAGTGGTGTTGACAATATATTGTTAGATGGAGGTGTCCTAGTTATCGATGGGGATGATGTTAATAACTGGCTTTTTGGAGGCAAGGGTGTGGGGAGCCGTAAGTACTATGTAGTATCTGGTGTTGTAGAGATACCTCTTGGCTGGATGGATAAGTTCTCTGGAGACAGGCTACAGCTATATGCTGTAGTAGAGTTTTCCGGGAGGACACAGCATGGAGAACATGGTGTATTAGGCCAAATTATACAGAGGGTACATCTCAGTAGGGTAGGGGATAACACATACGTATACAATAGTATAGGGTGGAGAGGAGGCTTCGAGCTGAGGGGTTCACAGATAGAGACTTTCTATGGTGGTATATGGCCTTGAGTAGAGATAGTAGGGATAGAGAGCTTTCAAAGACAAGTCTAAAGATATACATGTACCTCCTAGCCCGGAACGAACCAGTGGGACCTAGGGAGATAGCACGTGAACTAGGGCTTAGTAGCCCGAGTCTAGCATATTATCATCTAAAGAGGCTTGAGGAACTAGGGCTTATCCGGAGAGAAAATAGGGGGTATATAGCTCTTCCGGGTTTAAGGATGGAGGGCTATATAGCTATTGGTAGGAGGCTTGTACCAAGACTCATACTATACTCTTTCATCTACCTTGGACTACTACTTGTAGAAATAGCTGGTCTCATACTAAATATTATCAGGAATATCCTTCCAACAATAGAGCTTATTGTGTTAATCATATTTACGGCAATAACATTTCTACTCCTCCTAGTAGAGGGTATAAGATCATATAGGACTATATGGACATAATAGCCATTAATAATCCCCCTTCTAAGATGATTAGGTATTTTGGGATTGTATTTTCTAAAAAGATTTTAATACCTAGACGATCTATCTCTTTCTCCTTATAATGAATATTATTGCAGCTATAATACATACTATAAGGATGATTATTATAGCTATGGATCCTGTAGATACTCCTCCTTCTGATGGGGTTTCAGATGCTTTTGTCTCCCCACCAGATGCTGTACTTCCAGTAGTTGTTCCAGGTACTGTAGATGGTGATGTAGTTGGTGACGTAGGTGTTGGAGATTGTGTTGTAGGAGTGATTGTTCCTGTTGGTGTAATTTTCATACCACATATAAGGTGTTCTGTACTGTATTCTAGGGATTTATTAAGGATACAGTATTTGTAGAGGTCTATACTATTAGATGATACACCCTCCTCATACCATCCCTCAAATTCCTCTGGAGGTACTCCAGACTGTATCCAGGACTCGATCTCTTGTTTTGTCTTATTATACCATAGTCCATGGTTTACTATACCCATGTATATGAACTTGTCTTTTATAGTCAGGGTATAGTTTATGGAGCCTCCATTCTCATATATGATTTTGACTTCTATACTTGATATGTTGAGAATATTGTTTATCTCACTACTACTCCAGTCTGTGAGGTTAAGTGATGCTGCAATAATGGATTCCCTAACTTCATTATTTACTTCTACCCATGCATCACCATATACTCTAGTCGTTAATACCTTCTCACCCTTCTCCAACACTATATATGATGGTGTGTATTCTCTACCATTAATTACTATTTTCTCTACCCTAATCTCTCCACGATCATCAACTACTATGACATGTGGTATCACTATATGGAAGTACCTAGGTATAATCTTATTACTAGATTCTATGAAGTCTACAGAATAAGCAATATAGATTTCATTAGGTTTATCACCATTAAATACTGGTGTAAATATAGTGTCTGTAAGGAATTCCCTTGAGTCTACATGTATTGATGTATTAGTCTCTAGTATTATGCTAGTATTTAATCCCATTACCTTGTTTACAACTGTTTTAAGTACTGCATAACCATCTATAGTGAATCTAAATGGTATAGTTAAATTATTGGTAATAGGTAATACAGCTCTTTTTTCAAACTCTATTGAACACCCTAGCTTAATGCCTTCATCAAATATTCCATGAACTATACGTGTTTCACTAGAGTCTAGGGAGTATGCAGTGATCGTGGCTATGGACTCATTAGTATCATATCTTAATTCAATATCATCTAGAACACCACCATATTTATTCTGCGTATCTATTCCTCCAGATATAGTCATTGTAAGGTCTCGATAGGTTTGCTTAATACTTAGATCTATATGTGTATAGTTAAAGCCTAGGACCGTTATACTTGTTTCTGGGGAGTATTTTAGTTGTGCTGATACTCTTGAGAATAAGTCATTTAATGGATAGATATATGTTTGTCCATCCACATCTAGGCATAGTGGATAGCTACCGTTAGCATCTATATCCTTAAACGTTACTAGTCCTTCATCATTAGATACTGCTGTATACACGTCATTACCCATGTATAGTTTAACGTTAATATTTGAAACAGGATCACCTACATTCTCACCATTTACCATATAGACATAGGCATGTACTTCCCTAATCCTATAACTTTTAGCACTAAACTCCCCTTCTCTAGTCTGTAATAACTCTGTCTCATACTTTATAAACGAAGGATATATGAAGTACTTTACCTCCTTTATCTCCCTAGGCTTTATCATAGGCTCCAATACATAGAACATTCCATAATTTACAAACTCATCGGACCGTACCTGTATAATTATAGTGTTCCTCTGTTTTCTCGTAAAATCTACTACTAGCTCTCCAAGGTCTCCAGGTATCTCTATAGAGTTTATCACGTTATTGTTTGAAAGTATCTCTATCCTACTCTTGTTCACGATGAATAGATGGGGATAGGTATCAATAGCATAGACTGACCCTACTTTATCGATCTTGTAGCTATTTGTTCCATTAATGATCCTGGCGTACTTGTAGTACATATCATATACTGCTATAAAGCCTTTCCCAAACATTATAACCGGATCTTCAAAGTGCTCAGTTATGAAGTTTATTGTATCTACATGCTGCAGCTTACCACTAGATACATCATATACGGCTATACATGGTATCCATGGATATGGTATGTAGTTACCATACCAATTACCTCCTCCATGGACAACAGCAAATGTATCATTATCAAGCCATTTAATGAATGCAATACCAAATTGTCTCTCATACTTTAGACTATAACTTGAAGGGGCATTTACACCATATACTCTCTTGCCTATAACAGCCCATCTACCATCAGGGCTTGGATAATATAGTTTATCACCTGCAAATCTATTGGTGGAGACTATTTCATAGTTTATAATGCCCAGTGATCCAGCTCTTGAGTACCTATATACTCTCAACCTATACATATCCTGATATAGTAGTATCCCCTCGCCTCCCACGAATACAAAGGATAGTTCTTTTATGGATACTATATCGAGTGTCTCCTTATCAATAGTGTATCTTAGGCTATAGGAGTCTTTTGTGGGATGAATCGTTATCACATAGACGTATCTACTGTTTTGTGGGATGAATAGTGCTGCATCATCGTATATTTCTGTAGCATTCTCTGGTCCAGCAATCTCTACATCCCCTATCCTCTGATCACCTACAAGCTTCCATAGATGCAGTCCACCATTATATAGAGTTAGAGCATATGATATACTGGTGTTACTGGGGTCTATGTCATAGTCTATGACAAGTTGTGCACCATCAATAACACTGATCCCATTCTCCTCAAGCCTCCATACACCGTAGTATTTGTGGAAGAAGTATCCATGTCCTATGTGGTTTGAGTATCCTATTCCTTTTGGACCTATTAACCTATAGTATCCATTGATGAGATCTATTGCTAGTATGTAGCTTATTGAGTAGAATACTAGTTTACGGTTATCGATGATAGTGTGGTGTGCATAACTGGGTAGTGTGTGCTCTGTAAGGTTGTCCGGTAGATCCATTGTCTTGTAACTACCATTACCATAGACTATGGTTATCATAGAGCCATTAGCGGGTATGTAGGCTATTGCTTCTGGTACTCTATACTTGTAGGTCATATCCTCTGGTACATTAAATATATGTTCTACAGTGAACTCCATGGATTCTAGATCAACTATTCCTGTTAATGCTAACCCGCCACTCAATACCATGATTAATCTTATAGCTGTATCGTTTACACGGTATCCTGTGACGTAGGGTCTACCATATTGTGTATCAACTAATATACTGTTCCACCTGCTTGTCCCATTATAGTATACGTAGACCCATACAACATTGTATGGTGATGCCTCTGTATAGAATACTGCTATTGTATAGTCATCAAATAATAGTGCATCAACAAAACTCTCAAGAGAACCTGTGATGTTGTAATAGTCTTCAGAATATATGGTGTTACCGTTGTAGTCAATGATCTTGATGAGGAATGGTGGTGATATTGGCTGTGTTACTGTGAAAATATATCTACTACCAAATCCAATGTATATGAAATCTTCATCCCTCTCAAATATAAGTGATCCTGTGTTGATATCATATAAATATATGACCCCCCATTCGGTACTGTATAGTGCAAAATACTGATCACCTACCCATGGACTCAATACCTCCTTCCTTGTAACCCTCCACACAAGTTCTCCACTACTAGTGTATCTAGCAATGTCTGTTGAACCATACCATATTATCACGTCATCACCTATAACCCTAAGTATATTCTTAGCTCTCCATCCAGCATAGAATAGTGGTTCTATGGAGTCCCCCATGATCCTTAATACTACACCATCAGACAATAGGTATAGACAGTTATCTCCACAAACATATAGGCTCTGGACATCACCTGGTAACCCCATAACATATTTTAGGCTAAAGCTATTGGCTCCCTTGGGGGGTATCCTATGGTATACTGTACTGGTACCACTAGGAGCATTACCTACTACAG
>CAZVHC010000077.1:0-5276 GCA_964627005.1 uncultured Desulfurococcaceae archaeon
GGGTATCTTTATGTTTATATGATGATAAGATTATGTATAAATTACATAAAGGCTCTTGGAAGAAATTGTGTGATAAACTAAAGAATTATTGTAGAAAGTGTAGTCACCCATTAGAACAAAATAGGTGTTATGCACATAATGATTCATAACGAGTATCTCGATAGAACTATAGCTGTCGGCTTATATTATAAGTCAACGTTAAGATATCAAGGTATATCTAATGAATTATCACGTTTAATATATGAGTTGAAGAGTGATTTAGCTCCAGCACCAATACTAGGAGCAGCCATATATTTCGTACTTAAACATAGTATTTACGATCTTTCAATAAACGATATTGATTATCTAACTTATGTCCCAAAGACCCTTGATGAATATAAGATCGATCATGAAAGCGAAGATCATTATAATCAATCAAGGGTCTTAGCAGGAGTAATATCTAGTCTATCAGGCTTAAATATTATTGACTTATTTATTAAGAAACGGCCGTTAAGTATGAGAGGGCTTAGAAGAGATGAGAGATATCAAAAAGTTATTGAGGTATTTGATGTTAATGAGGGATACTGTAGTATTGTGAGTGGTAAGAGTATTGCGATAATCGATGATACTAGAACGAGTGGTGCTACTGGTAATACCCTAGCATATAAAGCTAAGAGAATCTATGGAGTACATAAGGTATACTTAGTGGTTGCTGGTAGAACCTACTTTACAAGATATGATATCTTCTAGAACATATTCTATAGCTCTAATAACCTAAATATAATAGAGTATACACATTAAGTTAATGATACTTATTTAAACTATAAATCACCTTAGGTAAGAGTAATATAGTTTTTCAATCAATATAGCATTTTACTTTTAAAAGTTATAAAATAACTAAAGGGTTCAAGGCCTTAAGATCATGGTAACCTGTATCATTTTTATCAGTACCAGAAACCTTCATCATCTAGTCTAGTTTATCTAGCCTTCATCATCCACTATTATTTCCTTTTGGTGAGTAGCTCTTATATGTTAATATGAGTTTTATTTTTAGGGGAGCTTCTATAGTATTATGGTTGTCTAGTAGTTTATGCTGGGTTGGTTATTGATGATTGTTTCCCGTGGTTATGTGGTTGCATTGTTTATGGGTATTTCTGGAATGATCGTTTATGGTTTTATAAGACCCTATATCGTCTTCCGATCGTTTGAGGAGTATGGTTTATTGGCTGTAGCTTTTCTTACAGCTGGGTTTATGGTTTCCCGTGGTTTGACTAGTCTATATACTGGTCTACTCATTACTAGGAGAGGCTATGGATTCACTGGTTCAACTGGTCTCCTACTACTTGCACTAACGTATTATCTCTACACAATTGTACCTACAAACCTATATCCCTTCATTAGGTTATTGGAGGGTTTTGCATCAGGGCTTCTATGGCCCTCTATACAGGCCTTGGTGGTAGCTAGTGTACCTAGTGATTGGAGGGCTAGAGGGCTTAGCCTATACTTTGTATTGTCTAATATAGCCTATTACTTTAGTGTATGGCTTGCATCTCCATTAAAGGATCTTGTCGGATACTCTGGTTTATTCATATTCTCTATAATGCTCCTAATAGTCCTAGCTATAGTCTACTGGTTTGCTATGAGAGGATATGGCTTGGGAGGTGGTGGTTATACTGGTTTTAGAGTTTATGGTAGATTGTTTAGGGAGACAATCGATCTTGTGCCTCTAGCTATTGTTATGGGTGGTGTGGCTGGTTTATCTCTGGATTATCTCCTAGCCTATGCACGTAGTATCTCTGGTTTCAACCGTGATCTTGCAAGGCTTTACTGGAGTTATGCTGGATACATTAGCCTTGGGCTAAGCCTTGTATTCTCATATCTAGCTGATAGGTATGGTGGTGAAAAGATCAATTATGGTGTAACCTACCTAGTACTATTATCATTAATGGCTATCTCCATACCATCTAACCCAGTAGTACTGTACACACTATTATCACTACCACTAATCGGTACAAGGATCTTTAGACCAATCATTAGGAGTACTATGGTGGAACGGACGGGTATGAAGGAACTAGCTATAACCTATACCAATATGCTTATGAACTTTGGTGCAGCATTTATAACCTTACTAATAGCCCTAATAAACTACTATGTGAGTTCACTACTTAACCTAGGCTTAATAGTTTATTCAATAACTGCTCTAGTGACAATAGCTTTTACAAGACATAGGATAATGGGGGGAAGAGATAGGAAAAAACATTCTTAGTATATGTTGCTGCCCATAAACCTCTATTTCTTAGCTACATATAGGATCAGCATTATTAGGAATAGTATGAAGAATACTGCTGTTGATAGTAGTAGTGCTAGTATCATCTTATGTGAAAGCCTTATCCCTAGTACCTCTGTCTCATTAGACATAATTATTGTCTTGGTATGCATATGGGTCACTGTATTATTCTTTGTCACAGTATATGTATGGGTTTCCGTTGTCGTATATGTATCTGTGACAGTCTCTGTAACAGTGACCGTTTCTGGTGCGCATACGGGGGATGTTGTTGTCTCTCCTGGAGAGGTTATTGTTGTAGTAATGATCTCTGGTGGCTGTTCCTCAAGACCTGATACAGCTAGTATGAACTGCCTATATACTCTCTCGGTTCCAGCTGGTACTGTATCTATGAATAGATATGCAATAGCTGTATCATCACCCTTGATATAGTTGCTAGTATCAACTGTATAGTTCCAGGAATGATCCACTAACTCGCCCCAATCATCATATATGAATCCCGTGGGTATGGTAGCTCCTTGAGGTAGTTTTATGGATCCCCATATATAGAATAGTGGGTTTTCATTATCATTTGTTGTTTGCCAGAAATCAATACTTGAGAGATCCCCTATGTAGGTAGCGTTTTCAAGCCATTCTGTGACGGGCCCATCTTGATTCCAGAACCTAATGACTGAACCGTCCTCACCATCAATCATTATATCCCACATAAACATTATCCATACATCAACAGGGTTATTATTGTAGTTTATAACATGTACTCTCTGTTCTACAAAGCTATTCTCCAATGCTGTACCATAGAGGTATATTTCTTCAACTAACACTATGTTCTCTGGTAGTGTCCACTCGATCCTTACATAGTTATCTCCACTAGTGACGCTATAGTCTATACTTGTTAGATACACGAATGAGAAGCCTTCTGGAACATATTGTCCATCTCTTGTAGAATAAGTCTTACTATACTGTGGAAGTGATATAGCCAGTACACTAGTACCTGGATCCTCATCCTCACCACCATACAATACATCCTGATTCGGGTAAGGATGCTGATCACCTGTTGCTACCGTGAATGAGCCTACACGATAGTCTGAAGTCCTCACTGTAACTCTGAAATACCCATTATCTAGTACAATCCTATCACTATACTCAGCATATACACTAGGTATAGCTGGTATTGACAATATAGGTATTAGTAGTAGAAGGGCTATAGCCATATTACGAATATACATACCTCATACACAACCATACATTCCTAAACCATAGGGTACTAGCGTCATAGGAATTCTGTAGATAATAGTTAATATATGTTACCCCAAAAACTAGATACCAATACCAAGTACAAAATCAAAATACATAGAGAACACATAATTCACAGGTATTAAATAGATGGTGCGGGGGGTGGGATTTGAACCCACGCAGGCCTACGCCATCGGGTCCTAAGCCCGACCCCTTTGACCAGGCTCGGGCACCCCCGCACCTCATTGTAGACATTGTTTTGTGCTGGGGTTATAAGGGTTTTTCTTAGGGTTATTGTTGTCTTCTACGGTATTGTTTATATAGTGTTTTATTATAATATGTTGTTGTTATAGGTGGTTCTTATGGTTGCGGCTAAGTTTATACTGTTATTATTTATTATCGGTATTGTTGTTACTCCATTACCTACTGGTTACCTATTAGCTGGTTCTGGTGATGATAGGGTTTTGATTGGTTTTCTACCTTACTGGACTATTACCAGTTATGATCCTCCTAGTGGGTTGTTTGATTACATAGTGTTCTTTGATGCTCCTGCACAGAGTGATGGATCTATTGATACATCTTATATAGACTGGTATCTTGACGAGATCAGGAGGGTTAATGCTAGTTGTGGATGTACCATGTTATTGGCTATAACGTGTTTTAATGCTGATACAATGGATCAGATAATGGCTTATCATAGGGAGGAGTTTATACAGAATATACTGGATGTTATTGAGACATATGGTTTTGCAGGTGTTAATATTGATTTTGAGTTTATGAGGGATACTAATAGCTATACTGGTGGTGATAATACTGATTATTTCCTAGAGGTTCTAATAAGTCTTAAGAACAATGGAGTCATAGTATCCTTTGATATAGCTGGTTCTATAGAGACAGTCTATCGTGACTCAAGACTAAACGACTATGTTGACTTCGTATTCCTAATGGGCTATGACTACCACTGGAGTAATGCTCCAACAACAGGCCCTGTATCTCCTCTCAAGAGTACAGAGCTTGATGTTGATGATTCCCTGGACATACTTGATAACTACTATGATAAAAACAAGATCATTCTAGGACTACCTCTCTACGGCTATGATTGGCCTGCTAGCTCACCAGATCCTTATACTAGTACTACTGGTTCTGGTACGGCTAGGACATATAGGTCTATAAGGAACAGCTATTATGGCTATGGAGTGCTATGGGATGATATAGGGCATGTACCATGGATTAGATACCAGGATAATGGTGGCTGGAGACAGATATGGTTTGACAACATAACATCACTAGCTATGAAGATAGATTATGTGATCAAGTATGGCTATGGAGGCTTTGGATTCTGGGCTCTAGGCTATGAGGATGGGGCTGATGATGAGGATCTTTTCTGGGATATGGTTGTTAGCCGTAGGTATAGACCATATATTAATGTACTAGAGATTACCTATTCAAATGGGTCATTTGTTATCAAAGCTATTAATCTAACCAATGTTGAGAGCCTCAATATAACGATAGTGTTTAACAGTGATCCTGGAGCTATAGATGTCTCCTATGGTGATCTTGGGGAGGCATATGATTATAGAGACTATATTGTTGATGGGGTATCATTAAAGATCATGTTTAGGAGGGAGGGGTTCCCGGGTATTGGGTTATCTGGTACTGGTGTACTGGCTTATGTTAATACGTCGAACCTTGTCATTATTGATAACGTTAGTGTCTCTGGTGGTAATCAGAGGATTGTACCAGGTGAAGAGTTTATTGAGCCTTTAACTGTTAATGAAAC
>CAZVHC010000078.1:0-5203 GCA_964627005.1 uncultured Desulfurococcaceae archaeon
TTTCTCAAGGATCTCACTATGCCTCCTAAGCTCCTCCCAGATCTTATGTATTTCATCCCAAACTTTATGTATTTCACCCCAGATCTTATGTATTTCGGTCCAGATCCTCTTATTCTCCTCCTTTATCCCCTTGATCTCTTCCTCATGTCGATCAAGTCTTTCCAGAATTTCATTGAATTTCTGATCATGTTGTTCTAGTCTTTGTAGTATTTCTAGTAATCCAACCTTTGCAGCAATAGCATATCTGAACTCTTCATCTTCCTCTAAAAGCTTAAATATGGCTTTTTTGATTGCTACTAGATCTCTTTCATTACCAGTAGTACTAGCCATTACAGTCTCGCCACTATAGCTCTCTGAAAATCTAGTTGGATATGCAGTCATATATTTATTATGTAGATGATGAAGTTAATACTCATGATTTTTAGGAAAAATACCTAGTGGGTGGAGAATATTCTATAAGCTCTGGAATGTTCCCTAGGATTGTTTATTATATAGTGTATATCCGGTCATTTGTTGACTACATGGTAGGCCTAGGCTATAACATAGTATTTATTGATGAACCTGTCCTTGGAGTCCTTGTTGGTAGGAAACGTATAGCTCCTGGGTATACGGAGGACTATATAGTGGGTGTTATGGAGAAAGTGCTAGGGGGACTTAGTGTTGAGAGAGGAGTACATGTATGTGGTAGGGTATCGGATAAACTATTCCAGCTACTATTATCCATTGAATCAATAAATGTAGTTAATCTAGAGTTCCACGATACACCAGGGAATCTAGAGGTTCTGGATAAGAGGATGCTTGAGAAATACGATAAACTCATTGCACCAGGGATTGTTAGTGCCCGGAAACCAGTGATCGAGGATCCTAGGGAGATCAAGGATTTATTAAACAAGATCATTGATAAAACTGGTGGTAGAATAGATCTAGTATCTGGAGACTGTGGATTTGCAGGATTAAAGGATGCACTAACCGGCCCACTTCAATCCTACCACATAGCAATTAAGAAACTAGAGAGAATAGTAAATCTAGTGCATTCTATGATGATAGCGTAGCACTGTCTTCAAATAATGTAAGCGATTCATTTATCAGTTAATGCAATATAATAAATATATTAGGTGATAAATTGGCAAAGGATATTGTAATAAAGATCAACGTGCCTCCGTGGATTAATGATAAGGATATAATAAGGATCATTGAGAAGGCAATGGCACCTCAAGCTAGAAAAGTACCCGCTGATGTAATTAGGAAGTTATTTGGAGTGGAAGAGACTACATGGGATATTAAAGTTCCTGAGAATATAGAGGAGAAGATACTGAGTCTACGGAAAAAGAGAGACTTTATCTAGATTGTAGTGTCTTAGAGCTTAAGACCTAGATTTGTAGGTAAGGGCTGGCGTTATTTAATGTGTTCTCTAACTATTTTCAAAATAGT
This sequence comes from uncultured Desulfurococcaceae archaeon, assembly GCA_964627005.1. Classification (GTDB taxonomy): domain Archaea; phylum Thermoproteota; class Thermoprotei_A; order Sulfolobales; family Desulfurococcaceae; genus CAZHDB01. The sequence goes on from CAZVHC010000078.1 coordinate 1,432, forward strand.
ATCTATATTTCTTTCACAGGGGATGGACAATATTATTCTATCAACTATTCCCTTGAGCCCCCTAAGATAATCTGGTAGTTCACTAGCTGCTATGTATGGCTGGTTTATTCTAGACAGTATCTTTATGTTGGACTCTGTTGCAACTAGCACGTAGGGATATAGTTCCTTATCACTTCCCATAAACATGCATATACTTGTCAAGAGTCTCCCCAACTAAGCCTTAGTACCAGGTAGAAATCAGCTGGAGCCCTAAGTCTAGACAGTATATCCTCAAGGCTATAGCGTAGACTAAGTAGTGCACCAAGTCTAACCCGGATACCAGCCCTTCTAAGATACTCTATAGCCGATAATGTATCAAGATCCCTTACGATCGAGGCCATCCTAGGCTGATCACCAAGGGTAAGCACAAGACCATAAAGCCCATAAGCCTCAGCTACACGAGCCATGGAGTGGAGGGCAAGAGTATTAACATCATAGAGCCTTACATGAGCAATACAGCAGACACCATAACGTGCCTTTAGATAAACACATGACGCAACACTATTAACACCCGGATAACCAAGAGGAGACTCCGGAACATCATAACAATAAACAAAACCTTGCCCACACCATAGAAATAATCAAGATCACTACTAACCTCAAGCACTAGCCTAGCCAAATCTCCTTTCACTAACTACATTCCCTAGGAGCCTTTAAATCTAACTAATCTAAATAACTAACTATAAACTACCATTTCCTATATTGAGAAACATGCTTTCTAAATCCTTAGATACATGTAATAAGAGATCTTAACTCCTAGTAATGAAGACTATCATTAAAAGTATAAGCCATTATACAGTATCACGAGTAATATCGTTAAAACTGAAATGGTTCACGGAACCTAAACCAATATGTACTTCCTTATTGTCTCCATAGATTATTTATGAAGTACTCCAATAATTATCTATTTTCAGCCATTATAGAAAAGGTAGTATTGAGAGTATACATTTCTGGATCAAAGCTATAAGTTCAAAAAGTATGTTAAAAGATTTTTTGGGCATTAGTATATTGAATGATCGTGATTTAAGGTAAAATATATAGACTACGTTTACAATCATATGTCTTAAATAACTTAATATGCATTACCCTTTTAGTAAATTATCTAAATTTTCAATATATTGTCTTATAAAACTTAAATCCTAGTTCTAGACTATTTAAAGAATAGAATCCTCTTCACTTTGGTGGAGTCAATGACTCCTAATATAACTAATGTAATACTAGCTGGTATCTTTGTCCATAGCCCAACAGTAGTAGAAATCCTTAAGAATATTTATGAAAAAATACATGAGTCCCTAGGAGGAAATGAAAATAAAGAGTTATCACTATTAATATTAAACCCATATTTTGAGATATCTCAAGATCGTCAACGACCTAATAAGGTTAAGTTAACCATACTATCTAGACTATCCAGATATACACTTGTACTAAAGGAAGATAAACAGTACCTATTACCCACATGCTCATCATGTAATAAAGTATACGGATTTGATATTGGAATAATAATTAAGGGCATTGCTGAAGAGAAGAAACTTGTAGAGATATGGAAGAATCTTGTAGAAAATATAGAAAAATATATTGTGCTTGAGCCGGGATGCAGTATAAATCCTATATATAGTGCAAAAGCTATAAATAGATTAGGGAAAGCGAGAGAGCTTCGATCTATTGATCTCTCATTACAGGGGATTATATGCTCACAACTAGGGATTAAACTATATAAGATTCGCAGGATTATTATACCCTTTGTCCCTAATAGTGAATGCTGTAAAATACCAGAATATGTATATAGTCTTGACTTTAAGCTAGTACAGAATATAGTAAGAATTAACAAGGTATCATCAGTTAGAGAGATCTATGATAACTATTTAAAGAAGATACTAGAGGCATTTAAGAATATAGTGGAAAGTAGTGATCAAGGAGCTGTCGATATAAGGATCATAAAGTTCTCACACTCTAATGGTAGTAGTGAATGGAGCATAGTCTCCTTACGTGATGTATACAATGACTACCTAGATGGAGTTAAGAACTATTGTAAGCATATTGAGGAGAACTATCTTGATCCTCAGTCAGTAGTTGCTGATAGTTCTTAGGGAGGAGTGAAGGAATATGTCAATAGTTGATAAGGCGTTATCTATACTTAGTTCCTCTAATTCATTATTATTTGTTATCCGCTTATCTAAGGTTCATTCCTTCCTTGACGTTTCTCCTAGGTTAATGGATGTTAGAGGCCGGAATGGCTTCCTCATAATCTCTAGGAAATTGATTAGTTTAGCTCTACAGAAGATGCTCATTGATCATGGTTGTAGAGCATATATACTTAGGTGTGGTGGTAACTTAGTCTATGTTGTTGGTGAATGTGGTGACCCTTGTAAAGTATATAGTGACCTTAGGCCCTCTCTGAGGAGACTAGTAGTATTGTTTAATAGGCTTATATGGCCTGCATCACTACATTTAGAGGTCTACCTATGTGGTAGTAGGCTTAGAGAGTATGATCATATAGTTGACAATAGATCCTATGATCTTTCTATAGAAGTTAGTGTTGAAGGAAAAAGTATTACTAAGGAGTTAGTATGTGATGTATGTTCTAGATTGGAGAAAGGCATTCCTGAGGAAAAGGTATATGAGAATAGGTTTATATCACATGTAGCTAGAGATGAGAGAAATATTTGTGCACAAGATCTATTCTATCGCTTCCTAGGTAGGACTCTAAATTCTCCAATGATAATATCTATGATGATAATGAACGATATATCCGTAGGGAGTAGAATCCCTGAAAATGATAGAGATATCGTGATAGGCTCTTTCTCAGTCTCTAATAATATACGTGGAGCCTCGCTCAAGTACATAGCAATTAGGCATCCACATGATGAAAAACAGGAGAATACACGTATACCTCTAGATGATGTAATGGTGTTAACACTAAGAGTTAAGGGTAAATCAGATATTAGCATAAGTTATCTAGTTATAGGAGTTAGTTCTAAGAGATCGGTGATGGATTCCATAGGCATTGATTATGTTAAGGAAATTAGTGATTCTCTAAAGCCCCTAGTTTCTAAATACAAGGATTGTTCTAACAGGGAGGATAAATTCACATGTATCCATGACTTGTTTACAAGTTATAGTGATACACTTGATAAACACATTGTTAAAATATTATCTAGTATAAAAGAATCAATAGGTTTTAGACAAGATAGGTTTATGCTTGTAAGACAATTTATAGAATCAATACTAAATATGAAGCCTATAGGAGAGGTAGTACCTATTCTCTGGAAATCAGAGATCATTAACCCAATGATTGACTATGAACTAACACTTCTTAATCTTGGTGGTGAAACTGGTGTACTTGATCTAGATACTATTGCCTCCAGATCTGCTAGTCTATGGATAGGGTTTATAAGAAGTGATGGAGATAGATTTGGTACATTTACTAGTATTAGTAAATTATATGGTGAACTTGGGGAAGCAATATATGATCTTAAGAGATTTGTTGATAATTATATGAAGTCTAATGGTATACAGAGTCTTGAGGAATTAAGAAATACACCTCTAGAATATATATGGGATTCTATAGTTGAGCAAAATATTCATAGAGTACTAAGGAATACATTGGCCCTACAGATGATACTTAGTGAGAAGCTATTAGTAATATATGTTGGTGGTGATGAAAACTACTTTATATCCCCAATAATTGGAGATAATCCAGCACATAGGATAAGATCTCTACTTAATATAATCA
>CAZVHC010000079.1:0-4869 GCA_964627005.1 uncultured Desulfurococcaceae archaeon
CCAGCCTCTCCTCAAGATCACTAGTCATTAAGACACCTAGCCGGATAATAGGGTATAGAGTAGAGGAGTTCTATAAAAAACTAGATAGTATCGAGCTACTCCTTAGACTCCTCTTCCTCACCACCTTTCTTCTCCTTAGACTCCCCAGTACTCCCTAGTATCCTGGCACCCCCCTCTCTACCAGAAACAATAATCTTTGGCCTTCTACCAAGTGATCCTGTAAAGGTGTTTAAGAGCTTACCAATACTTGGTGCGGCCTCAAGTTTCTTACTGAGAAACTCCCTAGACATCTCCCTAGCTAGATCCTCTGGAACACCATTATCGACTAATGTCCTATAGAATGCTGCAACCTCCTTACCAAGCTTCTCACCATTAAGTGCATCAACAACAACGTATATGAGTTCCTTAACTGGCTCCTTAATACTCTTTAGGAAATCGGTTACCGCCAATAGGATCTCACGTACCTCCCTAGCCTCATCCACACTCTTCTCCTTTTCCCCGGGCATGGATTGTCCACCACATATAGTATTGTACTGGTCACACTATTGAATACTTCTAATCATATGTGACCAGTATCCCTAATACCTACCTCCTCCCCCTTAACCTCCTAAACAGTTTTGCAGTAAAGATCTTTTCTGTATTAACGATCCTATAGGCGATAAATAATGATACTAGGGCATAGACTATGTTCGAGGAGCCAGCGATAGCTGCTAACCCACTATATCCCAGTATAGAGAGCTTTGGTATAAGCCCTATATTTGCTAGAGGTACTAGTGATAAAGCTAGTTTAGCACCATAAGATAACTCACTAATATCAAAGAACATTGGTATAAAGAATATGAGCACTAGGGGCATAAGTGTATAGTTAGCTATAAGCTGTGCCGTCCTTACATCCTCGGCAAATAGGCTTAGAACAATTGCTATGAGGAGACCGAAGATAACAGCTCCAATAAGCCCAATACCCATACAATACATTGTATTGGCTGGTAGGATATCTGTTAAACTAAGTGATATACCTGGTTCACTAGGCGTACTAACCGATCCCGTGAAGAACCATAGTAGTATAGCACCATAGATAACTACGTAGGCTATACCAATAACTATCGATACAAGTATCTTAACACCAACTATGGAAAGCCTATTAATTGGTAGAGTCAATAAAGTCTCAAACATCTTCTCCTCCTTCTCAACAGCCATACTAGTTACTGCAAACTGTATAATGAACGTAAGCATTAGGAAAGCTATGAGGGGAACCATAAAACCAATAGCGAATACGTTAACAAAGATCTGCTCAGGCCTAGTAACGATCCTTCCTCCAATAATAGCCTTAGAACTACTATTAACAGGGTGCTCAATAAACTCCCTAGGAACACCCTCTCGAGCAATAATGGTTCTCGTTATATTCTCTGAAAAACCATTAACTAGGCCAGAGGCTACAGAGGCTAGGCTAAGTTCTCCAAAGGTTAGTGACTTGAGTAGTACATAGTACTCTATAGTAGCAGTCTTATTAGCATCCAGTAACTCACTAAAGTTCCCTGGGATAACATATAGTATCTTAACCCCCAGCTCCTCCATAGCATCCGGGATATTGTGTGGAGGCTCCTCCAATACCTTGACACTCGTAGCATTAGCTCTTAGATACTCTATAAACCTCTGTGACCAGGGGCCCTTGTCAAGATCAACTACTGCTAAAAACCTGGACTCCCTCCTAACCTGCCTAATCTGTTCCCTCATAGTAGCACTCATAACACCATACATAACACCGATCACTATCAGGGGTACTATGAACATAGCTACCAGCATCTTAGGATCACGGACTATGCTCTTAACCTCCTTAATAAGTAGATTAGTAAATGCACCCACTAGGCCTCACCACCAACAAGCTTTACAAATACCTCCTCAAGATTCTCAACACCATGCTCCTCAATCAACTCCTTAGGGGATCCTTCAGCAATAACCCTTCCCCTATGAATTATTGCTACACGGTCACAGAGGTACTCAACCTCAAGCATATTATGACTACTAAGGATTATAGTAACACCCTTCTCACGAGCATACTTCTTAATAGCGTCACGGACGAGTACCGCATTAACAACATCAAGGCCGCTGGTAGGTTCATCAAGTATGGCCACCCTCGGTCTAACCATGAGAGTCTTAGCAACAAGTAGTCTTCTTAACATACCCTTACTATAGGTCTTAATCTTATCCCTAAGACGATCACCAAGACCGCTTAACTCAACGCCCTCACGGATCATCCTTATCTTCTCCTCCCCACTACTATAGAAGTTTGCTATAAACTCTAGAAACTCAAGACCAGTAAGATACTTATATGCACCAGCATCCTCCGGCAAATAGCTAATGATCCTTCTAACCATATTTGCCTGTTTAACAACATCATAACCAGCAATATATGCTGAACCACTAGTTGGCTGTAGGATAGTAGCTAGTATACGTAATGTAGTTGTCTTACCAGCACCATTAGGCCCTATCAATCCAAAGATCTCTCCCTTCCTAACACAGAAACTAACTCCATCAACCCCCCTCACTCCACCCGGATAAACCTTGACAAGATCCCTTACTTCAACAATACATTCACTCAAATACACACACCTATGGAGAATGGATAGATGGGGTTATAAAAAAATATTTTATGGACTAAATAACTATACCCGCCGGGCTATAGACAACGATCTCGAGTTCACCACGATACTCCTCAACATAACCAGCAATACTGATAACCCTACCTATATCATCAAGAGCATCCCTAACATCACTTGGCAGATCAGAGGCTGTTGATGCAGGTATGAATACGGTTATATTACCAGTTCCATCACTAACTACAATGATAATGTTTGAACCAGCAGTCCTATAGTCAACAATTGATACATTATAGAGATTAACAATGATGCCTACATCATCAAAACCTATATCACTAATACTGGGAGCCCATGGACTAGATGGTTCAAGGACTGTTATTGAGGCAACAGCAATAACCTTACCATGCACAGGATCATCTGTGACAACACCCTCAATATAGAGCTTTGACCCAGTACCGACAATCCATGGATCAATGGCTTCAACAATAATGTCACGGGAGGCAGTAGCATAGCCATAGCCCGTATCATCATGTATACTGATGTAGTAGGTGTGGTTCTCATAAGTCAATGCGTCAAACCATACCGTGACACCAACATAAGCACCAGTCTCCATACCAGGTAATTGATCGAGGGTTATATTTACTAGTTCACCAGCACCAGAAACCCTTATACCAGCTGGACTATAAATAGTGATCTCAAGCTCCCCATAATACTCCTGAACATAGCCTGCAACATCGATCTCCGTACCCTCAACAAGCATAGCCTTAACATCAGCTGGTAACTGGTCAGTAACCGATGGAGGTATAAAGACCTTGATCTCAGCACCACTATCATCACTAATATACAGTGTTATATAGTATTTGATGTTAGAACTTGTTATAGTGGCTCTATATACATTAACAACGTAGCCGATCAACTGATCACTTATATCGGCAACAGATACAGTAATTGGAGCAGCTATACTCTTCAAAGTAATATTGGATACAAGTATTACACTAGTAGGCTCATCAACAACAATATTAGAAATAGTACCAGATACATCCATTATAGTACCATTACCCACACTCCATGGATCAAACAGTTCTAGGAAGATCTCTGAAGGTATGGCTAAATAGCCGTAGCCACTGCGATCACTTGCCTCAACAACATATACATCATCAGACTTTTTATATCTAATAACCCTCTCGTAAACAACATCCTCAACAATAACACTAGTACCCAGCATAGTGTATGGGAGATCACTCAACGTTATAGTCTTATTACCAGTTGGAACACCAGGCTTCGGAAGCTCTGGTATCCCTAGGCCTTCACCAGGAACACTATAGTCTGGGGGCTGTAGTCCATTGGGTGAGAACAAAACTATCTCTGGAGTACCACCATATATATCGGTATAGCCTGCAACAACTACCTCATTACCCTCATTAAGTATTTCTAGATGCTCAAGAGCATCCCTAGTGGATCCCGGTACAAACACCTTTATACTACCAGTATCATCCTCGATATTGAATATAGCATAACCAGATCTGTTGGCGAGATCCCTTATAACACCCTTAACAACAACAGTATATCCCTTTATATCCTCAATATTATCAAGTACTGTTGATACATAGAGTAGTGGTGATGGCCTAAGCTCTACCTGCACTATAGTTGTAGCCTCTATTAAACTAGCTGAGCTAATAATACCAGTTATTGATACATTAGAACCAGTACCCATTGTAAACGGGTCATAGATCTCCTTAAACAAGTCAGAATCGAATACAGCCTCGGCAATACCAGTACTATCTATTATCTGTACAAAATACTTACCGGACTCATACCTTATAGGCCCTAGGATCACGTTTACCGTTACCTCCTCACCAATATGTTCTGGGAATTCAGAGATCGTTAGTGTAGAGATCTTGCCCATACCATGATCAATTACATCATCTATAGTCCTTAGTACAATAACAAGCTTACCCTTAAGCTCTATAACAACACCCTTAACAGTCACACTATGCCCATACAGATCCTTTAGACTATCAAGATCCTCTCCCAGCTCCTTAAGAAGCCCTGGTACAAGGACAATAAACTGTCCTCCATCACTACTAATATAGAGCCTCATATATGAGGGCATTGGCTGATCATCGATAACTGTTAGTGTACCAGTTATGCTAACGTATTTACCGGTAAGATCGCTTGATAGAGACTCTACCTCAATTGGTGAAGCTGATAACGGTTTTACAGATACCTTTCCATCCTCCTTAACAATCAACTGTACAGCAGATCCCTCAAC
>CAZVHC010000080.1:0-4833 GCA_964627005.1 uncultured Desulfurococcaceae archaeon
GGGCTGTAGGTGGGGGGCGGGGGATCCATTAACTACTATACCTGTGATCTGTTATATATACTTTTTAATTGGTATACCCATTATCTCACATAGTGTATAGTGGATATGCTATGGGAGGTGACTTGGTATAGGGTCTAGTTCTAAAGATGATCTATTAGGGTATACAGTTGATCGTTTGCTGGAGAAGAGTGTATCTCATGGTGTGGATTTTATTGATGTACGTGGGCAGTATTATAGGTATGAGTTGATTGTTGTTGATAATGGTGTTCTCCGTGAGTATAGTGTTTCTGTTAAGCTTGGTATTGGTATTCGTGTTCTAGTTGATGGTTTTGAGGGTTATGCTTCAACCAATGACCTTGTCACGGGATCACTTGATAAATTGATCGATAGGGCTGTCAGTATTGCTAGAGCATCCCGTCTACGTGGTAAGAGGGTTAGTCTCTATGAGAGGGGGGTTGTTAGGGATAAGGTTGTCTCAAGGTATAGTAAGGATTTCCTAAACATTGACCCGGATGAGAAACTAGCTGTTGTCATGGATGCCTATCGTGGAGGTAGGAGTGTTGATGGAGTAGTATCCGTTATGGCTAGACTTGGGCTGGAGTACGACCATAGGATCTATGCCTCCTCAAAAGGTGATCATGTGGAGGTTACCACGAGGCTTGTGGGACTAGGAGTCTATAGTGTAGCTAGGCATGGGGATGTAATGGAGTCTATATGGGATTCTAGAAGTATGGTTGCTGGATGGGAGTATATAGGGGTGAGGGACTGGTATGAGTTTGCAAGAGATGTTAGTAGATTAGCTGTTGAAGCCTCCAAGGCACCAGTTGTTAAACCAGGTGTCTACCAGGCCGTGCTTGATAATGAGATTGTTGGTCTTATGCTCCATGAGGCCTTTGGCCATGCTACTGAGGCCGATATTGTTGAGTCACGTGATAGTGTATTGTATGGACGTATTGGTGAGAAGGTTGCTAGTGAGCTTGTGACGATCGTTGATGATGGGCTTGTTGAGGGTGGATACTATGTACCATATGATGATGAGGGTACACGTAAGAGGAGAGTAGCTACTGTTGAGAATGGAGTATTAAAGACCTATCTACACAGCCGATCAACACCCTCCACATTGGGTGGTGAGCCAACTGGTAATGCACGTGCTATGGATTACCAGAGTATCCCATTGGTAAGACAGACAAATACCTACATGCTCCCCGGAGACTATGGTGTTGAGGAGCTTTTTGAAGATATAAGGTATGGGCTATACATTAGGGGGCGTGGTGCTAAGGGTGGTGAGGTAAGTACATCCACGGGCACCTTCACATTCACGGCAGGCCCAAGCTATATTATAGAGAATGGTGAGGTTAAGGGTCTTGTAAGAGGTGTTATGCTTAGCGGTAATATCCTTGAGACACTTAAGGGTGTTGATGCAGTAGCACGGGATCTAAAGGTGAGGACAAGTGTTTTTGGTGGATGTGGTAAGGGTGGTCAGCTTGTACGTGTTGGTGATGGTGGGCCTCATGTACGTGTTAAGGCTATAACTATAGGGGGATGATCATGGTGGAGGATGTTCTCCAGAACATATCCTCTAAGATAATAGGCTACGCTCTTGAGAAAGGGGTTTCAGAAGCTGAATTCTATGGTAGATGTGATGATGTACTGCAGGTTGAGATTAAATCTAGTGGTGTTGGGAAGATAGTATCACGTACTATGTGCAGGTATGCCTTGAGGATAGCTATTGGTAAACGTGTTGGCCTAGTATACTCTGAAAACATTGATCCGGGCTCCATAAATGATCTTGTCGATAAGGCCTATTCTATAACAATGAATGTACCAGAGGATAGTAGTTGGCCCGGTTTCTCAAGAGGCTACTCGGGATATGGTGCTGTAAAGACCTATGATGAGGGGTTAGCATCTATATCTCCAGAGGAACTTGTTGGCTTCATTGGGGAGTTGATTGATAGGTCTATCGAGGCTGCCCTGGAGGCTGGTGCCTCTGATGCATCTATTACACGTGGTTATCTCTGGGTTATACGTAGCTATATCTATATTGAGAATAGCTATGGCGATAGTATAGGCAGTAGATCCACGGGATTCTCCACATACTACAACATATATGTTAGGAGGAATGGTGGTGAAACAGCATATCCTGTAATGATACAGTTGAGGAAACTCGATCGGGAATACATAGTTAGTAGGTCATTAGAGGATGCACGGGCTGCTGTAAGGTTTATTGGTGCAAGACCCATTGATAGTGGTGAGTACCAGGTACTCCTCATGCCCGAGGCTCATGGAGAACTTGTTGACACGGTATTCTCACCAGCTGTATCAGCCTATAATATACAGAGGAATAGGAGTCCATTAAAGGATAAGGTTGGGCAGAGGATAATGAGTGAGGATGTAACGATACTTGATGATCCGCATATGGACTACGGCTTTGGATCAAGATCATTTGATGATGAGGGCTTAATGACAACTTCTAAGCCATTGGTTGAGGATGGTATTCTTAAAAACATCGTCTATGACCACTATACAGCATCTATTGAGGGTAGGAGGAGTACTGGTAATGCTGTACGTAGACGTCTCTACCAAGCACCATACCCTGCTCCATTGAATATAGTGTTTAAACCACGTAGTAAGATGGGACTGGATGAAATGATCGGTATGATTAGGAGAGGAATAATAATCTATAGATTAATAGGGTCATGGATGTCAAACCCAGTCAATGGATCGGTGCAGGCAACCGTTACCCATGGATTCTATGTAGAGAATGGAGAGATTAAGTACCCGGTCAAGGGTGTTGTTATTGGAGGAAACTATTATGACTACCTAGGAGGTAAGCTACTAGCCCTTGGTGACATGGTTATAAACTATGGATCAATATATGCCGTACCAGTCCTTATTGACAAAGTATCAGTTGCAGGTAAGTAAGTCTATTTTTTAAACCCTTACATGAGAGGATTAGGTAAAAGATATTATGTATACCATTGATTCTATCACAACTGTAAACCATGTTTTAGGGGAGGATATAGGATGGTGTTTGAGAACCCGGTTATAAAGGAGCTTATAGAGAAGACACGTGTCCTATGGGCTATAGGCCATGCAATAGGTTTAATGGGATGGGATACTGAGACGTATATGCCTCCGGAGGGTGCTGTGGAACGTGGTATGGCTGCTGGTGAACTTAGTGTTTTACGTCAAAAGATCCTTTTAAGCCCTGAGATCACTGGTCTTGTTGAGAAGGCTGAGGGGATCGAGGATCTGAATGACTATGAGCGTGGTGTTGTACGTGTTCTTAAACGTAGTATCCGTATAGCAAAGGCTCTCCCCCCAAAGCTTGTCTATGAATTGTCGAGGATTAGTGAGGAGGCACGTGTTGTTTGGAGGCAGGCTCGTGAGAAGGATGATTATGATATGTTTAAGCCTTACCTGGAGAAGATTGTTAAGCTCAACCGTGAAGCTGCTGAGTACCTTGGCTATGAGGAGCATCCCTATGATGCACTACTCGATCTCTATGAAGAGGGCTTGTTGACAAGGGATGTAGACAATATATTTAGTGTACTAGAGCCCGGTATGAAGAATGTTTTAGAGAAGATCTTGGGTGAGAACATATTTCCACGTGAGCACGAGCTTGAGAAGATCAGTTATGACCGGGAGGCTATGGAGAAGGTTAACCGTGAGATCCTAGAGATCTTTGGCTTCCCACTAGGTAAGAGGGCCCGGCTTGACGTATCAACGCACCCGTTTACAACGAGTATAGGTATACGTGATGTCCGTATAACAACCCGGTACGAGGGCGTTGACTTTAAGAGGACAATGTATAGTGTTATCCACGAGTTTGGACATGCACTCTATGAGCTGCAGATTGATGAGAGGCTTATGGCTACACCACTAGCTCATGGAGTTAGCCTTGGTATTCATGAGAGTCAGAGTAGGTTCTGGGAGAACATTATTGGGAGGTCAAGGAGTTTTGCTGAAGCAATATACCCAGTACTAGTTAAGCACCTTGGCTTCGTAAAGAAGTATGGTCCAGAGGATCTATACTATTACTTCAATACTGTAAGACCAAGCTTTATCAGAGTTGATGCTGATGAAGTGACCTATAACTTCCACATACTATTGAGGTTTAAGCTTGAGAAACTACTGGTTGCCGGAGAGATCAGTGTTGATGATCTGCCGGAGCTATGGAATAATGAGATGGAGAGACTACTAGGGCTAAGGCCAAAGACCTACCGTGATGGTGTGTTACAGGATATACATTGGAGCATGGGCAACATAGGCTATTTCCCAACATACACGATCGGGAATATAGTGGCTGCACAGATAAGACACCATATACTAAGGGATATACCGGACTTCTACGAGAAGATAAGGAATAACCAGTATAGTGAGATAAGAGAGTATCTCAGGAAAAAGATCCATCAGTGGGGATCAACATATGCACCCAAAGACCTCCTCAAGAGAATGCTTGGCGAGGAAATGAATCCCAAGTACTTCATAGACTACCTTACAGAAAAGTATATAGCACAGAAGATATAGAGTTCCCTTAGATAAAGCCTCTTTTTAAACCCCCCTTCTCCCCCTCCAAGACAACCCTAGCACCACGTAGCTCAAAGAACTTTCTAACAGTTAGTAAAGCTGTATCATCCAATGGCTTACCAGAGATACTAATCCTTAAACACAATCCCTCACCCCAAGGACCCGGAGAACCCTCAAACAATACATTGATAACCCGGTCACGTTCCTCAATAATCTCCCTAAGATCCTGTATCAACTGCTGTGCAAGATTATGAGTACTAATACCACGTACAATAACTCTATCCCGTCCAATACATACATCCA
>CAZVHC010000081.1:0-4734 GCA_964627005.1 uncultured Desulfurococcaceae archaeon
TTAGTAGGTCTTTTTGTAGTGTTTCTAGTATTTCTTGTTTTTGTGCTGGGTATTTCCTGGTTATCTCGTTTATGTATTCTCTTGCCTCCCGGCGGTTGATCCCTAGTTTTTCTAGGAGTTCTACTATTGCTTCTACACTATACATTCCCTTTTCAGCCCCCATGGTGTGTAGTCTGGGGGTTTTACTGTGGATAATTGTTCTATTCTCTATATTGTTGTTTCTAGGATAAAGGGGTTTCTCCTATATTATTGGTTATCGGCTGTTGGGAGGTTATATATAGTGTTTTAGCTCTATACTATTACTGGGGGCCTAGGGGTGGCTGGTACCATAGCTGATATTAAGAAGGAGTTCCTTAGGTTGTTGGAGGAGGATGAGGAGTTCCGGTATGCTGTTGCAGCTAAGATTGGGTTGTTAGAGATACTACAGAAACTCGAAGAGCACGATCGTAAGTTCAATGAAATCCTAGCCGAACTACGTGAACACCGAAAAATACTAGAACAACACAGCAAAAGACTAGAAGAGCACGATCGTAAGTTCAATGAAATCATTGAAAGACTTGATCGACATGAAATGGAGATTAAAAGGATCTGGGAGAAGCTGGAGGAGCACGATCGTAAGTTTAACGAGATCTTGGCTGAGCTACGTGAGCATCGTAAGAAGCTGGAGGAGCATGATCGTAGGTTTGATGAGATCATTGAGAGGCTAGATAGGCATGAGAGAATCCTTGAGAAGCATACAGAGATCCTTAGGAGACATAGTCAAATGCTTGGTGCTCTTGGTAATGACATTGGTGCTTTGACAGAGGCTACCTTATCAAGATTCATTCGTGACAACTTAATTGATGAGCTTAGGCTTAAGGGTGTTAGGGTACTGGAGATTAAGAGGATGTATAAAGTTAATGACTATGAAGTCGATCTGTATATTGAGACTATTGACGAGATCATAGTTGTTGAAGTAAAGACAAGGCCCAGTATAGGGGATGTAGAAAGGCTATGTAGGATTAGAGACTATCTCCTAGAGAAAAAGGGGAAGAGAATAAGACCTATCCTTGTATCTCTTAGGGCTAAGACTACATTAGATATAGTTAAGAGGGCAAAGGAGGATAATGTAAAGCTTATAGTGTATTAATAAAACATATCCCTTCCAACAAGAATACTCTATGTACCGTATCCTGTGAGCACTACTATGCTCATCCATATTCTATTAGTGGCCATAATGTATGGAAGTTTGTTTTTAGCTTCTCTAATCAATAGCTAGTTAGTCATTGTTCCTTAGAGACTATGTTATTATATATCCTATAGATCGTTTTCTCGATCTCCTCTATACACGGTCTCTCCCACGGCTTGTAGGAAAGCATTTTCTTCAATAACGGCTTTAGCTGTTCTACTGGTATGTCCTCTAGGGTCTCCTCCAGATCTGTGTCTAGGATCTCTGATCCATCTATTGGCTCCTGCCCCATGAGCTCTAGTATTAGGTTTCCAAACTGGTATATGTCTATACGGTTTTCAACACCATACTCCTTAGCCTTTAACTTAAGATCGATGTATAGTTGCTCTGGAGCACAGTAGCCGGGTGTACAGCTTGTTAAGCGGCTCCTACGGCTAGTCCTAGATAATAGCCTTGTTAGACTAGAGAAATCACCAACCCTAACAACACCATCCCGGACAAACACGTTACCAGACTTAATATCCCCATGCACAAGCCCACGGCTATGGATATACCTAAGCGTATCAGCTATCTGGAGAGAAACAATAAGAACATCCTCTACACCCGGGCTCCATCCATGGTCTAGCTGGTAAGCCAATGTACCCTGGTCAGCATACTCATAGACTAGTACTGGAGCCTTAGAGCCATAGCCAAGCAACCTAATAATACCGGGATGATCTAGGGCCATGAGGGTATCAGCAACCTCCCTAATCCTCCTCATAACCCTAGATGAAACAGTAGGTACCTCACCACCCTCCTCCACAATACCCTCAAACCCCAGGGGAACCTTGACAACAACCTCACCAAAAACACCACGGCACAAATAGCTACATCCCCACCCACCACAGCCAAGCCTAATACACTCCATCTCCCCACCATAGCTCCATCCACATGTATAGCTCTCCCTCCACAGTACACGATAGCTCCTACCACCCGGCACATAGTCTACAAGACCATGGAGCCTACTAGAGAAGATACTCCGTACACTAGGAAGCCCAGGCAAAGACTCTACAGTAGCCACGGGAGGCCTCCCCACAACACGTCCCAAGGGCCTATGGGGAGTAGAGACACGTAGCTCTACGGGAACCTCGATCCTAAACTCTTTATCAATACCAACAACACGGCCCTCAACAACAAGGCTACACGGAACAACACCGGGCTCCAAAGCCTTAACATACAAGGTAGCAGTACACTCCCCACCGGCCTCACACCTACAACCCTCTACACGCTCAACCTCAAAACCACGGGAAAAGTAAGCATTTATCATCTCGATAGGGACACGCTCTTCATTAATAACTTCTAGGATAACTCTACTCCAGACATTCATAGTAAGCTCGGCATCTTTTAGAGAGATCCTAATCTTAGGTACTCTACCTGCAAGAAGATCTAGGCAGTAGTTAGTATCCTTTATAATGTCAGCTTTACTTGTTAGTTGATCAAGACAACCTCTTACAGCATCAAGTTCAATATTAGTAATTCTTTCAAGTTTATCGGCAAAACTACTAAGATTGCTTATAATACCAGTAAGATCATTTCTAGGGATGTTATTAAGCATATTCTCAATAACTCTCCCAAGATCAGGATAGCCAAGCGATAAAGCTTTATCAAAAATAAATAATACCTTTAGTAATTTATGGCAGTGAGGAGAAACTTCTAGAACACCCAAGTTTCTAGAATCACTATAGAGATAGTTTGCAAGAACGCTTAAGTAGAAATCCTTCAAATCTTCACTTAAATTGTAAAATAATCTAAAGTCCATAAAAGTATAAAGGCCGATTAGGCCCAAGCCAAGTATGCCGGTATCATAACCAGAATCTCTTAATAATAAATAAGTACCAAGACCGCTAATCCATTCACCTTTACACAAACACTCTACACCATAACCTATAATACCCTTTAAACCAATACAATCAATACGACGATCCATATCAAGTGCAAAAACTATAATACTTTTAAACGTTCCACCTACTGCTATGTATTGTCCATCTGGGCTCCATGAAACACTGCTTACTTTGCCATCTAGATCTCCAGATTCTCCTAAGAGATTTCCAGAACGATCAAATATGTAGACCTTGCCATGCTCAGTCTCTTTAACGCCTACTTTTTCCTCCCAGCCAACGCCTACTGCTATGTATTGTCCATCTGGGCTCCATGAAACACTATATACATAGCCGCCTAGATCACCTGACTCCCAGATCTTTTTGCCAGAACGACTAAAAATCAGAACCCTGCTATTACATATATCATCAACTATTCTCCACCGTGCAATACCTGCTGCTATGTATTGTCCATCTGGGCTCCATGAAACACTATTTACTGAAACGCTCTCTAGTTTCTCTGTCTTCCATGAATTTCCTAGATCGCTTGTCTCCCAAATTTCTTCTCCAGATCGATTGAGAACAATTATTTTGCCATGGGCTCCTATTGCTATGTATTGTCCGTCTGGGCTCCATGAAACACTATTTACTCCACTATCTAGTTCTTTTCTCCAGATAATACTTCTAGAACGGCTAAACACAAAGACTTTATTAGTAGCAGTTCCTGCTGCTATGTATTGTCCGTCTGGGCTCCATGAAACACTATTTACTCCTAATCCATGTTTAGCTCCACCTAAATCTGCTGACTCCCACTGGAGATCACCAGATCGTGTAAAAATAAGGATTTTACCGTGTCCGTTTTCACCTATACCTGCTGCTATGTATTGTCCGTCTGGGCTCCATGAAATACTCTGTATCAACGTTATAGTAGGTACAGTAATACCGCCTACAATATTGCCTAAGAACAATCTATCACAAACAAAGTTACCTGAACGATTAATTATATAGAATACTGCGGCAGCTGCACCTGCTATGTATTGTCCGTCTGGGCTCCATGAAATTATTCCTGATGCATGCATAAGATTCTTTTCCCATACCTTTGATACTACAGGTATATTTATTGTTTTAAGTATTGATTTTATATCGTGATTTATTAATACTGTTTCTAAATGAGTTTTTGACGGAGGATTCATGGAATTTATTTCTTGCCCTAATATTTTTAATATATGTTGAAGTTTCTTATTCTCTGTCAATACTAGTATATCTTTTAATAGTGTTTCTATTATCCTTGGATATGTATTTATGTATTTATGTATATATTGTTCTAATATATATTCTGGTATATCCATTATTGTTTGTAGTATTGTAGTTGTTGTTAATTCAAGTAGCTGTGGATTATTTTCTTTTTCTACTATTTCTAGTGTATAGTTTATTGCTTGCTGTGGGTTGGTTTTAATGTAATTTATTAGTTTTCGTCTCGCTCTTCCTGCCCATATTCTTGAGTTTAGTTTTTTGGCTAGTTCATGGTATTCTTGGAGTGTTAGTTGGGGCATGTTGTTGTCTCCTCTCTCTAGTAGTATTTTTATCTGTGGGTGGTGTATATAGGGTTTTCTCCGGGTGTGGAGGGTGTGTATTGGTGGGGCTTGTTTGGTGGGTTTTTCTATGTTGTTTCTATCTATATCTTTTATTATATGGTGTATGGATATATAG
>CAZVHC010000082.1:0-4669 GCA_964627005.1 uncultured Desulfurococcaceae archaeon
ATGATAGAGTTTTTGTTTTACTCGGAGATCGTGATGCAGAGTCTAGGAGTAGAAGCCATAGATCGCCTGTAAGGTATAGGGGTAATTATTTAGAGGTATCTCCATTGAAGCAATGGGGCACTATACATGTACAGACATATATACTATCTAGGAAACTACCATTAAACCCACTATACACGTATGGGTTTTACAGAACTGGATGCTATATTTGCCCATTACTCCGTGGGCTAGAGAAGTATATTATGAAGAGGTATCTATGGGATACATTGAAGGAGCTTAAATACATTAGCCGGTTCCTTGGAGAACAATGAATGGATGGCTGAGAACATTGGCTGTGATCGTGGTGACAGGTACTCCCGGTACGGGTAAGACTAGTGTAGCTCGTGAACTAGCTAGGAGACTAGGTGCACTACATATTGATCTTAGTAAATACGTTATTGAAGAAGGACTATACATTGACTACGATGTTGAACGTGCAAGCTTCATAATTGATGAAGAAAAAGTTATCGATAGGATCAAAGAACTCATCAGCAAACACGACAACATAGTTATTGACACGCACTATGGAGAGATAGCGCCTCCAGAACTTGTTGATAAAGTGATTGTTCTCAGAACAGATCCGGAAGAACTTGAGAAAAGGCTATTGGAGAAAGGCTGGTGGTGGGAAAAGATCAGGGAGAATATTGAAGCTGAAATACTATCCGTCTGTACACACAATGCTATAGAGGTTTTCGGTGAAGAGAAAGTCTATGAGGTAGATACAACGGGAAAGACTATAGAACAAGTCCTAGAAGAGATCATGGAGATACTGGAGGGTAAAGGGATCCCTGGACTAAGATATGATTGGCTAGCAATAAAACCCCTAGAAAAAATAGAGAAGTATCTCCACTAGAACACATGATCGTCTAGACCAAGCAATTATACTAGCTAAAAGCTAGAAACTCTTTTACATAATACCTGATAAGGAAAAATGATGAATATTACTTAGATTATGAATAATGGGCTCATAAGAGGCTAGAATTCGGTAGAATGTATGGTTATTAGATTATCTTTACCCGCGCTAAGCTCTATTAATCTAGTTCCTATGGATATGTTATTCCATATTATATACTATAAGTAGATCGGATAAGTATGGGAGTAAAACGAATTTTTATTACCTAACAATAGATTCATAGGTATCTTGGAAATCGTTTTGAGGAGGTTATTACTTATGAATGAATACATTGAATGTATAGACTTCCTATGGACAAGGAGGAGTATCCGTGAATATATAGATAAGGATGTGCCTATGGAGCTTATAATGAAGATACTTGATATAGCACATTATGCTCCCTAGTGCAAGGAATAGGGTTCGCCTCTTTATACGATTTTATATGAATGTATATAAATTGTCATTGGTTCATCTATGGTGGACCCATCCTTCGCTCTGGTTTCATTGGTCATTGGGTGGGTGCCCCACGACCCATGGCGTGGGGCTAGGTATTTTAGTGCTTTAAGGTAGATGTTCATTGCACCAACAGTATCTCTATCTGTCATGAACCCGCATTTCCTACATATTGCTAGCCTATGGTTATAGCTTAGCCTATTTCCACATCTAGGACATGTAGAGGATGTTCCTTTAGGGTTTACGAATAGTATTGGTACATTATACTCTATAGCCTTGGTTATGATAGCTAGTTGTAGCTTCCTATAAGCAAATCTCGATAACTTATCAGCTAAGCTAGTCAATTTCCTTGAAGAATTATACCATAACTTCTCTAAGTCCTCTAACACTATGGCACTTCTAGTTCTTCTAGCTTTTAATACGATGTATTTAGCTAATTTATGGGACCAATCAATAACTATGTCCCTGCTCCTCTTATGAAGAGCCTTAATAGTCTCTACCCATTTAATGCTTCTTCTCCATGCATAGCTATGGCGTTTCTGAACATTTTCAGCTAGGTGTTTAAGATATAATGCTTCCATGAACCTAGTATCAATTCTCCTAATGCTCTCTCCATTATAGACTACTATCTTCCTTAGATTAATGTCAAGAGAAATTATTCTCCTAGGACTATATGGTTTGTACATCCACCTGAATGGTATGCTTATCCATATTCTTCCTTGTCTATCAATGCTCATGATTACCTCATACCATTTACGGCCAAGAAACTTCCTTATGTACTTCTTGTTGTGTAGTAGCTTTATCTTGAAGACTCTATTTCTTAGTTTTATTATGATAAGTTTGTTCTCTAAATAAATCTTAGCATCATACTTGTCTAGCAGATTTCACTATTGCTCTAGTCTAGCAGATAGCTTCCTTAAAACGGGTTTCTTACCACCATTCTCCCTAGCGTACTTGTATATCTGTTTACATTGGTGTGCTCGGAATCCTTGTTCACGTAGTATCTTGTAGAACATCTGGTGTACTTGATTCAATGATGGTAGTTTGTCTAACTCCCATAGACAATCAATAATGCATTGTATTGCTCTACGTGTAAGGTATAGCTCCTTTCTGAGCTCTCCAAGAGGACCATTAATGAGTACTCCACGAGACTTTAGAGTTAGTATGTATTCTCCTTGGGGAACCACCCATATATATTGGGTGGTGCTCCCCCTCATTGGAGGTTTCACCTAGGTATATCTTGTTAGTAGCTATGTTTATAAGTTTTTCTAGCTATACTATATACTTGGTGGTATAATTGAGTAAAGTCTATGTCTTTGAGGCATCACTACTAAGCTATGGCAAAGGAAGAGTAATCATATACCCACCAAAAGAATACCAACTAAAACTAGCAAAGTATAAGGGAAAGAAAATAAAAATCATGGCAATAATCGAAGAAGAACAAACATAAAGACTATATAAAATCATATACTTTCATATAAAAACCCGCAACGGCAGCCATGGAGATTTATAGTAGTTAGGAAGCGTGATGTACTGGATAGACTAGCTAAGCTACATCGTGGTGCAAAGCCTCTTGAGAAAGCACCGTTAGCAATAGTTGTTGTCTGTGATAGGGAGGAGGCTCCGGACTCATATCAGGTAGACTATGCTAATGCGGCTATGTATGTAATGCTTGCAGCTCATGCGTATGGACTAGGCACTGTATGGATACAGACACTAAGGAATATAGAGGAGATCCAGGGGATACTTGGGCTACCGGAAAAACATGTACCGATAGCAATACTGGCCATGGGATACCCAGCTGAAAAACCAGAGCCAAAGCCTAGGAAACCCTTAGATGAAATAGTCAATGTCATCGTGTAGTCTAGGAGATCGTATATTGGATATAGGTGGTTTTTAAGTACAGTATTATGCTAATTTGTTTAATTAACTAGGTATAAGTGCTAGTCTTTAAATCAAGGGAATATTGGGTTTATCCAAAAGTAGTTCCATAGGTGAACGTATATGTTGATCCTTACTGGTTATCGTGGAGGCCATCTTGATCAGGAGATTGCACGTGTATATAACATGTGTATGTCTATTAGAGGATTTATTGCTGAGAGACAAGTGTCTCCAGAGGAGATCCGTAGGCTATGGTTTGAGTATAGTACCTTTAATCCTGAAGAGTTTGCTATAGCATTGGGTAATGGTAGAGTATATGGTTTGATGTTTGCCATAGCAGGATCTGTTATTGGAAGGATCTGGTTATGTATAGATCCATATTTACCGAAATACTATCTACTAGAGGCGATCTCTTCCCTACTATCATGGGCCCGGCATAGGCTGTCTCGTGAACGTGTATGTGTTGTAAGGATTGGATGTGGCTACGAGTATTCCATGTTCCACTGCCTGTTACGTGAGGTAGTTGGGCTAGGGATTGAAGCTACTATTGTAACGCTTATGGAGTACTCTGGAGAATCTAGGGAAGCTAGTGTTTCCCAAGACATTGTCGTTAGGGAGGGTACATTGGATGATATACCTGGTGTTGTTGAGGTATGGAATAGTGCTTTTAGGAGATATAGCTGGTTTGAGGAGTGGAGCTTAGAGGATGCCCTTAGATGGTACAGTAATAGGAAGCCAATGCTCTACGTAGCAGTTGATAGAGGGACAAATAAGGTTATTGGTTATGTCGATGCTGAGTTAAGAAGAGGATTCGATGGTAATACCTATGGCTATATCTACACATTAGCCGTACATCCAGATATGTAGGGCAGAGGAGTTGGGAAGACATTGCTACAGTACATAGTTAATACTCTTAATAGACATGGTGTGAAAGGTATCTATTTAGATGCTATCCATGGGCTGGAGAACTACTATGCTAGACAAGGATTCAGGATCATCCGTAGAAGTATTGTATCGATCGTGGAGATAGATAGGTTACCATCACATACTCCATCGATCATGGTTATTGGTTAAGCTACTAAGTAGTTCAATTTATTATGGCTTAGATAAATTAGGGTGATATAATACTCTATATCACTTGAGAATATGTGGGGAATGACGGGGTTATGAGAGGCTTTATACTTGCTTCATGGCGTGACCTTAGGCTAGTGATTTCTAGAGCTGATATTGTACTTGAAGTTCTTGATGCCCGTAATCCTATGGGTACTCGTAGTAGGCGTCTTGAGAGAATGGTTGAGTCTCTTGGCCGTGAACTCATACTTGTACTTAATAAGAGTGATCTTGTTCCGAGAGAAATTGTTGAGCAATGGACCCGGCTATTCCGTGATCAGGGCTATCATGCTG
>CAZVHC010000083.1:0-4587 GCA_964627005.1 uncultured Desulfurococcaceae archaeon
TTACCCATTCCCCATGTCTTTCGCTTACCAATCCATACACCATTAGTCTCTATATCCTCTATAATTGTCTTTAGAAGTCTCAGATTCTCTTTATCAGTTTCCTCAGATACCTTCTCAATAAGCTTTTCGAGTAGACCGTATCGGTTGCCCTGATCGATTCTACCAATATCTATTTGCCGTTGTGTAGCTAGGTGGTAGACTATTATGAAACCGAATTCCGCTCGTGGAGCTATGTATTCTATATCAAATGTTTTACCATGTACTACACTCTCCCTCAACCGATCTATTGCTATGTGTGTCCTTAATAGTAGTACTGTCCTCTTAACTCCAAGAGGCCATGCATCCATTACTATAAGCCTGGACATGTAGCCGGGTAAACCAAATAATCTACAGACACTACATGGATAATCTATATCTTTATTAACAGTTTCAGTTAATGCTTTTAGAAGTAATACCTTATATTTAGGTATTGGTAATTCACACATTAATCCCTCTATTACGGGATTACATACATTGGTATTGAGTTCATAGTTCCTAAGTATGGTCGTTATTATGGGGGCTACCTTATCCATTACACCAGCTGTTTCCTCATCACCTATAATCTTCTTAAGGAAATCACTAAGATCACTTGATCCATGGGCCTCAGATACTTTTTTAATGAATTCTCTAAAACTATCATAGTCTCTAATACCACTACATAACTTATTAACAAATTTCTCATCAATATATTGATTAAGTATTCTAGCCAATATCTTATCAACTATTTCAGAAACATCATGTTTATCAAGATAACCACCATTACCTCGTTCATCTAACTCAATAAGCTTCCTTAATACATCAATAAGCCTTACACTCTCACCATTCATAGCCACACGTTTTTCAGCAATACTCCTCAAGAGACCCTTGAGAGTTGAGCCGGGAATATATGGTACAATCTCCTCTAAAACTTCATCTCCATCCTGCCCACGATAATGTACTAGTGTGGGCATCTTAACAACTGGATTCTCAGTAACACCACTACCTAGCAATTGATCAGTAGCTGATCCACCCACACTAAGCTCTGTTATATTCTCTAGCTTAAGGAATAATGCAAGTACATAACGGTAACTACGAGGATCTACTCTAAAAGTGATCTTTGTATCCCGATTACCTATTGAGCTTGGACTAGAGATGGACATATATTATCACCCTACCCTATTCTTTTAGATATGGATATGATGAGCCTAGAGAGTATTTCATCAGAAGAAAAATACAGTTTATCATAGGGAATAATAGATCTATAGAGCCCAAGATCTATTTGCTCCAGATATTCGGCTATAAGCATTCTATTCCTTATATTGGGATCCTCAAGTCTATATTTGATCAGGTTAAGTGTGTAAGGAGATATCTTCATATTCATCACCCTGATGTGGTCTTTCCTAGCTTCTTAATTATCTCCTCAAGAGCTTTCATTGATTCTTTAATTGCCTCAATAACCCCCTCTATTTTATCATTATCGTGGCCTAATGCCTCAAGTTTATCCCTAATAGTAGATATTATCAGCTCTTTCTCCCGATCACTTAGAGACTTACTCAATAGATCTAGGTATTTATTGAATAAGCGATCTATTATATCGTTTCTAGAACCACTATTCTCTATGGATACGCTAGCCTCTACTACTCCCATACCAGTTGTCTTTAATCCTCCAATCATCCTTTTCTGAATAATTTTGAATAGAAGTAACAGGAGATCCCTATATATGTCCCTATATATTGGATGTAGCATGGTTTTCATTACATATATGGATCCCTTAAACACGGTACCAGGAGGGATATACTCTAACGTGTACAGCTTACCTCTCTTAGCAGTTAATGTATTCCTATCAATAGATACTCTTGTCCTAATAGGTAATGGCGATGAGCCAAGATTCTCTGGTAAGGCATCTAAGAATCTTAGTGGAGAGGATCTTCCAGCTGCACCAAATAGGAGACAGACAGGACATACTTCAATAACTAATGGGAACTTCCTACCAAGAGCAATATTTAATAAGTATCTAATAGCTACATTACGGTCATTAGGTAAGTCTATTAATGCTGTATCAGATATACATGAGAATATAGGGGAAACGGGATCGCTTATGAATGGTATAAATGATACTAGTTGTGGTACACTTACCTTAGCTAACCTAGAAACTTCTCTCTCATAATCCCTAGGTACCTCCCCAATTAAATCCCTAACTCTTTCCTTTAGCTTCTCTCTCACATTCTCCTCAATAGCTCCTAGAGTAAGTTTAGTTTCTAGTCCATTGTATATTGATAATACATCTTCAGTTACAACCTGTTGCTCACGGCCAATAAGTCTAGCCAAGTAGTTCATTGAGGTCTTTATATCCATTCCAAACATCCTCTTAAGCCCATAGACTGGTATGTATAGGGATGAAGCTATAATATCTGATAAAGTATCTATAACATCCTTAGTATTTGTAATACGCTCTAGTACCTTGTATCTTAGTAGTTCTTCATAAGTATGTCTTAATATACCCTTAACGGTTGATCCCGGTATAACAGGTACTTCTTTATACGTACCACCATCAATTATTATTCTCCTCTCAACCTTGAGATCGATTAATGCAGGCTTAATTCCTCTCTCACCACCAATATGGAGAGGTGTAATAGTCTTTATGGTATATGGGATTTCATCCGGGATCAAGCTACTATATGTAATGATCCATCACCCCATAGGTATAGGTATGAGTATTAGGTTTATCATGGATTTAATCAATTTATTAAAAACAAGATTGTGTTCAATACTACTTAGCTTATAGACTCTACCATTAATAACTTTTGAAACCCTAATTATAGATTTATCGATCCTAAATAGATCATGTATAGCATCTATATCATCCAATAGATCCCTAGGATCAGTGTATTTGAGTAGAGCATAACTACCCTTCTTATACACATGGATCCTTATACTATCTAATCTAGTGGGTAAGACGTTATAGAATGTATTCGTTATCTCAAGATATACCTTTGGAGAACCATTTATCCATAGGAACAGTAATTTGTCATTATCAGCTACTATGGGGAATAAGGTGTTATCAAATGCATATATGATAAGACCAATACTATGGTATTTATTGATGATAGCTTCTGCTACAATTTTGGTAAAGTAGTGTAGAGTCTCTCTAACCGATATCCATTTACCAAGTGATAATCTATTAATGAATATTTTCCCAAAGGATTTATTAACAGACTTCTTATACCCTATTCCAAGGAATTCTATGAGTTCCTTAATTCTCTCTAAATCATATTCTATAGAAATTGTTGTTATGTAGTTCTTTATAGCTGGAATACTATATTGATATGCATAGAATAGTCCTGGAAGAGAAGATTTCCTTACACGATCAATGACTATACCTGCCCTAAGTCTCCTAGCTATAGAGACACTATATCCATTACATATGCTATTTATCTTATCAATAATCTCTTTATCTAAGAGAATTAATCCTAGAAATGGTAATAGGCCTAGGGGGATAAAGCTACATTTCAAACCATACCTTTTCCTAATGGGCTTTGGTATCTCTACTAATCCATTTAATATACTTGGTTGTCTAAGGATCCTATAGATATTATCATCTATTTCATCAATGTACTTAGATAGTGTTTCCAGTATTTTTCTAGAATATATCTGATCATACACAATCATTGGATTAACTTCAATAACTTTCCTCTCATAATCTAGCAGGTGATCGAGTACATTAAGAGTATTTGCTTTATCTACCTCCTCACTTGGTGTAAGCTTATCCATAATTATAGACTTAAGTATTAATCCATAGATCTGTGTTGCTGGTATATAGTCTAATGAGTATCTATAGGAAGCCTTGGCTATACCTCCAAATGGTTCGGAGACAGTTAATTTTTCTACATGGGCAAGTAGTGAGTAGAGCCTCATTAACTACACACCTCTTTCAATATGTCTTACAGTCTCAAGAGATGCATAGTACGGTCTCTTAACATCTAGTATTCCAATAGCCTTTGCTAGATCATCAAGTGATCTATAGGTTCTGCTAAGAGTATATATTGACTCAAGTATTTCATCAATATCATCTAGGCATTTTATTAAATCTATATTTTTCCTCCTACAATAGTCAAGGACATACTTCTCTACATCAATAAGTTCTGGATGATGATAGTATGTTAGGTAGGCATTTTTAATTAGGTCAACTATCATGTTTCCTCTATACTCATTAGGTATTATTCCAACAATGGGTATTCTTAACCAATAAGTACTTGGGTAATCCATTACTACACTACCTATAGTATAGATAAGCGTAGCATCTCTACCAGCTTCCTTGGATAACTCAACACCTTGATCAAGTAGCTTCGTTATAAGATATGCTGGAAACTTAGGTGATGAAAGAATAATTGCTGAAGATAATGTAGTAATTTTCTTCTCACTAAGAATACCCACTAAAGCCTCATACGGATCTCTTACACCGATCTCTTTCAACGATCTACTAGCTACATAGAGTAGTAGGTCTCTAAATCTAGTGATTATATTAAGTAGAGATCTTATCCTATGTGCTGGATTATCTCCAATTATTGG
>CAZVHC010000084.1:0-4244 GCA_964627005.1 uncultured Desulfurococcaceae archaeon
ATAAAGTGTCCTCCCAGCCATAACCATGTATCTCATGCACCACAAATTTGTGGTGTACCAATTGAATCCTTTATATAATGCCCCGTAGGTATGGGGGTGTGTATTGGGGAGACTAGTTTGTCCTAGATGTGGTGGTTTCATATCATGGGTTGAGAGGAGGAGAGTAGGTAATAGGATCTATTATTATGCAGTCCATGTCATAGATTCTAAGAGGGTTTGTGGAAAGATCGTGAGGAGGATTAGGAAATGCTACCTAGGCCCTGAGAAATACGTGTATGTATCAAAACTACATAGTATAGAGGGTCTAGTGCTAAGAGGACTAGTTGATAACTACCGGCTTGTAGAATACCTAGAGACTATCACAAAATATGTTATAAGCGTAGGTATTGAGCCAAGGACATGGAAGAGGATCAAGGAGATACTTACTAGAACACTTGAGAAACTCGATAAACCCAGTGGAGACAGCAATAGAGAGAAAACATATGATCCTCTATGACACCACAAAGGATAGAGTATAGCCATCAAATACTCATTACAACATAGATCAATAGATCTGGGCCCCATCTATAGGGACTCCATAAAACCACTAATACACTAATCGTTTAACACAAAATATGATCTCCAATCAACTGTTTCACATACAGACACCACCTATAAGTCTCCACTCCCCCTAAAGCTACATTAGCCCAAACCCAGCAATACACAAGCTAATTACGCCCTATATATTCTCTACCCTATCGTAAACAAGGGGGTAAGGCTCTCATGTAGAAAATAGGGTTATACCGATCACTACTTAGCAGGGACGATATTGCTTGACTAGAACCCTCCCTACCTAGGGTTAGGGGATTACCCTAAGCCATGGTACTCTCTTGAAGTCTTCGTCAAATGTGAGTATAGTGTCTATGCCATAATGCCTGCATGTTAGTGCTACCAGTGTATCTGCAGGTAATAAGTGGTATTGTCTAGCTACCTCTATGAGTTCTTCTGGAGAGGCTTTATCCTCTACAATAACTACTTTAATCTCTTTCAGGAACCCATATAGCTTATCTATATCTTCTTTGAAGGATCCGTATCCATGTTTCCGTATATACTCCCTTAGTTTCTCTATATGCCTTATCCCTAGTTTTATCCATGCTTTTGTCCTCACTATAGTGAAAATGGCTTCATCCAAGACCCGGAGACTTGTATAGAGCTTATCTTCCCCCGAGATCGTATCCTCCACGATCTGAGAGTACGGCTTTACATCGTGGAGATAATAGAGTATAGCATTAGTGTCTAGGAAAAGCATTACTGCTCCTCCGCCTCCAGCATGAACTGGTCAAGAAGCTCCTTAGACACAGGCCCTAATACCCCACGATACCTGCGAAGAACCTTTCTCCTCCCCTCTACCTCTACGATTCTTACCAGTAGCTCCTCCCCCTCCTCAAAATCAACACTCTCCAGAGGCTTAAACACACCCTCCTCATACCTTACCCTTATGACTTTTGACAATCATCATCCCCTATCTAAAATACTGTGTCTCCAGACCAATTAGCCTTATTCTCTAGGGTAGGGCTTTAGATAATTTCATAGATAACACATCATACTAACACCGATCCCCAGATATTTTCGGCCATGTCTGGCCTATTACACCACAAATTTGTGGTGCTCAGATAGGCCTACGTACAATCATCCCCCTACCCCCCGGGGGGTCATGTGGGTCAGGCTATCCTCATAGCATGTTATAACTATGTGGTTCATTCTCTTTATCTCTTCATGTCCCGGGAATACATATATTGTGTGGGTCTGTGGATAAGTATTTACCGGGATAGATTGATCGTGGTGGTTGTGTATGGAGGACTATTACTTGGGATGGATTGAGCAGATTGAACGTGCTCTGTCTAAGTGGGGATGCTGTAGGGTTGAGGGGAGGCCTAGAATGGTTGTTGTGACGGGTATGGGTGGTAGTGGCTGTGTTGGAGACTACCTATATACAATAGCCTCTACAAGAGACTATGGTTTACCAGTAACTGTTGTTAAGAGCCATAGGCTACCGGGCTTCATAGGATCAGGGGATCTAGTGTTTACGATAAGCTATAGTGGGAACACTTTGGAGACAAGGCTTGCCTACATGGAGGCATTGAGGAGAGGCTGTAGAGTAGTTGTTGTGACAAGCAATGGATACCTAGAAAGAGATGCACGGGAGAAGGGGCTACCATGCATAACCGTGGTAAAGGGGATTGCCCCAAGGACAGCGTTGCCAGAGATGCTCCTAGCAGTACTCAATGTACTGGATACAAGTGGATTAACACTCGTATCGAGAAAAGAGATTGAGAAGCTAAGGAAGTTCCTAAAGGATAGTATGGGTCGGGCATACAATGAGGCTGTAGAGATAGCAGAGTACATACATGAGAACCCAGGTGTACTGGTAATCGCTACACATACACCCTACGAAGTACTAGCGATCAGGGGCAAGAATGAGTTCAATGAGAACTCCAAGATACCGGTAAAAACAGATGTAGCTCCAGAATGGGCTCATAACGATATCGTTGGATGGGAGAAGCCATATACTAGGGAATGGACAGTATTAGAGATAATCGATCCAAGCGATCATGTCGGTACAAGGCTCGTAGACTTTATGGAGGAGATCTATAGGGGTAACGGGTACCCAGTAAAGAAGCTATTGCTAAAGGGAGAGAATATACTGGAGAAGCTAGTCTATGGAAGCCTAGTACTAGGACTAGCTAGTGTAAAACTAGCACGGCTTAGAGGAATAGATCCCCTTGAGACAAGGAATATAGCTAGGTATAAGGAGGTTGTCCATACAATACTTGAGAAACCATGATAACCCCTATTTTTCCCTCCCCTAACACAACAACTAGTCCTAAAAGAGGATTTAAGGAATGCAAGGGGGTTACTTCAGCACTCCAGTACCATGTAGGTTAATGTTTACTCCTTTCTAATGAGGAATGATGTAAGCCAACCAGCTACACCATTTATATTCCCCCCAGGTACCCCCTTCTTTTCAGCCTGTAGGTTCTCCATTATCTCCTTGAGCCTATCTCTATGAGTGCTTAGAAGGTGTTTCTTCATATCCCTCTTAACATACCTCTCATACCCAGCTATAGTGTATCCACAGTAGGGGCATGTTGCACAATATACATCTACCTCCCCATATAACACCAGGTGTGTCTCTATACTGCCTCTGCACGAGAGTATAGCTTCTAGAACCATATTAGAGACTATACCGTATGGAGCTAGAATTACAGCTGGAGCTATTTTCTCTATGGGCATCCTCTTCACTAGCTTAGCTATAGTATTCTTAATACACTGTCTTATCTCTGGATCTTTGCCACTATATCTTATGAGAACCCATGGTCTCCCATTAAATAGTCTCCTAAACCATAGATTCCTCATATAAAGTACTAGTCCATCTCTAAAAACCTCCATCTGAAACTCTCTCCCAACCCTACTCCACTCCTCAATACTATTAACAACAACGTTATAGGGAGGAGGTAAAACCGGGTTACACGGCTTATCAACTAGTACAAGTATATCTATATCACTTGTTGCACGTACCTCTCCTCTAGCAGCACTCCCATATACTATGATAGCCTTGACATTATCTTCTCCACATACTCGTAGAACATTATCCACGATATTATCTACAGATCCGGAGTCCATAGTGCTCCCCCGCTCTACTAATAAGTTTTTCTACAAGCTCCATAACCCTCTTACCCAGACCACCATCTAGTCCCTCATAGCTCATTCGTGAATAAAGACTCTGTAGTTCACTATATATGACCTTGATGATAGATCGATCCTTGAGATCATTGAAAGCTTTCCTCTATGGCCCCTAGGTATAGGTAATCCTTTATCCTTGAGAATAGCTGACACAAGCATATCGCATAGATGTAGTACATCACTAGTAGCTGGAGCATATCTTTCTCTACCAATATTATCATAGAAACTCATTAAATACTCACAAGCCAATGCAAGATAATCAACCACTTTACATACACCAGTGTAAATAATTATTTAGTCCCCCTAATAAACATAATCACCAGTGCCTTGGAGACAATATATCGGATCATGTAAAATATTTATTCTTAGAGTCTATATCTCCCATGGACTCTAGTAATAGGGTAATGGTATAGAGTGTATCTATACTAGTTATTCATTAATGGCGGGATAACCTGAAAGTAGGAAACCAATTAGTGCAAGTAGCATCATGTATATCATTAGCTTTTTCATCCTCAATACAT
>CAZVHC010000085.1:0-3720 GCA_964627005.1 uncultured Desulfurococcaceae archaeon
GACTTACTAAATATGTATAG
This sequence comes from uncultured Desulfurococcaceae archaeon, assembly GCA_964627005.1. Classification (GTDB taxonomy): domain Archaea; phylum Thermoproteota; class Thermoprotei_A; order Sulfolobales; family Desulfurococcaceae; genus CAZHDB01. The sequence goes on from CAZVHC010000085.1 coordinate 21, forward strand.
GAGGTTCTGAGAAGTATTTTTGATCGAGCTTATATGTTAAAAGTAGTATATTATAGTTATTTTATGAGTTGTATTAATTAGCTTTTCAGTTTAAGCTTTTTCATTACCTTATTAAGGCTTTTTATCTAACACGGGATCCTGGTTTAACTGGTTTCTCAACTGTTAGTATGACTGGTACACCATCCTCATTATCAGCTGCTAACAACATACCCTGACTAACGATCCCACGGATCTTCTTAGGCTTTAGATTAGCTACTACAACAATATACTTCCCCCTAAGATCCTCTGGGCTATACCATAGCCCTAGTCCAGCAACCAGTTGCCTCTCCCCAAGCTCTCCAAGATCAACTATTAGCCTAAGCAACTTATTTGAACCAGGTACTCTCTCAACATCCTTAACAAGTCCTATACGTAGATCTATTTTCATAAACTCATCAATACCTATATATTCATTAGTCAAGCCCTACACCACCTCTAGACCATGGATGTACATGGGTATCTTGTGGGAATACTAGGTGTGGATACGGGTATTTATCTGTAACTATAAGTCTTTGTAGACACATACTATACTATGGTAGCTAGATATTAGCTAGGGATAATGATACTATGATCTCTAGGGGCTTGTCTAGGAAGAGGCTTTTAGTGTATATGGTACTGGTAATGATTATTATGGCTACACTATTATTCATAAAGTATAGAGGAAGATCTGTCTCATCTAGTGGAGGGGGAGATGAGGAGGAAAATACCCCCTATATAGATGCTTATGAAACCCGTTATCTCACCCAATTATCCGGGCATCTACAGATAGTGGATCCAGGGGGTCATGGTGTTGGAGAGTATATTTCGTGGCTTAAGAATATCCTCTTAACCAGTAATTCTAGCTTAGATGGTTACGTGGGTGAGCCTAAGAGATTCACTATTGAGTACGACTATAATGCCTCAATGCTAAAGAGCTTCTTTTATAAGGGTTTCCATAGGGTCTTTATGTGTAGAATAGTGTTTCCCTATGGATTTGAATACATCATATCGCTGTTTATCAGCATTGATAATAGGTCATTATTCATAATACATGCTAGACTATATGATCCTGGTGAATGGAGTAAGCTTGTAAGTATGTTCTATGGAAGTAAGTACATGGTAGTACCTACAGCTATAGTACCAAATACCCCATATAGCTGGGATTATGTGTTATGGAGATACTATCTTAGGGCTAAGGGATCAAATATAGTATTCGATGGATCCATTTATCCGGTTGATGCTGTAGTACTTATTGATGAAACACCATTGCTTAAGAATAGACATGGAGAATATATAGACTATAGCGAGGATCTATGGGCATCGCTTGTTAGAAGTAAGATGCTATGGCTCTCCATAAGACTAGTACATAGTAGTAGTTCATCACTAAAGGATATATACAGGTATGCAGTTAGTCTTGGAGTAATGGCTTCAGTGACTGGATTAAACTATTGCCTAGTGAATGAGAATAAACACTATAGTGCATCAGTAATACATATCATGGGCTGTGGATCATGTATGGAGTATAGCCTAGCATCAGCACACTACCTAACATTATCACTAGCAATACCCACAGTAATACTTGTGGCTGAACATGGTAGTGAAAAACATGCATTAACAGCTACCATAATACCATCAGAAATACCCTTAGAAGGATACAGGTTAACCAATGACTATTCAGGAGACGGGATATCCGATAAGATCGTGAAGACCGTTGATACAGCATATGTTAGTGATGAAGAATTCTATAACAAGTACACTGGACAAGGAGAACTAGAGGTTAAAGAACTATACCTCAGGATCTACGATCCAATATACTGGTCATACCCGTATCAATACAGTAGAAACATCCATGGAATTTACTGGGGAGGACCCCTATACCTACAACCACTACCCTATGTAAACACTACATGGAGGATCATGCACAGTATATTCGTGAAAACATATCCACCAGGTAGTCCCATAGAGAAAAGCCTGTTCAGTAACCTCTATGAATGGCATATTCGTGGCTGTAGAGCTATAAAACCCTATTATTATATGGGGGAGGGTATTGAAGTACCAGTACCCAATACTAGTTCCATTGAGCCAAGTATAGAAGTTATTAATGTAAGCTTATCTGATCTATATCTAGAGTCTAGGTGCCGTGATCCACTAGATCTTGTTCTCGTTGATGGATTTAATAAGACATTCATACGTAGGCTAGGTAGTAAGTCATTAGCTATAGAAGTGTACCATAGAGTAGTTGATATAAGGTATGGATATGGAGTTATTAGCTCATTTGATATAAAGATCGATATTAAGATAAATAATTCACTACTTAACCTCGTATACCCAGTATTTAGTTTTAGTCAAACACATGGTTTTGGAGAACTATTATTCTATGGATCGACAGTAAGGTATGCAGGTAATGGGCTTATGGCTACCGTCTACCTTGAGTATAGTAGTTCTAGGGCTTTATACGTTATTAACGACTATATTAGAGGATGTATTATAATTAATACAGTCTATGGAGATATAGTTGTTAATATAGAGATCCTTAGAAACTCCAATATATCTATGAGAGTAAATGTTTATACAACAAGTAATCCAGTATATCAGGGGTAACGGTATTGATGATCGATCAGAGGAAGTGGGTTGAGAGAAAACAGAGGTTCTGGAAAAGGCTATGGGAGGATCTTGAGATAGGGTATCTAGATGAGGATCTACTGCCCCTACTTGTAGAGTTCAACCTTAGACCAGATACCTACACACTTAGTAGCTGTAGTGGTAGGATCGTGGTGGTAGACTCCTATAAGCCATGGGCTAGGGAGGAAACTAATGTTGTCTTTAAAAAGCACCAACCCATATCTATCGTGGAGCTAAGGGATATACTTGGTAAACCAGTTGTCCGTAGACTATGGCTTATAGTATCTGGCCCAATAATACATGTATCAACTAACAGCCTTGGCTCAGCAGCCGAGATCCTGAGGATAGCTCGTGAGGCAGGGTTTAAGCATAGTGGTATATTATCCATTAATAGGTTTAAGGGTGTTGTACTTGAGCTATTAACTGGTGTTAAAATGATCCATTTACTAGTTGAACCGGGAAAATATAGTATCTATGAAAAAGATCTTGGGGTACTAGTGGATATAGCTAATGAGATACTCTTGGACGGTAAGAAGATGCTCCATAAACTATATACTATACTCCATGAGAATAGACCTGATAAACTAGATGACTACATAGTCAACGATCTCGTGCAGAGAGGGCTTATGGAATATACTAGGTAAGAGATAATGTATTAACATGGAAAATGTGTTGTAGTATTTACATGTATTTACTTATGTGTATAATCTATGTTATTTCTCTGAACGTACCCTATCTTGTTAGCTATAGTAAGGATTATATAGTATTAAGGTATATTTTAGAGGGAGGATAGTGGGACGTGATCGGTGGTTGTATTGGCTGAGAAAATAGTATCATATGTACTTGTCGTAGTAAGCATTGGTAGGGAATTTGAGGTAGTAGAGAAGATTAGGGGTTTAGAGGGTGTTACTGAAGCCATTGTTGTCTATGGAGAATATGATGTTGTTGTAAGGATCGAGGCTGATAGTATGAAGGTTATTGACAAAGTCGTAACTAGTATAAGGAACATACCAAGCGTACTAAGGACAGTAACACTAATAGGCTATACCCCACAGTAGCT
>CAZVHC010000086.1:0-3620 GCA_964627005.1 uncultured Desulfurococcaceae archaeon
TTATATCTGCTACGGATGGGTTCATCACGGCGACGCTCCGACCCCCTCACCGTAGCCCGTTCTAGACTACGGGTCTTGGGAATCGGAGTCCACCAATACTTTATATTACAGTAAAGATTTATGAATATTTTTAGGGATATATACCCCTAGGTAGAGACATTGAGTTTACCAGAGTACCTCACGATCGATATACCATTTACGGTTAAGGATGAAGATGCTAAACTGGTTTGGCGGACTGCATGGTACTCTAAACTATGTGCTCATAGACTACTAGGTGATGTGAAGAACAATAATGTACTTATTGATTTATCTCAAACCAGTTTCCTTAAGTACGCTCGTAATAGATGCTATGATATTCTACCCAATCGTAGATACATAGACGGAGTAGCAACACTAATACACTCAACACTCAGGAGTGCACGTAGACTAGGGTGCTAGGCATATACTTAATAAAATAATTAGGTACATGGCTGAACACGGCATAGATCCCTAATATAGTGGCTATACTATGATGGTTTATGTGTAAGAATGTTCCTTGTAATAATAGGTATATGTAGTACTATGTGTGATAATGGCTAGAGTTCCTCAATAATCTCCCTAGGCACCTCGACTATACGTTCACCAGCAACAACCTGGTCAATACTATGTACAACACCACCTATCTCCTCAATAAGCCTTGTAGCCTCTTCAAAATCAATGTTATGCCCCTCGATAACAACAATTATATTCTCAGTCTCCATATCAATCTCCTTAACAGTAATATTGACTGCCTCAACACCACTAACCTTTGATAATCCCTCAGCAATCTCTACTATGGAGGGTCCTCTCTTAGGAATTATAACGTCTAGTACAACCCGCTTTATCAAGGCTCATTAACTCCCGGGTATATACTATAGGGTTTGCGGGCTTATTAAACATAACTGGGTACTTCAATATAAACATACCTCTAGCAACTACCTCAACTACATGGTCCTTGAGAATAAGTTTTTAATCCATACTAGAAAGACACTATTGGGTAGTAGATGGGGGTGGGAACGAATGGAGGTTGAGAGGCCTAAGGCCATAGTTAAGAAGCCAAGGCTAATAAAGTATGGTGGAGCCGATCCTGGTACAAGGGTTGGACGTGGATTTAGTAAGGGTGAGTTAGAAGCTGTAGGACTAGATTTTAAGAAAGCTCTAAAGCTTGGAATACCGATTGATAAGCGTAGAAGGACTGTGCATGAATGGAATATAAAGATCCTTAAAGATTATCTAGAGAAGATAAAGTCTAAAGAATAGCTTTAGCTCTATATAAAGCTAATAATACTGTCTATACTTACTTCTAATCCTAAACCATCATGAGAAGATGATCTAGTTATTCATCTAACCGCATAGTTATGACTGATTACTTTACCACTTAATTAGATGCATAGGGGTAGGAGTATTAGTATCTTGGGCTAGGAAGACATATTCCCCCCCCTTATTACCTAGGCTGATTACTGAATGGGTTTCATTCTGTAACACAATATTTATAGATTTGGTCTCTTTCTGTAAAATACTATAAAGAATATATGAGGATGATTTATCATGGGTGGATTAGGGGATCTTATTAGGAGGTTCTCACCCAGCTATGGAGCATGTGTTATGGGGACAGGCATTCTCGCTGTGACTAGTAAGATCTATTCAGTCTACCTACCTATTCTAGCTACATTGTCATTTATCTTCACTATTCTGAATACTCTACTCGCACTCATTATTACCCCCCTATGGGTTATTAGATGGATCTTTTATAGGAAGGAAGCCATTGATGATCTAATGCATCCGGTTAAAACGAATTTCTATCCAACTCTACCGATAGGGTTTATGATCCTTGGTATGGACTATATTGTGGTGATGAATAGTTTTACTATCGGCTCTTTCCTATGGCTTGTAGGAGCTATTTTAACGTTTGTCTTTGGAATAATTATTCCATATAATCTCTTCAGGAGTGAGACTGTCCACCTAGATCATATTAACCCATCTATCTTCATTCCACCCGTAGGATTGATAGTTATCCCTGTTGCTGGAGGAATAATTCTACCCAAACTTTCCGGCACACTACATGATCTCATGATCTTCTTTAACATCGTATCCTGGGGCTCCGGATTCTTCATATACCTAGCCCTACTTGCAGTATGTGTCCATAGATTTCTTCTCCATAAACCACTACCGAGCGTCCTAGCACCAACAATGTGGATCAATTTAGGCCCTATTGGAGCTGGTACAGTAGCTCTCTATAACCTATCCACACATACAGAGCTGTTCAATGACGAGATGCTCTATTCGTTTAAGGCATTCCTTGTAGTATTCTGGGGTAGTGGTGTGTGGTGGCTTCTTCTAGCAATAATTATGACTATACACTATATTGGTAGACAAGGGCTACCATATGCTCCATCGTGGTGGGCTTTCACATTCCCATTGGGAGCCTATGTTGCCGCAACACATGTCATTTACATGATACTTGGAGTAAAGGTTTTCGACTATTTTGGCCTACTAATATATTTCCTACTCCTAGGACTATGGCTAGCGGCATTCCAGGGTACCTTAAGAAGATTCCTTAATTCTATTAAGGAACTTACACAATAATATATTGTTGACATGTTATGAGGGCTTAACATTATTATTGGATAAGCTATTGGTTGTTTCAGTATATCGTAGTCCGGGGTGATCTATAGTGGTTAAGATGGATAAGGAGTTATTGAGTATGACAAGGCAGAGGATATTATCGATACTGGTAGATGATGGTAGGAAAAGCCTTACTGATATAGCTCGTGAACTAGGTATTAGCCATGTGGCTGTTAGAAGACATATTGATAAACTAGTAGAATCTGGTATACTGAGGGTTCAGGGGAATATAAATCCTGATCTACTTGGTTTAAAGCTGGTACTTGTGTTTATGGAGATAGTTGATGATAGGTCTATGAGGAATATTATAAATAGGTTTAAGGAATGCCCACGAATGGTTTTATTGGCTAAGATGATGGGTGGCTATAACCTTGTAGCAGTACTTTATGCTGAGGACGATGATGTCCTAGAATGCTTTAGTAGTATATGTTCCATAAGGACTATGCCGGGTATTAGAAGGACAGAGGTATATATACTCTCTAAACTTGTTAAACCAGAGCATCTCCCAATACGCTATCCACAACATGGTAGGAGAGAACACACGCCATGTGGTAGGGATTGTAGAGACTGTATAGCATATAATGAGAATAGATGCCCGGGATGCCCATCAACAAAATACTATAGACTATAACAGGGAGTATGATGTCCCTCTCGAGAAAAATATAACCTACCCAATACCCTATACAGCACCCACCTACATGTTTTAGCGTATCCCGGTTCCCCCAAATAAGCTATAGGGCATAACTATTTTATAACCAGTATTAATAACTATGTTGCTATAGTACCTATAGTCCTTATCAATCACATCATGTTTACCAATAGCTCTTATAATTATCATCCTCTACTGCGGCTAATCCACTACATATAGTTCTTCTCTCCACCAATTGCTTGATCTGTCCTCCACAGATATAGATATTGGTCAGGTAATTCACCAAGTAACATCCTTCACGTACCTACATGACCGAGTTTAGAACATG
>CAZVHC010000087.1:0-3576 GCA_964627005.1 uncultured Desulfurococcaceae archaeon
GATGTAATCCTAGCTACACTTGAATATATACCTGGTTATCGTATTGTTAAGGTACTAGGTATAGTTACTGGCAATACTGTACGTGCTAGACATATAGGGAGAGATATAACAGCTGCTTTAAGAAATATTGTTGGAGGAGAGATCAAGGAGTATAGTGAGTTGCTAGAGCAGTCTAGGAGAATGGCCCTGGAAATGCTTAAGGAGAAGGCTAGGGAAATGGGTGCTAATGCTGTTATAGGCATAAGGTTTAGTACATCTAATATAATGGGTGGTGCAGCAGAGATCCTTGCCTATGGAACAGCTGTTCTAGTTGAGAAAACCGAGTAAATTCTTGGCGTCCCTCATTGATAGAACTGGTTATACCATCAATAATAATAGTATCTTCACTCATAATCCTTGCAGTAATATATAGGATAACTGGCAAGATAAACTATAACGCCTTCCTAATAGGAGTAGGGCTACTCATACTCACACTAGTCATACAGCCACCTATACAGCAGATTCCAATTCTATTACTTGGAATAGACCTAATTCATGCATCAGTTCCAGTACTTGCAATAGCCCTACTCTATATGGCTATAGTATCCGGATTCCTACAAGAACTATTGAAGCTACTTGGAGTAAGGGGTAAAAATATAGAGTATGCATTATGGCTTGGAGCAGGATTTGGTTTCGGAGAAGCACTTCTTATAGCCATGAACCAGATTGCAAGCATTATAGTAGGCATAGGATTCCCGCTAAACACGGGCTTCTTAAGTTGCTATGAGAGATTCATGGTACTACTCTACCATATATTCTCGGCAACATTACTCTGCTACTTCTATACTAAAAACATGGGGGTCATAATCTACATAGTCATGGCAATCATACATTCCCTCATGAACTATCAAGCAACACTATTATTAAGGATATTTGGATGGATCAATCCAGTGATCATCATAGTATACTCGACAATCACAGCCATAGTCATAATACTCTATATAGTATATTGGAGGCTAGTATCTCCATGGTTGAAAGCAAATATGTACTCTATGGCCTAATAGCTGGAGCTGTATCTGGAATTATAGCTGGAATAACTAGCTTCCTAACCATGCCCACAGTAGACGAGGTATTAGAATATGTAAAATCTTATGCTGGTATACATGGTATAACAGAAGATGTACTTAGAGAATATCTAACAATAGCTCTCATACTATCTCCATTCATAGCATTTATCTTCTCACTAGTCCTCGGAGCAGTATTTGGAGCAGTATATGAGTACTTTGATAAGAAGATACCTGGTTCAACAATATTATCGACGTTATTGACTGGACTAGTATATGCAGCGATACTCATACTACCAAATATAGTGCTTGGAGCCAGTCAGCAAAAGATCCTAGTCAATACATTATGTGTAATATCATATACAGTAGTCTTAATAGTATTAACAATACATAAGTCTCCAAGAATAAGTAGTGAAGAAAGGTATAATGAGATTGAAGGATAGGCACGTACAGAAGATAATAAAGAATATAAGAACAGGATTCTACACCGTAATCATACTTGGATTACTAGATAGACAAGGTCCATTATATGGATATAAGATACAAGTTCTAATAAAACAACTAAGTAATCAAGCACTCAATCCAAGTGAAAGCACAATTTATGAAACACTCAAGAATCTTGAGAAAAAGAAACTAATAAGATCATATTGGGCAGAATCTGAACTAGGTCCTCCAAGAAAGTACTATGAAATAACAGAGAAAGGTAGAGAAACACTCATGATCCTATATGAAGAAGTGAAGAAGATAATTAATACCATAGATAAAATAGGTTGAGAACCATGGAGACAGAGTCCATGAATATTCATCTTGAACTAAAACCTATTAGGCTAAAGACGCCGGGTATGAAAGGTATAAGAATATGTATCCCTGAACTCATGCCTAATGGAATAAGTTTTTACTGCCTAGGCTTCCTAGGCTCATTCTTTGCAGCTTCATCTTTTTCATCAGTAAAAGCTGTTTTTGGTAAATCGATTGCTATAAAATATCTAAATAGGCTTAAATCGAGAAAGGCTTTTGGAGGAAAACCAGATATAATACTGTATTGTTCATACATTAGATCAATTGATCTTAGGAAGCGTAGGTTATTAGGCCTTGAATCACTAGAATTAAGAATACTCTCGAGAGATAGAGAAGAATATGTCATTGGCCAAGCAGATCTATCTAGTGGATATAAAGATACAATAATTGCCATAGAGAATCACTTGAAAAAAGTATGTCGATTAGAAGAGTATGATAGGAAAGAGAATTTAATTGGAGATAAGGGGTCACTGTAATGAATCCCATATACTTGATCACTAGCTTTGTACTTATAATTACAGGCCTACTACTCTACTTAATAGCTAATAGGCTTCCGAGAAACCTCTTATTTGGATTTAGAATAGGATATACATTATCATCTAGAAAGCTATGGATAAAATATAATAGATTATCAGGATTAGCACTTGCATTAATAGGATTGATCTCGCTAGTTCTCTCAATATTTTTAGTAAATATCATGGTATATGTTTATGTCATACTTGGAATGACTATAGCTTCATACATCATACTAACATATATGGCTTCGAGAGAAGCAGAAAAAGAACTAAGTTTTAGAGAGGTAGAGGAAAGAGAAGAAGTAAAACATGTGATCAAGAAGATTATTCCAGTAAAGCCCTCATATCCAAGGATTTTACTTGCAGTACTTCCTCCAATAATATCACTTATAACCACGTATTATCTACTTCCATTACTACCCGAACACATACCAGTGCACTATGATATTAATGGTGTACCTGATAGGTGGGATACACTAGATAATTTCCTCAAAACAACTGTTCCATACATGATTGGTGCGCAATATATAACACTCATATTCATACTCATCGAGCTAAAAGTGCCAATGATATTCTACCTACCAAGACTACCGAAGGAAAAACTTGTAAACCTAATATATGATATTGGGATAATGACGGCATGGCTCCTACTACTAGCTTATATAGACATCCTATACTATGCAGTCAACAACAAACACTTTATACCAACAACACTAGAAACAATACTAACCATAGCAATAGTAACAATAATAATCATAAGAATAACCATTCTATGGATAAAATGGAGAAGAACAATAAAAGAACAATAAAAAATCGTGCACTTTATACAATATCAAATTAATGTACTTCATACATTGCTGACTACATATTCATTGACTCAGATGTTTTCTCTTGATAACTAATGAGGCTGTGAAGTCCTTTTTATTGGAGTTAAAATTTAGCCAGTCACGTATATATACTATGTAGTACAGTATGTATTACATGGTGTATTCTATGGGTTCTGTTGTTATTACTATTAGGATTCCTAGGGAATTAAGGGAGAAGATGAAGAGGGTTAATGTTAATTGGAGTGAAGAGATTAGGAGATTTATTGAGGAGAGGATTAAAAGGTATGAGTTACTTGAGGCATTTGAAGAAATAAGGGCTAGGGCTAGGAAGAGAAGGGTTAAGGTGGATTCATCATTATTGATTAGGGAGGATAGAGAGAGAAGATGATTGTC
>CAZVHC010000088.1:0-3460 GCA_964627005.1 uncultured Desulfurococcaceae archaeon
CTAGTCCATCCATACTATCACATTAACTTAACAGGTCAAGATTATACCTTCACAATAACCTATACAGGGTATCAAACAGTATCTAAGACACTTACACTATCAACTGGAGACACGGACACACTAACGATCAACTACATAGACGTTACACTAACAGCAACATGTCCAGCATCAGGTGAGGTAGAAACACCATTCACATGTACAGTGACCTTATCCGGCACACCACAGACACCATCAACAGCTGATGTAACGATCAGGATCAATGGTACGGACTGGAAGACAGTAACGATCACTGGTGGATCAGGTAGTGTAGACATAGTGATCAACCAGAGCGGTCCTGCTACAATAGACTTTATCTACAATGGTGGTGAGGAACAGGTTGGTACTAATGAGTATAACGAGTACACAAGTGCTAGTGATACAGCAACGGTAAATATAGCCCTAAAGACTACATCAACAACTATTGTCTCAGTAAAGCCTTCAACACCCAATGTTGGAGAGACCATAACAGTTACTGCAAGAGTAGTATTCAGCAACGGTACACCAGTAGCTAATGCACTAGTTAAATTCATATACAATGGTACAGAGCATACATCCTACACTAACTCCACGGGATATGCAACCGATACCTATACACCAACATCACCCGGTACACTAACGATCCAGGTAGTATATGATGGAGTACCCGGCAAATATGCTGGATCAACTGATTCAACAACAGTAACTGTGGGTGGAGCACCACCAACAACTGTAGAGACAGAGATCACGATAACAGGTGACACGACTGGATACATCTACGAGTCCGGTACATACACGATCGAGTTAAAGTATAAATCTAACGGATCAACTATACCTATAACAGCATCCATAACAATATACGTAAACGGTACACCACAGACAGCAACATTAGACAATGGAGTCTACACATTAACAGTAGACTATACAGCTCTAGGGCCACTCAATATCACAGTAGTATTCCCCAATACAACAATAGGCTCAGTAACCTACCTACAATCAGTAGATACACTCATAGTGACTGTGAATAAGAGACCCGTAAATCTAACAGCAACAGTAACCGTATCATGGGTTAATGAGACGCATGTAAGCATAGAGGTATCTGGTGAAGTAAAGGATGCAAGGAATGGATCATACCTATCGGGTACAGTAAGGATATTAGTAAGTAAATCAGGTGGACCCTATAAGCTAGTAGCAGAAATACCGACAACAGGAACATTCTCATGGAGTGGAGTAGTTGATCCAGATGATGTAAGAGTAGAGTTTGTACCATCAGATCCCAATGTAGCATCTCCTGGAGAAACTGGTGGTGGTGTAGTAACACAGTCACTACCACCAAACCCATACGTAATACCAACGCCAGAGCCATGGATACTACCAGTACTACTACTCATAGCAATAGCTCTAATCATAATGCTTAGGAGAAGGTAAAAAGACAATACTTTAAACCATGTCTAAATACAATCTTTTTCTCTCTTCTCCACAGTTTTAAATAATTAGGTGTATAGCTGGTACTATAGCTAAACCAGATGCATAATCATCCAATAATTTATTTATTACAGTCTTATCATGCTTTACCCTATTAAAAAGGATCTCTAGCGGATCTATATAGGTTAGGAAAACCCTACCCTCCCCACTAGATATTCTCCAGTACCTCTTCTTATCCCTCGCTACCCTATCCCTTCTCTTAGTAATGATTTTCCTAATACAGTTAACATCATTTTCTCTTAAACACCTGATAGCCTCCAGCCCCTCTAATACACATTCCCTATACATATCAAGTATTGTATAATCAGCTATTCTTAAGTGGAGCTTCCAGCTACGATCATCTAGTTCATCCTTAATAAATACATGATCCATTCCAAGATCAGATATCAGCTTGTGAACATGATCACCTATGACCAGCATTGGAGATATATAGATTGAGGAGAAAACAATAGACTCAATAACATCATAGGCTATATCCCTAGAGAGAATATCCACAAGACCCCTGAGATCATTGATTGGATAGACAAGTGAACGGAAAGGCTTACCATCCATATAGTCTCCCAATTGATCACGGTATTTACGGTAAATAGCTGGTGGAAGCCCTAGATCACGGTATCTAAATCTACGGATAAGCCATCTAATAATATTCCAGACACTATCACCAAGTTCCTCTATATAGACAATGCCACGTAGATTCTTAACAATAGATGCATATAAGGCAAACACTCCCTAACCCTCCATCTCATACAGTACATTCTCACCAAAACGATCAACAAGATCCCTAATTCTATAATAGCCATGCTTACCTATTAAAAACCCATGACTCCTACCGGATTTGTCAATAACTACAAGACATAGCCTCTTCCTTTTACCAATGGCTAGAGAGATAACCAGTGTTGGAAACGCTATAAACATTAGGGCAGCAATTATTGCGTAAATAGGCACTGATACAGCTAGTTTAATACCCATCATAGCAATAGCGGCCAATAACCCAAAGACCATTAATGGTACTAGGAAAAGCATAATGGATACTAAAGCTATATACTTAGTTATCCTTAATGGTACATAGACTCTATCAATATACATTGTATCAGCCTTAAACTTGTAGAAACCGCCTTCATAAGTCTCAATCTCAATAAAGTCCTTCTGGAAATGGATATACTTAACAGTACCATGGACATCCTGTATATAGAATGTATAGGTAGACCTTGATCCTCTATTATGAGCTAATGCCTATTCACCATTATAGAAACTAGTACTTTAAGAATAAAAATTAGTAAGTATAGCTAGCAATAAAATTTATGTCTCTAAATAAGATGGTGCAATAGAAATTTATTCCTAAGAAATCATATAGGTTCATCATAGAGGTATGTTTAAATAAGGTGTATACATTGGCTATGGAGTTTAACCTTATAGTAACACATGAACCCGGCCCGGATAACTATAGGTATGTATTAAGCATGATCCATGAGATCATTCCTGAACTTGTACTTGTTGATACGGGTCCTGCAGTACTATTGTTTAAATGCAATGATCCATATGACGTTGTTGATAGGCTTAGGGAGTATAGGGATATGTTGAGGATGGTCTATCGTGTCATACCAGTTGATCGTGTTGTAAATGCTTATGTGGAGGATGTTGCTGAGGATGCTAGCTTATTAGCTATGGAGAAGATACCAGAGGATAAGACATACCGTATAACATTGAGGGGAAGGCTCTACTGGAGGGAGACAAGGGCTCCAGCCCATAGCCTTGATGCTATAAGGATTATTGCTGAAAAAATCGATAGACAGGTTAGCCTAACACATCCAGACTACATAGTATATATACGTAGCCTCAAACTCTATGGGAGGAGGAGGGTAGCAGCAATAACTGTTACAACACCAGATAAGATATTGTCCCTAGCATCGGGTAAACCCTAGGATAATAGATCCAATGGATACCTATACGATAAACCCCT
>CAZVHC010000089.1:0-3432 GCA_964627005.1 uncultured Desulfurococcaceae archaeon
TCATCAAGAGCGATCTCAGGGGTAACACTAACTATAACCATGCCCATACACCACAACCTATACCCTATACCATGTATGGCCAAGAATATTCTCTACACCCTCCATACAAAAAACATTTCCCAAAAGCACCATGTAGTCCCCCTTATGAAGTAATCCTCTAATCAATAATTGCTATGGTTAGAATATATTTACTACAAGCCTTATTGTAGATAAGAAAAGTTATTCGGGAACAATAGTCTTATCGGATGGATTGGGGTTTAGGAAAAATAATATTGTCTATTCAGCAATAATTCTATTCCAGAGGAATCTCTATCTCTACATCCCTCTTACCAGGTATAGTTATTGTCTCATCAAATAATACTCTATCACCCAGTCTTACAGTAACATGTTTCCTTGCCTTCTTCAACCCCTTATTCCTAAGCCTAATCCTTAAAGATTTTGTGACACCCTCCACTATCTCTAGAGGCTCAACTCCTACAACAACTATCTTGGGCCTAACAACAGATATGTACATATACGCTATATTGGCCATTACCCCTATGAATAGTATCATGTATGTCAGCAGTCCTACTGGATAATTAACCTCCACTACTACACTAGCCCTACTAGTATCGATTTCTGCCTCAAATACTCCATAGAATGGATTACTAGGTACTATCCTGATCTTATGCTTACCGGGTGATACATATATGTCTTTAACAACATCACAACTATAGCTATCCACAAACACGTTGTCGATATATAGATCACCATACACATTCTTTATAGTAAGAGTGGGGAACCATGCCTCAACAACACGTTCCTCATTAAAACCAAGTTCTACAACATATTCCTGTGAAGCCGTATAAGCACCCGATGATACCGTGAACTCAACCCTATAGACTCCGGGATATAGATCCAGTGATACACCATCACTAGATACCTGCTTACTACTAATGTATTTAGATCCACTCTTACCAATATAGACTATGGCTTTAGATAGAGTATTGGACTTAAGTATGAGTCTGGAATAACCAAGTTCTACAGTATCACCAGCTCCAACATCTACCTCCCCACTATAATCCACATCACCATAATGTACTTTAATACTATGACCACCAGCGGGAACCAGGTAGGAGCCACAGCCACTAACAGATACACCATCAATAACTAGGTTACAGGAACAATCATACTGGGCTACAATTAGGCCTAGACTATTATTATGGAGCCAACTACTAAAACCACTACCACTATAAGCCAATACATAGTCTCCAGTACAACCAATACATCTATAGAGATCGAGGGATAAGTTATAGTCTCCATTAGCCTCTAATAACATGAGTTGAGAGAACAACTGTACTTCTGTAGCATTGGGTATGATAGTCACGTTATACCATCCAGTACCATTAACAACAACACCATAAAGGTAATCCGTACCATAACAGCCGACAACACTACCATTAACTAGGAGACAATAAGTATCAAACAACTCATTACTACTAACATATAGGTGGAGAATAGGCTTCCTAACTACACTCATATTGAGTAGAACGGACTGCCCCTCACTAAGCACGACTATACTAGAAACTGGGAGATACATATCATCAGTAGGGATAACCGAGACATTATAGACACCAGGATCAAGAAAACATGTGTAACGACGATAAGTTGTACCAATAAACTCTCCATTAATATACAATTTATACGTCCCACTATAACCCCTAACATCAATAATTATTGAATGCTTACTCACAAACTCAGGATATACATCAACGATCTCACCAGGATCACCAGAAACAACTACATGTAAAGGATAATACCTATCATCAGCAGGAACAAGTGTAACATTATAAGTAGCGCCAGAATCCATGAACAATACTAGGTAATTCAGCCCACTAAGGCCTTCTAGAGGAATAGACGTATTACCGATAAAAATCTCCTTAACACTAGAAGGCCTATATACCTTAACAATAAACTTACCAGTCTCAACAACCTCACTAAGATTATACAAGTACCAGCCACAGCCAAGATCAAAACCATAATAGAGAATAAGACTCAAACTATGGGTCATATTAAGTATAAAGGTCCTGTGAAAACCATCTCTAGATACAGTAATGTTATGGATACCCTTAGGTATCACTCCGATATAATGATCGCTTCCACGAAGAACATCATCAACATATATGTTCCAACCACTACCATACATGATAGAGATATCGATGCTAACATGATGAATTAACCACTTATATACAATTACTTTATTAAAGCTCCCGCCTACTGCTATATAATGTCCATCCGGGCTCCACGATACTGCAAAGACTATGCCACCTAGATCTTGGGACTCATACACTAATGTGCCATTATAGCTGAATATGAAGAATTTATGGGATTCTCTTGTTCCTGCTATAAGGTAGTTTCCATTGGGGCTCCAAGCAACATTCATTACCCGCCCGCCTAGATCACTGGATTCCCATATTATCTCGCCGTATCTAGTAATAATATAGATCTTGTGATTATCCCCACCTGCTACAATATACTCTCCATCGGGACTCCAAGCAACACTATATAATGCAGTATCCAAAGAATTACTGGAAATACTCCAGGTAAGTTCACCGGATTCCCTATAAGCTATAATACCGAATTCTCCAGCTACTACAAAATAATCTCTACTTGGGCTCCAGGACAAATCTTTTACATATCCGCCAAGATCATTTGAACTCCATATTATCTGGAAATTCTGATCCAATATATAGGCTCTATAACCTATTCCAACCAGGTATTGTCCACTGGGGTTAGGGGAAGAGATACGTATGAATGAGTCATAGTTTTGGCTAGTCCAGAGTAGATTTCCATTAGTATCATATACTCTGATGTGATATGTATCTTCATACCAGTCATTGCTACCTGCAATAATCCTCGATCCATCAAGACTCCATACAACACTAGAAACCCACTCACTAAGATCACTTGTAGACCACAGCACATTCCCCATTGAATCCAATAAAACAACACGTCCATGATCAGAGCCTCCAGAGACACCATCATTAAGTCCCACTGCTATATAGCCTCCCTCTGGACTCCAAGAAAGACTTCTTGCCCAACCGCCTAGGTCTGGACTTTCCCATATTTTCTGTATTGGTTGCTGTATTTGTTGTTGATCTATATTTTCTGGTATAGATCCTGTTAATGTTTGTGTATAGCTTAGTATGAGTAATAGTGATAGAAAGATTATTACTACATTTGTGTACCTCATAGGGGATTCACCCTCTATGGGTTATTTCCTGGTAGATTTGGGTTAGTTGGTTTAGGAGCTGATTTGTGTCTTGTGGTCTTTCGTGGGGGTGTGGTTCTAGCATTTGTAGTGTTAGATCGTCTAGTTCTGGTGGTACTTCTTTGTTGTATTTGCTTGGTGGCTGTGGCTTCTCTATCTCTTCTAGACTCTCTATTTTCTCG
>CAZVHC010000090.1:0-3399 GCA_964627005.1 uncultured Desulfurococcaceae archaeon
GAGCACCCTCATAGGTTATATCAGCAAATAACGATATAAGCCCAAGCACTATAAACACGATCAACAATCTCCTAGACAGCAATACTGGACACCATTGGAATAACTAGGTTCTAGAATAGAGTCGTGAGCCTATTAAACTTTCGTATGATCATGGATATAGGTACTATTCAACAATACTTTCTCCACCTAATTATCTCCTCCATATTAGCTAACACATACCCAATAATTACGTAGTCTACGCCAAGATAATTTAGAATATGCTCTAAAGACTCCACATTCCTCATTGGGACTATTAATAGTCCTGGAGCAATCCTCTTACCACCAAGTTTCTCAATAAGCCCTCTAGCTCTAACCCTATATCCCTTATATGAAACTGTTGTACCAACAAGCTTTTTAAGAACATTCTTTCTAGCCCTATACCTTATGAGAACACAGGGTTCATACCCAGGTGGAGCTGATTTAGTCAATGGTGCATCTAATGAATGATATATAAGGAGCCCCTCAAGCAATGCATTAAGATACAATGCCTGTTTATCCCTATCCCTTCTAATTTCTTCCATTGTTAAAGCTATTGGTTGAACCAAGGGTATCCTAAGACTACTAGCTATCTCAAGAGCATGGGATTCACATTCTTTAGGATTATCCTTAACAATCAATAATAGATCAATATCACTCTTACCCCTAGCATCACCACGAGCATAACTACCATAGAGAATAGCTTCTAACAGACTACATTTACTCAATAACGTGCCTATTAGATCCTTTACTATAACCTCAACCATAGATGAAGGTATTGAAGTCAACTATGTTCACCAAGTACTTCCTCCACAATAGCTAATGCCTCCTTACCCAGCTCCAATGCCTCCCTAGCTAAATCACCATTTTCTAACAAGTACGTGCTACGTTTATAGATTCTATGTAACTCATCAAATATCGTAAGGAGTCTTTTCGGGGCACATTCTTTTTCATAAATAAACCTTGCCAACCAATTTCTTCTACGGCCATGACTATTTAAAGAGGGGGCTTTAACAGGATCAAATTTATATGCTAAAGCCATAATTAAGTGCCCAACAGCCCTATGAACAATAATCGCTACAACCTCAGGTGCAGTATCAATGGAAGATTCAGCAACTTTAATGAATCTAGTAGCCGCATCAACATATTTACTCCAATTCTCCATACCCCTACCCTATTATGCTCTAGATGCATAATATTATATAAATATTATGCCCTAGGTGCATAAGTCTATGATACTTAACTCCATATGACTGATAAAAATCTAATACCTATAGATTTAGCTTACTCCATATAGCCCTTATCTTAATAACTAGATCAATGATCTCGTTATAGCCCTTATCAGTTAATCTCACTACAACCCTAGGTCTATCGGTTATAGCGTGTCTAATGACTACATAGCCTTCTCTCTCAAGTCTTTTTAGGTGACTCCACAGATTACCAGGTGTTAGATCGAGTGCTTCTACTAGATCTGTGAAGAAAGCCTCCTCCTTAACGAGGAGGTAGAGTAGTATGGCTAGCCGAGCTGGTGCTTTAAAGGCATTTGTTCTTAGTAGCTTTACTAATTCACGTATGCTATCAGTCTCCAAGACAGGTGGCCACCATCATTACTGGTATCTATCTTAGAGCCATTAGGATATACCTTGTCCCTATTAATAGGAACACTAGTGCTGATGCTGTGATCGTGAAATAGAATGCTAAACTCCAATCTATACCTACCATATATGCAGATAATAGACTAGATAGTATGAGTAGTACTGGGAATACTATAAACCCCCTATCATAGACTTTAAGATAATGCTCCATACCCATGTATGACACTAGAATACCTATACCAAGGAATAATGGATAACCAGAAACCCAGTACTCCATGCCCAGGATCAATGGTACTAAGGCAAAGCCTACTATAGATGCTAAAATCCATCCTAGAAAATACACTATACGATATCTCCTTAGAGCCTCATCCTCGATCCCCTTTTCCCTAAAATACATTCTCACATAAGTATTCAATGTCCTACTATAACCTGGTCTACCACGGAATACTATTAAGTATATAGCTATTAACCAATAGATCAGTGCTACTATGAGGTAGGTGATTGATGGAGCCTTAAGGATATCAAGTAGTAGGTTAGCTAGAGTGAATCCAACCATAGCTATAGTCCACTTAAGATATATTAGACCAAGCTTAACATGTACAGCTGATACTAGCCTTGCCTCAATCCTCTTAAGTATATCAACAAGATCCTTTATAGAAGATTCCTCACTCATCCCCTATACCCATGTATATAGGTTTCACCCATGTCTAATATCATATATAGTGTTATTCTGTACCACAGAACAACATCTCCTTTAATATATATTGGGTAATACATTCTATGTAGAGGGTGATAGTGGTTTGGAGCAGTACATACTTGTTGTTGAGAATCTTGTTAAACGGTATGGGGATAAGGTGGCGTTAAAGGGTGTTAGCTTCCGTGTTGAAAAGGGTATAGTATATAGTCTACTGGGACCTAATGGTGCTGGTAAAACAACATTACTCAGTATCATAGCCGGTATACTTAACCCCACGAGTGGACGTGTACTTGTGAAGGGAGGGGATCCAAGGGATCCAAAGGCAAGACTACATATAGGCTATTGTCCACAGGAGCATGGGCTTACAGAGCTATTGACTGGAAGAGATAATATGATGTTCTATGCGAGACTATATGGCTATAGTGAGAGTGAGGCTAGGAAGAGGGTTAACGAGCTACTGGATCTTGTTGGGCTAACGGACTATGCTGATAAACCAGTTGCTAAGTACTCTGGGGGTATGAAGAAAAGGCTTAGTCTAGCAATAACGCTTCTCCACGACCCGGATCTACTAATACTTGATGAGCCAACAACAGGTATGGATCCGGGTATGAGGAGGAGTGTATGGGATATAATACTCGGTCTTAGGAAGGAGGGTAAGACAATACTATTAGCTACACATTATATGGAGGAGGCTGATTACCTATCGGATAGAGTTGCTATAATGAATGAGGGAGAGATCGTTGCTGAGGGATCGCCTGAGGAGCTTAAGCAAAAATATGGTCCTAAGTCTGTTGTTGAACTAGAACTATATATGCCTCCAAAACCCAGTATTATAGAGGATCTGGGGAGGTTTTCTGATACAATATACTTAGAGAATAACACTATTAAGGTACATACACAGGATCCGGACTCTATTATACCCAAGCTAGTAGATACACTATATAGTGGGGGCCTATCCCTCAAAGCACTACGTATTGTTAAACCTACACTTGAGGATGTATTCCTCAAACTAACTGGTAGGAGGTTGGGGGAATGAGGTGGAGGAGGATAAAGGCCTTTATAATAAGGGATCTAAAGGCTGTGTTTAGGGAG
>CAZVHC010000091.1:0-3179 GCA_964627005.1 uncultured Desulfurococcaceae archaeon
ATCGCTATAATCTTATACGAGATTGTGAAAATGTTGAAATCCTAGAAGATAGGGTCTAGCTATTCCTCCAACGTATTCCTAATCTCCTCAACAATACTCTTTACTTCATCTAGCTCCTTACCGATCCTATAGAGTTCATTGAGAATCTTCTTACTAGCTCCTACATCTAGAAAACCTGTTGGTGAAGCAAACATTACTCCGAATGTTAATATGGAAGCTATTCCCAGCAATACCAGTAGCATTAGGTTAGACCAGAAATTAATACCTGCAATCCACATATATGCTACAGCTATAACAGTTATAGCGATCCAGCTTGTAACCACTACTACAATATCACTTCTCACACCTACCACCCCACAGATCCTTTAATGCATTAGGAGATACATGTATTTCAAAATCAATGATCTCGTAGAAACGTAGTGCACGAGCCTCATCCTCAACAAGGACTACCCGGCTCCTAACAAATCCTGCTTTCTCAAGCTTCCTTAGATGAACCTTGGCTAAGGCTCTACTAATACCTAGGAAGCTAGCTATTTCACTCAAATACATACTCCTCCCCTCCCTAGCCAATAAGGCTAGGATACGAAGCCTCAATGGATGACCCAGTGCATCTAACTTTCTTGCAAGTACCTCCAGAGAATCCTTGCACACAGAGGCACCTCCCAGTTACACGTAACTAAAAAGTTACATATTAAATATTTTATTATCCATAATAAGATCCTTATATGAATACATCAGTTCCCTAAGATAGAGTAGAGAATATATTAACTCTATGTTGAGAATTATAGGACAGTAGTGATATGCCGCCGCCGGGATTTGAACCCGGGTCACGGGCTTTCCTCGGCGGATAGCTCGAAAGGCCCGCATACTTGGCCGGGCTATACTACGGCGGCATCTCTCCCCTCATTTCCTATGAGGTCTTAGGATTCTTATTTTTTACCATCTATACTCTAGCTGGGATAATTGTTTGTAGGTGTTGCTAGAACGTATTATACCATATTTTTAATAGTATGTTAGACCTAGTATTAATTGGTCCAGATTTATTGGGTGTATAGTGTGTGTTCAGAGGTGTTTATATGAGGATTTGGGAGATTACTAGGAAGCCCCGATATATAGTGAGAGACTTGGATCTACCACTTACTGTAGTCCGTAGTGAAGCCCGTAAATATGGTGAGGAGTTAATACCTGTTATCCGGAGTGCCCCAGATAATAGAGTATTGGGCTTTTTAACACCCATAGAACTCCTTATCCCCACAAGCCATCATACAAGTATCCGTGTTAGAGATGCTCTCCGTGAACACCCTATACTAACTCAGGACAATGATATTGGTGAGGCATTCAATAGACTTAGGGAGTCTAAGACTATAGGTGCACCAGTAGTTAATAACCTTAGTGAAAACAGGCTCTTAGGTGTTATCACATACAATGACCTCTTAAACTACCTTATAAAGGCAGGCTATAGACCATTGGCTGAAACTGTTGAGGAGGTTATGACTAAAAAGGATCTAGATAAATACATTATATCGTGGAAGGATAGGGTCAATAGGGTTTGGAGTAGAATAGTCTATCATGGAATACCGGGTGTAGTTGCTGTACGTAGTCTCGAAGAACCAATACCAATGGGTATAGTGACCTATAGAGAGTTTATACGTAGTGGTAGATGGCTATTCCACCGTGAGAGTGAACAACATATTACGGCACCAGCTAAGGTTCAGAGGATAATGCTTCGTGGAGTACTTGTAGCAACAAATGATATGCCTGTAGAAATGGTTGCTAAAGTCGTTGCCGAACAAGATCTCCCATTGGTACCAGTTATAGATTCTAGTGGTAGAGTAATTGGTGTACTAACCTACGAAGATCTCATTAGAGCCTATCTAGAGGGTGCTAAGCCTGGACGTATACCAGTACCTATTGCTAAAGTCATACCCGTACCAGTTACACGTGAGGAGAGAATCACGTTCTTGTCTAAGGAGAGAGTTCTTGAACAAGTACTTGTTGTGAAACCAGTTGAGAAGCCGGCCTATATGGGTATTAGAGCTGAGGATATACTTGTTGAAGAACTACCAGCTATATCGATCAATGATACTGTGGAACATGCTCGTAAAGAGATGCTGAGAAGACGTACTGACTACCTGCTAGTTATTGATGAGCGTGGTGAGATCGTTGGTGTAGTATCTAAGTGGAACATGCTACATGCACTAGGTCTTAAGGGTCCATTGTGGAGGAGGAGGGTTAGAGACAGGTTCTTCATAGACTATGTTATGCAGTGTAACATACCCAGGGTACGCCTAGATACACCTATTGAGGAGATAGCCTTCAACATGGTTAGGAGTGAGAGTGAAGTAGTATTCGTAGTTGATGAGAAAGGCGAGATCATAGGGTTTATCACGAAAGACCATGTTGTAAGAGCATCTAGGGATCTCCTCAGGGATCTACTTGTTGAAAACATTATATTACCGGGTAAAATAGCGACTGTAAACCCATTCCACAGCCTATACCATGTAGTTAATAAGATGAAGACACTATATCTAGACGCTATAACGGTCTATGATGGAGCCAATATACTGGGAGTAATATCGACCAACCGCCTCCCATTCGTGGCCTTTGAAGACGCTAAAACAGGTATTAAGAGCCGCCGCCTAATATGGGTACGCAAGCTCGTGAAGGGAGCTGCACGGAAGGGACGCTATGTAAAGATAACACCACTACTAGCAGTAGATGCTATGGTACCCTATAGGAAGTACATAGCTCCAGACACACTCCTAGCCAAAGCGCTAGACATGATGATGGAGGCTAGGCTAAACGGGATACCAGTACTAAGTAGTGATAGGGAAATAGTAAGCATAGTATCAAAGAACGATATACTAAGAGAACTATCACGGAGAGCAAAGAAGATAGTAGAACTAGAGAAAGCACGGAAGATAGAGAAGAAAGTAGGGAAAATAGAGGGAAAATAACTACACCATAACACAACAATAGAAAAATATTAAACCCAACAAATAACCAGAAAAATACCGTAGAAACGCGGCGGTCGTCTAGCCTGGACTAGGACGCCGGCCTGCCAAGGCTGATCCCTAGAACCACAGAACGCCGGAGATCCCGGGTTCAAATCCCGGCCGCCGCATCACCAAACATTTTCCCCAACGTTTCTAATCAAAAAATAATACCCTCCCCAAGAA
>CAZVHC010000092.1:0-3067 GCA_964627005.1 uncultured Desulfurococcaceae archaeon
CAGAGCCTAGGAGACTACCGCCAATCTATGGAGTTAATACCGAGAAAATGTTTAAGACGCTAGAATCTGCTAGTGAATCATTCATATATGCTGAATAATGTATTAAAATATGGATATGCTTTAGAGATTGATTGTTACGACAATGGAGCTAATGATCCTGGAGGCAACTACATAGCTATTGCTAGAACTAGTGCTTGGAATGAAGATTATCCTAGGCTTAACAACAATTATTATAGTACAACTGCTACAGAGGACAATCAATGGTATAGTATAGAGATGTATATTGCACCAATTTATACAGTAATTGTTGACGTGTCATTTGATGATGACTTAATACTTTCAGATATATCCACATCAGATCTAGGCTATGGTTATTTCGGCTTTAGTGTAGCTACTAGTGGCTTAAATAATTATCACGTAATCGATGATGTCAAGATATTTTATAGGAAGATAGTATATCCTGAGCCATTTGTTAAAATAAGTAACCTGAGAAGATACGGTGTATATATAGCTAATATCTCGTTAACACCTGGAAAGTTGTTTAACTTAGGTATGTATAGGCCATTGATAAACAATTTCGGCAACAGCACTATAGAATACGTGGAACTACTTATCGAAGAATACGATCCCATAAACACGTCCTATGAAGGACTCCATTATTACGTAACAAGACTATACTTTCACCTAGTCAATGGAGAGGTGATCGAATATACCTATAATCTAATAGATAATCTGGGAAATACATGGCCTGCACTAACAATAGTCTCCTACATACACTATAGCGATGGTAGGACTACCAGTTATTCGCAGGTATAGCAAATAATATATCCACTTGTAGAACTACCCTACCATACAATACTTTATCCAGGAGATCGCATTGAGATATGGATGAACGATAACTATAACGATAATAACTATGCTGATGGATACTGGCCTTTGGAGATAACAATTAACGGACCTAGATCATATAGTTTATGTATATGAGCTGGTGGCTTCTTCCATAACCTATCAATAATTTTCACCAATAACATATCTGGAAAAAGGGGTAGAACCCCTATACTGCATAAGGAGAGGGTGATAGAGTATACTATAGTATAGACAATATAGTCTTTGCATGGGATGGATTCATTAGTTATAGCATATACGGGCCATATAATACGTGGCATAATGGTACATTAGCTGGTCAATATAATTCATACCTTCTAGCCTCTCCCTACATAATAGACCACTGCTTGTAATTGGTGTCTATAACTATAGCTGTAATATAGTCTCTATTTACAGAGTAATGGATGCATCATTACTAGAGACGAGCCCACGTAATGCCTATGGTGTATATCGGGTTTAGTATAGATCATGTACCTGGATAAAATCCAGTATATACAGTCAAGTACCTAAACATATACTTTATAGGATAGGAGGACATGTTCTCCTCATATAGTCTAGATACAAGGAAAGCTATTACTAGCAGTATATCATTTGTAATAATCTATTCTCTAGCCTCTCTTCCAATTAACGGTCCTTCTATCATATATTACTTGTCGGAATTAATCATGCTAAGATCAATGGAAAAAGATCAATTACTAAGTATCTATCAATACATAGGAATACGTTATCATAAATAATAGTACTATAAACAAGATCTCTATTAATCTAACCCCCTGGTTAATAAGTACCATAGAAACTGGAGATTGTCTATAGCGGCTGTGTGATGATTTCCATAGGGTCTAGCTTTAGTCTGTTAATGCATTGTAGTAGTTCCGATACAAATTTAAATATGTTATTGACTATGTCTTTTAGTTCTCCTAAAACTAGTTCATAATCTATATCAGCATATAAATGGACCAAGATGTTTCTTAGACCGACTATTCCTCTAATCTCTTTTATGAGTTGATCATCTATATTACATATCTTCCCTACTCTAGATACTATATCCTTATAAGTATCTGGTGTTCCACCAATTGTTTCAGCTAATATGTAGTTTGATAAATCTATTAGGAATTCTACAGCAATCTGTATATTGCGCTCTAGACTTGATAAGAGTATATAGTCCTCTACAATCTCTTCATAGTTTCTTCTAGATAGCTCCTCTAGAAGATCCATTGCTCTCTTAAACCTATCATACCTCTTTAGAAGCTCTCCTCTCAATATACTCCACCATCTTCCTATAGTATGGACGGGCTATGTGTAGATAGTCATTGTATAGTTTAAGCGTCCTATTCTGATCGAGGAATAGTATCCATCGATCCCTACAATAAACAAGCTTACCACGGGAATACACAGCCATACGTAATACTGGTGAAACCCTCTCCAGATCAACTATATCTACATCCTCACTAATATCAGCTAACAGGAACTTTATAATATTCCATCTAACCCTACGATCAATGCTATCATAGAACCTCAATGCAACATCTACATCACTCTCACAAGTACCCCTCCCCTCAACAACAGATCCAAAAACATAGGCATAAACTATATAATCACTAAACCTCTCCTCCAAAATACTCCTAAGCCTCCTAACAACCTTCTCAACAACCATACCACACAACACCAATCCCACAAAACTGATCAGCTAAAGAAGGATAAAATAGTTTCCTCAAAAGACACATGACAAAGAACATACCATATACAAGGAGCACCAACAAATATCATCATAGTTAACCGAGAGGTAGCGATTAGTGGTGGTGAGCCAACGCTTAATCGTAGATGGCTTATAGAGTTCTTTAAACATGTTACGAGACTAGTTAATCCAAAGATTAGGAGGCACTTAGATAGTAATGGAACATTATTGACTCCAGACTATATTGATGAACTTGTAGAGGCTGGTTGTAATAATATTGGTGTTGAGCCTAAATGCCTCTATGTAGAAACTTATATGAGGATAACAGGGCTAAGCAGTCGCGAAATAGCAAAGAAATATCTAGAGACTTCATGGAAAGCCATAGAATACATACATGAATATTATAGCGATAAAGTCTATCTAGGAATAGGCCTAGTATATAATAAAGCCCCAGTCTCCCTAGAAGAAATTGCCGAGGCAGGATCAAGGATAGCAAGTATTGATCCT
>CAZVHC010000093.1:0-3046 GCA_964627005.1 uncultured Desulfurococcaceae archaeon
GGTACTAACATAAAGAATTGAAAGATGTAAGACACAACCTCTTGTCCGAGAAATATTATTGCTGTGGGTACTAGCATAGAGAATTGAAAGTCTGCTGTAGCTACTGCTGGATCTATCTGCAGGTCTGGTAATAACATAAAGGATTGAAATGCACCATAAATTTGTGGTATAGGCTCTTGCCGGGGCTCCATGAGGGTAGTAGTATGAAGAATTGAAAAGTATGTCTATTATAAAGTAGACTGTAAAGATGATGGTGAGGGGTATTAGCTAGGGGAGTTAGGTGATCGGTATTGAATAGTGTGTTTTGTACTTATGTTTTCTAATGTAACTTGGTGTTGTTGGGGCTGGTGTGGGTATTGTTTATTATGTTTGGTGGGCATTGTATGTGTGTATAGGGGGTGTTTGGCTGTGGTTAGGGTATTGGTTGCTGCACCTATACATGGTAGGGCTATTGATTTGTTGAGGAGTACTGGTTTTGAGGTTGTTGTGCATGAGTATCCGGGTGAGGATGAGCTTGTTGGTTTGATCAGGGGTTTTGATGCATTGATTGTCCGTAGTAAGCCATTGGTTAGTAGACGTGTTATCATGGCTGCTGATCGGCTACGTGTTATTGGGAGAGCTGGTGTTGGCCTTGATAATATTGATGTTGATGCTGCCCGTGAGAAGGGTATTGTTGTATATAATGCTCCAGCTGCACCTACACAGAGTGTTGCTGAACACACCATAGGTCTCATGCTAGCAGTTCTCCGTAGAATAGCCTATGCTGACCGTAGCCTCCGGAGGGGTAGGTGGGTTAAGAAGGAATGTATGGGCTATGAACTCCATGGTAAAACACTTGGAGTAATAGGTATGGGACGTATAGGTACTGCTGTAGCCCGTATAGCCCACCACGGCTTTGGAATGAAGATCATATACTACGATATACGTAGGTGCCCCAAGGAGGTTGAGGAGGAACTAGAGGCTAGATGCACTAATCTAGAGACACTACTTAGGGAAGCCGATGTAGTGACAATACATGTACCACTACTACCACAGACAAAACACTTGATCAATGAGGATAGGCTAAGGCTTATGAAGCGGACAGCAATACTAATCAATACAGCACGTGGTGGAGTAGTTGATACAGAAGCCCTTGTAAAGGCTTTGAGTGAGGGATGGATAGCTGGTGCAGGACTTGATGTCTATGAGGAGGAGCCGTTACCAAAGGATCACCCGCTAACGAAACTTGATAACGTAGTATTGACACCACATATTGGAGCAAATACTGTGGAGGCACAGGAGAGAGCTGGTATAGAGATCGCTAAGAAGATCATAGAATTCTTTAAGAGTAAATAACATTCTTTTCCCCCAACTATTTCTTAACCATATAAGCGGGAGTAGGGGTTATTAGCTACTATTGTATACACTGTATATGGTGTATACATTGTCTACAACAATAAGAATATCTAGGGAAACCAAAAAACTATTAACAGATATAATGATCAGGTTGGAGGCGGAGCTTGGTAAAAGACTTGATTATGATGAGGTTATAAGAATCCTTATCAATAGGTATCGTGCTAAAAAACCACACTTGTTAATGCAGCTCATTAATATGGAGGTTGATAGGGAGATTGTAGAGAAGGCTCATAAGTTGCTAAGGGAGGAGAGAGTTCGTGAGAGAAGTATCGTTGAAGGGAGATATAGTATTTGATACATCTATAATAATTGAAATAGCTTTAGCAACAACGTATGGAAAGGAGTTAATCAAGTCTATAATAGATGAGAATATAACTCCATACACTACAATGCTCAACATTACTGAGGCACGATATATCCTATGTAGACTATTGGGTATAGATGATTCATTAAAGAGGATAAGGTTGATCCTGGATTCAAACTACTTTATTACAGTTAATACAGATGAACTATCAGATCTCGTATCCATGTGTAAATGTAGATTCCCAGTAAGTCTTGTAGATTGTCATACATTATCCCTGGCTAAGATGATGTCTCTACCTGCTCTATTCTATAGGTTGGAGAAAGAGTTTAGGTCTATTATCCGGGAATTGGAGGAATGGATTGGTAACGAGATATTGTTTTTAGTGGAGGTTTAAGTTAATTCTTTTAATCCATTCATCTCTATAGATATATGTACTGTCTATAGGTGTATGGGTGATGCATTATTGTCACCAGAGGTTATTGTAAAGATCCCAAGGTACAATATTCCTGTTAAACGTGTTGAGCCTGTAATGATCGATATTGATAAGATGCTTCCACATGAGGAGATTGTTAGTAAGCGTCTAGAGGATCTTGTTAAGATGATTAGGGAGCTAGATGCTGTAGACATGCCTCTGATCATAGCACCTATACCAGGTACTGATAAGTACCTAATAGTTGATGGACATCATAGATGGGCTGCATTGAAAGAACTTGGTGCCCGCAAGGCTCCATCAATTATTATAGACTATTTTGACCCGGCTGTAAAGCTCTATACCTGGTACCCGGCTTTCTCAGGTGACCTAGATACATTCCTTGAGAAGCTTAGGAGTAATAGTGTGGAGTATAGTGTTTGTAGGGGGGATACAAATGATCTGTTGATGGATAGAGATAATGCATTCATACTAATTGGTAGGAATGGCGTATGCATAGTTATCCATGGAGGGCTTGAGGGTCAGAAGAAAGTATCACATATACTCGATCAACTTAGTGTTGAGGGATTGATTAAGCTAGCATACTATGGTCTTAAGGAGGATGCACTAGAGGATCTTAAGAAGGGGGAGATCGACTATCTACTACTACGTAGAATACCCTCTAAGGAGGAGGTTATGGAGATCGTTAAGAGGGGGGAGGTTTTCTCACCAAAGACAACACGACACGTACTACCCTATATACCCGATAAAGTATATACCCCCCTAAAGGAGTGCTACTAAAACACCCATGAGCTTCATCAACCACTGATCCTCTCAACAACCCTCCTATAAGGTGATTCTAGGAAGAACCCTCTCTTACACCTAGGACATATTATGAGAACTGGTCTCTCACGATCCTCTGGTAGAACCTCATGATC
>CAZVHC010000094.1:0-3034 GCA_964627005.1 uncultured Desulfurococcaceae archaeon
TCATCAAGAGCGATCTCAGGGGTAACACTAACTATAACCATGCCCATACACCACAGACTATACCCTATACCGATTACGGCTAAGAATATTCTCTACACCCTCCACACAAAAATATTTTCTAATAGAATATCCACATCCTTAGAGCTAGTATCTGCCTCAGAAGATTCTTATGAAGACCAATGTTATGGATGAAGATGATAGAGGATATTCATTATAGATTTACCCACTATAAAAATTGACTACACGTATCTATAAAGCTTAAAGAGAAAGTATCAATGTATTAGTAGGGGATCATATATTACAATGATATAGTCAAGAATCTATAGAGTGCTTTGATAAGTCTATAAGGAGGGACCTAAGTATTGATGCAATAGATCTTATTATAGAATCTGTTGTTGCTAAGTCATAGAAGTAAATTGCTTTCATTAATCGATTAATGGGAAATCCTATTATAGTTCCTCTACAACCATAGTTTTTCTAGAGCCATTGGATGGTGTATTCGGTATGCCGGTTATTACTGTTACTAGATGGGATCTTGAGAGACTTGTTGGTAGGAAATTGAGTAGGGAGGATATACTTGATCTACTGCCCCGTGTTAAGTGTGAGGTTGAGGAGGTACTGGATGATAGTGTTAGTTATGAGGCCCCTCATGATCGCCCGGACTTGTTTAGTGTTGAGGGATTAGCTAGGGCTCTCCGGCTCCTCCTAGGTATTGGTGGTAATGAGTTTGTATTTGAGGATCGTGGTGTTAAGGCATATAATAATGGTGTGCCTAGACGCCCCTATGTAGCATTTGCTATTGTAGAGGATCTCGTGCTTGATGATGAGGCTGTCTCCCAGCTTATGAATCTTCAGGAGAAACTTCATATAACCTATGCACGTGATCGTAGGAAGGCCAGTATAGGCATCTATGATCTTGATAAGATTAGGCTTCCAGTAACCTATGAACTAGTTGATCCGGAGACTACAAGGTTTGTACCACTTGGTGAGACACGTGAGATGAATCTATATGAGATACTCGATCATACTGAAAAGGGTGTTCGGTACAAGCATTTGCTTATGGGCTGGGAGAAGCTACCGGTCATACGTGATCGTGATGGTGTAGTACTTAGTATGCCCCCTATAATCAATAGTGAAGATACAAAGGTCACACCAGATACTAGGAGGGTGTTGATAGATTCTACAGGCCTTGATCCAAGGATTGTTGTTGACATGGTCACTATAGTGGCTACTAGTATTGCTGAACGTAGTAGGTCTCGGAGGATCGTGTTTGTAGAGACTATTATGCCGGATAAAGGGGTTCTGAAGGCACCCAGATCATCTGGTTCACGTGTAGAGGTAGCTATTGATCGTGTATGGGATATTATTGGGCTCCGGATGGAGGATGAACTACTGTATAGGGCATTGGCCAAGATGGGCTACCGTATAATTAGTCGTGG
Source organism: uncultured Desulfurococcaceae archaeon (assembly GCA_964627005.1). Classification (GTDB taxonomy): domain Archaea; phylum Thermoproteota; class Thermoprotei_A; order Sulfolobales; family Desulfurococcaceae; genus CAZHDB01. Next base: position 1,440 of record CAZVHC010000094.1, read on the forward strand.
AGAGGGTGTTGTCACTGTAGAGGCTCCTCCCTACCGTATTGATGTGCTTGGCTGGATCGATGTTGTTGAGGATATTGCTATGGCTATAGGGTATGAGGTTATTGGTGAAACTGCACAAACACTACCACCAGCCCCCCACGCTGGACGTTCTCATCCAATAGAGTTTCTATGCCGTAGGCTAAGGCTACTAATGATTGGTATGGGTTTTGTTGAGGTAGCTAACTATATGATGAGCAACCCCTGGATCCAGAATAAGGTGTTCAACGATGATCAGCCTCTTGTAAGGGTGGCTAATCCTAAGATGGAGAAGTATACTTGTCTAAGGAGATGGCTTACACCCGGACTACTGGAGGTTATCCGGGCTAATCAGGAGAAGGTTAAGGAGATCAGTATATTTGAGATTGGTGATGTAGCAATAGTTGATCCCAGTAGAGAGACTGGTGCATCTATTGAGAGGAGGCTTGGCTACGCAGTATCACATGATCGAGCCACACTAACTGATTCCCTAGCAGTACTGAGGACATTAGCTGAAACACTTGGTATACAGATAGGGTTTAGGGAGACATGTATAAAGGGGTTGCTTGAGGAGAGGACAGCATTGATAATGGCTGGTGATAAAGTGATTGGTTTTACTGGAGAGGTTCATCCAAAAACACTTGTTGAGCTCGGTATTGAGAAACCAGTTGTTGTTGGAGAAATCATTATCAATAGGCTACTAGAGATCCTAGGCTAACCCTCCACTTTCTCCACAACTATTGCTTGATCGGGGCAGAACCACATACATAGTCTACAGCCTACGCATTCACCAACAAGTACTGGGTTAGGATAACCAGTCTCCTTACATATACCATTCATCTTCAAAGCCTTCCTTGGACAAACCTCTACACATATACCACATCCCTTACAAAGCCTACGATCAACAACCACGCTATACCTAGGCAACCACCCACACACCCCCTACACATAAACCATAACCGCCTTTGAGAATAAATCTATTACCTAAACAGTATAACCGGGATCGGGCTGACAATATTTTATCCCTTTTTAAACCGGAGTTTCTAATAGAGTATCAGTTAGGTGCAATATATGGGTATAGATGTTAGACAATACATCCATACTAGACCCTATGAGAATATTAGGTTGCGTGTTGCTAATTTAGTGATGAAAGCTACTAAGGAGGCTATTAATGAGGTTAAAGAGGTTGTTAAGGGACTTGGTAGGTATGCTCTGGAGGAACTGGAGAACTTCATTAATAATATGGAGTATTGGCAACTCATAATACCTCAGGAGATAGGTGTAGACAAAGGATATGTGGATATGGATCTATTCAACAAGATTATATTTGAGATCAAGGGTAAAGAGACAGAGTTTAGTAAGGCTTATTCTAAGATTGTAAATGATTATCTACCATCATATCCAAATGCTATGTATGTCATTATAACTAACTGGGATAAGTGGGTTATTTATGAGGTTGAAGATAATCATTTAGAGGAGATACATAGTATTGATATTAGGGAAAAGGGTATTACCTATGTCCAGAGAATTCTTAAGAATATCGTGATAAATGTCCTTAAATCTGAAGGATATAGGCTTCC
>CAZVHC010000095.1:0-2962 GCA_964627005.1 uncultured Desulfurococcaceae archaeon
AGCAACAGTAGATCTCTAAAGAGAATAGAAAGTTAGGTCTTAAAAGCCCTATGGTAATCACGAATACTATATGTATCAGGTCCTATGGCCGATACATACTCTCCAGATCTACCGATCTCCCTACGTTCGCTATAGTCAATCTCAAATGACATGATTAAGCCATGCCTCTAAGCCCAATACTTGTCTAAATGATCTATTACGATACCCTATCCCCTATCATCTAAGATTTCTTCTAGAGAAAATTATTTTTATCCAGCCAAGGTATCCAATATATCTTGGAGTCATTGTACTAGGTAATGGTGCTGCCTATTGAGTGTTCCACGGGTTAAGAAGAGATTTAGGCCAATCTTCTACCCTGATCTCTGTAAGGGATGTGGGATCTGTATAGATGTATGTCCTGTTAAAATGCTTGAGTATTCTCCAGAGTATAATGAGAAGGGGTATAGGATCCCGAGGATAAGGGATGGTATGGATAATAAGTGTATAGGATGTAGGCTGTGCGAGCGTTACTGCCCAGATTTCGCTGTCTATGTGGAGGTGGTTGAGGGTGAGTAAGCTACTTAAGCCCGGTACATATTTTATGGAGGGCAATATTGCTGCTGCTGAAGCAGCATTAATTGCTGGATGCCGTTTCTACGCTGGATACCCGATCACGCCATCAAGCGAGCTTATGCATCATATGGCTAGGAGGATGCCGGAGGTTGGTGGTGTATTTATACAGGGTGAGGATGAGATTGCATCTATAATGATGGCTCTTGGGGGATCGGCTGCAGGGCTTAAGTCAATGACTGCTACTAGTGGTCCTGGACTATCTCTTATGCAGGAGAGCATAGGGCTTGCAGCTATGCTTGAGCTACCAGTCGTGATCATTGATATACAGAGAGCCGGTCCATCAACAGGTATACCAACCCTCATGGGCCAGGGAGATATTATGCAGGCTCGCTGGGGTAGCCATGGGGACTACGAGATCGTTGCTTATCTACCGTCTAGTCCCCAGGAACTCTTTGATCTCACGATCGAGGCTTTCAATACTGCTGAAGAGTACCGTGTACCAGTTATTGTTCTTGCTGACAAGATTATTGGTCAGATGTATGGTAGGATTAGAGTTCCTGATCCAAGTGAGATAAGGATTGTTGAGAGGAGGAAGCCTAGTATACCTCCTGATAAGTATATGGAGTATCTACCATATGACTCTAGCCAACTTGTACCACCATTTGCTGCTGCTGGTGAGGGCTATCGGATGCATATGACTGGTCTCATGCACGATGATCGTGGATATCCCGATCTCTCTCAGGAGGCTAGCTGGAAGCTTGTAAGTAGGCTTGTACGTAAGATCCGTGAGAACGCCCGTAGGATAGCTCGTTGGGAGGAGCATTGGGTTGATGATGCAGAGTATATTGTTGTAGCCTATGGTAGTGTATCTGGCCCAGTAAAATACGCTGTACGTAGGGCTAGGATGGAGGGTATTCGGGTGGGATTGTTACGTCCATTGACTGCATGGCCGTTCCCGGGATGGAGGATCGAGGAACTTGATCGTAGGGGTGTCAGGAGGTTTATCGTGATCGAGGTTAATATGGGTCAGCTTTACCATGTTGTCCGTGAGCATGTCCGTGGAGCTGATGTTGTCCATGTACCTGGTGCTCCCGGCTACCTCCCAGACCCAGATACGATCCTTTCTCATCTAAGGAGGCTGTGTAGGTGATCATGTGTTGGCTGGTAAGCTCCCCCCTGTCTACCATGATATAGAGGATCTTATTCGTGTTGAGAGGTTGCCAACGATCTGGTGTCCAGGATGTGGTCTAGGTATCTTGTTAAAGGTTTTTGCTAAGGCTGTTGCTGAATCCGGTATTCCGGTTGAGAGGCATGTTGTTGTATCTGGTATTGGTTGTACGGGCCGTATGGCTGGTTATCTACGTGTTGATAGTTATCACGTCACACATGGCCGGGCTATACCGTTTGCCGTGGGTATAAAGCTTTCTAAGCCATGGCTTAACGTATCCGTGATCAGTGGTGATGGCGATATTGTTAGTATTGGTGGTAACCACTTCATACATGCTGCCCGCCGTAACCATGATATAACGGTTATTGTTGTAAACAACTATATCTATGGAATGACCGGTGGACAGTCAAGTCCTACAACACCAGCTGGTTCAAAGACTATGACGGCACCATATGGTCATGTTGAGGAACCATTCAACATACCCTATCTAGCCTATGCTGCTGGAGCATCCTATATTGCTAGGTGGACTGTATTCCATGACATACAGCTTAAGAACTCCATACTCAAGGCATTCCAGACAAAGGGGTTCTCAGTAATCGAGGTTCTCAGCCCATGTGCTATCTTTAGCCATCGCAACAATATTGATATGCTTGAGCTAATAAGGTATTTGAGGACTAAAACCATTGTTAAGAAGGATGTAAGGTTTGAAGAACTTGGTATAGAGTTTGGTAAACCGATCATTATAGGTGAGTTCCTACATAGAACAGATCGCCCGTGTTTTGAGGATCGTTATCTAGAGCTTAAGAGGAGAGCTGGAGGTGAGGGTTAGATGGTTCATCACGAGATCGTGTTGGCCGGCCTAGGTGGTCATGGAATAATATTTATGGGGCGTGTACTAGGTTATGCAGCTATACTCTCTGGGAAGGATGCTGTTATGACGACTAGCTATAGTCCTGCACAACGTGGTGGATGGTCTAAGGCATATCTAGTAATTGATGATGAGCCTATAGAGTATCCTGTTGTCACAAGGGCTGATGCACTAGTAGCTACTACTCTTGAGATGCTCTATAGCGAGCTTCATCTACTAAGGGATAATGGGATACTGATCATTGATTCAGACATAATTAGGGAGGTACCAAGGGATCTCAGTAGATATAGGGTCTATAGAGTACCTGCACATACAATGGCTCTCAAAACCTCAGGTAATGAGAGGACAGCTAACATGGTTCTCCTAGGAGCACT
>CAZVHC010000096.1:0-2915 GCA_964627005.1 uncultured Desulfurococcaceae archaeon
GGGAGCCGTGCTCCCCTCACCCACCCGAGAAGCACCAATATATCCACTAGTTCTTCCCAAACCATAAATTCCACCCCCACCCCACAGCCTTAAAAAACATAAAAAGATACAAAATAATACAGAAAGCTATAATCTAATGTTTCTGCCCCTATACAATGTAGAGATAGCCTTCCGTAGCATATCTTCACCAGCTTCTCTGCTAAGCCTACTAACAATTTCATAGACTATACTTGGCGTACCACCAACTATATCCATGTACTTATCTATATAGTCTACACTATACCTAATCCCCCTAAGCTCAAGTAGTTCCGTAAAAAGTTTGAAAACATCATCTCTACACATCTCACCAAGGTAGAAAGACCTAATGTACTCCATATAAGGTCCTATGAGTAGGTCGTTATAGAATCCATAATCGCTAGTCACAAGTAAAAATCTAACCCTACCACTAGATACATGCTCCTCTAAATCCATAAACCTCTTCACAAGTACACTAACATTTATCTTACCACCAACTGTTTTTAGGAGATTCTGGAGCTCATCAATAACAATTAATCCATAGCCCTCACCACCTATGGTATGGGAGAGAGCCTCCAAAGATCTATCAAATAGGTAATATAGATCTCTAACTCCCTTACCCACTAAGGCATCACTTATTTCCCTAATAATTTCATCTACATTCAACCCAGTAAGCCTTGAGACAACCGTACCAGTTAATCCAGATAATACGCTGATCAAGACATTCTTTAAAACTGAATACCTATCCCTTAACTGATCCCTAAACTGATCAAGTAGATCGTATATGAAGGTACTGGGTTGTACATAGCTACGTGATAAATTGATGTATAGACAAGTATACTCATCACCACCATAGTATTTACTAAGAATATATCTAGCTATAGATGTCTTACCAACACCATGAGGGCCAATAAGCACAACAATATCCCTAATAGGCATATCTAGAGGCTTAATAATATGAGCTAAGCATTTACTCTCTACCCTACGTCCAATGAAGAGTCTTTGCCTCATATACACTATTACTACACCAACTACAACTTACCTCTACAATATATTATATATGTTATAAGTGTTGTTCAATACCATAAACTATATGATAAACTACCAGTAGGAGTTATCCAGGGCATTCTAGAACCTACTTGGATAGTTAACTGTAGAGTTTTATGAAGAGACTCTAATAATCTGGAGAAAATATTCTTAAGAACTTGATCCGCCTATACACAAGATCTTGTCTATGTATTCATAGTTTTTCTTCTTTATGGCCTCTATGATCTCATCGATCTTGTTATGGTTACCGCTTGTTAGAACCCTTATCATCTCATAGACTATGTATAGGTAGTACTCCTCCCTCATAGTATAGTATTCACGTATTATCTCAATAGCTTTAGATGGGCTTTCCTGTAGTATATCCCAGAAGCTACGGTTATAGTTGAACCGGGTATACTGATCGATCATGAATGGGAAGCCGGGTATGATCATCTTTAAATGGTTTATGACAGCCTTGATCATATATTCATTAAGGCATTTACCGCTATCCCGGGCTGTAGAGCTTTTTCTCCCCCTCCTCCAAAACATGAGGGATCAACCGTGTGTATTTGTTAGGAATTTACGTGCACAAGACTCTAGCTCACGGAACCCAATTACCCATCCGGGTAATCCACCATATGCTGTCTTGAGAACCTCTAATCCATAGCCTTCTCTAGTAGTATATATACGTAATATTATATCACTATACTCTAGTGCTGGATGATACTCATTCTTCTTACGGTAAGCAACCTTCCTAAACACAGTAATACCTTTCTTCCTATGATTTAATGCACTCATAAAAGTAAATAACTGTATATCACGGGAATACCCATGTATATTGTATAGGTTTCTAAGCCCATGTAGAACAAGTACATCAGGGTTTAACTTATCAATTATCTCCTGCCCACATACAAACAGATCATATAGACTTATAGTTGCTGGATTAAATGATTTAACATGTATAAGCCTACCAATATCATCTCTACTCATACCTATTCTCTCTAAGACACTATTGAGTCTATACATTATATCCTCTTCAGACATGGAGTATGTGATAAATAGTGTCTTGAGATTATACCTTAGTATATACTGTGCTACAATAGCTATCAAGTGATTAGTTATACTCATACCAGCAGGGTATGTAATAAGGATCTGTGCACCCCTAGGGACACCACCTACAGCACGATCGAATGTCTCACACCCGGTATAGTATATCTTTGAGTAATCCAGTGGCGGTATCTCTGATACTGGTGGTGGAGATATTATCCGGACACCAAAGTCACGGCTTATCGTTAGATAAGCCTTATTAGTATGTGTCTGTATAGCTCTTGACTTAAGGATCTTTAGTACACGACGTACGTGCTTACCACGAATACCAAGTTGTAGCAATATTATTATATCTGCTACAAACTCCATACCACCAAGAGAATACTCCTTACACCCATAACTGATCTCTCCAATAATGATCTTGTTAACCCTATCCCTAGAGACATCGCCATAGAGTATATTCCTTGCAAAAGCCCTTGTAAGCCGATCGCTTAGGCCTGAGACTATGGGGCTTATACTATCTATAACAATCCATTTAGGCCGGAACTCATGGATTATTGAGGAATATATCTTGGTGAACTCATTAACAAAATCCTCTGATGCTATAGTTGGTAATGTGACGTATTTAAATAATCCCTTCTCCCTAAACACGTTAAAGTCCATTCCAATAGAGAGCATTTCATCATGGAATCTGTTATAGGCCTCATTAAGACTTATAAAAGCTGTCCTACACCCATATTTACTCATGGCTTCATAGAGTATCTTAGCAGCAAGAGATGTCTTACCACTACCAGGTGGACCTATAAGTAGTATTGTTGAACCATCTA
>CAZVHC010000097.1:0-2914 GCA_964627005.1 uncultured Desulfurococcaceae archaeon
TAGTATAGTCTATTAGTAGTGATAGAAAGCTCTTAGCAACATCTCTAACCACTATAATAGAGCATACATCATTAGCAAAGATATTGATCGGTGCTATACCAGCTATACGGTTAAACACCTCCTCTAAGTACTCTTTATCAACTCCTCTTAAACGTCTCTGCTTACCATGTCCTATCTCATCAAGACCTAGTCCTATAACGTATATAAGATGATCTGGGGTGTGAAACACTTCAGCACCAAGCTTACGTAAGCCTTCGTCAACTAAGGGGTTAAGCAATGTTTCTGGTTCACAGCCTTTGATCGAGTTAATCATTTTCGATACATACTCACCTAATTTCTTAATCATACAAAACGTGAGCTCACTACCTCTCTTATTACTTGGATAATCATGTATTATAGTGACTGTTAATGGAAACTCTACATGTTGATTATTACTATTCATTATTTTATAGAGTATATGAAGTATTGGTGTTGTTAGTGTTGCAAGAGCTGGGTGAAGCTCTAACCCTAGCTCACGGGCTCTCCTACTAACATCATCTATATTGAATAATGGTATGATAACATTTACTCTATTACAACCACTAAGATCAAGGTTTATGAATAGACTCTCCTGGGCACGCCAATAGGTATCGAAATCTTTTTCGGGCATACAACTATGTATAGCCGTATATATATCATTGCAGTCCTCGACACATCCAGTATAAACGTATTTATCTACAATAGTCCTCCACTTCATAACATTCCAGAAATACTTCTCAACATCACTACAGTATAGATCCTCTCTCATAATCCTATCTACAAGGCCTCTTAGAGGCTCCGATAAGTATTGATAGTATATGGATGGAGCGTAGAACAGCTGTGCCTCAACAAGTTCCTCCCAGAAATCTCTAGCAATAGCCTGGAGATATAGAGAATACCTACTTAATCTCTCAGCCTCACTACATAATACTTCTCCAATCACTCCACCTACTGATACAGGGTTTGTCCACGACGAGAGACTTGGGCGCCTAGGAACACATTCTCCATCCCCTACTATGAACTGTACTGGTGCAGCAACACCAGCTTGTCTATCAACAGCCGTCTTACCGCCATATTCCCACGGATAAGTAAGATCCTCTAGATACATTGGGAAAACGAGTCCATCTGTTGACAATACTATGTAGTAATCATATTCCCTAAGAGGTGCTCTAGGAACATAGGTTAACTCTGTAGGCATAGGCCTAAACGATTTCTCAGCATACAGTATATTTACCAATGTACCTACACCACACTAATCTTATAGTCGATAAGTCTACCAAAACCAACTTTCCTCCTACGCCCAAAACCTATACCTAGCTTAGCACCACTATCCTTCAGATAACCCAATATCTTATTAAACAATGTCTTATATAGGTGAATAATATTATCAGCTATATCTTCACGTTTAGAGGTGATGAGACCCTCTATAGCCATAGCAATATCTTTATCAAGAACATTATCACTATGTCTGATGTACTTTAGGTAAGTCAATTCTACGAGATCCTTGATACGTTTAGGATCAATAACAAGCTCTATAGTACCACGAGCCTCTATAGGCTTATCAAGCCCTAGAACCTCCATGCTAAAGGGAATGACAAAACTTTTTCCTGCAAAAACTCTATTGAAAGTAACAATCTTTGGCTGATAACAATTAATCGTGAAGGTTCTAAATCTAGGTATGGATAAGTATCCCTGGATACCAAAGAGGGCACAGGTAGCACATGCATAGTTGATAGGTAGGCAATGTCTAGCGCCATTAACTACTAGACAACCACATACATTATCTCTATTAATTAATAACTTATTTACTTCATTAAACAGTCTCATACGATCAATGTCTTGTGGGAAGGAACATGAGAGCCTAGATAAAGTTGATAAACAAGTATATGGATTAATAGCCAATAAGTATGAAGCTAGAACATTCTTAGCAATACTCTTATAAACATTATCTTTAAAATAATCTTGGAGTACCTCTTTCATAAATTTAATAAATACATCACTAAATACAGAACTATGCTTAACAACACTATAGATTTTCTCTATAAGATCAGTATCGGCCAATAACTCCTTTCTACAATCTATGATCTTCTCTAAAACCATTTTCTCAAAAACACTCCTAAAAACACCCTTAACAGTAGAACCAGATATAACGGGTATAATCTCACCATCAACAATATCCCTATCAATCAAAAATACACTCTTACCTGCCCTAAAGATTTTATGGAGAAGATCAGTATATTCACATGAATCTATAGTATCAACATGTTTGCTAAATATATTTAAGGATCTAAGTAATTGTTCAAAGTCTGAACTACCTCTATGATAAGTTAATACAGTACTACCTCCTATAGATAGTGTTTCTAGAGTTAATACTATATGTAGACAGTACTTATCAATCAAGGCTCTACACCCTTTTAAGAATTTCTTCTACATAGTATCTAGCATATAGATCTATGAACCACATAAAATCATCAATTAGTTTATCATAATCCATATTATTAGGAACTATAGAAAAGACATATTCTTTAGGCAAAACATTATATACTGAAGGATAACGTGCAGTTAATGGGAAGAATCTATAGTTGAGATCAACCTCTAACTTACCAGATCCATTAGTACACTCTGCAGCATTAGCAATACACGGAGTTACTATAGCCAATACCTTGTCTAGGTTAAGAACGACAGATTTCAACCTATTACAGAAATCTGTATCCTCGTATAGAGGACTCATTACCCTATGTAGTATTGATAGTATAAGGCCTACCCTAACCTTATCCGTACCTATCAAATACTCACATATGCATTCATCAGATGATCTCTTAAGACTTATGGTAATATAGCTACCCATATTACCACTACCCATAAGCAAACCTACAAGATTCAATATCCGGAAATT
>CAZVHC010000098.1:0-2911 GCA_964627005.1 uncultured Desulfurococcaceae archaeon
GTGACTGAGCTACATACCAATAATCCTTACCAGCCATCCAAACCTTGAACCTTGGTAGCCTCTCCCCCATAATCCTATTCCAATACCTCTCAATAGCTTTTCCAAACCATAGGTTACCAGCTATTTCACGGAATAGCTCTGGATCAGTATTCCATGCCCCAAGCAATAATAGGCTTTCAGCTAATAGTGCTGGTAGTGCAAGGCCTATGTTGTTTAATGCTAACTTAATAACAGAGGCCTTCGGTATTTCGCCAACATAGTATATCTTGGAACTATAATCTTTTAATAAACAATATATGTTTCTGTAGACAGATTCTTCGCCAGCAACTATAGATAAAAGCTTACATTCCATAGCCTCACTGATGCTACCATAGACTGGAGCTTCTACATAGTTTATCCCATGTCTTTTAAGATATCTATAGACCCTAAGGCTAGCCATTGGAGTAACTGTACTAGCATTGACTAGTATAGATCCATTGTTGGCCATCGACGCACCATTATCCCCAAAGACGATATCATATAATGCATTATCACCTGAAATAAATGCTATAGCTATCTTAGTCTGGTCAAGTAGTTCCTTAGGATTGTCAGCTACTTTAACACCTAGCTGTTCTCTTAGTTTTTCAGCCTTCCAACGACTCCTATTATAGACGATCACTCTATACCCCTTGTTAACAAGACATTTCGCTAAACTTGAACCCATTAACCCCGTGCCAATGATCCCAATGATCACTTCTCCTCTACCCTCATACCCTCTCATATATGTGTATTTAATCAAGGTATATCTGTCTCTAATTCCTAGGTATCTTATGTAGGTGTGAGGCCTATGTTGTTTCTCTGTATGATATTATCTTATACATTTAGTGTTTATCTAGGATTTACTGGTGCATGGATTAATAGGGAGGTTAGAATACTCTACACTACACTATAGTATTGTAATGGGTTTGTAATTATGGGTTCTATAGTTTACTATTATGATTGTCTGAAATATGGTTGCAGAGCTAGGATCATGTAAAATTGTATCCATACTATTTCATCCACATATGCTGTTCTACCTACTATTACCTATAACACTCATAGAGGCACTAGCATCACCATACATAATAGTAAGAATACTAGTTAGAAAACACAATCTAAAAGATATAATATTATCTAAATTTATTTTGGTTAAATTTAAGTGGTTATAGGTTGATTATTTATTTTAGCTAGTTGGTAAAGTATCTCATCGTTTGTATTAATTACTATTCTAGGGAGAATTATGTTTAACCTATAGACGTAAACTTCCTCTATAGCCTTAGTAGTGGGGTTCCTTACATACTTTCTTCTAATAGAAAACAAGGTTTTTCCTCTGATATCTTCTATTATTAATTTAGTGACTTCGATCAAATCAATGATCGTTGATTCCAAGGATCTCTTTCTTAAACTAAGTGCTTGATAGAATGTTGCATACCTATTTTGTTTATAGAGATATCCGTCACTTAAGAGAAGACCTAGTATGAATCCTATTTTCTCACTAATTCTCAGGTTCTTGTACATTATGTGATTATGAAGCCATATCTTAAAGATCCTTGAGTGAATATTATAGGTTCCCTTTCTATAGATTTTATAGTCTATTACTTTAGCTTTCTTAAGTACTGATAGAAATGGTTCAATAACACCCTTATAATCATAGACATAATTCCTAAAACCATATCCTGATTTATGTTGTTTTACATTTACTCCTCCATCACCTATGATAAAACCAGTTAATAATCCGATTAATATCCCTCCATAGCCTCTTAGATTATACTTGTTTGTCAGATAGTGTTCTGTTATTGCTGACGAAACAGCATGTGAGATAAGTGATCCTATGCTAGTTAGGTAGAACAATCGTCCATAGTTTTTAGAAATACTTTTTAAAATAACTCGATCACATATAGGAATTATTCTTCTAATATAATGCCTTATTCTTTCATACTTTATACCTAGATTTGACAAGATCTTGAGTAGATAGCCTTTATCTATCACTTCCTGTAGGTATAGTAGATGAGCTATTACTGATTTCACTTTTTGTTGAAGATACATATTAGTAGCTTTGGATAGTTCTCTATTCAATAAATATAGAGTATAATTATAGATTCTACTATATGTGTTATATGTGTAGTTTTTATTAGTTAATTTAAATATACTTTTTGTTAGAAATAGAGATTTTAAATATCTTGGAGTAGTCTCTAACCTTTCTAATTCCCTAGGTAATTGTATAGTTTTTCATAGTATCTGTATTGATACATGGGATACATTCTCATAGTTTATCAATAACTTTATATATATGTATATGTATATAAATATTTTGGTGCGAGTAATGGGGAGATTACTTGTTGTGATAGATGATGATCTTGAGGAAGAGTTTAGAAAAATAGTGGCTAAAATCTATGGTTTTAAGAAAGGTGCTTTATCTAGGGCTATTGAAGAAGCTATTAGATTATGGCTTAAGAAGTATAGTAGGTGAAGGAAGGATTAAGCCATGCAATTCAATGAATTGCATTGTTTAGATAGTAAGTATAATATCTCCCTAGAACCTATCTAAATAAGTAGTTGAAGTTTATGGTCTACAAGGGTGATTATATGAGTCACTCAATAAGGCTTGAGAGAATAGATAAGTATGAGTGGAGAATACCTAAAGGTACAAAACCATGTATGAAGGTAGATGCTATCATCTTTGCAGATGAGTATTTATTGGAGAAGATGAAATCCGATTTAACACTTGTGCAGGCAGCTAATGTTGCTTGTTTAAACGGTATTGTTAAAGCTAGCTACGTCATGCCGGACGGTCATCAGGGCTACGGGTTTGCGATCGGTGGTGTTGCTGGTTTTAGCGTTGATGAGGGTGTCATTAGCCCTGGTGGTGTTGGCTATGATATTAATTGTTTGA
>CAZVHC010000099.1:0-2866 GCA_964627005.1 uncultured Desulfurococcaceae archaeon
ACTTATAGTACCTGATCAGTCAATAGTGCCTGAAACATCTCTTGAAGTCTGGGATATAAATAAGATATTAAGTATAGTTAGGGGATAAATTTTAGAAAATACCAGTACTAAATATCATATTTTTACCACATATTCTGTATTGTATACAGATATAGTCTACAATATATAGTAGACAATACTTATATACTTACTAGCTCTAGAGAATAACATAGTGGTATGCATGTCGACAACTGTTTTAAGTATTAAGTATAAGGATCAGGAGAGAGCTTAAGGAGAAGATGGAGAAGTATTGGGTTAGAAGAGATTATCTATAGCTTTTAGGCTGTAGGGAAGATTTATTAATTATATGTAATTAAATGGTTTCTATGGGTGTTCCGGGTGGAGGAGCGTAGGGGTAAGTATACTACTGTCTCTATACCCGTTACTCTCTATAATCGTATTAAGAAGCTTATAGAAGGTACTGGTTTCACCAGTGTCTCACAGTATGTGACCTATGTATTGAGGGAAGTTGTTGCTGCTCATGAGGAGGCTAGGTATGAGGAGCCGTTCTCTGAGGAGGATAAGAAGAGGATCCTTGAGAAACTACGTAGTCTAGGCTATCTCTAGATGGGTGGTTACCATGGTATCCCGGCCTCATGGGGGTAGATTAGTTAATCGTGTTGTGTCTGGTAAGAGGAGAGAGCATCTGTTGGAGGAGGCTCGTGAGCTGCCAAGGATAAGTATTGGTTATGAGCGTGTAATTGATCTATTGGATATTGCTCATGGAGCCTTTAGCCCTCTTGAGGGCTTTATGGTGCAGGAGGATTACCTGCATGTACTATATGATATGAGGCTTTCCAACGATCTTCCATGGACTATACCTATAGTACTTGACGTTGATCCTATGGAAATTAGTGGTGTTAAGGAGGGAGATGATCTTGCATTATACTATAATGATGCACCAATAGCTATTATGAAGGTGGAGGAGATCTATGGATGGGATAAGAAGGAATTTGCTAAACAAGTATATAAGACAACTGATCAGGGGCACCCCGGTGTTGCTAAGATTTATCAAATGAAGGAATTATTGGTTGGGGGGCCAATAGATCTTCTTAACGAAATTGATCATCCATTGAAGCATAGGATATTATGGCCTATAGAGACAAGGGTATTGTTTATGGAGAAGAAGTGGAGGACAATAGTTGCCTTTCAGACAAGGAATGTACCTCATCGTGGACATGAGTATGTCCAGAAGGCTGCTCTCACATTCACTGATGGACTCCTCATACATCCGCTTATAGGCTGGAAGAAACCTGGTGATTATAGGGATGAAGTGATCTTTGCTGCCTACGAGGCTTTGATAAAACATTATTATCCAAAGGATGTTGTCGTACTTGCCGGGCTCCTCATGAATATGAGGTATGCTGGTCCTAGGGAGGCTATACACCATGCTATTGTCCGTAAGAACTTTGGATGTACACACTTCATTATAGGACGTGATCATGCTGGTGTAGGAAACTATTATGGTCCCTATGAGGCTTGGGAAATCTTTGATGAATTCCCAGATCTAGGTATAACACCCTTATTCATAAGAGAGGCGTTCTATTGCAGTAAATGTGGTGGTATGGTTAATGAGAAGATATGCCCACATAGTGAGGAGCATAGGATCCGTATAAGTGGTACAAAGTTAAGGAAGATGATAAGGGAGGGTAAAAGACCACCAGAATACATGATGAGGCCCGAGGTAGCAGAGGTTATACTTAATTCGAAGAATCCATTTGTAACATGAGCTATTTCTACAACTAGTTTTCTACCTTAGTTTCCCTCTTTATATTCTCCATTATAGCTAGGACTAGTTTTTCTACTAATGACAATACTTTTCCAACATCTTTTTCTGTACACCATCCTTCATAGAAACATGTATGCATAGAACATGCTTGTCGGAAGACATCAGCAATCCATTCTCCAAGATCTTGGGCTACGACATCTTTATATCTCCATAGATCTGCATGGCTCTCTAGTCTACGTTGCTCCTTGTGATACGCATATGCCTTGATCGCTAGAGCTGTTGCACCCCATGTTTTCTCAGCTGCCCGTCTAATATTCCCTTTTTCCAATTCTTTATTGGCTTCTTCAAGTAATTCCCTAGATATATCGATATATTCTAGAGCTTTATCAAGTGGGTCTAGGTTTTGAGTAAGTAATTCTAATAAGTACTCCTCTACGCTAATACCTAGTTTCTCAGCTTCCCTATGTACACGTTCTGCAACTCTTCGTGGAATTATTATTGTAGTAGCCATAATCATCACCTATCTATATATAGTAGCTTGTAATAGATATAGGTTTTTATGATTTCCTTAGAGATAGTCAGTGATCTCTATACCTATTCCAATCTTTTTACTAACATCTATTTTCTTTCTTATGCTATAGCTCTTCTATTAGATAACCTAGAACATATAACTCAGTTATGAGTTGTTTTCGTTGCCTCATTTTTACTAGGTAAAACTCCAGCTTCTCTAGGGATCTCTATAGTGATAAACATGATAAATACTTCTCCTCATAAGTGCTTATGTATGGCTTAGTACCTCAGCACAATTTCCTGTATTAGTCATCGATAAATATTTTATGGATACCTAACCAGTAAAGTCAACGTTAAACAATAATCTGCTGAGCTACGTAGTTACTGTATAAAGAGCAATAGTTATTACTCACCCTATGTAGGTAACTAGTGAGTAAGCTAGTACTAGGAAATAGGTTTGCCTTGGTGATGATCAGTGGCTGAGGAAGTCCATGTAGAGGTTAAGCTTCCACGTAAACTATATGAGGAGGCATTGAAGAAGGCTGAAGAAGCTGGTTTTAGTGGCTTCAACGAGTTCCTTGTATTCAT
>CAZVHC010000100.1:0-2825 GCA_964627005.1 uncultured Desulfurococcaceae archaeon
CTTATATACTAAGTATAGTATTCACATAAAGATTTATAATAAGTAATGTGATATCATATACCTAGATAAATTTTCAAAGAAAAATGATATAACATAAACATTAATAGTTTTAGTAAGGTATTAAATTATGACCTTAACTACAAAGATCTACTGTAGAATACTATCAACATTATATATTATATGATGAATAGATATCATCAATTATCCTCTATGATGTTTTTCAAAAAGTATTGATTAAGGGAATTGTATGTTAGTCTTACTAGGTTGATTTAAAAATTATTAATGTAGGTGATTCTAAAATGTTCTTTTCTTAAACCAGTATCCTCTCCTACGTAGTTCCTCTAATGCCTTATCTACCTGTTCTGGTGCTGGTGCCTCGAATACTAGTTCTATTGATGCCTTTGTTGGTAGTAGATGTGGTGATACACGGTCATGTTTTATATCTACTATGTTGAGCCTATGCTGTGCAAGTACCTCAATAATATCGTGCAATACCCCCGGACGATCATCTACAACACCACGTATGACCACAAGCCTCCCATCCTTAGCTAGCTCATGCACTATAATCCTGGATAATAATGTGGGATCGATGTTACCACCACTAATCAGGGCTACAACAGGCTCCTCCTCAGGAACATAGGCTCTAGACAGTAGTGCTGCTACAGTCAATGCACCAGCTCCTTCAGCCAATATCTTTCCACGTTCTAGTAGGAAGAATACTGCATGACTAATATCCTCTTCATCAACAACAACTATCTCATCAACTAGTTCAGCCACTATACGTGACGTGATGTTACCGGGTTTCTTAACGACTACACCATCAGCTATGCTTAGCCTAGGTATATACTCTGAAAGCCGTCCCTCGAGATACATTTTCATAGAGGCAGCCTCCCTAGGCTGGACACCAATGATCCTTATATCGGGCTTCCATGTCTTGAGAGCAACCGCTATACCGGATATCAGCCCGCCACCACCAATCGGTACAAGTACCTCCCGGACACCAGGTAGATCCTCCCGGATCTCAAGACCTATTGTGCCCTGCCCAGTTATTATGTCTGGATCATCGAATGGGTGTATGAATTCATAGCCTCTCTCCCTAGCTATCTCTAGAGCTTTCCGGTAGGCCTCATCATAGATCATTCCATGGAGTATTACTTCTGCACCATAGCTACGGGTAGCCTGCACCTTTGTAGCACTAGCTGTCTCCGGCATGACTATAACTGCTGGTATACTGTTTACCCGGGCCGCATAAGCTACTGCCTGTGCATGGTTTCCAGAGGAGGCTGCTACAACACCCTTTACCCCACCCTCTTCAATGAGCTTCCTGATCTTGTATGTAGCTCCTCTTGCCTTGTAGGCACCTGTTTTCTGTAGATTCTCCAGTTTAAGGTATACTTGTTTCCCAACGATCTCTGATAGCGTAGCCATTGATACTAGTGGTGTGTGGTGTACGTAGCCCCTTATCTTCTCCACGGCAACCGGTATGTTCCGGGCTATATAGTCTATGATCTCTTTAACGGGTTTATCCCGGTATGTAGAAGCTGTGAATATGGTTCACCTCCTACATACTATTATAGACCATGATCAAATATATATTCCCTTATACAGCCATGTAAGATATCCCGGGTGCATTGGTTTGAGAGGCTATGTTGTATTGACTGGTGCTTCTAGTGGTATTGGATACTATTTAGCCCGGATACTATGTAGTGAGGGGTATCGTGTACTTGGTATTGGACGTAACCACGAGGCTCTTGAGGGTCTTAGGAGGGAGTATAGTGGTTGTTTTGACTATCTAGTCCTAGACCTTAGTGACCCTAGATCCATTGATGAAATCGTGGATTATGTCTCCAGAGAGTATGGGCAGCTAGATGTACTAATCAATAATGCTGGATATGCTATACATAAGCCTCTGCTAGAGCATAGTCCAAGGGAGATCGAGGATATTGTCCTAGTCAATACAGTTAGGCCTATACAGCTAGTGATTAGGCTTGTAGAGTATATGAAGCCGGGATCAGTTGTTGTAAACGTGATAACCTCTGGTGTCTACGTTAGACTATATAGTCTACCAAGCTACGGATTATCCAAGGCAGCCCTACACTATGCATCAATAATGCTTGACAAGGAGCTCAAGAAGAGAGGGATAAGACTTGTAAAAGTCTATCCAGGCCCAGTAAAGACAAGGTTCTTTGAGAGAGCCGGAGCAAAGACACCATCTAAACTCATACTCGATCCAGAGAAGGTGGCTAAGGCAATCTATAAGGCAATCCGTGGGAGGAGGAAGACACTCTACCTACCACAAGTACTATGGATACTACCAATAATAACAAAATACCCACTACCAATAAACTATGACCCCTAAACCCTAGAGAAACTCCGGGGAATAACATCTACACTATAATCATTATAGATCATGTCCAATCATCCTCATGCCTCTAGGGAAAACTAGGCCAAGATCATTTATACTGCCCACCACTATGGATAATACTAGAATATCCAGCTTATATACTATGCATATTCAGAAGTGAATACTTATCTATTCGTATCTGGATATGCATATTCAGATATATTATCTTGTATAGGATCCCGTTTATTGATAGATTTGTTGAGAGAAATGTATTAAATAGGGAGTATGGTAGGGATGATTTTAGGTTAATAATAGTTTATGGTAGAAGATATATTGATAAGATCAAGTTATCGTAAGAGTATTTAATAGTGATCTAATACCAAACGTATTAGTATCTCCATCTATGTTAAACTTTAACCCTAGTAAATCTTTCATGATTTAAATATAAATTTAATAAATTTACTATAATACAGTAATACAA
>CAZVHC010000101.1:0-2767 GCA_964627005.1 uncultured Desulfurococcaceae archaeon
ATGCCCCAGCTACTATACCTCATAGTATGTCTACCATGGGGAAGCATATTCATAGTTACAACAGTATACTCGATCACTGCATACCTAAGGGGTAGTAGCTGGAGTACAGCAATATACCATGGAGATCTAGTTGTGGAGGCTAAAGATAACCTTGTAGAAATACTGGAGAGGCATGGGGTAGAATACGATATCACTACACCACGCTTCACAAGTGGAGGCTACATATTCACCATAACAAGGCCCTTCAGAGCAAAGATCACTTTAAGAAGATGGGTTCATAGGGCAATAATAAGGATGCATGGCCACGTCAAAAAATTTGAAGCTGGGGAACCAGGATTAGTGATCATGGTAAAACCAGGTCCAAAGAAAGCTCCAGAACTATTAAGGAAGATAATGATTGAACTACTTGAGAGCATTGGAATATCAAGTATAGAATGGAAGGAACAGAGTCTAAGCTAGGCACGATCACGGAAACTTACGTAAGAATGCCCATTAATCCGATATTGTCAGAAAATCGAATTAATTCTCTAAGCTAATATAGTATTCTAGGGAAGTTTTAATAGTTCTGGGGTAGAACCATGTATTTTGATGTGCGTCCTAAGGAGAGAAGAGAGGATCTATATAATCGTGATTATGAAATTGAGAAGATAAAGAATAATATTGGTAAGCCCTGCTGATCATTACTGGAATTCGTAGGATTGGTAAGACCTCTGTTATAAAAGTTGCTCTTAACGAGATAGATAAGCCATACATATTTATTGACGTACGTGGTTTCCCAATAAATTATGGTAGGAGATTCCTATATTCTAAGTTAGCAGAAGCCTTATCTAAAATTCGTTCTAGAAGGGTTCTGAATATCCTTAGGAGAGTTAGGGGTATCACTATATTTGGTTTTAATGTGGAGTTGACGTGGAGGGGTCGTGATATGGTTTTTCTCACAGAATTATTTGAAGCTCTTGATGAGGCTGGTTCTATAATTGTCTTTGATGAGGCACAAAATCTACGTGGACCATTGTCTCGTGAGATATTGGAGGCTATTGCCTATGCCTATGATAATTGTCGAAACTTATGCTTTATATTATCTGGTTCTGAGGCTGGACTACTCTATGATTTCCTTGGTATTGATAATCCAGATCCACCTCTCTATGGACATTATTTTATTGAGGTATCCCTTGATAGATTTAGTCGTGGTCAATCTATTGATTTTCTAAGGGAAGGCTTTAGGCAAGCTGGTAAAAAAGTCTCAATGGATACTATTGAACAAGCCGTAGATCTACTTGATGGTATACCTGGATGGCTTACATTCTATGGAGCTAAGTGCCTTGAGGGATACTGTAACCCATACTCTGTTAGAGAGCTAGCTGTTAAACTAGCTATTAGAGAGTTAGAGAACATTATAAAGAATAGATCTAGGAGATATGGGTTAGTACTTAAGGCACTAGCCCTAGGCCATAGATCATGGGGTCGGGTTAAAAGGTATGTGGAAACTACTGAGGGGAAAACACTATCTAAAGTATACTCTACAATATACTATCTAATCTTGAGAAAATGAGTATAATAAGTAAGTATAGATTCCTAGATCTAGTGTATGAGGAGGCAGCTAAGAGGCTGTAAACGCCCTTATCGGCTAGCAATAGTATTCTCTATAGTATCTATGAACTTCTTAGCAATAGATAAGGCCTCTTCTACATGTCCCTTTGTACACCAGCCTTCATAGAAGCATATATGCATACTATTAGCTGCATACCATACATTTCCTAGACCATTCTTCAATCCTATGTGATACCTCTCTACTATACTTCCAGAGCTCCCGTGGCTAGCTAGTCTCTTACCACTCCATTTCAAAGCTAAGGCTTTAACACCTAGGGCAACAGCTCCCCATATCTTCTCAGCAGCCTGCCTTACATCACCCTTCTCAAGCTCTATGGAAGCCTTTTCTAGGAATTCTCTGGAGACCTTTACATATTCTCTAGCCCTATCCTCTGGGCCAGGGCTTGTGATAATATCTCGATAAGATATTCCTCTAACGTAACACCATGTTTACGTGATTCCTCAACTATCCTTTTTGCAATAGTCCCTGTAATCGTTATGGATACTGGATACACCCTGTATACTCCTAATATACTGCTCTATAGGAGCACACTCTGAATATAGTTTCCCAACTCTACCTATCTGGTGATAGGTATACCTAAAGGCTTAAGAAATACATACTAGATTATCCTATAGTGTATCATAGGCTATGGAGGGATCCTAGTCTTGGCTAAGAGGTTAAAGAGTGCTAGTAGGCCTGAGACTGAGGAGGGTCTCCAGTACCATTTAAGGGTTAAACCTGGTGATGTATCTCGCTACGTACTTGTACCAGGTGATCCTGAGAGGGTTAGGAGGATAGCTGGTTTCTGGGATGAGGCATGGCATGTCGCTAGCCATCGTGAATATACAACATATACTGGCAGGTACAAGGGTGTCTTGATTAGTGCTACTAGTACCGGTATAGGTTCTCCATCAACAGCCATTGCTATTGAGGAGCTACTTAGAGTGGGTGCTGACACGTTCATCCGTGTTGGTACAACTGGTGCACTACATAGATGGATTGGTGTAGGAGATCTCATTATATCTACTGGTGCTGTCAGGTTAGAGGGTACTAGTAGGCAGTACGTTATACCAGAGTACCCGGCAATAGCTAGTTATGACGTAGTACTAGCATTGATCGAGGCTGCTGAAACACTTGATGTAAAATATCATGTTGGATTATCCGTATCAACTGATT
>CAZVHC010000102.1:0-2726 GCA_964627005.1 uncultured Desulfurococcaceae archaeon
TATATACCCTAGAAGATCTAGCTAAGGCACCAACTACAAAACTATTATCACTACCAGGATTCGGATTAAGGATCATTAAGAGTATTAAGGAACAGTTAAAGGAGATGGGGTATGAGATCGTGTACTAGTAATAACATTTATCTAAGATCCCTTTACAGAGTATTTTATGGTGAAGCTCCTCCTTGTCTCTTGATGAATATCTTGTGGAGATGAGGCTTAAGCGGGAACTATTCCTTAGAGCCGTCCATGGTATAAGGGCTTATTCCGTATGGTCTCTTGTACTCATGATTTTCTTTCTGGGCTTATCCCTAGCTCATCTACTGTATAGGCTACAGTATATCCGTGGAGGGCTTGAGATCATATACTATGTTGGTGCATCCATATTCGTCACCACCATATTTACTTGGTATAGCTTATCTCTTCATACCCTATATCACGATCATTGGGTCTGCAAGGGAATTATCATCTATAGAAGCTCTCCAGTACAGTACTCTCGCTAAACTATTGTATCTAAACATTATAGCTTTACCAGTAGGAGCTACTGGTGTAGTTCTATTTCCTATATTATCCCGTATAGCATTAGCACTAGTTATCACTGGATCGATCTCCCTAATAATAGGGAGCGTAGCTATAGGAGCTTATATTAGGAGGGTGTGTTTCAATATAGACAACATCCCCTACGTTATAGCAGGACTCCAGCTCATAATAAATTGTCCTAGTGACAACCTCTGATGAAGCACTAGATCTAGTGAAGATGAAATTCTCTACTGGGATGGAGAGTGAGTCCTTAACTCTATGAATTCGTGGAAGAAGTACCAGATCGAGAATATAGCGATCATTAGTGCTATACCTATACTTATACCCCATGCAAGTGCTGTCTTAACCTCTATTGATAATGTCGTTATATCTACGATAAGTATTAGTGTGATAAATAATAGGATCATGAACATGAAGCCACGGAGTTTAGTCTCAATCCTTACATAACCAACGATAATATTTAATGATATGAATGCAACAATTATCACAAATATCACACTAGCAACCCTACCAATATATGTTAGGAATGTAGAGGCATAGCCTATATAATGTGGGAACAGTATTGTTATAATCGAGTATACAGCTAGTAGTGCAAGCCCTATATCGACAAGCAATATGATCATGTTTGTAAGGCTGAAATAGACTTGCCTAATAACGGGTTTCAATAGCTCATCTATCCTCAATAACTTAAATAGTCTCCTCAATACGTTATTAACTATAATTGCTATAGCAACGTAGATAGCTACAATAGTTAGTGCTAGGAAGATGTTTGGAAGATACTCTATAAGCTCCCTAATAGCTAGTCTAAAAGCCTCCCATAATACACCAATACCCTCTTGACTATAGGTCTGCCTTAAACCAGTATACAAGACCCTTCCTACCCACCTGTCAACACTATTATATAGTATATTGTACGGTATATAATGAATAATAGTATCAAGGCAAATATTAGTGCTAGAAGCTTCAATGTAGTCTTAACAGTCTCACTAACAGTAAATACTATGAAGTTATAGCCTGCAATACTAGTCATGTAGAGCACCCTAGAATAGAGCCTCGTATACTGTGGTGGGAGAAGAGCTAGTTCAGGTATAGCTGTTAAGGCTACAACAAGTCCTACAAACCCAAATACACACGCTAGTATAAAGACTAGTTGGGGAACAGTTGATACAAGATATCCAAGCCCACTAGCTATCATGAGAGCAAATGAGTATGAGCTAGACAATAGTATGCTTGCCTTTGGAGCACCTATTCTATGGATTATTGTTGAGAACACTAGTGATGCAAAGAAGTTAGTGCCCACAAGTGAGAAGCTATAGAGGATAGCTAGTGGTATATGAATGTATGGGTTATTAGCTATTGATACAAGGAGTGGAGTAACTGCTAGACCAGCTACTGCATAACGATATCTTATAAACCTCTGTCTAATCCAGAACATACTCATAAATATGTTTGAAATAGTCTGTGTAAAACCAACTAGTGCTGCAAAATAGTCCGGTACACCGAGATCCCTCATGAGACGTGGGATCCATGAGATCGATAGTAGGTTTGAACATGATAATAGTAGGACTAGGAGGAAATAGATATTTATAGCCCTAACCTCCTCCTCACCACCCGATCTACTGATAGGCTCTCTAGCTCTTATCTCTGGTAAGAGTGTAAGTAGTATGCTAGCGATCAATCCTACTGTGAACGCTATATAATATAGTAGGAGGAACTTCTTAGCCCCCTCCATAAAAGCTAGTACAGTGATCACTACTGCTTGTCCAATGACACTAGCTATACTTGATAAAACAGTCCTACCAGCCAATAGCCTCCTATACATCTTGTTGCTAAATAGTGAGTAGAAGGATAGGTTTAGGAAGAAACTAGTTGGTACACTAGATAGCATTGCAACACTATATACTATGGTGAGTAGGAGCTTATCCCTGGAGAGGAATGGTATGGAGAACCAAAAGATCCTTTCAAGGACATGGACTATGAGTAGTGGAACCCTAACATCAATCCCACTATACCTTAGACTCTTCAAATACTGTGCAATTAGGAGGGAGGAGAGCCCTGCAAAACAGTTAAACAACAATAGATCTCCCAGGCCATAGCCTATGCTAACGAGATAGATAGGTGTAAGACTACGTGTGACTATAAAGTAGAAGCCTCCAAAGAAAGCCTCAAAAACCATTATCCAGAAACTC
>CAZVHC010000103.1:0-2692 GCA_964627005.1 uncultured Desulfurococcaceae archaeon
TTGTGAAGGTATAATCTTGACCTGTTAAGTTAATGTGATAGTATGGATGGACTAGATATACATGGGCTACACCATCTGATCCTGTTGTATATGTCCTATCAATACTGGTGCCATTACCATAGTCCGTTACAGCAACTTGTGCACCAGAAACACCAGCACCATTTACGGTAACTGTTACGTCAATACGAATTGTGTATCTCTTCCATAGCCTCTCAAAGGCATTAATAAACGCTTGTGCAATAACTTGTGAATCAACTATTACTATTACCTCATCATTAATGTTCCATCCATAGTATGTTGGATGTGCACTGCCGAAGTAGACGTATCTACCGTCTATAATGAATACTTTATGATGCATATATGGATACCAATCTCCAGTTGATGGATTACTGTTGTCCTTGTCCAGTGTCACCAGGACACCATTATCTACGAGCCAGTCATACTCATGAGCTGATGTGTTAGCCCAATACTGTCCAGCCTCAAATATACCCCTTACATCAAGGCCTGCATTCTTCTTCTGTATTAGTAGATTCGCTATTGTACCATTGGTGAAGTCATAAAACATAAAGTATATACTATTACTTGCACTATCTAGGAGCTGGTAAACCCGATCCTTATATGTATCATTATCATCTGGTCCAATGAAACTCCAGATCTTTGCTGTAGAGCCATTGATCACTGTATTGATCTCGGTATATACTGTAGGAGCACCACCATGGAATACACCAGTAGATCCAGACCATTTCTCCTGAAACTCTATCTTAAGGTTCTGGGCTAACCTTGTATTGTTTATTATAACAATGTTGTTGTAGTCGCTATAGAAGTTGTGGTATTTCAGGTTAGCACTCATTATTACAGCATACTCATCGTCTATGACAAAGTATTTACTATGGAGAATTCCAGCACCACTCTCCCTCTTAACCTCTACTCCAAGAGACTCTAGATATGTCTCTACAGCATCATTAGCACTATATTCATCAAGTATAACTTTTACATCAACTCCTCGACTAACAGCACTTCCAAGAGCATCTGCAAACTCCTTAGCAAAGGAACTATAGTTAGGATCATCCCAGAGATACATTTCAACATAGATGTAGTATTTGGCATTATTTATTAACTGTAGTATTTTCTGTTTCGCATCATCAGCTTCCCATGGTGTGAAGTACACCCATGCAGATGATGGCTTATTAGCAATGGGCGGCTCTGGTATGTCAGTATTAATTGTTAATTGCAATGCATAAGCATCATCGCTCCTCTTATAACCAACAAGGATAGTACTACCATCAGATGCTACTCCATGTACATAATCATTGACATTATCATGGACTACCTCCATAGGTGTTGTCTCAATAATACTTGGGTCATTCATAGTCTCATTAAGTAGTACCATGTATATACGTTTATACCAAGTACCCTCAATATTTACACTCCTACTCCATGCTATAACATAGTACTCTTTCCCAGTTACATGTGATGCAAATATATGATATTCATAATAGTTATTGTATGTATCCCACCCTATATCTATAGTATCCGATATAGTCCATGTACTAGGATCTATTAATTTAGCATAAACATTACCACCATAACTATCTGGGTCATCAACAAGATCCCTCCATACAACGAGAATAGTTTTACTACCATTAATTACTATTGGATACTGTGCATCACTTGATAATAATATCTTGTTAACAGTCTCTGCATCATAATCATATATTACTAGGTACTTCTCATATCCTGTAGTATATGCAAATACATATTTACCATTTGCATACGCTCCTCCAGCAACATATTTTAATTCATCATTAGTTGTATCATCTATAACAGTTTTATAGTAACCTTTAGTACCACTTGTATCAATAGGACATGCATATATGTCTGTATTAGTAGTGGTACTGTATTTTGTATAGACTACAAGCCATACACTATTAGCTGGATTAGGTATTATTAGATAGCTAGCATACCATGGCCTATTATTGGTGACTAGGTAACTATAAGGACCTGATATTGATTCTGTTGATTCATCAAGTATAGCCCAGTAGAGATCACCTGCATTATAAGCACTATAGTAGTACCACCAGACAAGTAGGTATTTACCATTCATATAGGATGCTCCAGCTAATGTCTCGTTATTACCGTTATCGGTGTAGGGACTCCATGTTTTTACAGCCTGCCATACGCCTCCAATATTCTTTATCAATACATACTTTACATCGATATGTACACCATCTGATTCGACTATACTATAGCCTATTAGAAAGCTATTATCACCAGCTACTACAGCATCTATATAGAATGCCTTATCACTATCATCAATTAATAGTATGGTGGGTGAGCTTGGATTACTGGGATCTATTATTGCTACATACACATCTCCTATATCAACAGAGCTTGTGCCAAAGCGGAAGGTACCCTGTACCCTAATCCATGCAATAAGGTATACTCCAAGGCCACTGGAGTAGACTACATGCCCAGTTAAACCAGTTCTACCACTGTATGAGAATTCTACTGTTGTTGTATCCAATGCTACATTTGTTGATGTTATATTGAATCCGTTTGCCACAGCTTTTCTTATAGAATATACCGGTACATACATAGATAGTACTAGTAAGACCAATATAACTAAGGCTGTACCCCTGTTCATTCAAGAACACCCCCTAGGGGATACAGTACACCATTTATAAGGCTATAC
>CAZVHC010000104.1:0-2457 GCA_964627005.1 uncultured Desulfurococcaceae archaeon
GTATGGGTTTTCGTTTGAGGATAAGTGTTTTGTCGAAGCGTAGGAGGGATTTGTTGTTGAAGGCTTTTGAGAGGGAGGGTCTTGGTAGGGTTGTTGAGGTTCGTGGAAACACGGTTGTATATGAGTTTAAGGATGAGGTTTCTAAGAGGATTGGATATATGATCCTTAGCAGATTAGTGTTTGGTTCAGCTATGGATGAGGAGGTTTCTGGTGATGAAGGTTCTGATCATAGCTAGTGGTGGGGGTCATACTGGGTATGCTGTGGCTGTTGCTCAATACTTGTATGGTAAGGCTAGGATAGATGTTGTTATACCAAAGGGTGATTCATGGAGTAGGGAGCTTGTTAAACCCTATGCTGATAAGATAATAGAGATACCTAAGCCAAGAATGCCTAGTGAAAGTATATACAAGGCTTTTACCGGAATGCCTTGGGCATTTATTAGTAGTATCAGGAACATTGGAAAATACGATGTGGCGGTAGCAACCGGCAGTAACCATTCTCTTGCACCTGCTGTAGTTGCAAAACTTAGAGGGGCTAAACTGGTAGCAATTGAAAGTCATGACAGGTTTCTATCTAAGGGAAAAACAGTATCGATTCTAGAGAAAATGGGGGCAACTATAGCTATTCATTGGGATTTACAGCTAGACCTATACCCCAACGGTATAGTATGTAAACCTATAGTGAGAAAGCCAAAGTACAAGCCTAGAAATGAAGGATATGTTGTAGTAATAGGTGGTTTCTGCGGACATGAACTGCTTTACGATGCATTCTCAAAACTGGATATTAGGAAAGCTGTTATCCAGACTGGGAGGGTGAACCCAG
Source organism: uncultured Desulfurococcaceae archaeon (assembly GCA_964627005.1). GTDB lineage: Archaea > Thermoproteota > Thermoprotei_A > Sulfolobales > Desulfurococcaceae > CAZHDB01. The sequence goes on from CAZVHC010000104.1 coordinate 824, forward strand.
AAAAGTATAGGCGTCCGGGGTGGAGGGTGTTCCAGTTTGACAAAGATCTTGAGTGGTGGATTTCACGGGCTGATGTAGTTGTAGGACATAATAGTACCACGATACTGGAGGCTAGTATAAACTATCGTAAACCAGTAGTCATAGTCCCAAACCCTAGATGGAAAGCATCAGCATCTCCAGAAGAGGCACTAATTCTTGCACAGCTTCTAAATGGTGAGTACGTGGATGAAATAACCCCCCGGAACCTAGCAAGAGCCATAGAGAACGCTAGGAAAAGACAGCCACCAAGATGGTATAGGAATGGAGCCGAAGAATTAGCAAAAATAATCATAGATATATGTAGGTTAAAGGACTAGCCTGTATGATTTCATATTGGTAGATCTGGATAATTAGGTACATTATTGGGTACCATCTTGACAGTATTGCTGTACACATTATGAGTCTTGAGCAGTAGTATGCTGTTGGTGTTGCAGGGTTTAGTCTACTGGATAGGCTGTAGAGTAGCCTTACTATACCGTATATCATGAGGATTGTGATGGTCTCTTTTATTAGCTGTAGTGCAAGGAACATGTATGGGTTGCTATCTACTATCATGTTGTATGGGTTTGTCTCTGTCCACACATGAGCAATACCCACGAAATAGAATGTCAGAATATCATCCACTAAAGCCCCCATGACATATAGTAGTAGAAACCTTCTAGTCAGCCTCATTTCTCTCTCCCTTTCTTGGAGAGATAAAGAAAATAGAAAGAATATCTCTAGTCCATGCCGAAAGTACTGATAAGAGATTTAGTCCGAAAATTATTATGGATAGTATAATCAATGTAGTATCAACTACTGGGTAAGCCTTTACTTGGGGGATAGGATTTATATCTATGAGTATGGCTTCACAGCTGTGGTTCCACAGCATATTAAATAATAAGATATAGTTTGCAATCAACAAGAACGCTACCGGATATAGTCTAGGTTTTCCCCTTCCCGTATATAGATATCTCGTATTGTCTACTGCATAGTATAGTGAGAGTACAGTAAGAAAAACAGCTATTACATGTAATATGTTCATCTCCCCCACCTTATGCTTCCTCTTCTATATCTTCTGTACCCTCTACTTGGCTTCATTGTTTCATGCAAGGTCTTTAGCACGAAGATGATCATGCCGAGAATTCCTAGACCAAGTGGTGCAAGATATAGTAGGCTGAATGGATTACTTGTATAGACATACCTTAATGTGTTGTTCTCAATATTGTATCCTATGGGTACACCAGCTCTTCCAGCCATAAACATTATACTTAGTATAATTATTGCAAGGCTTCCTATGAACAATACCTTTCTATTATCATTGAATAGCACCAGTATGATAAGTATGGATACCAACAGAACACCGGATGCTAACGAGTCAAACAATATAGTTTCACTCCAGCTCGGTATACTAACAAGTAATGACACCCCATGTGTAGATGTAGACTGTGAAACAGATACAAGTATTTTTACCTCATCATATGTATACGTTTCATTCTCTAGCTTAACATACCAATACCAAGTCCCAAGATCATTACTCAGCACTACAGTTGTGAGAAAAGCTGTTATAGTACCATTGGAGGGCAATGAAATATTTTTCTCATCCCTAACACTGC
>CAZVHC010000105.1:0-2416 GCA_964627005.1 uncultured Desulfurococcaceae archaeon
CCAAGCTCCTCAGCAACGATACTCTTGTATCTCCATAGATCCATATGTGTTTCCAGCATCTTCCCCTCTCTAGCCAATGCATAAGCCTTAAGACTAAGGGCACAAGCACCCCATGTTTTTTCAGATGCTTGCCGAAGATCACCTTTCCTTAATTCATCTTTAGCCTGCTCTAGAAGCTCTAAAGCACCCTTAATATATTTCTGTGCCCGTTTACGTGGATCAGGGTCTCTTATAATAAGATCTGCTAGATACTCCTCAATGCTTACACCACTCTCTTCCGCTTTCTTTATAAGCTCCTGTATGAGGCTTCTAGGTAATGTAATGGTAGTGGTCACTGTCTACCCCAATAAAGTATTTTTCTACAGCTATTTTAAAGATTAATTTAGTCATTGAGAGGGCTCTAGTATCGTAAAGTAGATCGATGTAAAGAGGATGAATGGTGTTACTCAATTTGTTACTTTAACAACCTTAGCTAGGGAAATAGGTTAGGTCTTTCTTAAACCTATTGTGTCTCCCACTTCCTCTTTCTCTCCTCATATTCTTCTCTACTCATGATCGGTTTAGCCGGTACACCAGCAACAACGGTATCTGGGGGCACGTCCTTTGTGACAACTGATCCTGCTGCAACCACTGAGTTCTCGCCAACTTCAACACCAGCTATCAATATAGCGTTAGCACCGATTACTGCATTCCTACGTATCACAGTTCCCTTTAGCTTTCTTGACATGGGGTACTTGTCGTTAGTGAAGACAGCGTAGGGACCAATAAACACGTTATCCTCTATAACAGTGTATGGGGGGATATATACACCAGACTCTATACGTACATTATCCCCTATAGACACATAGCCATCAACTACAGTATGTGATCCGATGAGCGTATTATTCCCGATCCTCACCCTCTCCCTAATCATAACATGATGGCCTGTCTCAACATTATCCCCAAGCACAGTGTCTTCATAGACTATAGTCCAGGCCCTAACTATACATCCACTACCTATAACAGCACCCCTACTAACCCGATCAAGGAGTTCATAGTATTCCCTGGTCTCCCGAAAACCCTCTTCAACAACTTGTTTAAGACTTCCCCTAATAGGGTATCCGATAATTACGTGTGAATCTATCAATGTATTTTCACGTATCTCTGAGGCACCAAGGATAACCGTGGTTGGGCTAAATAGTACATTACCAGCGATCTTTGCCTTAGAGGATATGTACATGGTTCAAGACACCCCTATTTAAGGAATACTATATCTCTGGATACACTATTTTAACTGGTTTCCCACTACGACTACTCTCCAAAGCCTTAGTAGCTATAACTAGTGCCTTCAAACCATCAATACCAGTCACCCTAGGCTCCCTACCAGTCCGGACAGCTTCAATGAAATCCATTAACTCCCTCTTCAAAGGCTCCTCCCTAACGATCTTTGCCTCCCTAACCCACTCCCCATCATATACGATAAGCCTCTGATCAATATAGTTCACATAAGCAACAGCCCTTGTACCAACAACAGTGAGTTCACGGACCTTATGAGGAGTAATCCAGTTAGTCTCGATCAACCCATAACTACCATTCTCAAACAATAGATCAAGTATGGCGAAATCCTCAAGATCACTCCTAAGCCTAGCACTACGAGTACGTGCAAAAACCTCAACAGGATCACAGTCCAACACATACCTCATAACATCAATATCGTGAACACCAAGATCAAGGACAACACCAGTATCAGGATCACGTGGAGGCAAAGGACCAACACGCTTAGCACTAACACTAACAACATCACCAAGCAATCCAGACCTAATAACCTCCCTCAGCTTCTCAACAACAGGATTGTAGCGTTCAACATGTCCAACCATGAGAATGACTCTAGTTCTCTCTGCTAGCTTAATAAGATCTATTGCTTCCTTTACGTTTTTAGAAATAGGTTTTTCTATAAGTACATTAATTCCTTGTTCAATAAGTCTTTTTGAAACACTATAGTGACTTGATGTGGGTACGGAGATTATTGCACAATCAGGCCTATAGCTTAGTACATCATTTAAATCCTCGTGAACAACAAGATCATATGATTTAGAGGCATTTATGATTCTCATTCTATCAACATCATAAACACCTATACTCTCAATCTCAAAGGTGTCTTTAAGCTCATTAAGTACACGTATATGGTTAAGACCCATCCTACCAATTCCAATAACTGAAAGCCTTAACATAATACATCATCTAACCATTATATATAGTAGCACTATAATATCTAATACTTCAGAAACTATATATTACTTGTGAATTAATATCAAGCCCTAGCCGCTTCTATGACACTTGTGAGAATAAAGATTTAATACATTATCTGAGAGGACGTAAGTATTAATTATGGTGATAATATGTAATTGATCAATTCAAATATCTAATAGACTATATA
>CAZVHC010000106.1:0-2221 GCA_964627005.1 uncultured Desulfurococcaceae archaeon
ATCACTAATATACTCCCTAGCACTAATTCTAGCTCTAAGGATCAACTATAGGGATATACTGAGGATTGAGTCACTAGTAGCCATCCTTGCCCTAATACCTTCAATCCCCCTACTATTCTCCCGGAATGGCTATATCAGTGGACTAGATGATCTCTCTATAACGGTATCCCCAGCTGGATTAGCAGGATTTACACAGTTATTCCTAAGAATAACACTCTCCCCACTACCACTAATAACTGTAACAACATACCTTGGGTGGCCAAGGATAGCCATGGTGCTCCGGAGAATCCCGCTTATAACTAGTATTATTAGGCTATTCACTATAGTGCTAGTGGTTATGCCCTGGATTATAAGGTATACATTAAAACTGCTAATGACCCGTGAAGCCCGTCTATTCAGGTATAGGATATCAAGTACATGGACTACACTAGCTACAGTAGCAGGGGATCTATTGATTAGATCAAATTGTTATGCATGTAGTCTCGGGCTGGCCATGGAGGCCCGGACAATAGGGTCTTGGAGAGAGACAACATATAAGCCCTCCATGGACAAGGCTACAATAGCCTATATACTCCTACTACTATCACTAATTACCATATACGCCCTGGTGTACATGGGCTATGGCCCTACTTAAGCTGGAGAAGGTATGGTATAGGTATCCGGGTTCACAAGACTATGCCTTGAGAAACATTGATCTAGAGTTTAATGGGTCGAGAGTATATGTTGTCACAGGACCTAATGGTGCAGGTAAATCAACACTATTACTTGTAGCAGCTGGTCTACTAAGGCCGTGTAAGGGGCATGTATACTATATGGGTAGGCCTCTCCATGAGCTTGTACCGGGTATTCGTAGGGAATTCGGGTTATTGTTTCAGAATCCAGAGACTATGCTCTTCAACCCCATAGTCTATGATGAGATAGCCTATGCACTTAGACAGATCTATAGTGACCATGAGATTGTTGATAGGTTTGTCCGGGAGTCTCTAGACAAGGTTGGTTTAGACCCAAGTATACTGGAGAGACCAACACATATGCTTAGTTATGGGGAGAAGAAACTTGTTGCATTAGCCTCCATAATAGCCTATAGGCCAAGGATACTATTACTTGATGAACCATATACTAATCTATCAATAGACTATATACATAGGATCAATGAGTTGATAAGAGGGTTTAGAGATAATGGCTGCCTAGTCATTATTGTAAGCCATGATATAGGCTATGTAGAGGAACTATATGATCACATTATCTATATGGAGAAGGGATCTATAAAGGAATTTGAGTAATATGGAAAAAACACTATTTTATAACTAAACATATATTCTTAAGACTGGTGTACCTGGGTTGACAAGCTCTACAAAACCTGTTAAGTTTGGTGTATATCTACCAGAGGATCTAGCTAGAGAACTTGAGGAGTGCATGGAGTTAACAGGGATTAGGAGTAAGTCTAGGATTATACAGGAGGCTCTTAGGCTATTCATTATAGAGCATAAGTGGAAAAGTGTTGGACGTGTATCCGGGATCATAGGTATAGTATATGATCATACTATTAGTGGTGTTGATGAGCTACTAACAGATATACAGCATGACTACCTAGACATTATTGTCTCAACAATACATGTCCACCTAGATAAACATAGGTGTATGTTAGCCATTATTGTTAGAGGTGATACTGGGAGGATTAAGAAGTTCATAAACGAGATCATGGGTGTCCGTGGAGTACTTATAACACGTTCCATGCTTCTAGGAGTATCATAATATATAGTTAGCCACTACATAACATTAGTAATGGGAAACAAGTTATGGAGGTAAAATGTGAAAGCATAAACATTGAGACAAGACGCTATGTTATAAAATGGATCTATATACTCACGGCACTACTGATAGTAAATGTATTCATCTACTCACTCTACTCATCACTAAATATTCGTGAATTTCCAAACATAAGTTTCGCTCAAGTATATATTAATGATACGTTAGTAGAGGAATATAGAGGATGGATTAATGCTACAGAAAAGGAAATTTCATTAATAGGATCGAATAAAACTAATACTATTGATGAGATACTAGAAAAAATAAATTTCATAGTCTCCTTTAGATCTAAGATAAGTTACTCAATTCATTATAATAGAAATAAAATAGATGAGATAATGGTAGATAAGATAGTTAAATACATACACTTGTCTCCAAACATGATTCATTCATACAAAATGTATTTCCATAG
>CAZVHC010000107.1:0-2201 GCA_964627005.1 uncultured Desulfurococcaceae archaeon
GGGGGTATCCTATGGTATACTGTACTGGTACCACTAGGAGCATTACCTACTACAGGCTCATAATAAGTTATTGTTGCAACAATGTTTAAAGAGAATAATGTGATGATGGCAAGTATACATACTATCCTAGACAAATACATTAATCAACCCCCACTACACGTATTCTGTAGTATACTTTAAATAATTTAATTTAGGTATATTAGTTTATGTAGAATATAAGATAGGAAAAGTATGATAGTTTATAGAGAATACTATGGTACTACATACATTAGTTATAACGTGTCTAGTGATTTTATCTCTATCATGTAGACTGTATATGCTATAATCAAGTATTTATTATAAGTACCTATGGAAAGATTCTGGACTATGAACTATGAATAATAATTGTAAATGCCTAGAATATATTCAGTACTTATATTCATATTAGTTGTGAACAATAGTTTCTGTTCAAAATAGTACCGAGACTAAATCAGGTTTAGTTGAAATATATGCTCCTTAATACTATCTGTAAATATATAAATATATAGTCTAATATTTTGGATTAAGCCTTAATCCAAAATATATTACTATCTATAATGATGTCAACTCTATTCTTTTAAAGGAATGATAATCTAATACTAAGGATAAAACTTTATTAATTGGTAGAAAGCCGTTATTTCTGCGTATTAGATAGTATAAGAGGAAATGTAGTTATAAGTAATGGTAGAGATCTGATCAGGATCTTTTCATGCCGATCATAGTCTTCCAATGTAATTTTTAAACCTAGTCTATGTATTTTCCTTAAATACTCTACAGCTACATATAATCCTCCAAGTCTTATGGAGAACTCTCTAGCTAGTAACTGCATACCTACTCTCCTAGATCCGTTCTGGAAAGCCCTATGATAGTATGTGGGGTCTCCTCTAACAATTGATTTTACTAGATAGGGTGTTAGAAACGCTATACCGTAGAGTCCTCCACCACTAAATGGTTTTGTAAAGGGTACTGCATCACCAATTAGATATACCCTACCATACCTAATGGGATAGCATGGCCTACCAATGGGTATTGGTCCTCCAAAAACCCTTGTAAACCCCCCTATCCCTACTCTAAGATGTTTCTGGACAATCTTCACGAGATAATCATACTTCAGTGATCCATGCTTGTACCCGTACCCCATAAGTGCTTTATCATAATCAACTGGTACAACCCATATGGGGAGGAAGGGTGTCTTATCTGTAAATATCACGTGGAAGTAGCTGGGATCAATTCTCTCAATATGTACTAGATACTGTATACCAAACACGTAGTCCACACCACTACATCCAAGATCACATGCTATCCTCCTAGAGAAACCCTCTCCATCAACGACATAGTCAAACACATAGTTGCTAGAGCGGGTCTCAAGACATGGTGAGTTATTCCTAAAAAATACCTTCTCAACTTTCTCACCAAGCAGTACATTGAATCCCTTCCTAGAAACTATATCGTAGAGCTTCTCCTCAAGGAGAGGCCTATTCAGCCTATAGACCAGCGGCTTATCCGATGATACTGTGAAAAACCCCTTCCTAGTATAGATATATGCACCAACATACCTGTTCTCGAAAACCCTATCGCCAACAAGACTCCTATAGAAATCTGCTGTGAAGGAACCTATAATACCAGTACAGTGTATAGGATACCCTATCCTACTATGCTCCTCAAAAACAACAACCTCATAACTACTAGGTAGTAGAGCTGCAACAGTTAATCCAGCTGGACCAGCACCAATAACACCTATTCTCCGGGTCAAGAGAAGAGAACCCTTTCAAAAGGACTAGTAACTCCTATCACTATACTTCATCTTATAATACTTAGCCTCGAGAGCCTCCACTATGTATAGGAATGCCTCCCTAGGATTACCGTGATCACCACATGTATATACATCAACTGTTGCAAAACCATACTCGGGCCAAGTATGTATTGATATATGGCTCTCCAATACTATACCAATAGCACTAACACCAGGACTAATCCTCCAAGTCTTTACGTCAAGGAGCGTAAAGTTACCTACTACGGCAGCTTCACGTATAACCTTCTCAATAAACACAGGATCACTTAGCTTCTCAGGATTACACTTGTAAAGCTCACCATAATAGTGATGACCAACTACAATCCTCTCTCCAGCCATCTCCCCCTGGGAAACCATGTTCTCAAGTCTAAGCATCCCCTTCATCTCCCCC
>CAZVHC010000108.1:0-2127 GCA_964627005.1 uncultured Desulfurococcaceae archaeon
AAATAATCTCTTTCATAATAACCTTCATCCATACTATAGATCAAAGACCCCTTATCGTCATCAACAAAATAGATTCACTAATAGTATTTATGGAAATCCTAGGGAAAAGCATTGCCAATATGTTTATGTAATGTATTTTGTTGATAGCTCTATATGGTCTATAACGTCTTTTCTCATAGGTAGATCTAGTATAAGCTTTAGCGTGGCCCCATTATATCCTGTTATAAGCGTTCTATATTCTTCACGATTCCTGAAACGTACTTGGTGTATTGGGAACATTCTTGATGATATGTATGCTCCGTTAACTGGTATTATGAGTACATAGGTTTTCTCAAGTACTGGTAGTTTAAACGATCTAGAAATACTACCTGTCTTATCGATTTTTACAAGCTCTATGTTATAGAAGCTGAAGCCTAACTCGATATCTATTAATGGAGATAGTTCTAGCCTAGCACTCCTCGATCTATTCCTCATATAGTTCATAGATACATGGAGTTCTTCATTCTTCACTTTAATCCATGCCTCAGCATAGTCTCTATCATAGACTAGTCTCAGTACTCTCTTTTTCAGATATGGAAGTGATGGATAAAGAGGTATTGCGAGGAACTCATGACCCATATACGTAAAGTGAAAAGCTAAGCCCATATAGACAAATTTATCCTTAACACCAAGTCCCACACCTATTTCAGAAGCATTATCTGGGTTAAAGACTATCTTTCTCCCCCTAGCAACTGTGACGGTTACAGCAAAAAACTGAGGCTTTTTCCGACCCATCCCTAGATCTATTGGGTCATTACCTAGATCATTAATGACCTTATAATTTAAGCTAAACTTTACCTCTCCTCTTGATGAGAGAAACTTAGCGACTACTGCATCAACAAGCTTCACACTAGAATCACTGGGTAACTTCAACTTGTTATCATCTACATGAACCTCCTTTAAGAGACTTCCCATAATATTATCTATACTTCTAATCCTTAGCTCTCTATAGCCTATATAGAAGAAAATAGAGCCTAGTATTAAAAACGCAATAAGTCCTGGGAAAACATCACTATGGACTAAACCAAGGTATATACAATAGTATATTATGGCGGATGTGATGAGCAATGATACACCTGCTATAATTGATGCATATGCTTTAAAAGCACTAATCCCTTTAGGAACAAGTACTATGGCTTCCGCCATCGCATATACCTAGATAATCAATACAGTAGAAATAATATAAAAATAGTATCAAACCATCTTATTTAACTACTATCTTATATGATATACTTTGTCGTTAAACTCACACAATCAACTACTTCTTTAAACATGGGAAGCTCCATAACAAGCTTTAGCAGAGCACCATCATATCCTGTAATAAGCATAGGATACCCCTTATAATTTTAAACCGTAGCTTATATAATGGTATTATAGCAGACGATATATACCTTTTATAATAAGGAATTATCAAGACATGGAGTTCCCCAGGTACTGGTAGCCTAAGAGCTCTTGACTCGCTCCTACCCTCTTCCTTTTTCATGAGGATTAGATCACAGAACTCTCCATCATAGCCTTTGATCTCTACTTCGGCATGGTCTCTATTGTGTGTTACTACTAATGTCTTCCTCTTAAGATCATGGTGTGACGGATATTGTGGTATGGTAAGGAAATAGAGATCTTGATATGTAAAGTAATAGGCATTTCCAATATAGATAAATCTATCGCTAATAACTAGTTCATTATTAAATGATACATCTGTCTCAATGAAAAGATTCTTTTTAGAGTCAACTGATACTGTTGCGGCGAAAAAACTGAGGTTTTCTCCTAGCAATACTTAGATCAATAACTTTCTTGCCGAGATAATCTATTACTCTACAATTTACTTGTGCTTTAATTTGATCTAAAACATACCCTCTCCCATATCCATATCTATAGTAATACCTAGGTTTATTATTTATTATAGGGTTATAGGCTTTGACAGCCCAGCTATTCTCAAGTCAACAAGTGTAACTTCTGTACCAACTGGTAGTATTACTTTATCTCCTTCCACCGAGATCTTACTCACAAACTCCTTGAGAGTATTACCATCCTCTTTTTCTCACACTCATGCACACCCTTAACAAAAATAGGATTCCATAGCCGATG
>CAZVHC010000109.1:0-2125 GCA_964627005.1 uncultured Desulfurococcaceae archaeon
AGGGATAAGCTTCCGGTATGGAGTGGTGAGCTTTATCTAGAGCTTCATAGGGGTACTTATACAACTAATCTCCTTGTGAAAAAGCTTGTTTATGAATCTGATAAGCTTCTCCGAATTGCTGAGACTATCTCTTCACTAGCTCATCTCTATGGATACATCTATCCACTTGATGAACTTGATAGTCTATGGCATGTACTATTACTGAATGAGTTCCACGATATACTGCCTGGTTCATCCACATATGGTGTCTATAGGACTGCCTATAGGGAGTTAAAGGATCTCGTGGGTAGGGCTAGGAGGATTATTGAGGATGCACTTGGTTTCCTCAGTAGATACTATGGGCTAAAGGGATTGATCGTGTTTAACCCACTAAATTGGGGGAGAAAGGCATATATCGAGGTACCAGTTAATGGGAATCACTATCCAGTTGACCGGGATGGGGAGCCCCTGCCTATACAGTTTCTAGGTGGTGATAGAGTACTTGCTGAAATAGATCTCGATCCATTGAGTATCTTATCCATAGGCTATAGGGAAACAGGGAATCCCGTGGAACATAGCAATAGTGATCTGAGGATGAGTGTTGAAGGAGGCATGATTGTTGTTGAGAACATGTTTTACCGGATATCTATGGAGAGAAATGGGGTTATTAGATCGTTTTATGACAAGGTATTGGGGGAGGAGGTGATTGAGGAACCTAGTAATGTGTTGATAGCCTATGAGGATAGACCTTATGAGTGGGATGCATGGGATATTGATGAGGATTTTGAGAGACGTGGATACACTATAAACTATGATGTTGAGCCGGAGATTCTGGAGAAGGGGCCTCTAAGGATTGTGGTAAGGTTTAGGTGGAGATTCCGTAGATCAACTGTTACCGAGGATATCATATTCTATCGGGGCCGTAGAGAGGTCTTGTTTAAGATAATGTTTGATTGGAGAGAGAGGAATGTACTTGTTAAGACGTGGTTTTATCCACGGATTCATTCTGAGCATGCATACTATGATATGGGTGCTGGCTACATATCTAGACCAACCCATAGGAATACTAGTTGGGAGTGGGCTAAGTACGAGGTTTATAAGCATAAATGGGTTGCTTTGAGGAATGATGCACTCATGTTTGCCATCATAAGCCATGAGAGGAATGGTGTTTCGGTAAGAGATAATGGTATTGGCTTATCACTACTCAAGTCACCACTATACCCTAATCCATTGAGTGACTATGGGTGTCTAGAAACCTATTATGCAGTAGCCTCCCTCAGCCCAAACGATCTCTATGGACTCTATAAGTTATCCTACGAAATAGCTTATGAACCCATTGTCATTAAAGTAGATGATACTATAGAGAATACTAGGTCTATACAGTTAGCTAGCATTTCTGGAGAGGTTGTTTTGGAGGATATTAAGAGGTGTCATGATAGTAGTGAATGTCTTGTCCTAAGAGTCTATAATCCATTGAATAAATACACCACTATGTCCATTAGATTGGATAAGGAGATCGATAGGGCTTATCACTCAAATATATTGGAGGAGAATATCGAGGAGATTACTGTTAGAGATAATGTTGTTGAGACAAGTATAAGGCCGTTTGAGATCAAGACCGTAAAGATCCTTTTTAGGAGATAACCAGTTATATTTATTATAGCTTATGATATGTTTAAAGAATGCTAGTCATATATACATGTATATATAGTTGGGTTTAGGGTGTATGGTATGAAGCTGGATATCAAGGTGTTGATCGCAATCATAGTTATTGTAGCGATTATAGCGGGTACACTAGTGTACTTCTACTTTATGCAACCCCAGAAACCAGGTGGTGGAGAGACTGGTGTACCATCAGTATCCATAAAGGATCTGTCAAAGTATAGTGGTAAGAAGGTTAAGATTAGTGGTAGGGTTAAATCATTACCCCTTGAGACAACACTTGCTGGTAACAAGTATCTAAAGATTGAGGTTGCCGATGATACGGGCTCGGTTATTGTCTACATAGCTAAGACCATATATGATAAGTTGTTAAGTGAGGGTAAGCTCCCACTACCTGGTGATGAGGTTGAGGCTACTGGGTTGGTTAAGGTTGAGGGATCTGCTGTACAGTTGATTGTTAAGGAGGATGGAAAGGTATCTGTAA
>CAZVHC010000110.1:0-221 GCA_964627005.1 uncultured Desulfurococcaceae archaeon
GTAGAGATCCAGGGACAAACAGTATACCTAACCAGAGAACAATACCAGAAATACCGGAAACTACTCCAACTCGGATACAAACCCAGGCTAAACCCGGAAACCACAGAAATCATACTAGAGAAAAAAGGAAGAAAAACCAGAATACAAACAACCAAACCCCCAGAAACCCAAACCCAAAAACCCGATAGTAATGATTTACCGTGTACACCCACGTACACAAG
>CAZVHC010000110.1:231-1904 GCA_964627005.1 uncultured Desulfurococcaceae archaeon
AACAATAAACAGCGTACGTTCCACTAAAACATTCTATAAACACACATAAACTCTTTTGACATGATCTGACGCCTACTATAGTGATCTGACGTCAATCAAAGCCATTTGAAGCCCCTGCAAGCGTCTCCCAGCTATACAAAGTATAGTGAGGAACCATACAATGCCCCGCAAAACCAAGAAAATAGACATAACCCTACTCATGAAATACCTAAAGCCATGGATGAGAGAAACCCTAAAAACACTAGCAACAATAGACGATCCCATCACAACAGGAGAACTCCTCGACAAACTATCAGAGAAAGGCCTAGAAATAACCCACAGCCAACTACTACACTACCTAAAACGCCTAGAACGACACGGCATAGTCAAGAAATACCAGCTAGGCTACTACCGAAAATACGCCTGGAAACTAACAGAAGAGATTAGAAAACAGATCATTCAAACATGAAAATAGTTAGATACAATATAAATAACTATGACAACTGCATCGTTTTTTCCATGGGATAAACCTTTCTCAGGTATTTTATATAAGCTTTCTTATTATCATCGATTAATTCCTCTATGGGGATACCTTTCTCGATAACCCATGCCTCTTTCTGTTCTACTATCTGTTCTACTAGAGGGGTCTGTATTTCAAGCTCATAAATCTCAAAAGGATACTCGTCTAGATAGATTATAAGTTTATTATCATGAAATTTAATTACATACTTACCTAGTGTTTTAACAATAACTCTAATCTTAATTTTGCTTTGAGGGGGAATTTTTATTGTCTTTGTTAAGTCTATACTACCTATATCGCTACCAACAACTATCGCATTTACACATGAGAAAGAGAAGACCTTGTATTTCTTTTTATGGATGTACTCATCTTGCTCTCCACAAAGAGTTCCACGTAATCTATGATCAATAGGCATGCTAGCATCTCCCGAGCAACCCCTAGGATAGTTACTGTATTAATGTCTTACGGTATTAATAAGAAAATATCATAGAACAAGCACAAAAGATAGTTCATGGTATATTCCTAATATTCAAAAGGCTCTATGATTATTTCACCATTTCTAGCCCTAACCTTAACAGCATCATACTTATGCAACCCTATCTCTTCAACTAGTTCCCATGGTATGTTGACTCTATAGTAGCTTCTCTCTTTCTTTGATACCTTAACTATATGGTAATCGATCCTCTGTAACACCAATGTGGTATCATCTTTAGACATCACAAGAACTCTATCGCCTTCCTTGAATGGAGCCAAGGCAGTATCAATAGCTAACCTTAGTGCTGACTTACCAGCCTGCAGCACATGTATTGGGCCCTCCCCAAGCTCTAGAACAAGCTCCTCACTACTCCTCGATAAGATCCTAAAACTCATTCCTTGTCTAAGCCCAAGAGCACTAACTACGTCTACCGGTATATTGAGAATAAGCTGCCTACCAAGCCTCCTAACCTTAACATCCCCCAATGCCTTAGCCAATACGTGGCCACCACATAAGCTATTGTTGCCGAAGATATTTTACCTTTTCTGTCATAGTAGGAAAGGTTTATTAACCTATTCTGTCAGAATAGGTTAATGATGGTGGAAACATGGCCCAGCTCCCAACCTGGTACAATAGATACCTCGCTTACAAGAACAGGTTTTTCATAGAAACCACTACCCCATTTAGATACGCTTCAAC
>CAZVHC010000111.1:0-1891 GCA_964627005.1 uncultured Desulfurococcaceae archaeon
AGTATAAAATCACTATATACTGCTTTATATTATAGTAGAGCTATTGTTACTGGTGATTATTTGGCTAACAACATATTATCATATGGAAGTGGTCTACCAGTAATTGTCTACAATCCATCCCATATATCCTTTAATGAAGTCTATAACTATGTGTATCAAGGCTACGTTAAATATTATGGGGAGAAACCTTCTCAGGAGCTATTGCTTAGCTGGAAGAAGACCTTACCAGTTATACTAAAGGCTTCCAATGGGTATCCAGTTATCATTGAATATCCCATTCTAGAGGGGCTAGAACGTGTAGACTATATCATTGTTGGTAGGAAGAGAGTATTAGTGGTTGAGGCTAAGTCTTGGAGTGGTGTTTATAAGAGGATAAATTACTATATGGCATACTCTACAGATTCTAGGCAAACACGTATTGATCCATGTTATCAGATGGAAAACTATGTAGCTAAGTTCAAGTATCTACATACAGCCGGATCCAGATTGGACTTTACTGGTGTTGTCTATACATATAGTTTTAGTTATGTAAATGGATGTTGCATAGCTCGTACAGAAGATCAACTTGTTGAAATAATTAATAACCTTGGAGAACCAGGTAGCTATAGTGAAGTTGATTTAATAGTTAATGGTAGATTCCAGATCTCTAAATCTCTCATAGAGTTTATCCGTGATAATAAGAACAAGTTGCTAAGAAACGCTATTGAGACACTAGTTGGTGGAGGCTACGGTCTTACTGAGAATCAGCTAGAAATAGTTGATCATGTTCTAGATGCTTTAGATAAAGGTGAAGATAGAGCATTCATTGTTAAAGGTGTTAGTGGATCTGGTAAGACTATAGTGGCTCTCACACTATTCTTTGAAGCATTATCACGTGGCTATAATACTATACTAGCTTATAAGAACAATAGGTTATTGAATACTTTAAGGGAATCACTAGGTAGCAGGATAAGGGGGTTAATAAAATTCTTCTCAATAGGCCCACCACGTTATCAGGGTGTTGCAGAGAGAAACTTTCCAGTAAATAGATATGGATTACTGGATCTCATAATTTATGATGAAGCTCAAAGGATGAGATTAGAGAATATAGAATTGAGTATGTTCCGTAGTCGTGTTAAAGTATATCTATATGATGATGAACAAATACTCATAGGTGATGAGGAGGGGTTCACTAGTAATTTCGTTAATATAGCTAGGAATAAGGGAATTAACTATACAGTCTATGAATTATCTAGGCCAATTAGAATACCTAATAGTTATCTAGAGGCTGTTAGGAACCTGTTAACAGATGGTGTATTTAGGCCAAGATTTAATGGTTTGGATTTCCATGTATACGATGATATAGTTGATATGATCAGTGATCTTAGGGAGAAGCATGAGAATGGTTATCGTATTGCATTAGTAGCAGCTTTTACAGAAACCCCTGGTAATAAAGTTGATCGTAGAGCACCAGATAATCTAAGAATAGGATACCCCTTATGTATGAAATATGATAGGAAGGAGAAAAAGTGTATTAAATACTCAGATCTAGATATATATCGTGGTACCGGGTTAAAGATCTATTGGCTTATGGATGAGAGAGAAGAATATCCAAGATACTGGATGGGTTATCTTGATCCGCTAAAGTATTGTGCATCAGTATATGGTGCACAAGGATTTGAAGCTGAATACGTTGGTGTAATCTGGGGTAGAGATCTTATATGGCGTAATAATGGCTGGGTAGTTAATCCAGATGTTATAACAGATTATGTTGGTGGAAAATACTCCCTTAAGAAGATTGCTAGAAGGGATAAAGCTAGAGCTTACAAACTACTTGTGAATAGATACCTTATACTACTAACACGAGGGACAAAGGGTGTATATGTATTCTTTGAAGATACTATAACTAGAG
>CAZVHC010000112.1:0-1866 GCA_964627005.1 uncultured Desulfurococcaceae archaeon
ATCTTATCCTAACCGTGAGAGATTGTTTCTAGTGTTAGGACTATTCCTCTCAAAAAGGATCTCGATGGGTAGAGCTGCTGAATTACTGGGGCTTCGAATAGATGAGTTTTGGCTTCTCCTCAAGGAGCTTGGCATAGAATACCCGATTATCGATGAGGAGGAGGCTGTGGAGGAGCGTGACACGTATAGGAGAATCTTTAAGAGTGGTTCTTAATACCTCTCCCATTATTGTCCTAACAAAGCTTGGTGTGCTTGAAGATACTATTAGACATGTATTCACAGATACTGAGATCCCACGTGGTGTCCTACTAGAACTAGGGAGAAGAAGGGATGAAGTATATCATGCTGTCTTGGATCTTATAGGAAAAGGGTTGCTCCAAGTAGAGGAGGTATCTCGAAGCTTTCCCCGATTAGGTTTAGGCGAGTCTTCCGCTATACTAGTTGCTTTAGAGAGGAATAAGATAGTTATACTCGATGATAAAAAGGCTAGAAGACTTGCACGAGAACTTGGGCTAGAAGTTATAGGCACACTATCAGTTCTAAGAAGACTATACGAAATAGGAATATTGAAGATGAACCGAGAACAACTCTATATACGTCTACTCAATACGGGTTTTTATATTAGGAAAAGTATCTTTGATAAAATCTTTGTTGAAGACTAGATCCCTCATAATAAACCTCTTATACACCACATTCTATCCTTTAGTAGAGCCATTATAATTTTAGGTTTTCTATCTCACCACTAGACATTAGGTATGAAACCTTATCATGGATACCTTGATCAACCATTAAATCATGGGATAATAGCTTATAGGTATAGTATCTTCGGATCCAAAAACCCCTATAACCCCAACCTCACAACATACTATCTATACATTGGACAGAGCATTTTGTATTTAGGCCCTTGGGTGTGGAGTGGCTTATTCTGATCTTTTTAGCGTTTGGTTCTTTTCCTGGGATATGGTATTAGCATTGGTGTTTCCTCCATATACCTTCTGTACATATCTCCCCAGTAGCTTAGGAGCTCTCGTTCCTCCAGCTTGATCAGTGCTATCCATAATGGTATACAGAGAGCCCATGCGATAACGCCATAGATGCTTACGAGGGCTAGGGCTATTTTGATAGCTGATTAACAATTAACGTAGCATAGAATGGGTGTCTACATAGGGCATAGGGATCAGTTGTGAGTAGTTGGGGGAAGTCTGATGGCTTATCATGTCTTTCTGGATACATCCTATGTATCCTGTAGGCTACTATAGATGATATGATAAATAATACTATATCAGTAGTTCTAAGCATGTACTTGATCATCAAAGGCATGTCAGAGACTGTAGTGAAAGATACGAATGTTACAAGGGTATAGGTAAATAGTACTACAAACTTTCTAAACCTCCAACTCCTAACCACAATGGATCACCATGATCTCCTTTCCTAAATAGGTCTATAATGGGAATAGTTCTAAGTTATGATAAATACTTAAACTCTTTATTAATCTATTGCATCTGATCTTTTCTATAATTATCTATTTTGATCTCTCATACTCTAGTGCAGAGAGATACATTATCAATCCGATATACTCTCTACACTCTATTAACAAGTACTTGATATCATTATCACCTAGCCCTAGATTCTCCAGCCCCCTTGATAAAGCTTTATCCTCAAGTAGATCAAGGGATAGGTTTCCAGTAGAAGCCATTATAGCGGGTTTCGCTGTCCATAGACCTACCCCCCTTAAACCTGACTAGTTCTTTAATGGCTTCCAAGGGTTCTTTCTGACGTAGTTTATCCAGATCATATCCATTATATATGGTTTGGGATAGGCTGTGTATGTATTCGGCTTTCCTACGGCTTAGCCCTACGCTTCTT
>CAZVHC010000113.1:0-1773 GCA_964627005.1 uncultured Desulfurococcaceae archaeon
CTATAATAGGCTGCCTACAATAGTGTATTGGCTTCTTGGAAGCTTTGCTGGGATAAGATGGAGTGATCTAGAGCCTGCATTACCACCTATGATCACTGGTATAACCGTTATCCTCCTAATGAGATGGGTTTTCAATATACTTTCATTAGGTGATGAGGAAGCTAAAGCACTTGGAGTAGATGTTGAAAAGTATAGAGCTATAGGTATAGTATCAGCAACACTAGCTACATCAGCAGCAACAAGCTTAGCTGGTATGATAGCATGGGTCGGCGTTGTATCTCCACACATAGCTAGGCTACTAGTGGGAGTTGATAATAGAAGGCTCATACCTGCATCAGCACTAGTTGGCTCATTAATGCTACTAGTATGTGATGATATAGCTAGGAGTTTAATGTCTGCAGAACTCCCATTAAGTGTTGTCACAAACTTCATAGGTGCACCAACATTATTCGCCATACTCGTGAAGAGGAGGTTCTACTATGCTAGAGATTAGAGACCTATGGTTCTCCTATGGAGACAAACCAGTACTCCAGGGAATCAACCTAATGCTCAATGATAGCGTAGGTTGTCTCCTAGGACCTAATGGTGTTGGTAAGACAACTCTGATAAAATGTATTGTTGGAATCCTAAAACCACAGAAAGGAGAGATCCTCCTTGACAACATTAACCTCCTGAGTCTCGGGTATAGGGATAGGGCAAAACTAGTATCCTATGTCCCACAGGAATTCCATATAAACTTTCCATACACGGTCCATGAAGTCGTTCTAATGGGTAGAAACCCCTATATAAACCCGGTGAAGGGTCCTACGGGTGAAGATGAAGAGAGAGTAGATGAAGTACTAGAGCTTCTTGGGATAAAGAATATGGAGAATAGACAATTTACATCGTTAAGTGGGGGAGAGAAACGTTTAGTCCTTATAGCACGTGCCTTAGCACAAGATAGTAAGTTGGTAGTGCTTGACGAGCCAACGTCATTCCTAGACTTTAAGAACAGGATAAGCATCCTATCAATAATTAGGGATGTCGCTAGAAAAACTGGTAGACTAACACTATTAACGCTACATGATCCTAATCTAGCATGTCTCTTCTGTGACAAGGTCTATCTATTGAAGGCAGGTAGGATAATAGGTAGTGGTGTACCGGATAAGATCATAAATGAGGATAATATTGAGAAAATATATGGTTTAGAAGTGAAGGTTATAGAAATAGATAATGTAAGAGTCATAATGCCTAGATATAATTTAGTACAATAATAGGCTCCTAATATTCATCATACACCAGATAGACAAAAAGATCATTAGTCCGAACTAAAAACTCATTGATCGAATAACTATAATACCTTTGATTCTTGCTAGTATAATGTGTGAACCCGAATCTAGTAAAAGAAAGTGTTTGGGGGAGTATATTTGACAGAGTTATTATATCAGAGAGACTGTTATTTGAGGGAATTTGATGCTAGGATCACATGTGTTGATGGTGACAAGATCATTCTTGATAAGACCGCGTTTAATCCAAGGGCTGGGGGTTTATCATGTGATACTGGGTATCTCATCAAGAATGGTAGGAGATACCGTGTTGTAGAGGTGTACATTGATAGGGAATCTGGTGAGGTTATCCATAGACTCGATACAAGCGATCATGATCTGGTAGTAGGAGATATTGTCCATGGGGTTATCGACTGGGATCGCAGGTATAGGATTATGAGGCTCCATACAGCGGCCCATATACTGGCAGCGATCATGTATAGGGAGTATAATGCACTTATAACTGGTG
>CAZVHC010000114.1:0-1764 GCA_964627005.1 uncultured Desulfurococcaceae archaeon
CTGTGTCATTATAGCTTGTGTATGGGTTTGTCCCTCCATAGTACATGTATATTGTCACACTTGAGCTAGCAGGAATGCTTGTTACCCTCACCCATATGATCGCATGCTGGTTTTCATAATCGAATTCCTCCACCCAGAAGTATAAAGGGTTACCACTACTGTCCGTAAAGTATATGTCTGAGCCATCATTAGAGACATGGCTCCATCCATCCCAGTTATTATCTAATACTATTTTTACCTGATAATCTATAAGGTTGGCTCCGGATTGCTCAGTTATGATAATGGGAGTTCTATAATTACTGGCTAACTTGATTATTGGGAGAGGAGGTATAAGAGCAGTTACCAATACAATAAACAATATGGTCTGGACAATCCGTCTCCAATCCACAGCACCACCACCTACTATGTATAAGGTATCTCAATAGTAATCTCTACCCTCAAACCATCACCAGCATCAACGTTTATGGCTGAAGGCAGGCTCCAATAACACCAGAGATAATAATCAGCACTAGTCGCATCTCCTCCTTTACGGTCAGTATAATATGAGAACCCTATCTCGGTAATACTGGCTGAACTAGTAAATGTAAAGCTAACTATATAATGCATTTGAAAAATATCGGTTTCATTAACTTCTGCAATACATTGAGTGCCAGTTGTTTTTTTCCTCTGCAACCTATTCCCCAGTCTATACGTTTCAAATAATGGGCTAGTAGTACTAGAGCCCTTGCCGATCTCAATATAAGTATATTCACCATCAACAATATCACAGGGATCATGATCATAATTATAATATTCATCAGCCGCAGTATCTATTATACCAGTATAACCGCTCTCAGCCTTCAGAGTTAGTGAAGAACCAGTTGTCCCCTTATAACCTAGCCAGTAGTTTATTAATGCATTATAGAACCACCGTGTAAATACTCCATTACTATTGTATGGAATTGTTAGCTGATATGTAATACTTACACTATCTCCAGAGGCAAGATCGATACTTGGACTCACACTATCATGTGCAACAAGAAGGTATCTCCCTGTTTTGCTATTAGTGGTATCTACATCAACATATAGGACTAGCCCTACTTCAGTCAATGTAAAACCTGATGTAATAGTAAATGTCTTAGTATACATAACTATGTATCTTTCATTAACACTATCAACCGTTACAGACATACTGGCTACATCCTTAGTAACCTCATTAAACAATTTATAGTCGTATAGAGATGGTGTTCCAGATCCGCTTCCAAGAGCAATATACATCTTAGGATCGATACCGTATTGATCCGTATCTACCCATGTCCTACTATTATATTCTGTATCATACCATGTTAGTGCTCCGGAACGGATAAAGCCGAACATCATGTTTGCTACCATACGGTACCATTGGATAGTGATTGGGTCGTTTTCCTTGTGTCTCTCGGCTACTAGTTTTCCGTCACGGTAGACTTTGATATGGTAGGAAGCTGTTATCTTTAGGCTGGCGGTGTTGGGTTCGTTTGATTCTTTACCGAAGAGGATCCTTAGTTTTACTGGTTTTGTGGCTTGGGTTTCTGGGGTGTTTTGTGGTGTATGGGTTATTATTGTATAGTTGGCTATGAGCACAGCTGTGATGAACATTATGGTTATGCCAATTAATCTAATTAATCTAAGCCTACTCATACACAGCCCCTCCATACTATATATTAGTTAGAGATAGTGATATATCTTTATCTATAATTGGAGTAGGTATTTTTAAATAATGTAGTACAAGTAAATATTACATAGGGT
>CAZVHC010000115.1:0-1759 GCA_964627005.1 uncultured Desulfurococcaceae archaeon
CTATGAATATGCTTCCCCATGGTAGACATACTATGAGGTATAGTAGCTGGGGCATTATGGGGTATGATATTAGTAGTGCTATTCCAAGTATTAGTATAGCTACTGAGATAGGCATTGTAACAGGATATACTACATGTCCACGTACTTCAAGGTATTTCCTAACAACATACATTATTGATGGTATGATGAGTGTTAGGGCTAGGAGTGTAGAGAAAACCCTAAATATATATGCTCCAGACCCGGATAGACTGGGTTCAATCGTCCATATAGCTATTAGGAAGGTTAGGCCTATTGAGAATGCTATGGAGGGTGTTATTAGTAGCTGATGTATTGTCTCTAGGAAGATTATGGTGGATATTATAGTTGATGCAATAAATATACTGAGTAGATCCTTGTAGTAGATCAGTGGGAGAACTGCAAATACTATGGCTAAGCACTTATGGAATATTTTGAGGAAATCACTAAACCTATAGTACCAATCAATAAATTCAGTACTATACTTATAGAAATCCTTAACATGTAGTATAAGTGTTGTAGAACCCAGTAGTATAAATGCTATAGCATATAAGAGTAGATTATGTAGCGTAAAAGCAAAGTAGTAGATTACCGATACAATAAATAGGTAGGCCGTACTCTTCAAAACAATTCTAGCCTTTAACATACGTAAATATGCCTCCTCTGAGAACCTACTAGTATAGAATTAGTTAATAGAGTATTAGGATATATAGGTATCTTAAACATAATATGGTAGCACTATGTTAGACAGCCAATTACAAGACGAGTTACCTGACCATTAATAAGTGTCCATGCTACCATAGGTCCTACAGAATTACCTGTATATTTGAATACTAGTCCCAGGAGCATCCATATCATCAATACACTAATAGCGTTACTTAAGCCAGCCTGTGGTGATAGTATAATATGTGATAAGCTAAAGACTATAACCGTGATCAGTAGCCCTGGTGAGAGTATGTTGTCTCCTTTCTTAAACACCAGATCAGTGTTCACGATCAACCATACGACAAAGAATACTTCTAGAGGACCATAAGCAATAACTCCTAGGAAGGCATACCATATATTATATGGAAACCTTAGGTTAAAACTATAGAATCCCATTCCCCCATAGAGAACCCATGAGAAGATGAAGGGAGTAACCATTAAGATAGATAGTACTAGGCTTCTCACAACACCTTCTCTCTTCACACCATATATCTGGATATTATCCCTACAATATAGGGTGAAGAATAGTGGTAAAGCACCTGCTGCAATCACTTCAACATAACTTGCCAAGTAAGGCTCTTTATTCAACATACTAATAACGTGTTCCATGTCCAGAGACACACCCTTAATAAAAGCCATGAGTAAAACCGTTACGAGAGCCCCTACGAATAACCAGATCCATACTATAGAGACCAGAATGAATCGTTTCCGACAAAGCATCCCCATAACCACTACCTCCACTACTGATCACATATATTCTATAGATAATTAATCACTAATATCTCCTAACAATACATTAGCAACAATAACCACGACTATACAATACCTACAGCAACCACTCATCCCCAGCACCAGGATCAACTATGGACAATAAGATAAAGACACAAATAGAACACATAATACCACAAATAATAAGCCAAAACAACCCACCATCCATAAACAATAAAAACCTTTATCCCCCAATAAACAAAAACAATACTAGAAGGGCCCGTGGCCTAGCCAGGATAGGGCGCCGGCCTTCTAAGCCGGTAGTCCGGGG
>CAZVHC010000116.1:0-1599 GCA_964627005.1 uncultured Desulfurococcaceae archaeon
GATGTATAGGTAAACGTGAATACAGACTATTAATGGAGCTTGTAAAGAATAATCTCGTATACTATGATATAATGAGTGTAGAGACACTAGTTAAACCCCAGATACCATTCTATAGAGAGCTATCACAGAAACTACTATCAAAGCTTAGGCAACACTACGATATATCCTCTAAATGAATATTTTAGGAATACACGTACTGTAAATCTATTAAGTCCCTAGGTATGATTGAGTATCTTCTCTGCATAGATCCAGTATATACATGTGGGAGAATGTATTGGAGTACTGGATCCGTTGTTGAAGCTGTCCTATATTTTACTAAGAAAGTATTCTCAAGGTATAGGGAAACATTTATTTCTATATTAGTTCTTTGTCTATAGTGGGGAGTGTATATATGGTTGTAGAGATTGATCTTAGTGTATTTGGTGTGGAGG
This sequence comes from uncultured Desulfurococcaceae archaeon, assembly GCA_964627005.1. Classification (GTDB taxonomy): domain Archaea; phylum Thermoproteota; class Thermoprotei_A; order Sulfolobales; family Desulfurococcaceae; genus CAZHDB01. Next base: position 432 of record CAZVHC010000116.1, read on the forward strand.
GGCCTAGGTCTAGTAGGTATAGGAGGCTGAAGAGGCTTCTGGAAAGTGGTGCTGTTTATAGGGATGATGGTGTTTATAGAGTTAATATTTATTCACCACTTACGTGGAGAGCAATATATGCTCGTAAGGGGATCGATTATACTGTCTATAGGGCTGTTAATGTATCAGATGGTATTATAACTGGTGTTAGGGTTGCAGGAGCTTGTTGCCCTAAGCCCTACTCTGATCTCCCAGTATATGAGGTGTATGTTCCAGTTGAGAAAACTGAGGTTTTTGCAGCAGTTATTGGGTTGAATAATGGTTTATCCGTATACCCGGACACTAATATACTGTATAGGTTTGGGTTTAGTAGACCATTGGTTATAGCATATCCTCTAGAAGGGTTTATTGAGAGCGAATCAATGGATACACCCTATGGATTCCGTGTTAGAGAGGCTACCTTGGAACAAGCACTTGTCGATATGCTTCGTGGTGATTTCTGGTTCTATGAGGGTATTGTATTTGAGATATACTATTATATTAGGCAATATATTGATCCGGATAAGCTTGTCTCAATAGCTGATAGGATGGGTTTAAGGAAACGAGTTTCAACACTAGAGTTTATATTATCGAGTTTTACTGGTGATAAACCATTATTTGATATAGATCCAGCCGATCTCATCCCCATAAACATGCTTAAGATAACGGATATACTGGGTGATGTAATTGATTGATCTAGGAAGTATTGATCCTGTTGAGATAGAGAGACAAGGATATACTATACAATGGTTTATAACGGATATTGCTAAGTACATTATACTCCAGACAATCTCTAAAGCATCAGAGATCTATGGTTTCAACTATGTCCTTGGTGGAGGAAGCTGTTTAAATGATATATACTTTCCAAGGAGGTATAGGAGGTTTTCTAGAGACATTGACTTATACATGGTAGATCTTAGTCCACATGATTTCGTATTATATCTAAATAATGTATTGAGAGGAACTGGGATGTATAGGGAACACGTGGTTTTTGGAGAGAAGCTAGTTACCCAGGGGTTCATATATGTTGGGGAGACAAGGCTTAACCATGTATATAAGTATAGGATGGAGCTTCCACAGAGTATCGGGTGTGGTTTGAAACTATCTGATATTATACCATATAGGATTAAACGTCTTAGAGAATTCAATA
>CAZVHC010000117.1:0-1599 GCA_964627005.1 uncultured Desulfurococcaceae archaeon
GGCTACTATACTAGATCACGTGTTCATAGAGCTATTAGTAGAATGGGGAGATTAGTTGGGATAATCTTAGAATGTACACTCTCATATCCATGATATTATTCCCTTCTACATACTCTATATAGGTGATTATTTCTGATTCTATAATAGATTTTACATGTTTAGTCTATTACACATAGCCACCATAGGTTTGATATTTTAGATGGTAATTAGTATAATGGATAAATATACTATGTGTTAAATCATATAGGTTTACTTCATCTAATTATTGATTTGCTGATGCATCTTTGTATTTAGCTTTCCACGTATTTTCTTATAGTTTTCTTATAGGCTATCACTCCTAGTAGGTATAGTACTATTGTTGCAACCAGTACCTTGACTAGATCGGGTGCTAGTTCATCTAATGATAGATTGAATACCAGGATATTCCTGATCGCATCTATACCCCATGTTACTGGGAAATACTCTGCTAGTAGGGCCATCCAGCCCGGTAGCCATTCCTTTGGGAACCATATACCTGCTGTGAATGCCAGCATTAGACCTAGTGCTGTTGCTAGACCACTTGCACCTCTACTTGTCTTTGCAACTAGTGATAGTAGTATTCCTATACCTATCGTCATCAGCGATGTAGCTATCATTAACGGTACTACCAGCCAATGCACTGGATTAAACGGGTTCCAGAGTATCTTAGCCCCACACAGTGCCACGGCTACAATGATCGCTATTAGAGCCGATATTCCAAGTAATAGTATTCCCGATAACGTCTTTCCAACGAGTAGATCTGATTCTGTAGCTGGTGATGCAAGTATTCTCCTCAACGTACCTCTTTCCTTCTCCTCAACAACCATTAATGCACCTATACTGAATCCCGTGTAGAGGAACATCATACCTATAGCTCCGATCGAGTACCAGCCTATAATAGTTGATCTATTCCTTAGAGCCTCTGGTTTAACCTCCTCATAGGATGCATTGATTGGGTTTGCTAAGCCCATAAAATATTGTCTCAGGAATTCTAGGAATGATATGTTCTGTATAGTCCATGGCGTAGATACATTCTCTGGTATATAGCTTGTCCAGTTCCCCATTGTATAGTTACCTATTATTGTTAATGTATAGTTTATCCTATACTCTGTAAACCTCTGTCTAAAGCCCTCCATAAACCCGGATATTATACCATGGTTTATCTGACTAGTGTATGGACTATCAGCCCCTATATAGATCTTTATCCTAGCCATACCATATGATATGTTATAGCCAAAACCATCCGGTATAACCATGCCCACATCAAGCCTTCCCTTTCTAAGATCAGTTTTCAACAAATCCTCGTTATCATAGAGTTTTATATTGAATAGCTTTACACCTTTATACTCTGTCTCATTCATTATCTCTATAAACATTGACCCATTGAATGGAGCATCCGATTTATCAAGGTTCACAACACCAAGGTCTAGCGTTACTGGTTCACCAATCCCTGTTGGAAGGAATACATAGGCTACCATAAAGATCCAGATAATCGGCCATGCTATTACCCAGAATAATGTTGCCTTCTCCCTAAACACAGCCTTTAGATCCCTTATTATAAAGGCCTTTATCCTCCTCCAC
>CAZVHC010000118.1:0-1554 GCA_964627005.1 uncultured Desulfurococcaceae archaeon
TCAAGCCTACCACTATTCGCCTCAATAACAGCAATACTACTAGTAAAAGCACGTAGGTAGGTACTTAAACATAATTACCTTCACGTAGACATGTAAAATGTATACATGTAAGATAAGTATTATTTATACTAGGGAACCTACCAGTACAGAAATTCTGGAGCAAAGTATAATAGATCATAGGTCTACTATTAGGTGCTATATAATGGATAGGGTACACATAGAAAGTATAGAGATCGAGGGATTTCGTGGGATAAGGGAGACAAGTAAGCCTATAAAGCTTAATAAGTTAACGACCATTATAGGTAGAAATGGTTCATGTAAAACAACACTATTAGAAGCCTTATACATACTGTCATCGAAACTAATGATACCTAGTGAACTCTATCCAAATAACTTATTTAGTAAAGTTCATAAACCACCTAGTCTTAAACATCTTCTCTACAACTACGATACCACATCAAAGCTCTTGATCAACTATAGGCTACGTATTAACAACAAGTATTCCACTACATATAGTATTTCAGCAGGCATTGATGACCTACCGTATACTCTAGATAGTCAGTACTTCCTGTACCCTAAAGCTGGTGGAGGAGAATATAGTTTTGAGGTAGGTATAGGCTTTAGACGTATTGAGAAACCCATACCTATTTCATCAATTATTATATTGTATAATGAATATTTTATGAATAGTATAGAGAAATACATAATTGATAACTGGGATGTTGTTGAATCCAGGGGATTACATAAGAGGGTTGTTGACAAATACATTAATCCATCGTTACCAGGTAAAATATATACGGAGCTAACTATACGACCAGATGGTGTTACTATACGTAGAGAGGTGCTTCTAAATAGGGAGGTTATTCCTAAATATATTCGTGTAAAGGATCTAGGCGATGGGATATATAGGACGTTAATGAATATACTTTATATCGAGTTTGTTAATCCAGACATCATCTTATGGGATGATTTCGGCTCTTATATGCATCCATCGCTTATTGAGAGTACCCTAAAATATATTATCCATAGTGTTGCTGCTGATGAGAAGCAGTATATTATTACAACTCATAGTATTGATACTCTATACTATCTTCACAAAGTTATTGAGGAAACCAGTAGCTTTGATCCAGACTGGTTAAGTTTACTGATACTTTACAAGGATAAAGCTGATATACTTGATTATGAATTGATAGATTATAGCGGATTTGATGATCTTATGAGTAGCGGTATAGATCCACGTTTACTGGCTAAAAAACTTAGTATGTAGAGGATCATATATTGAAAACCATAGAAGGACTTGATGAATGGACACCAGACCTTGTGGGCATAGTTTTTCTCGGCCAAGGTGGGAGGGATAAGAGAGTCTTTATTAGGCTATGTGAATTATTCAATGGAGATACCGTATATCATACAGCTTACATAGTGCCTAAGAGATCATAGGGTAGTGGAACCCGTTTTCAGCCCTAAGAGGTATAAGATTCTTTATGAGGCGTTATGGGAGGCTACCAGAGAATATAGTTCTATTGATAGATTATGATATACTTATAGACTCAT
>CAZVHC010000119.1:0-1510 GCA_964627005.1 uncultured Desulfurococcaceae archaeon
GAAATAACAGTTAAAACAGGAAAATGGATAGGAGAAAAAGGATTAGTTATGGCTCGTAAGGCTAAGGAACTAGGAATTAGGACCTATAGGTTGATAAGTAGTCGTTGGAGTGTAGATCGTGGTGAATACTAGAGGTTTTTTTACTTAATTAATCCTTCTTTTTCAGCATTGCAAGGTGTCTATAGAATACGTAGAACATACTGTTTGTGTTTTCATCACTTTTTCCTTCATGAACTGATTTAACAAGTGGATTATCTGGATCATTCTTTTCTAACACTTCAACCATCTCGTTTATGAGCATGATAACTATATCTTCGGCCGTTTTAGTTCCATCAGATTCATAGAGGATTGCATGAGCAGCCGAGTCCACTAGATAAAGTGTTCCACCAGGCTTAATAGCTATTGCATCATAGGTAAGTCCATCTTTGAAGGGAATAGGCTCTATGAGTTTTCCATGAAGACCTTTTATTCTCTTCGGTCTCCATGTTGTAATGTTATTAACAACCCATAGGAATGTTTCTGGATCTGGCTGCCACTTAGAGTCGAATATATGTGGCAGCGGCTTTGCTTTCTTCAGTTGTTCTAGTGTGAGTTTTACCTGGGCCATCTCCCTGGGCCCCTTTCTATTGCTTGGGCTGGGAGACGGATTTCACTATCGCTGGCTTTATTGTTTTCTCTAGGATCTTTTTCATGATCTCGTCTAGGGTTATTGGTTTGCTTGGGTCTAGTCCTAGTTGTTCTAGTTGTTTCTTCTTAGCTATGACTAGTACTGTCTGGTCTTTGTCCTCTGGGTTTATTCCTAGGGCTGTTAGTTCCTTCTTTATATTCTTTGGTAGTCTTGGTAGTGTATTCTTCATTTTATACCATAGTAGTCCGTGGTACCATTCAGCTGGTGATATGAGTGCTATTACCGGCAGTTCAGTATCCTCTTTCTCTTTGGCTCTCCTATAGAGCTCTAGCGCTACTGGCTTAGGTATTGTAGCTACATACTGTAGATAAGTCTTGCCACGGGCACCAGCCTTCTTTGGACGTACTAGGAGCTCTAAACTAAGGTATTCCCTACCAGCAACTATTATACTGCCGACACCATATTCTCTTAACTGAATACCCATATGAATTTCCCCTATCATATAATCTATCAGCCTAGGTATAAAAATTTATCCTATATCTTCAATGTTTAGGCTAAACCTTAAATACGTCTCACACATAGATTTACAATAGAGGTGGATAACGAGATATGACACCCAGGGTACATAGAAGCTTTCTGATAAGGACTCTTTGTGCAATCTATGAATACTGTGGTAAAACTACACATTGCCACGTGGCTCCGGAGAATATCGCTAAACTCTTCCCAAGACACTTGAGGGGCCAGGTATATGATGCACTACATCAACTAGTCAGGGAAGGCCTTGTCTATGAGAAACCACATGGTAAGGGAAGAAAATCTTATGGACTTACAAGAGAAGGCGTAGAACTAGCTCTAACCTATTGTGTAGAATAATAGCCGCCT